>NZ_NRSM01000012.1 GCF_016584105.1 Ectothiorhodospira shaposhnikovii | reverse complement strand
AGTACATCGAGATGGAGTACAACAGCGACCGGCTCCACTCGTCCCTGGGGTACATCACCCCTCAGCAACATTTTTTAGCGGTTGCTGCTTAATCCGTGTCCGCTGCGACTTGACCAGAACAGGCTATTCCGGAATAAACCTCTGCGTGTCCGGCAAGTGACGCGGCGCTTACGTGCCTTTGTGCGTCGAGACTGAGTTGCAAGGCTGTGGTCTGCCTCCATCAAACCAGCGTCTCCCCAGGGTCCTGAAGAGACTCACACCGGCCTGACCGACATCAGCCATATGAACAGGGGTGATCCGTCCCGTCAGCTCTGTCGAAAACAGTTGCGCGCGGGGTATGACGACCATCACCTCCAAGTGGGTCGGTTGCTCAGGGGCAGGCAAGGTGATGTCGGAGCTGGCGCTGTGGCAACCGGCGAGGAATAGCAGCAAGAGCGCCAGCGAACTGACCCGGTGCATGGCGATGTTATCCCGTGTGAACAGTTGGACAGCTGAATCTCTAAAGATACCAATGGTACGCTCTAGAATTTTTTGAATCAATAGAGATTCATTTGATTTTTATTTGATTCGCCTGATTGCCTTGAGGCCCCCTCTTCGGCAGAATTTCTGTCTGATGACGCGGATGAATCGAGATGGACCCAGAATGAGACGGCGCGATGATCGTAAATAGCGTGGACGACAAACTGGCCAGCGCACTAGCGTTGGCCATAGTGCGAAGGCCGAGGGCTACTCTCCAAGAGATTGCCAAGAGCGCCGGGATTAGCAAGGCGACCCTCTACCGGATCGCACCGACACGCAAGGCCGTCATCGAGATGCTGCTCGAACGCGCGACTGGCCATCTGCAGGATGCACTGGCCAAGGCCGAGTTAGATACCTCACCGTCCATCGCCGCCTTGAGTCGCCTTACAGCAAACGTGGTGAAGGGAAGGGCGTTCTACCTGTTTTGGTATCACGCGCAGTGGGTGCGGGTCATGGATGACAAAGGTGATCCGAGCCAGCTGTACCATTCGTTTTTCAGTGATGCGCTCGAAAAATTCTTCTTGCGGGGACAGGAAGCTGGCGTGTTCCGCATCGATCTTCCTGCTCGATGGCTCGCCATGGCATATGACTCATTACTCTTTTCGGCCATCGATTCCGCGGAGGCTGGCAGAGTCGCGCCACTCGGGCTGGAGTCCTTGGTCGAGAAGACCTTGCTGGCGGGGATTGTTGCGCAGTCGCTGCCTGCCGATGTCGAACGCAGTCGAATAGCACCACGATAGCAAGGTGAAATCGTAGTATTACCGCTAGTCGGACTGCTGTGTGATGGGTCCCGCCCGGTTGAATGCCGTGGACGGCAGACTGTCACCTCAAAAGTGTAGAAATCGTCTTTGAACCATTCACTCGAACAGGATGCACGATAACGGAGGATTACCATGTCCAAGCCACGTCTGCTTGCCCTGTCCGGCAGTGCCCGCCGGGACTCCCTGAACCGCAAGGTGCTGGCCGTGATGGCGCGCGGCGCCGAGGTGGCGGGGGCCGAGGTCCGGGTGGTGAGTCTGGGCGATTATCCCTTGCCCCTCTATGACGGCGACCTGGAAGACGGCCAGGGGTTGCCCGACAATGCCGCCCGGCTGCAGCAGTTGTTCGCCGATCATGACGGCCTGCTGCTGGCCTCCCCCGAATACAACGGTTTCTTCACCCCTCTGCTCAAGAATGCCCTGGACTGGGTGTCCCGCCCCTTGCCGGATGGCTCCGGTCGGCCGGGGACGGTCCATGTGCGGGGCAAGCCCGCCGGCATCACTGCGGCATCTCCGGGCGGTCTGGGTGGCATCCGTTCCCTGCAGCATACCCGTCAGTATCTGGCCAACCTCGGGTTTCTCGTGGTCCCCGAGCAGATGGGGGTGAGTCAGGCGGACAAGGCATTCACCGACGCCGGTGAACTCCGGGACGAGGGCGTTCGCAAGGCGGTGGAAGGGGTGGGGGCCGCGGTGGCCCGTCTGGCCATGGCCGTCAGGGGGGGCTGACCAGGCTCAGCCAGGCTTGCCATTCCCGCATCAGATCGGGGCTTGCCGCGCACACCGCGGAGCGGGGGCGCAGGTCCAGGGTGTCGGATGCCGATCCCGTCAGGGTGGCAAGGCAGCCGCCGGCCTCGCTGAGGATGAGCTGTCCGGCGGCGTAGTCCCACAGGTTCTGTCGGCCGTGGACGTAGACGGCAAAGCGTCCCGCGGCCACCCAGCACCACTCCAGGGCGATGGAGCCGATGGAGCGTTGGGAGGCATAGGGTGGGGCATTGGCCAGCCGGGTGGCCAATGCCTTGGGCAGTCGCTTGAAATCCACGCCGGCCAGGGCTTCTCGCAGGGGTGGCGTGTCGTCGGGGTCCAGCTTCAGGGGGACGCCGTTGAGTTGTGCGCCGGCACCTCGCTGGGCGGAAAAGGTCTCGTTGCGGCAGGGGTCATGGATCACGCCGAAGATCGGTTGGCCGCGCTCCAGCAGGGCCAGGCTGGTGGCGTAGGCCGGCAGGCCCATTCTGAAGTTGCTGGTGCCGTCCAGCGGGTCCAGTACCCAGACCGGGCGATCCTCGGCCAGGGCCGCCTGCTGTTGGTCCGGGGACATTTCTTCCCCCAGGAATCCGGTCTCGGGGTAGTGCCGTTCCAGCCAGGACTGCAGGCCGTGCTGAATGTCCAGGTCCACCTGGGTCACCCAGGAACCGTCACTCTTGCGGGTGGCGGCGCGGGTTCGCTCCGCCAGGGTCAGGCTGACCTGGTCGCGCACGGCCTGGATGATGGATTCAGGGTCAATGGTCAGTGGCATGTCGGTAGGGTATCTCCCGGAGCGGTCGGCCTGGGCCTGCCGCTCCCGTGATGAATGCAGGCGTCAGTGTAGCCCAGACGGGTTGACGGGCTGTTAAGATAATGGCGTTTCCACTCCCGGGAGTTGGTCCGGATGCCCGCTGCCATCCAGATTACCGACCTCAGCAAGCGTTTCGGCGCCACCCAGGCCCTGGCCGGTGTGGATTTGAGCGTGCCGGAAGGCACTGTCCTCGGTCTGCTTGGCCCCAATGGCGCCGGCAAGACCACCCTGGTACGCATCCTTGCCACCCTTTTGCAGGCTGATGCCGGCGAGGTCCGGGTAGGGGGCTTTGACGTGCGCACCCAGGCCCATCAGGTGCGGGAACTTATCGGTCTTACCGGGCAGTATGCCTCGGTGGACGAGAAACTCACCGGCCGGGAAAATCTCATCCTTATCGCCCGTCTGCTGGGCTTCTCCCGCGCCGATGCCCGTGACCGCACCCGGAGCCTGCTGGAACAGTTCCATCTGCAGGACGCCGCCCATCGGGCCGCCAAGACCTATTCCGGCGGCATGCGCCGGCGCCTGGACCTGGCTGCCAGTCTGGTGGGACGTCCCCGTATCCTGTTCCTGGACGAGCCCACCACCGGCCTGGACCCCCGTGCCCGTCTGGATCTTTGGCAACTGGTGCGCGGGCTGGTGGGCGAGGGGACCACGGTGCTGCTCACCACCCAGTATCTGGATGAGGCGGATGCCCTTGCCAATGAAATCGCCATTATCGATCAGGGCCGGGTGATCGCCTCGGGCACCGCCCAGTCCCTCAAGGCCCGGGTGGGGCACAGAAACCTGGAAGTGGTGGTGCGGGAGCGGGACGACATAGCCAGGGTGGCGGAATGGGTGAGCCGGATCACCGGTCGTCCGGCGGACATCAAGGGCCATCGGGTCAGCGCGCCCGCCGCCGATCCGGAGCACTTGCCCGCCCTGGTGCGTGCCCTGGACGAGGCCGGCGTCCCGGTGGATGAACTGGCTCTGCGGGGTGCCAGCCTGGACGATGTGTTCCTTTCCCTCACCGGTCGTCGTGCCGGACCGGGCCCGGATGACGCAGAGGAGTCCGCCTGATGCGTGCCTTGCAGCAATGCCTGACCCTGGCCTGGCGCAGTCTGGTCCAGGTGCGCCACAACCCCTGGGAACTGGGTGACTATTCCATTCAGCCCATCCTGTTCCTGGTGCTGTTCCTGTTCGTGTTCGGCGGCGCGGTGGCGGGTTCCACCGAGGATTATCTGTCCTTCATCCTGCCCGGCGTCATCGTGATGAACCTGGTGTTCGTCACCGTCTATGTGGGCCACGGCCTCAATTCCGACCTGACCAAGGGCGTCTTCGATCGTCTGCGGGCCTTGCCCATCCCCCGCTGGGCACCCTTGGCGGGACGCATCCTGGCAGACATGGTCAAGCAGGTGCTGTGCATCCTGCTGCTGCTGGGTGTGGGCTTCCTGCTGGGGTTTCGCATGGAGGCGCCCTGGTGGGGATTGCCGGTGATGATCGTATTGCTGCTGGCCTTCGCCCTGTCCTTTTCCTGGGTGATGGTGCTGGTGGGTGTCATGTCCCGGGATCCGGAGCATGTCCAGCTGTTCGGATTCACGGCCCTGTTTCCCGTCACCTTCGTCAGCAACGCCTTCGTACCCCTTGAGACGCTGCCGTCGTGGTTGCAGACCCTGGTGGCCCTCAACCCGGTGACCATGCTGGTGGACAGTTGCCGGGGCCTGCTCTCCGGCGGCCCGGTACTCGGCCCCGCCCTGGGCGCCCTGGTCTGGGCCGTGATCATTACCGCCATCTTTGCCCCTTTGTCGGTGCGTGCCCTCAACCGGCGTCTGATGGGGCAGGGTGGGGCGGCCTGAGCCCGAGGGGAACGGTCTATGACACCGGGTGTCCAGCAGGTGAAAAAGGCGGGAGTCGTCCATACGGTCCATGCCTATGACCACGATCCGTCCAGCGACGCCTATGGCAAGGAGGCGGCTCAAAAGCTGGGCCTGCCGGAGGATCGGGTCTTCAAGACCCTGGTGGTGAGCCTGGACGGTAACGCACTGGCCGTGGCTGTGGTACCCGTCGCCTCCATGCTCAGCATGAAAGGCATCGCCCGCGCCGCCGGGGCCAGGAAGGCCGCCATGGCGGACAAGACCCTGGTGGAGCGTACCACCGGCTATGTCCTGGGAGGTGTCAGTCCCCTGGGGCAAAGAAAACGCCTGACAACCTATATCGACGACTCGGCCCAGGGCTTTCCCACAATGTTCGTGAGCGCCGGTCGTAGGGGGCTGCAGATCGAGTTGTCTCCCCTGGACCTGGCCCGGCTGACCCAGGCCCGGTTTGTCCCTTTGTGTCAGTAGCTGTTGCCGGTCAGAATCCCGCGGTCCCGGAAAACGAACCCCTGGCCTGTCGAGGTCCCCGCCGTCGCGGAATGGCTGTTCATGCGGTTGCCTTGAGGGTCCGCTGTCTCTTTTCTTGACTTTTGCGCCGGGATTTCTGGGGAATGCCCATCGCCTTGATTCGTGAGGCCAGGGTGGTGGCCGGAATGCCCAGCAGCTGTGCCGCGCCACCTCGGCCAAACACCTTTCCGTGACAGGCCTCCAGGGCCGCGATGATGTTTTGCCGGTCCCGTTCCCGGCGCTCTGCTTCCGTGAGTACGGGATGGGTCTTCTCCGCTTCCCCTGTGGCCCCGATGAGTTTCCCGTCAGATTCGGGCGTTTCACCCAGGGCCACCAGCAGCAGTTTCCGCTTTTGCACCGTCACGGCGCGAATGGAGCAATTCACTTCAAGCAGCACGCCATCGACCCGTCCGATCTCCAATGCTTGCGTCCCTGCCTGGTCTTCAGCCAGGGCTTCCCCCGCCATTCGGTCCAACTGTCCAGACTGGCCGGGGGCCCAGTGTGTCGGCTTCATGCCCACGATGCCCTGAATCGGCCGGCCCAGCAGGGCGCAGGCCCCATGGCTGGCATCCAGCACCCGCATGTCATCGGGTTCCAGCAACAGCATGGCCGCCGGGCTTGCGGTAAACAGCGCACGGTAGGCCGCATCGTCCGGATATCCCTGATCCGCCGGATTTTCCGGATTGGACATGATCATCCCTGGTGCGGCATGGCCAATCGTGTGCATCAGCCTGTCTTCTGATACGGGTTGTTGCTGGTAAATGCTGCTTTTTGTGTGGTTATTCATCGTGTTACGGACTCATTGTCTGATCGGGTCGCCACGGCTCCGGAGTTCCGAACACGGGAAAAGAGGCCGGAAAAGGCTGGAGCGGCTATCGGGATTGCACTGATTCCGTGCGTATCAAGGGCACTTGGGCCTGCAAATACTGGAGACACGATTCTTTCAGCACGATGTGTGCCAAGGGCGTCATTTGCCGGGGCAGGATGGGCCTGGCCGGCAGGCCCAGGCCCGGTCGAAGGGGATGGAATGCGGGGAAACGCCGGCTCTGCCGGCGTGATCAGATGACTGATGGCTGTTCTGTGGTTGCCGGGTGAAGGGCGGCGATCTTGTTTTCCGGATCGGTTTTACTGGGCAAAAAACCTTCAGTTGAGCTGGCGGTTGATGATCTCGCTGTACTTTCTTTCGATCACGTGGCGCTTTTTCTTGAAAGTGTTGGTGATTTCCTCGCCCGGGGTGAAGTCCTTGTTCAGGAAATAGATGCTGTGCAGCTTCTCATAGGGCTTGAAGCCCTTGCGAGGTTGCAGCAGCTTGTTCATTTCCCCGCGCAGGCGATCCAGAAGGTGCTTGTCCCTCAAGGCCTCATCGGTTTCACCCATGATCTGGTTGTATTTTTCCTGGACGAATTCCCTGAGTTTTTCCATGTCGGGCACGATGAGGGCGCCCAGTCCCTTCTTGTCCTGCCCCACCAGTACGGCGTCCTTGACGAAGGGGAACATGGACAGGGTGGCCTCGATGTTGGTCGGATCCACGTTCTCGCCGCTGGCGAGGACGATGATGTCCTTGGCGCGGCCGGTGATGACCAGTTCTCCGGTCAGGGTCATGCGCCCCAGGTCACCGGTGCGCAGGAAGCCGTCGGGGGTGAAGGCCTGGTCGTTGGCTTCCTCATTGTTGTAATAGCCCTTGCTGACCTGGGCGCCCCGCACCTGGATTTCACCCTCGATGCCCGGCGGCAGTGGCTGGTCTGCTTCATCGACGATGCGCAGTTCCGTTTCCCCCACCGCCGGTCCCAGGGTGCCGAAAACATGGCAGTCCAGACCCCGGCCGGCAATTCCCGGTGAACATTCGGTCATGCCGTAGGCGTTGATGATGCGGATGCCGATGGCGTCGATCCATTCGTCCAGATAGGGCGGCAGGCTACCGCCGCCGCTGATGGCGGCCTTGAGACGACCACCGAATTTTACCTGGACCAGACGGAACTTCCTGCGGGCCAGCAGGTTGGGCAGGAATAGCAGGACATTGGTCAGCGCCGCCCGGGTCTTGTCCTTGATCCGCTGCAGGACCGGCGGCCTGGTGAACACCGGCAGCTGATTGTTCAGGATGCGCTGATTGCGCCGGTAGGTGGCGGATACCCGTACCAGCAGATTGAAGATCCGGGCCTTTTTCGGGTCCTTCTTTTTCAGTTCGGTGGTGATGCGGGTGTAGAGGGCCTCCCAGACTCGCGGGACCGTGGCCACCAGGGTGGGCCGGTAGGTTTCCAGGTCCTGGGCAAAGGTCCGGACCGAGGAGTAGACCAGGCAGCTACCGCGGGCGATGCCGATGTATTCGGCGGTCCGTTCAAAGATGTGCCAGGAGGGAAGGATCGACACCCAGACATCCGTCTCGTTGAGCGCGATGAGTGGGGGCAGGGTGCGGATGTTGTGCATGATGTTGCTGTGGGTGAGCATGACCCCCTTGGGCGTGCCGGTGGTGCCCGAGGTATAGATGATGGTCAGCAGGTCTTCCGGCTGGATGTGCTCCGCCAGTCCCTTGAACCATTCGATCTCCCGGGGCTCAATGGTGCGATTCGCCAGGATCTCGGTATAGGACACCACCTTGTGGAACCAGGTATTTTTTTCCGCCCCCACCATCACGAACACGCCCCGGGGCTTGAGGCTGTGCAGCAGCTCGTGGTGGGATTCGTAGACCGCGTCCGTTTCCACGATCACGAATTCGGCGCCGGAGTGATTGATGATGTATTCGATCTCGCTGGCTGGCGTGTCGCAGCCACGGGGTACGCTCACCGCACCCAGGGATTGCAGCGCCATGTCGGTGACGATCCAGGCATAGCGGTTGTCGGACAGCAGAAACACCTTGTCGCCCCGGCGGATCCTGGCGGCCTTGAAGGCCCGTGCCAGCAGCAGCACATCCTCGAAGAGTTTTTCGTAGGTGACCTGAAATTCCTCTTCACCCACCCGATAAATGAAGGCCAGCCGGTTGTTGAATTGTTCACAGCTGTTGAGGAATGTGTGAAACAGGGTCGGGGCTTGATTCATAAATGTTTTCACTGATTAGGATGAATCCCTGGGCGGCCACCATCTGAGCCATTCCATTGATCATGGATGTGGCGATGCAGCAATTCAGCCACGGTGGGGAAAGAGGGAAATCTAAGTCAGTGTTTCATTTAAAATCAATGACACAGGCCATCCAAACCCTATCTTTTCCTGTCTTTTCCCGGTGATCTCCCTGCCAGGTATATTCCCATGTATGCTGGCGATAATCCGGACGATGCAAGCCGGAATGCACAGGTTTCATACATGCTGTCCAATGCCTGGTTCGTTCAGCCGAAGCTTGCGCTGGCCACATTGATCATCGGCGTGGTGATCTCGGTCTTTGCTGCCGATCAGGTGCGCCGTGTCATGGAACGAGATGTCCTCGCCGGCTTTGCCTTCACCAGCGATCAGCTCACCACCAAGGTCCGGGAGCGTCTCAATGCCCATGCCCTGGTCCTGCGGGGTGGCGCCGGGCTGTTCGAGTCTTCCGAGGAAGTGACCCGGGATGAGTGGCGATCCTTCATCCAGAAACTGCACGTCTCTGACATCATCTCCGATGACCAGTACTTCGGTTTTGCACCCCTGATCACCGCTGAAGCGCTGGAAGGTCATGTGGCGAGCCTGCGGGAAGGGTTTCCGCATTACTCCATTCAGCCCTCGGGGGACAGGGATGCCTATGTGCCCGTGCATTTCCTGGAACCCTTCGATGCTGCCCGGCATGCGCGGGTCCTGGGTATCGACATGCTGATGGAGCCGATCACAAGGGAGGCCCTGATGCAGGCCCGGGACAGCGGCCTGTCCACCCTGAGCGGTACCAGCCTTCTGCTGAGTGGCGTCATGGGCACTGAGCAGGCAACGATTCTGATGTTCATGCCGGTTTACCTCCAGGGGGTGCCGGTCGATTCGGAGGCGCGGCGTCGTGTCGCCCTCGTGGGCTGGACGTTCACTCCGTTTCCGATGAATGACTGGATGGGGCGGATATTGTGGGACTGGAAGCAGCTTGACGGGCGGAGTATCAGCCTGCGTCTCTACGACGGCCCCGAGGCACGTCCTGAACGGTTGTTGTTCAGCAGTCATGAATTGAGCGTTGATCATTCGGGCCGTTTTCAGCAGCAACGTTCAATCCGTTTCAATGATCGCCAGTGGCTGCTGGTGTTTGATGAACCGGATGCCGGTGCCGGCATTCGTTACGCCACGGCCTGGGCCACCCTTGCCGGGGGGGGGAGTCTTACTGGTCTGCTGGCTGCCCTGATTCTGTCCATCGCCTCTACCCGTAAACGTGCCCTGCATCTGGCGGCCCAGCTCACCGAGGCGATCAAGGCTCGGGAAGCCCAGCTTGAGGAGAGTGAATTCCGCTGGCGCTTTGCCATCGAGGGCTCCGGACTCGGGTTATGGGACTGGGACCTGGAGAGTGGGGCCGTATTCTATTCGACGCGCTGGAAAGCCATGCTCGATTGTGGGGAAGAGGACATTGGCGCAACCGTCGATGAGTGGCAAAACCGTCTTCATCCTGATGACAGGACGCGGGTCATGGTTGCCCTGCGGGCCTGTCTTGACGGCGATGCTCCCGTGTACAGTGATGAGCACCGCCTGCGGCGCAATGATGGTGGTTGGAAATGGGTGATGGAGCGGGGAATTGTGGTCAGTCGTGGGGCTAACGGCCAGCCTTTGCGCATGATCGGTACCACCAAGGACATTTCCGGGCGCAAGGCCCTGGAGGCAACCCGGGAAAAGCTACTGGATCAGATCCAGACCATTGCCGCGCGTGTTCCCGGTCTGGTGTTTGAATTCAGGTTGTATCCGGATGGCCATGTCTCTTTCCCTTATGTGAGCGAAGGTATTCGCCAGTTGCATGGCCTTGCTCCCGAAGTGGTGAGGAAAAATGCCGCGATCGCCCTCAAGGCCGTCCATTCCCGGGACCGCCGGAGATTCATTGCCTCGATCATTCGCTCGGCCAGGGATCTTTCTCCCTGGCAACATGAGTATCGGGCGCAGCTCCGGGATGGATCCATTCGCTGGCTGTTTGGTGACGCGCTTCCCCATCATGCTGAAGACGGGGCCGTCAGCTGGTATGGCGTCATTACCGATGTCACGGAACGCAAGGAGTCCGAGCTGGAGTTGCGTCGCGCCTATGCGGAGAATCGCCGTTTCCGCGAGGCCCTGGATCATGTTTCGTCCTACATCTACATGAAGGATAGTCATTACCGGTATACCTATGCCAACCGGGCAACCCTGAGGTTGTTCAGCTGTTCCATGGAGGCGTTAATGGGCGCCGAGGACAGTGATTTCCTCCCCCCCGCATCGGCGCGTCGCCTGCGGCAGATCGACCGGCGGGTGTTGCGGGGCGAGCAGACCAGGGAGGAGGTGGAGTTGGAGGACGGTCAAGGCCGCAGCAGGATTTATCTGGAGATCAAGACGCCGATTCATGACGAGACGGAGGCGCGGGCCGTGGTTGGTCTGTTGGGTATTTCCACCGATATCACTCCGCTCAAGGAGCATGAGATGCAACTGGAGCGCATCGCTCACTATGATGCGTTGACCAATCTGCCCAACCGTGTGCTGCTGGCTGATCGTCTGAATCAGGCCATGAGCCAGGCCCTGAGACGCGGTCTGCACATTGCCGTGGTATATCTGGATCTGGACGGTTTCAAGGCCGTCAATGACCGGTTTGGCCATACTGTGGGGGATCGGTTCCTGATGGCGCTTGCCGCCCGGATGAAGGAATCACTGCGGGAAGGTGATACCCTCTCGCGGCTGGGTGGAGACGAGTTCGTGGCGGTACTGCTTGACCTGCCCGATCCCGATGCCGGTTTGCCCCTGCTGTTCCGTCTGCTGGATGCCGCCTCCCGCAGTACACGGATCGAAGGTCATGTGCTGCAGGTTTCCGCCAGCCTGGGTGTGGCCTTCTATCCCCAGGATGATCCGGTCGAGGCCGATCAGCTCCTGCGTCAGGCGGATCAGGCCATGTACCAGGCCAAACTGACCGGAAAGAATCGCTTTCACAGATTCGACGCCGATCTGGATCGCAGCCTGCGAACGCGGCACGAAAGCATCGAGCGTATCCGCAGGGCACTGCAGGCCGGTGAGTTTGTCCTGTATTACCAGCCCAAGGTCAATCTGCGTACCGGTGAGATCATCGGAGCCGAGGCGCTGATCCGCTGGCAGCACCCGGAGCGGGGTTTGCTGCCTCCCTCCTATTTTCTGCCCGAGATCGAGGATCACTCCCTGGGTGTCGCCGTGGGTGAATGGGTGATCGACACCGCCCTGAGACAGATCGCCCTGTGGCAGGCGGAAGGTTTCAGGATGCCGGTGAGCGTCAACATCGGTGCCAGACAGTTGCGCCAGCCGGATTTTACCTCCGGTCTCAAGGTGTTGCTGGCCAGATATCCGGAAGTGCCACCGGACCATCTGGAGTTGGAAGTGCTGGAAACCAGCGCCCTGGGTGATCTGGTGCAGGTTTCGCGGTTGCTGGAGGAATGCCGTGCCGTCGGGGTGAACGTCGCCCTGGATGATTTCGGCACGGGCTACTCGTCACTGACGTACCTGAAACGGTTGCCGGCGGGGGTGGTCAAGGTGGACCAGAGCTTTGTGCGGGATATCCTGGAAGATCCCGATGATCTGGCCATCCTGGACGGGGTATTGGGGCTGGCCGGTGCGTTCGGGCGTAGCGTGATCGCGGAAGGGGTGGAGACACCTTGCCATGCCGACATGTTGCTGCGCATCGGCTGTGAGCTGGGGCAGGGCTATGGTATTGCCAGGCCGATGCCGGCAGAGTCCCTGCGGGACTGGGCACGGGAATGGCGGCCCAGCCCCCGCTGGGCCCGCCTGCGGCGCCTGAATCGTGAATATCTGCCGTTGCTGTATGCTCTGGTGGAACATCGTGCCTGGATTCAGGATCTTGTGGATGCCTTCAGGGCGGGCCGTCGCGAGTTGCCCGGCCCGGTCCATGATCAATGCATCTTCAGCCGCTGGATGGATGAGTCCGGTCTGCATCCGCGCCCTGGGTTCGAGGCCGTGGACCGTCTGCACCGCCAGATTCATCAGTTGGCAAAGGTGCTGTACCAATTGCATGCCCAGGGTGACATCCAGTCGGCCTGCCGCCGCCTGGGTGAACTCTCCGACCTGGGGGATGCCCTGTCCAAGGCGCTGGATGACTATCTGGATTGAGCCGGTTGGTCTGTTCCGGCCGGTTTAACCGGACAGCAGCTCACGGACCGTCTGGCGCACCATCATCACATCCTCCCGGGTGCAGTCGAATTGTCCGACCTGTACCCGGATGACGAAGCGGCCCCCGTGCCGGGTCTGGGTGAGGTAGACTCGCCCATCGTCATTGATGCGGGTGAGCAGCGCCTCGGTGGCATCATCACCGGCCTTGAGGGCGAAGCTGAACAGGGAAAGGGCAGGGGGAGTGATGATCTCCACCTCCGGCAGTGAGGCCATGGTAGCGGCCAATTCTTCCGACCAGGCAATGTGGTTGCGGATGCGTTGGCGCAGGCCTTCCAGACCGTGGGCGCGGAGGGTGAACCAGATCTTCAGGGCCCGGAAGCGGCGTCCCAGGGGGACCGTCCACTCGTTATAGTTGGTGATCTCCGACTGTCCCAGGGTTTCCAGGTAATCGGGTCGCAGGCCCAGGGTGCGGACCTGGGGGACCGGATCGGCCAGGAACTGGATGGAGCAGTCCATCTGCATGCCGAGCCATTTATGGGGGTTGAAAACGATGCTGTCGGCACCGTCGATGCCTGCCCAGAGGTGGCGAAATTCCGGGCAGATCATGGCCGATCCCGCCCAGGCGGCATCCACGTGGGTAGTCAGACCGTGGGCCTTGGCCACCGTGATGGCATCCTGGAGCCGGTCGCTGGCACCGATGCCGGTGGCCCCCACACAGAGGATGACACCGGCCGGTCGGTGACCGGCGGCCAGATCGGCCCGAATGGCGCTGTCCAGGGCCGTGGTGTCCATGGCATGGTGCGCATCGGTGGGGATCTTCACCAGATTGTCCTGGCCGATGCCGGCGATGCGGACCGCCTTGTCGATGGAGGAGTGGACCTGAGTGGAGGCATAAAGCCGCAGGCGGGGCTGTGCCGTGAGTCCCGCTGTGTTGCCGTTCCAGGCCAGGGCCCGTTCCCGCATGGTGAGTATTGCCGAGAGGGTGGCGATGGTGGCGGTATCATGGATGGTGCCGGTGAAGTGGGGCGCCAGCCCCAGGGCATCGCGCAGCCAGCCGATCATCACGGTTTCCATTTCCGTGGCGGCGGGGGAGGTCTGCCAGAGCATGGCCTGGGCGGCCATGCCGTTGGCCAGCTGTTCTGCCAGCATGGAGGCGGGTGCGGCGTTGCCGGGGAAGTAGGCGAAGAAACGGGGGTGCTGCCAGTGGGTCATGCCGTCGGGTACGATCCGGGTGAAATCCTCGAAGATCGTCTCCAGGGGCTCGGGCTGTTCCGGGGCGGCTTCGGGCAGGCGGGCGGCAATGTCGCCGGGTTGTGTCCGTGCCCGCACCGGTCGGTTGCGCAGGCTGCTATGGTATTCGTGGGTCCAGTCGGCGGCGCGCTTGGACCATTGGCGCAGGTCGTCGTGATTCATCGGGGCTCCGGGGGCCTTGTGCAGGGGATTCTAACAAGGATATTCCAGAGTAAAGGATATTTATGGCTAAGCATAAAATCCGTGATTTCATCCTGGATCTGGCCAGGGGATTCTCCGTCGTCGGGCTGTTGGTGGGTACCCTGTTCTTTGCCTTTTCCCTGACCCCCAGCCTGGTGCCCCGCCCCTTCGGCATCCAGGGGCTGATCTCCGGGCTGTCCTTTACCGCCGGCTATGCCGTAGGCTTCTTCTTTCGCTGGCTGTGGATCTATGTGGAACTGCCAGTACCCCGGCGCCGTAACGAGCTGATCCTGAAGTCACTGGCGGCCCTGGCCTGCGCGGTGGTCGTGGTCACTTTCCTGTGGCAGGCCACCGAGTGGCAGAACACCTTGCGCGGGATCATGGGCATGGAACCCATCGGCGGCATGCCCACCGTGGCCATCGGTCTGATGACCCTGCTGATATTCACCGCGCTGCTGGTGGTGGCGCGCCTGTTCAAGTACACATTTTTCTTTCTTTCCAGCCGGTTGCAGCGCTTTGTCCCCGCCCATGTCTCCCACGTGGTGGGGGTGCTGGTCGCGGCCATGTTGTTCTGGTCCCTGATCGACGGGGTGATCTTCTCCCTGGCCCTGCGGGCGGCGGACAACTCCTATCAGCAGGTGGATGCCCTGATCCAGGACGATCTGGCCCGTCCCGAGGACCCCCTCAAAACCGGCAGCAGTGCTTCCCTGATCCCCTGGGCGGAACTGGGGCGCCAGGGGCGCAACTTCATCTCCTCGGGGCCTTCCGCCGGCGAGATCGCGGACTTTACCGGTGCCCCGGCCCTGGAGCCGATTCGGGTCTACGTGGGACTGAATGCGGCGGACACGGCCCGCGAAAGGGCCAGACTGGCCCTGGAGGAACTCAAGCGGGTGGGCGGATTCGAGCGTTCCGTGTTGCTGTTGGTGACGCCCACGGGCACCGGGTGGGTGGACCCGGCGGCCCAGGATACGGTGGAGTATCTGCACCGGGGAGATATCGCCACGGTGACGGCCCAGTATTCCTACCTGCCCAGCGCCCTGTCCCTGATCGTGGAGGGGGAGTACGGGGCCGAGATGGCCCGGGCCCTGTTCGAAAAGGTGTATGGCTACTGGACCGGGCTGCCCCGGGACGCCAGGCCCGCCCTGTATCTCCACGGCCTGAGCCTGGGGGCGCTCAATTCCGACCGTTCCTTCGATGTCTACGACATCATTCAGGACCCCTTCCACGGTGCCCTTTGGAGCGGCCCCCCGTTTCGCAGCGAAACCTGGCGCAAGGCCACCCAGGAGCGCGACCCGGATTCCCCGCCCTGGCTGCCCCGGTTCCGGGACGGCGCGGTGGTGCGTTTCATGAACCAGACCGGGGGGCTGAACGACGGGGCCGGTCCCTGGGGGACGTTCCGCATTGCCTATCTCCAGTACGCCAGTGATCCGGTCACCTTCTTTGACACCCATGCCTTCTTCCGCGAGCCGGAGTGGATGCTGCAGCCCCGGGGACCGGATGTGTCGCCGGATCTGCGCTGGTATCCCATTGTCACCATGCTGCAACTGGCGGCGGACATGGCGGTGGGCTCCACGCCCCCCGGGTACGGCCACACCTTCGCGGCCGAGCACTATATCGATGCCTGGCACGCGCTGACGGAACCCGGGGGCTGGTCGGCCGAGGATCTGGAACGCCTGAAGACCCTGTTTTCCCGCTGAGGCAGAGGTCTCACCGGCCGTTGATCCAGCGATCCAGCTGGTTGGCGAAGGCCTGGCGGTCACGTTGATGCAGGGCATCCGGGCCACCCGTCTCGATGCCGCTGGCCCGCAGGGTCTCCATGAAATCGCGCATCTGCAACCGTTCCCTGATGCTCTCCGGGGTATAGCGTTCCCCGCGCGGGTTGAGGACATGGACGCCCTTGTCGATCACCTCCGCCGCCAGGGGGATGTCCGCGGTGACCACCAGATCCCCGGCCCGGGCCTGACGGACGATTTCCTGATCCGCCACGTCATAGCCATGGCCGACCTGGATGGCACGGATGAACGGTGATCGCGGCACCCTGATGTACTGGTTGGCCACCAGGGTGACCGGGATGCGGGTGCGCTGGGCGGCGCGGAACAGGATGTCCTTGATCACGGCGGGACAGGCATCCGCGTCGACCCAGATGCGTTGACTTTGGGGCTGGGGGGTATCGGCAGGCATGCGGAGAGTATACGCCGTCTGGTTCAGGAGTCGTCCTCATCGGACTACCGGCCAGTGGTTATGCACATTTCACCGTGGCCTCTATCGATCCCGCGCTTGTTTGTCAAGCTGCAGGGAGCGTCTGATGGTTGTTTTTTAAGTAATTGAAATTAAATGACTTTTAAGGTTTGGTCATTTTTTGTTCAAATTGTTAGAGCCTGTGATGGGGCCTGCAGCCGGGACGGTTTCAGACATGCTTTCCACAAAGTTATCCACAGAATCTGTGGATAGGGCGGGATCGGGGCGGCTGATGGCCCGCAGGCGCAGTCCCAGCAGCAGGGCGGCGACGGTGAGGCCCATGATGAGTCCGATCCAGTAGCCATGGACACCCAGCGCGGGGATGGCGCCACCCAGGCCCCGGGTGGCCAGCCAGTGTCCGGCGGACAGGCCCACGGCCCAGTAGGACAGCAGCGTGATCATCATCAGGACACGGGTATCCTTGTATCCCCGCAGGGCGCCGGCCATGTTCAGCTGCAGGGCATCGGAGAGCTGGAACAGCACCGCCAGGAAGATCAGTGACAGGGCCAGTGACTGCACCTGGGTATCGTGGGTGTACAGGCCGATGACGGCCTCCCCCAGCAGCAGTAGAAAGACACCGTTGGCGAGGGCCGTCACCAGGGACACCACCACGCCGTTCCAGGCCACGAATCGCGCCTGTCGGGGGCGTCCCGCCCCCAGTGCGCGGCTGACCCGGACGGTCAGGGCCATTCCCAGGGCCAGGGGCAGGACGAAAATGAAGGAGGTGATGTTCAGTGCCACCTGATGCGCGGCCACGGTGATTTCCCCCAGGCTGGCCACCAGCAGGGCGATGAGGGTAAACAGGGTGACTTCCACGAAGATGGCGATGCCGATGGGCAGGCCCACGAACAGCAGTTCACCGATCAGGGCCGGGCGCGGCGGCGTCAGTCGTGACCACAGGGCCACCGGCCTGTAGACCGGGCTGCGTCGGGTGTGGAGCAGCATCGCCAGTCCCATGGTCCAGAAGGACAGGGCCGTGGCGATACCGCAGCCCAGGGCACCCAGGGCGGGCAAGGCTTCCAGGCCCGGGGGCGCCAGGGGGCCGAGCAGCGCCGCCACGCCGCCGCCGCCATGGATCAGCAGGAAGTTGGCGGGGATGTTGACCCCCAGGCCGATGAGACCGATCCACAGGGCCGGCCGGGTATGGCTCATGCCGTCGGAAAAGGCCCTCAGGGCCAGGAACAGGGCGATGCCCGGCATGCCCAGGGCAACACCCGCGAGATAATCGCCGGAGCGGGCGGCCGCCTCCGGCGGCACGTCCATCCACCGGAAGATGGGAGGGGCCAGTTGCAGGAGCATCAGGCCCACCAGGATGCCCATGGCCAGGCTCACCCACAGGGCCTGATGGACCCGGGCACGGATTCGCCGGGAATCGCCCGCCCCCAGGCGTTCGCTGACGATGGGGGTGAGTCCCATCAGGGTCCCCAGCATGAACAGCATCATGGGCATCCACAGGCTGGCTCCGACGGAGACGGCCGCCAGGTCGGTCGCGCTCAGACGACCGGTCATCATGACATCGGCCACACCCATGCCGGCCTGGGTGAGCTGGGCTCCGCAGATGGGCAGGGCGAGCAGGACCAGTCGCCGGGTTTCCCGGCCGCTGTGCCGAAGCCATGGGGGGAACGGAGTGTTTGCCGGACGGATCAGGGACATGTCACGTGGGGGCGGCCCTCGGCCGCGAACGGGGTGCCTTTGGGGGCATGGCCGGGGCATGGAATGCCGCCCCGGTATCGGGATCATTCATCCAGGGGGATGACATGCTCCGCTTGCAGGCGGCGGCCCTGATCCGGCGCGTGGCTGAAACGGCCCGTGACCCGGACTTTGCGGCCCAGGTGGGGGGCAATCAGGGCGTCGGGCTGGATGGCCACCCGGCGCAGCTGGGTATCCTCGATCCAGTAGTGGAGGGGGTCCTCCACCCGGCGGACGGTGCCCTCGGTGGTGATCAGGCGACCGTCATGGCTGGCCGGCTGGTTCACCAGCATCATCAGCGGCACGGTCTGGGGCGGTGTCGGGGCCTCGTTGCAGGCTGACAGCAGCCACAGCAGGGGGAGGACGGTGAGGGCCTTCAGGAGAGGCATGGGCATGGGATCACTTGCGAAAACGGAAAGAGAAAAACCTGTGGTCCGTACAGGGTACCAAAAACCGGCGCTGACGGCTTTCACCCGGTCGTCGTCCGGGGGGCATTCAGGCTGGCGCGATAGCAGCGGATGCCGGTGAACAGGTTCCAGCTCAGCAGGCCGTTGGAGGCGGCAAAGAGCAGCATCGCCGGAATCAGCAGGGCGGGCCAGGCCAGGGCCGTCAGGCCGGCGACGAGGGCCGCCAGGTGCAGGCGAAGCTGGAGTCGGGTCAGTCCCAGGGGGATGACCTCGTGCATGTTGGGGACCCGCATGGCGAAGTTGCCCGAGCCCATGCGGGTCTGGTTCAGATGCAGCCAGACCAGAAAGGGCACGATCTTGTACAGCATGCCGTTGATCACCGACACGGCAAATCCGGCCACGAACAGCCAGGCCAGCACCAGTGCCCAGACACCCCACAGGCCCCGGCCCGGGAGTAACTGGATCACCACCCAGACCAGTACCGCGGCCAGCAGCGAGACCATGCCGATGTGCCAGAAGCGAACCGTGACATCCGCGTTGCGGCGGCGACGCCTGGACTGCAGCCACAGGGTGATGCCGGCAAAACCCGCCATCAGGGCCGCCAGCATGCCACTGCCGGTCATGTTGATGACCTTGGCCGTGGCCGCCGGTACCGGCAGCAGGGCCGTCAGGGTCATCACGGCCAGAATGGCAAATACCAGCGGGGCATGCAGGCGGGCCGGCAGGACGGGGTACTCCGGTGTCATCTGGAACATGGGCACCACCTGATAGGCGGCGCCGGCCACCAGCAGCGCCACCCATCCCAGCAGGCCCCAGGCCAGGTGCAGGTCGGTCATGTGCCGGGGCAGGGGCCAGCCCAGTCCCAGATGGCCTCCGGCCAGCCAACCGCCCAGGGCCGCCGTGACCAGCAGGGCGATGACCGCCAGGGTCATGGCCTGGGTGGTGGGCCCCCGCGCCTGGCTGCGGGCCAGGGCGATCAGGGCGGTGAGGGTGAACACCCCCAGGCCGCCCAGCACCAGGACGCCGCCGACGGCGATCCAGGCGGGCCGATGCAGGGCCAGGCCGATACCGAGCAGGGGTGTGCCCAGGGTCAGCAGCATGAAGCTCAGGCGGCTGGTGATGGCGCCGCGGGGGACGGGAGAGCCGGCCACCACCGGCAGCATCTGCTGCATGGCACCGAACATGACCATGGCCACATAGCCCAGGACCAGCAGATGGGCGGCGCCGATCATGCCGGGCATCCAGCGCGATACCAGCACCTGCGGGCCGAGCAGGATCATCACCCCGGCAAACAGGACGCCGAACAGGGGGGCGACCGCCATGAACTGCAGGGGTACCCACAGAGGGGGCGCGCGGTCCAGGGACAGACGGGACAGGTTGATCATGCCGGGTCCTCCGGGGCGGGCTCGCCGGCGCGCCAGATCAGGATCTCGAAGGGGACATGGACCGGCGTCCGTACCTGCCACTGGAATCCCATGTCGCGCAGGATGGGATAGAGGGGGAAGGGTTCACGCCGGTGCCGCATGCAGAGGATCTCGCCCGGCGTCAGCCCGGGGAGCCGTTCCAGCACCTGCTCCATGGGTTCCGGGGGTGGCAGGTCACGCACATCCAGGACATGAAGGGGGCGCGGGCTGTTCACGGCTCCAGGGCCTTCACCTGCGCCATCAGTTCTCCGCGCTGGGTCTGCAGGAACCGGTCGGCCATGGGATAAAGGATCTGCTCTTCCTTGACGTTATGGAGCTGGATCATGGTCATGAGGGTTTCGATGACCCCGAGGGTGGTGTTTTCGTCCCGCTGATCCTTGGCGATGCGGATTTCTTCCATGAGGGCACGCATCTGATCGTGTTCCCGCCGCATGACCTCGGTGGGACCCATGGTGCCGCCGCTGACACTCTCGATGGCCGGGAAAAGCAGGGTTTCTTCCCGTTGCAGATGGCGCTCCATGTCGTGATGGAATTCCCGGAAGCCGGCGTCGGCCGCCTCCCAGTCCCCGTCGGCAATGGCGAATTCCAGGTCCGCCAGACGGTAGTCGCACTCCCGGTGGTCGGTGGTGAAGAAGTCCTGAATGGTTTCCATGCTGGGATGCCTTGAAAATGGAGGATTGAGCGCAAACTATCAGGCGGGATCGGGGTTTGCACTTGACCATGGTCAAGGCAGGCAACCACGCTGAAATCCGCTATGATGATCAGCTTGAGACGGGCTTGACCAAATGCCGTGTCCCCACACCATCCGTTGCACAGGAGTCCATCGTGGCAGAAACTCCCGGCACCGTGGCCCTGGCCTTCACCGGGGCCTCCGGGGCCCAGTACGGCCTGCGTCTGCTGGAATGCCTGATCCGGGCCGGCGTGCGCGTCTATCTCATGGTGTCCCGTCCCGCCCAGATGGTCATCAGCATGGAGACGGATCTGTCCATGCCCGGTCGTCCCCGGGAGATCGAGCAGTTCTTTTCCGAACGGTTCAATGCGGCCCCGGGCCAGTTGCGGGTGTTTGACCGGGAGCAGTGGACAGCGCCGGTGGCCAGCGGCTCTTCCCCACCCGATGCCATGGTCATCTGCCCCTGCACCACCGCCACCCTGGCCGCCGTCTCCGGCGGTGCCAGCCGCTCCCTGATCGAGCGGGCCGCGGACGTTGCCCTCAAGGAACGTCGTCGCCTGATCCTGGTGGTGCGGGAGACACCCTTTTCCGAGATCCATCTGGAGCACATGCTGCGCCTGACCCGCATGGGCGCGGTGATCATGCCGGCCAATCCGGCCTTCTATCATCGGCCGGAAGGGGTGGATCAGCTGGTGGATTTCGTGGTGTCGCGGATTCTGGATCATCTCCATGTCCCCAACGATCTGATCCGTCGCTGGGGCGCGGAGCCTGCCGGGGAGGAATGAATGGAGCTGTCGCTGTTTCCCCTCAATACCGTACTGTTCCCCGGCGGTGTCCTGCCGCTGCGGATTTTCGAGACCCGTTACATCGACATGGTGCGTCATTGTCTGCGCACCGACGCGCCCTTCGGTGTGATACTGATCCGGGAGGGGACGGAGGTGGCCGGACCGGCCGGTCCGGCCCGAATCCACGCCGTGGGGACCTGGGGACGGATCGTCGACTGGGATCAGCGTCCCGACGGTCTGCTGGGGATTACGGTTCAGGGAGAGGCCCGTTTCCGGGTGGAACGCACCTGGGTGCGCAAGGATGGGCTGATGATGGGGGAGGTCGCCGAACTTCCCACCTCCCCCGACGTGCTGCTGCCCCCCGAATTCCTGCCCCTGTCCGAACTGCTGCAGCGCCTGTTGCAGGAACTGCCGCCCCCTTACCGTGACATGAAGGGTGCATTCGACCGGTGCGGCTGGGTGGGTGGGCGCCTGACGGAACTCATGCCATTGGATCCGGACCAAAAGCAGGCGTTGCTGGAGATGGATGACCATCTGGCCCGCCTGTTCCACCTGCGTGATGCCCTTGTCGGCCTGCATCCGGGCTGACCCACACACCCCGAAGACCAAAGGAGCGGCCATGGCCGTGATCGAAATCACCCAGGACAACCTGGATGCGGCGGTAAAGAACAACGATACCCTGATCCTGGACTTCTGGGCCCCCTGGTGTGGTCCCTGCCGGGCTTTTGCCCCCATCTTCGAGGCCGCTTCCGAGCGTCATGACAGGGTGGCGTTCGGCAAGATCAACACCGAACAGGAGCAGCAGCTGGCGGCTATGTTCCAGGTCCGGTCCATCCCGACACTGATGGTCTTCCGCGAGCAGATCATCGTGTTTGCCCAACCGGGTATGCTGACGGCCTCCCAGCTGGACGAGGTGCTGGGCAAGGTGGCGGAGCTGGACATGAATGAGGTCCGCAGCCAGGTGGAAGCCCGGTCCCGTACGGGCGAGGCGTAGTCCTGTCGTCAGATCGGTTCAGCCCAGCAGCATGCGCAGACCCAGCAGCATCAGCAGGGCCGCAAAGAAACGCCGCACCAGCGTCACCGGCAGGCGATGGGTCAGCCATGCCCCCCAGCGGGCGGTGAAATAGCTGGCCAGGGCAATGCCCGCAAAGGCCGGCCAGTACACGTAGCCGCTACTGACATCCGGCAGGGCCGGGTTGCCCCAGCCATGGATGATGAAACCGGCCGTGCCCGCCAGGGCGATGGGCAGACCCGCCGCCGACGCCGTGGCAATGGCCTGGCGCAGATGGACGTTGAACCACACCAGGAACGGCACCGTCAGGGTGCCGCCGCCGATACCCAGCAGGGCGGAAACCCCGCCGATCACCCCGCCGCCGGTGCTCAGCACCGCCGTGCCCGGCAGGGGACGTCCGGCCTTGGGCGGCAGGTTCAGCAACAGATACAGGGCCACCAGGATCTCGAACACGCCGAAGACCTGGCGCAACAGTGTTGCGCTCATGAACTCGGCCAGGGTGGCGCCCGCCAGTGCCCCCAGGACGATGCCCGGTGTCAGGCGTCTGAGCACGTCCCAGCGCACGGCCCCGTGACGGTGGTGGGCGCGGGTGGAGGCAATGGCAGTGGGAATGATGGTGGCCAGGGAAGTGCCGATGGCCAGATGGGTGATCACGCCGGGATCCATCTGCTGGCGGGTGAACAGCCAGACCAGGACCGGAACGATGATCAGTCCTCCGCCCACGCCCAGCAGGCCGGCGATGACCCCGGTGAAGGCCCCCAGGGTCAGGTAGGTGGCGATCTCTCCCATGGGGCAGATTCTCCTGTGATACGGTCAACGCAATGGGCCGCCCTTCAGGGCGGCCCATTTGGATCCGGTGCCATGGGGACGGCATGGGGCCTTCAGGCCGGTGCCTGCCCGTGCGGGACCGGGTGTCTTCGGATCAGGCCAGGGCCTTGAAGGCGTCGGCGGCGGCCTTGATGGTGGCCTCCAGATCTGCCGCGCTGTGGCTGCTGGACAGGAATCCGGCCTCGAAGGCGGAGGGTGCCAGGTAGACGCCGCGATCCAGCATCAGATGGAAGAACTTGCCGAAACGGGCTACGTCGCACTGGCCGACCTGATGGAAGTTGGTCACTTCAGGCTGGTCGGTGAAGAACAGGCCGAACATGCCGCCCACCTGGTTGGCGGTCATGGGAATGCCGGCCTTCTTCGCCTCGCCCAGGATGCCGGAGACCAGGGTCTCGGTCTTGGCGGTCAGGTCTTCATGGAAGCCCGGGGCGGAGAGGATTTCCAGGGTCTTCAGGCCCGCGGTCATGGCAATGGGGTTGCCGGACAGGGTGCCCGCCTGATAGACCGGACCCAGGGGGGAGAGGAATTCCATCACCTGACGGCGGCCGCCGAAGGCACCCACCGGCATGCCGCCACCAATGACCTTGCCCAGGGTGGTGAGGTCGGGCTTGATGCCGTAATAGGCCTGGGCGCAGCCCAGGGCGACGCGGAAGCCGGTCATCACCTCGTCGAAGATCAGCAGGGCGCCGTATTCGTCGCAGACACTGCGCAGGCCTTCCAGGAAGCCGGGGGCCGGGGGCACGCAGTTCATGTTGCCGGCCACGGGCTCGACGATGATACAGGCGATCTCGTTGCCCACCTGGGAGAACACATCCTTGACCTGCTCCAGATCGTTGTAGCTGACGGTGAGCGTGTGCTCCGCCAGGGAGACGGGAACGCCGGGGGAGTTGGGCTCGCCCAGGGTGAGGGCGCCGGAGCCGGCCTTCACCAGCAGGGAATCGCCATGGCCGTGATAGCAGCCTTCAAACTTGAGGATCTTGTCGCGGCCGGTGAAGCCGCGGGCCAGGCGGATGGCGCTCATGGTGGCCTCGGTGCCGGAGCTGGTCATGCGCACCATTTCCATGGAGGGCACCAGTTCGCAGACCCGATCGGCCAGCTGGATTTCCAGCTCGGTGGGGGCACCGAAAGACAGGCCGTTGAGGGCGGCCTCGCGCACGGCGGCAATCACCTCCGGGTGGGCGTGACCGGCGATCATCGGACCCCAGGAACCCACGTAGTCGATGTAGCGCTTGCCGTCCGCGTCGTACATGTAGGCGCCCTGGGCGCGTTCGATGAAGATCGGGTCGCCGCCCACGCCCTTGAAGGCGCGGACCGGAGAGTTCACGCCACCGGGGATGTGCTTCTGGGCTGCCTGGAAGAGATCATGGGATTTTGTCATGGGGTGTGATCTTTCGCTGTGTTGGCTGGTGAATGGGGGCTGTCGCAAATAAAGCCCTACAAGATACTCGATACCGCCCGCCTTGGAAAATCAAAGCGCTGCAAACCTTGCGTGGGTCAAAAACGGGCGCCCAGGTCGGCGGCGGCGGCACGGATATCGGGAGCGGAGAACACGCCCTGTATCACCGCCAGCATGTGGGCGCCGGCCTGGATCACTGCGTCGGCATTGTCCTGGGTGATGCCGCCGATGGCGGTAATGGGGACGGCGAGCGACTGTCGGGCTTCACGGATCAGGCTCAAGGGGGCATGGACGGCGTCGGGTTTGGTGCCGGAGGGGAACAGGGCGCCGAAGGCCACATAGTCCGCTCCCTTCGCTTCGGCCCGGTGGGCCAGTTCCAGGCGGTTATAGCAGGAGACGCCGATAATCCGTCCGGGGCCTACCAGGGCGCGTGCGGTGGCGATTTCGCCGTCATTGCCGCCGATATGGACGCCATCCGCCTCCACCCGGGCGGCCAGCGACGCATCGTCGTTGACGATGAAAAGGGCGTGATGGCGTCGGCATAGCCGGCACAGTGCCCGGGCTTCGGCCAGGCGGCGGTCATGGTCCTGTGTCTTGTCCCGATACTGGAGGATGCGGGCGCCGCCGGCCAGGGCCGCCGCGGCCTGCTCAATCAGGGTGTCGCCGGCGTCCTGGGGGGTGATCACATAGAGTCCGTGCAGCCGGGCATGTCTAGAAGTGGGCGGTGTCGTCATCGGCCGGATCTTCATTTTCGGGGTCGTCGCCGGCCCAGAACAGGCGATTGGGAATGAGTTGCCCCATGCCCAGCCGCTGGGCCCGGTCCAGGGTGTGCCAGGTATAGGTGAGGGCCTCGTGGACGGCGGAAGCCGGGTCGATGCCCTGGGCGAGCAGGGCGGCGATCGCCGCCGAGAGGGTGCAGCCGGAACCGTGATATTCACCGGGCAGGCGGTCCACCGGGTAGGTTTCCAGGCGGCGGTGGTTGCCGTAGAGCACGTTCTGCACCCGCGCGGTGTTTTCATGGGTGCCGGTGATGAGGACATATTCGCACCCCTGTTCCAGCAGGAACATGGCGCAGGCGTCCAGGGTATCGCAGCCCTGGGCCAGTACCCGGGCCTCCGGGCTGTTGGGGGTGAGCAGGGTGGTGAAGGGCAGCAGCAGGCTGTTGATGGCATCCACCATCTCCTCCGTGGCCAGGGCGGTGCCGGCCCCCGAGGCCAGCACCGGGTCCAGCACCACCGGCAGGTCCGGGTAGTCGGTGAGCAGGGTATGGATGGCCTGTACGCCCTCGACGGAGCCGATCATGCCGATCTTGACCGCGGCCACCGGCATGTCTTCCAGTACGGCCCGTGCCTGCTGGACGATGAGTTCGGCATCCAGGGGCGCGATGCCGATGACATCGGAGGTGTCCTGCACCGTGATCGTGGTGATCACAGACACGGGATGGCAGCCCATGCTGAGGATGGATTCGATGTCGGCCTGGATGCCGGCGCCCCCGGTGGGGTCGTGTCCTGCCAGGGTCATGACGACGGGAACCGGTGAAGTGGCGGTCATGGTAAGCTCTCAGTGGGTAATCCATCAGAGTGTATCACTCACTCGGGCCATGCCCGGGATATCGCACCAGTGGAGGTCGGTTTGCCGTGAAGACTTATCAATGCGTGATTTGCGGATTCGTCTATGACGAGGCCAAGGGGTTGCCGGATGATGGGATTGCACCGGGGACTTCCTGGGAAGATGTGCCTGATGACTGGGTGTGCCCTGAGTGTGGCGCGGAGAAATCGGATTTCGAGGAGATGGCGGGCTGACGAGGGAGTCCGGGGCCGCAGGCCGGCCTGTCGTCAGGCCGGCGTCAAGGGCCTCTCAGCGCAGGGAGATCTGCCGCCAGCCCCGTTCTCCGGCCGTGGCGGTGAGCTTCTCGTCACCGTCCACCACCACCGGGTTGTCCACCCGCTCCAGCAGCGGCAGGTCGTTGTGGGAGTCGCTGTAGAACCAGCTCCCCCCCATGTCCAGCGCCGGTTGCCGTGCCAGCCACTGTTCCAGACGCTTCACCTTGCCGCCCTGGAAGCAGGGTATCCCTTCCAGTTCCCCTGTATAGGCGCCGTCTCTAAATTCCGGCTCCGTGGCAAGCAGGTTGTCCACCCCCAGGGCCTCGGCGATGGGCTGGGTGACGAAGCGGTTGGTGGCAGTGATGATCACCAGGGTGTCGCCGGCCTCCCGGTGCCGGTCCAGGACCTCCGGGGCTCGGGGTGCGATCAGGGCGCGGATGCGGGTTTCCATGAACTCCTCGCGCCAGGCCAGCAGGTCTTCCAGGGCGTTGGCCGCCAGCGGCGAGAAGGAAAAGCGGCAGAATTCCAGGATGTCCAGGGTGCCGGCCTTGTAGGCCTCGAAGAACTCCAGGTTGCGGGCCTTGTAGGTATCGGCGTCCACGATGCCGCGATCCACGAGGAAACGCCCCCACTCGTAATCGCTGTCTCCCGCCAGGAGGGTGTTGTCCAGGTCGAACAGGGCAAGGCTCACCGCGTGTCTCCTCATCGTTGGCTTGTTTGAGCCCGGCATTCTACATCAGCCCGGCACGGGCAAGGCCATCATGCCGGAAGCTTGCCCTGGAGCATTTGCCGATCGGCCTCGCTTGTGGAAAAATGCAATACATGGACCAGCTTCCGAGTGACCTCGTTAAGTGATTGATTGTGATGGCTATAGGCCCAATGTCGGTATCATCCTGTGCAATCGGGATCGCCGCCTGTTCTGGGCCAAGCGCATCGGGCAGCAGGCCTGGCAGTTTCCCCAGGGGGGGATTCGTCGGGACGAGACGCCGGCGGAGGCCATGTACCGGGAACTGGCAGAGGAAACCGGTCTTGAGCCCGTCGATGTGGAAGTCATCGGTTGCACCCGGGACTGGCTGCGCTATCGTCTGCCCAAGCATCTGATACGGCGCCGATCGGGGCCGGTGTGCATCGGCCAGAAACAGGTATGGTTTCTGGTGAGACTTTTGGGTGATGACAGTCGTGTGCGTCTGGACGCCGCGCCCCATCCGGAGTTTGATTCCTGGTGCTGGGTCGATTACTGGCACCCCATGCGTGAAGTGGTGTTCTTCAAGCGCCACGTGTATCGTCAGGCACTGCGAGAACTGGCGCCGTTGCTGTTCCAGGAAAAGGATGTGCCTTCCTATCCAGCCGAGCGGCGCTACCGCCCCCGCCGGCTCTGAGCCAACCCGGGTCGCGGCGGCGGCCCCCTGTCCCGGCAATTCTTTCCCATGCTCCATGTTCTCAGACGCATCGTTCTGGAGGTAAGCGCCGCCGACAACCTGACGTCGGCTCTGGGCATTATCGTCCGAAGGGTTAGACAGGAGCTGGATATTGATGTCTGCTCCGTCTATCTGAGCGAACCCGGCGGTCAGCGGCTGTTACTGATGGCCTCCGAGGGCCTCAACCCCGACTCCGTCGGTCATGTGGAGATGTCCGCCGGCGAAGGCCTGGTGGGTCTGGTGGCGGAACGGGCAGAGCCGGTCAATCTGGAAAACGCCCCCGATCACCCTCGCTTCAAGTATTTCCCCGAGACCGGTGAGGAACGTTATCACGCCTTTCTGGGCGTGCCCATCGTGCATAACCGGCGTCTGCTGGGGGTGCTGGTGGTGCAGCAGCGGGAACGCCGGCGTTTTGATGATGAACATGTGGCCTTTCTTATCACTCTGGCAGCGCAGTTATCCGGGGCCATCAGCCATGCGGAACTGATCGGCGAGGTGGGGCGGCAGCGGGAATCCACGCCGCAGGAAAACCTGCAGATCACCGGTATTCCCGGCGCGTCCGGCGTGGCCGTGGGGCAGGGTGTGGTGGCTTATGCATTGGCCGATCTGGATTCCGTGCCTGATCGGGATGCGGAAAACGTCAATGAAGAGGAGCAGACCTTCCGCGAGGCGGTGCGGGCGGTTCAGGATGAACTCAAGGAGATCAAGCACCGCATGCAGGATGTATTGCCGTCGGAAGAACTGCTCCTGTTCGATGCCTACGTGATGATGCTGGGCAGCGACAGCCTGGTGAACGGTACGGTGGATCGCATCAGGGCCGGGAGCTGGGCCCCTTCGGCGCTCAGGGACACCGTGCGGGAGAGCGCCCGGGCCTTCGAGGACATGGATGATCCCTATCTGAGCGAAAGGGCGACCGATGTCAGGGATATTGCCCGGCGCATCCTCATGCGTCTGCAGTCCCATGTCCGTCGTCCGGAAGACTTTCCCGAGCGTACCATCCTGCTGGGGGAGGATGTGACTGCCACGCAGTTGGCGGAGGTCCCGACGGATCGCCTGGCCGGAGTGGTTTCATCCAAGGGGACCGGCTCTTCCCATGTGGCGATACTGGCCCGGGCCATGGGGATCCCGGCGGTGATGGGGGTATCGGATCTGCCGGTGGGGCGCCTGGAAGGCCGTCAGATCGTGGTTGATGGTTACCGGGGCAGCCTCTATATTCAGCCCAGCCCCGAACTGCTGGAACAGTTCAAGCACCTGCAGGAAGAGGAGCAGGAACTGGCGGAAGGTTTGCGGACCCTGGCCCAGGAACCGGCCATCACCCTGGATGGCCACGAGGTTCCGGTGTATGCCAACAGCGGCCTGCTGGCGGATATCGCCCCTTCCATTCAGTCGGGTGCCGATGGCATCGGTCTCTATCGTACCGAAGTCCCCTTCATGATCCGGGAGCGCTTTCCCGGGGAGGACGAGCAGACGGAGATATACCGGGAGGCATTGATGTCCTTCAATCCCCGTCCGGTGACTCTCCGTACCCTGGACGTGGGAGGGGACAAGTCCTTGCCCTATTTCCCCGTGGTGGAGGACAACCCTTTCCTGGGCTGGCGCGGCATCCGCATCACTCTGGATCACCCGGAAATCTTCCTGACGCAGTTGCGCGCCATGCTGCGCGCCAGCCAGGGTCTTTGCAATCTGCACATCCTGTTCCCCATGATCAGTTCCCTGAGCGAACTCAAGGGTGCCATGCAGTTGCTGCAGCGGGCCCGGGATGAGCTTCTGGACGAGCATTACGTGATCCCGGTGCCGCGGGTGGGGGTGATGGTGGAGGTGCCCTCGGCGGTCTACCTGGCGGAGGCAATGGCACGGAGAGTGGATTTTCTTTCCGTGGGTACCAACGACCTGATTCAGTACCTGCTGGCGGTGGATCGCAACAATGCGCGGGTGGCGGACCTTTACAACGCCCTGCATCCGGCGGTGCTGCACGCCCTGAGCCACGCGGCCCGGGGGGCACACCAGGCCGGCAAGCCCATCAGTGTCTGCGGCGAGATGGCCGCCGATCCTGCCTCGGTGATCCTGCTGCTGGGGATGGAGATCGATTCGCTCAGTGTGAACGTGGCCTCCCTGTCACGGGTGAAGTGGGTGATCCGGAGCTTTTCCCGGGAGCGGGCCCGGGAACTGCTCAATCAGTGCATGACCATGGAGGAGCCGGCGGCGATCCGGGCTCTGCTCAACAATGCCCTGGTGCAGGCCGGGCTCGGGGGGCTGGTGCGGGCCGGCAAGACCTGAGCTTTTGGCCTTTGCCGCCGGTGCTTACAGCCACCGGGAGAGATGGCGTTCCACTTGCTGCCAGTCCATCTCCCCCACCTTCTGGTAGACGATGCGCCCGTTGGGCGCGATCAGGAATGAGGTGGGGGTCAGGCGCACGTCGCCGAAGGCCGCGGCCACCTCGCCGGTGGCATCCAGCCCCACGGTGTAGTTGATGCCCCTTCTTCGGGCCATTTCCGCCACCTGTTCCGGCGGGTCGTAGGCCATGGCCACGCCGATCACCTTCAGGCCCCGCTCATGGTAACGGTCGTGGAGTTCCCGCAGATGGGGGATTTCCTGCACGCAGCTGACGCAGGTGGTGGCCCAGAACGTGATCAGTACCGGCCGGCCTTCCAGCGAGGCCAGGTCCACCCGGGATTGATCCAGGGTCGGCACCACCACCCTGGGCATGGGACGCAGGCCTTCCGGCGCCAGCCACAGGGCCAGCAGCCCTCCGAGCAGCACCATCACGAAGGCGCCTATCAGCAGATCTCTCATTTTCATCTTCATCGGGGGCGTTTCCGTGTTGCGAAGGGCAGGGTCGTATCTTACACGGCCATGTTCGATCTTAAACCGGTGGTCATGGGCATGTATGATGAGTCCCCTGATCGGGGGTATCATGCCCCGTATAGAATGTTTCACAGCTGACCGGAGATGAACGGGTGATAAGGGCAGGCATTGTCGGGGCCACCGGGTATACGGGTGTTGAATTATTGCGGCTGTTGCTGGCCCACCCGCAGGTGGAGCCGGCGATGATCACTTCGCGGGGCAACGCCGGTGAACCGCTGGAATCCCTGTTTCCGAACCTGCGCGGGCAGGGGGCACTGGTGTTCCAGGAGCCTGATGTCGGCGCTCTGTGCGATTGCGACGTGGTCTTCTTCGCCACGCCCCACGGAGTGGCCCATGCCATGGCCGGTGAGCTTTTGTCCAGGGGGACCCGTGTCATCGATCTTTCCGCCGATTTCCGTATCAAGGATCCGGAACTTTGGAGTCGGTGGTATGGCCAGCCTCACGGAGCCCCCGAACTGCTTGATGAAGCGGTTTACGGACTTCCGGAAATCCATCGCGCGCAGATCGCCGAGGCTCGCCTGATTGCGGTCCCGGGTTGTTATCCCACGGCTATCACCCTGGGATTTCTGCCCTTGCTGGAGCAGGCGCTGGTGGATCCCGCCCGTCTGGTAGCCGATGCCAAGTCGGGCGTCAGCGGTGCCGGCCGCAAGGCCCAGACCGGCTCGCTGCTGTGTGAGGCTTCTGAAAACTTCAAGGCCTATGCAGTGCCGGGGCACCGGCACCTGCCGGAGATCCTGCAGACGCTCTCCGGTGTGGCCGGGTTACGGCCGGGTTTGACCTTTGTGCCCCATCTGGTGCCGATGATCCGTGGCATCCTGGCCAGCCTCTATGCCACGCTGACCCGTACCGATGCGGATCTGCAGGCGCTTTACGAAGCGCGCTATGCCGGGGAGCCCTTTGTGGACGTGCTGCCCGCGGGTGGTCATCCTGAGACCCGGAGTGTCCGCGGCACCAATCTGTGCCGCCTGGCGGTGCATCGACCCGGCGGTGGCGATACGGTCGTTGTGTTGTCCGCCATCGACAATCTGGTGAAAGGGGCATCCGGCCAGGCGGTTCAGAACATGAATCTCATGTTTGGATTGCCGGAGACGCTCGGTCTGGAATCCATCGCCGTGCTGCCCTGAAGCCATGGTCAGGCGGCGGGTTCATGCCGGCTATTACCACGCCGGGCAGCGGCGCCCCTGGTGGGTGTTGCTGACGGCGGTGCTGCTGTTGTTGGTTGCCCTGTCGCTTTCGTCGTGGCAGGCCTATCGGCTGGGTCATGAACGTGGCTTGCTGTATGGACAGCAGGGCCCGGATCTGCAGGTTGCCGAGCTGACACCCCGGTACAAGGACCTTGAAGCCGCACACCGCCAGCTCAGGCAGCGACACGCCGTCCTGGAAAGGGAACTCATGATCGAGCGCGAGGCTTCGGCGCAGGTTCGCGAGTCGATCCATGAGATGGAGCAGCGTATCTATCACCTGACGGAAGAACTGGATTTTTACAGGAACATCATTTCTCCCGAAGACCTGGACCGCGGGCTGCATATCCAGAGGGTCCGGCTGGAGCCGGACCCGGATAATCACGGCCATTACTTCTATCAGGTGGTACTGACCCAGGTGCAGGGCAGTCAGGTGGTGGAGGGCGTCCTTCGGTTTGAACTGGAAGGACGTGATGCCGGCGAGCAGGTGCGCGTTGATCATGCCGTCATCTCGCCGGATCAGGCCCAGGGCAGTGGTTTTTCCTTTCGATACTTTCAGGTGCTTGATGGGCGTCTGGTGTTGCCTGAACGGCTGTTGCCTGAACGGTTGATCATTCGGGCCGAGCCCAGTGGCAGTGGGCTGCGCGTCACGGAGCAGTCCATGCCCTGGCAATCCCTTTTCAATCTCGGTGGAGGCAATCCCTGATGTGGTCCCGTCGCAAGAAACTCAAGCCCGCCCGGGTGGATACCGTCGTGGGGCGAAATACCGTCATCACCGGTGATGTCAGATTTTCCGGAGGCCTGCACCTGGAGGGTACGGTCCGCGGTAACCTGCTGGCTGAAGATACATCCCAGGACTCCATCCTGGTGCTTAACCAGGGGGCCTTGGTGGAGGGCGATGTCAGGGTCCCGCGGGTAATCATCAATGGTGCTGTGGAGGGCGACGTCTATGCCTCGGTTCATGTGGAGCTGGCCCCCCATGCCCGGATTCGCGGCAATCTGAATTACACTCTGATGGAAATGGCCGTTGGAGCCGAAGTCAACGGCAGTCTGGTCAGGCAGTCCGAAGATCCCTTGCGTCTGGAGCATCTGGACGTGCCCACAGACAAGGGGCGCAGTGATCCGGAAAGGAAGAAGGGTTTGCGCCAGAGCGGACCTGGGCCCGAGGCGGCCTTGCCGGAGTCGACAACCAAGGATTCTTGACCGTTTCCGTAAGCCAATGATAGCGTAGCGGAATCGCCCACCCCGGGCTCCAGACAGCGACCATGGAGAAGCAGACAAGATGAGCGCAACCCAAACCAGTACCGATGCCATGCCCAGCCCGCTGGTATTCACCGATTCTGCGGCGGCCAAGGTGAAGGCCCTGATCGACGAGGAAAATAATCCCGAGCTGAAACTGAGGGTTTTTGTCAGCGGTGGCGGCTGTTCCGGATTTCAGTACGGTTTCACCTTCGATGAGGAGGTGAATGAAGGTGATACCACCGTGGAGAAGGGGGGTGTGACCCTGCTCATCGATCCCATGAGCTTCCAGTACCTGATGGGGGCCGAAATCGACTACACGGAGAGCCTGGAAGGGGCTCAGTTCGTGATTCGCAACCCCAATGCCACCACCACCTGTGGTTGCGGGTCTTCATTCTCCGTCTGACGGGCGTGTCGGCATGAATCTCCCCCGGTTGCTTGCCCTGATCCGTTTCGGCTGGTATCGCATGATGGCCCAGTTGGGTCATGACACCGGCCGTTTCAATGTCGGTTACATGTACGCCAGAGGCCAGGGGGTCCGGCAGGATGATGCCGAGGCGGTCCGCTGGTACCAGATGGCGGCCGGGAACGGAGACCTCAATGCCCAGACCAACCTGGCGCTCATGTATGTCCAGGGACGGGGCGTGGACAAGGATGAGGTCCAGGCCCTGCGCTGGTACCGGCAGGCGGCGGAACAGGGCAGTACCCGTGCCCAGTGCAATCTGGCCTATCTGTACCTGCACGGCATCGGCACGGATCCGGACGAGGCCCGGGCCGCCCACTGGTATCGGGTGGCGGCGGACCTGGAAAACCCCGCGGCCCAGTCCGACCTTGGGGTGCTGTATGCCAATGGCCGGGGTGTTCCCCGGGATCTGGTTCAGGCCTACATGTGGACGCAACTGGCCGCATTTCAGGGCCATGCCCAGGCCGAGGAGAACCTAGGGCAGTACGCCGCCGACATGTCACCGGAACAGATCGAGACGGCCCGCCGGCTGGCCCGGGACTGGGATGCCGAGGCCTCCTCGGCCCAGGCCCGGTCGATGGCGGCGGGGCCGGTGGCCGAGCCTGCCCGGGAGGGCTGATCCGTTGCCGTCACGGGGCATGAATGCCCCCCAGCATCACGTTTCTGGATGCCCCGGTCACTGCGGGCAGGTTTCCCGTCCTGCCCTGCATTCTCTCCCTGGCCAGCCAGGCAAAGGCCATGGCCTCCACCCAGTCCGGATTCAGGCCATGGTGGCCGGACGATTCCACGATGCAAGGTTCCAGCAACGCCCGCAGACGTGACATCAGGGCGCCGTTGTGGGCGCCACCGCCGCAGACGATCACCCTCCCGATCCCGGGTGCATGAGTCTCCATGGCTTGCGCGATGCTCACGGCCGTGAATTCCAGCAGGGTTCGTTGCACATTCACGGCCGACATATCCGGGCAGGCCGCCAGATGAGCCTGCAGCCAGGCCGGACTGAAGTACTCCGTCCCGGTGCTTTTGGGTGGCGGCATGGCCAGGTAGGGGTCTGCCAGGCACCGCGCCAGCAGCGCCTCCATCACCTCTCCCTCCATGGCCCATCGTCCGTCCTCATCGTGGTGCACGGGGTGATGGCGGCGGATCCAGTGATCCATCAGGGTATTGGCGGGTCCGGTGTCAAAGCCCTGAACGGGGCTGTGGGCCGCGGCGGGCAGGGTGGTGATGTTGGCGATGCCGCCCAGGTTGAGAACCACCCTGTTCTCCCCTGAATGATGCAGCATGGCCCGATGAAAGGCCGGTACCAAAGGCGCACCCTGGCCGCCGACGGCCATGTCGGCGGTACGAAAATCTGCCACCACGGTGAGTCCGGTGGCCTGGGCGATCCGGGCCGGACTGCCGATCTGCAGGGTGAAGGGCGGATTCGCGTCCGGTCGGTGACGGACCGTCTGTCCGTGGCTGCCGATGGCCGTGATGGTGGCGGCGGGTACCTGCGCCTGTGCCAGCAGGGTGAGTGCCGCTTCGGCCATCAGGTCGCCGGTCATGGCGTCAAGCCGCCCGAATTCATCCAGGTCACCGCGCCAGTCCGGAGCCGCCAACCGTTTCAAGTCCGTGCGCAATGATTCCGGGAAGGGATGTGCAATGCCTGTCAGGCAATGGAGGCCGTTTGCGTCAAATTCAACCAGGACCGCGTCCACGGCATCCATGCTGGTGCCGGATATCAAGCCGATATAACGTTCAGGCATATTGTGCTCTCGCGCAGTGTGTTCAAGCATGTGGCCGTGTGCCCGGCCTCTTCTTTGGTTATCATCGCCTTCCATTCCGATGTTAAATCGTTGTCCTTAAAACACATATCCAAGAGAAAGGAAATGACCGAAGTTTCAGATCAGATTGAGCTTATTCGTCGTGGCTGTCACGAACTTCTGCTGGAAGATGAACTGCGGGAAAAGCTCAAGGCAGGCCGTCCCCTGAAGATCAAGGCCGGTTTTGATCCCACCGCGCCGGATCTGCATCTGGGTCATACGGTGCTGCTGAACAAGCTGCGTCAGTTTCAGGATCTGGGGCATGAGGCCATCTTTCTGATCGGCGACTTTACCGGCATGATCGGCGATCCCAGCGGCAAGAACAGCACACGCCCCCCGCTGACTCCGGAGCAGGTGGCCGAGAACGCCCGGACCTACCAGGAACAGATCTTCAAGATCCTGGATCCCGAACGTACCCGGGTCACCTTCAATTCCAGCTGGATGGGCAAGCTGACTGCCGCCGACATGATTCAATTGGCGGCCCGTCATACGGTGGCCCGCATGCTGGAGCGGGACGATTTCCACAAGCGTTACAACGCGGGTCAGCCCATTGCCATCCATGAATTCCTCTACCCGCTGATCCAGGGGTATGACTCGGTACAGCTGCAGTCCGACGTGGAGCTGGGGGGCACCGACCAGAAGTTCAATCTTCTCATGGGCCGTGAACTGCAGAAGCAGTACGGGCAGTCTCCCCAGGTGGTGCTGACCATGCCCATTCTGGAAGGGCTGGATGGCGTGCAGAAGATGTCCAAGTCCCTGGGGAACTATATCGGGATCACCGAGGCGCCCGAGGAAATGTTCGGCAAGATCATGTCCGTGTCCGACGAACTCATGTGGCGTTATTTCGAATTGCTGTCTTTCCGGCCCATGTCGGAGATCGAGGGTTTCCGTGGTTCGGTGGCCGAAGGTGCCAATCCCCGTGACATCAAGTTCCTGCTGGGTGAGGAACTGGTGGGCCGATTCCATGATTCTGCCGCTGCGGAACGGGCCAGACAGGCCTTTATCGAACGTTTCCAGAAAGGCGCGATGCCTGAAGATATGGAGTCCGTCAGGGTGCAGGCGCCGGATGGCGCCCTGCCGCTGGTGAATCTTCTCAAGGAGGCCGGTCTGGTATCCAGCACTTCCGAGGCGATGCGCATGATTCGCCAGGGTGCGGTGCGAATCGATGGCGAGAAGGTGGAAGATGCGTCCTTGCAGGTGCAGGCGGGCGGCGAGGCAGTCTATCAGGTGGGCAAGCGACGTTTTGCGCGGATATCCTTGACCTGAACCTTGCCATGGGATGAGGCGATCAGCCGGACACGGAGCAGAAACAGGCATAAAGGGTGACAGGCCCGCATCGGCGAGATGGGAAAGCCGATGCGGGCTTCTTCCCTGATGGTGCCTTACTTAGTTTTCCAGACAGCCCACCAGGCTGTCGCCCAGGTTTTCCAGCAAGCGGTAATAGCTTTCCACGCCTGTCGGCAGATCGGCGCCGAGCGGGTCCAGTATTCCCGTGCGAGCCCCGGTACCTTCAACCAGGGTATCCACGATGGCGGGCTTGAACTGGGGTTCGCTGAATACACAAATGGCATCGGAATCCTGAATCCGCTGACGAAGCGCCTGGATCCGGCGTGCGCCCGCCGGACGGGAAGGGTCTATGGTTACCGAACCTGCCGGCGTCAGTCCGTAGTGTTTTTCAAAGTATTGATAGGCATCGTGAAATACGATGAAGGGCCGCCCCTGGATCGGTGCCAACCGGGTCTGGAGCCGGGTATCCAGTTCACTCAGTTGTGCCAGGATGCGGTCCCTGTTTTCCCTGTAACGAACGCCGTTGTCGGGATCCTGTTCCGTCAGCACGGCGGCCACGTGGCGGACAATGCGGGCCGCGTTCTCGGGAGAGAGCCATACATGACTGTCGATGTCATGATGGTGGTGGTCATGAGCATGATCGTGGCTGTGGCTGTGATCGTGATCGTGGCTATGGCTGTGACCGTGGTCATGATCGTGCCGATCCCAGATGCCTCCCTCGCGCAGTTCATGGCGCACCAGATCGGCTTCCTTGAGCAACGTGACTGTTCTGACCGAGTCCGGCAGCCTCGACAGCGGACGTGTCAGGAAGCTTTCCATATCCCGGCCAACCCAGATCACCACCTGGGCGGACTGCAGGTGGCGCATGTCAGAAGGCCGGAGTGCATAGTCATGGGGGGAGGCGCCACCGGGCACCAGGAGCACGGGTTCGGACACACCCTCCATGACGCCACTGACCAGATTATGGATGGGTGGTATGCTGACAACCACCCGTGGTGCCGCCTGCAACGATAGCGGCAGAGTCAGAACCAGGGCTGCCACGCCCGCAAGCAATCGTTTGCTGCGCATGATTGAGTGTGCTCCTTGATTGAACGGGTTATGTAATACTATAACAATGTGCTGCCTGTGCCAGCCCCAGGTCCGGGAAACGCGGTGCAGGATCTGCGGCCTGATGGCTTTTACTGTTTCTCATTTGCATTTTCGTGTCCAGTGGCTATAGTGGCCTCCACCGGCGCGCATTGAGCGAAGGCAGTTGTGTCCGGTCTCGATTCAATGCGCCTTTTCACCTGACCGCATCGCTATGTTGACGCTGCCCGCCTTGTTCAGATCACGTCCTGATACGTTCCCTTCCCATGGACCCTTGTTGGCCGCGGAGCGCGTGGCCATGGTCGTGGGTGATCGGCGTATTCTGGACGGCGTGGACATGCAGGTGGAGCCGGGACAGATTGTCACCCTTATCGGTCCCAATGGCGCCGGCAAGACCACGTTGCTCAAGGTGTTGCTGGGGCTGGTGTCACCCACTGGCGGCCAGGTCCTGCGCCAGCCGGGGTTGCGTATCGGCTACATGCCCCAGCGCATCCAGGTGGATGAGATCCTGCCCATCACCGTGCGTCGCTTCCTTGGGCTGGGGGGGCGTTTTCCCAAGGACCGGCTGGCCCGGGTGCTGGCGGAAGTGGGCTGCGCCCATCTGCTGGAGCAGCCTGTGCAGTCGGTGTCCGGTGGGGAAATGCAGCGCATCCTGCTGGCCCGCGCCCTGCTGCGGGAACCCCGACTCCTGGTGCTGGATGAGCCCGCCCAGGGGGTTGACGTGGCCGGACAGGGGGAGGTGTTCCAGCTCATCGCCCGCCTGCGCGACCGCTACGGCTGCGGGGTGCTGATGGTGTCCCACGAGTTGCACCTGGTCATGGCCGCCGCCGATTCGGTGATCTGCCTGAATCAGCATGTGTGCTGTACCGGCAAGCCGGACGTGGTGAGCCGCGATCCCGCCTATCTCAAACTGTTCGGCAAGACCATGCCGGCGGGCATGGCCCTGTACACCCATCATCACGATCACCGCCATGATCTGCACGGCGACGTGGTGGAGTTTGACGGGCCGCCCGGGCGCGGCTGTCCCGGGGCGGAGGCCCATCGGCACCATGGATGATTTCATTGTCCGGGCCTTGCTCGGCGGCATGGCCGTGGCCCTGGTGGCGGGGCCGCTGGGTTCCTTCGTGGTCTGGCGCCGGATGGCTTATTTCGGCGATACCCTGGCCCATTCCGCCCTGTTGGGGGTCGCCCTGGGTTTTCTCATCGGTCTGAACGTGAATCTGACCGTGGTCATCCTCTGTGTGACCCTGGCCCTGGTGCTCATGCTGCTGCAGCGACAGCGGCGGCTGGCCACGGACACCCTGCTGGGCATCCTGGCCCATAGCAGTCTGTCCCTGGGGCTGGTGGCGGTGGCCTTTCTGGAGGGGGTCAGGGTCGATCTGATGGCCTATCTGTTCGGCGACATCCTGGCCGTGTCCAATGAGGATCTGACATGGATCTTCATCGGTGGTGTGGTGGCCCTGGGTATGCTGATGGCCCTGTGGCGCCCCCTGCTGGCGATCACGGTGCATGAGGATCTGGCCCGGGTGGAAGGGGTGAGGGTGAGCCTGGTGAGCATGGGTTTCATGCTGCTGATGGCCCTGGTCATTGCCGTGGCCATGAAGGTGGTGGGTATTTTGCTGATCACCTCGTTGATGATCATTCCCGCGGCGGCGGCCCGGCGGCTGTCGTCCACGCCGGAGCAGATGGCCTTGTTTGCAGCCCTGATCGGTTGTCTGGCCGTGGCCGGCGGTTTATGGGGGTCCCTGACCTGGGATACCCCCGCCGGACCTTCCATCGTGGTGGCGGCGGCGTTGCTGTTTGCCGTGATCTTCAGTCTGCCGGGGGCTGCCCTGCTGCGCCGGTTGCGTACGCCGTCCTAGCCGGTCAGGAGCGGCGCTCCAGGGTCAGGAAGGTGTAGGGATAGGGGTTTTTGTCATCGGCATCATGGGCTTCCCGGGCCACCTCCCGCCAGGTCTCGTTGAGCTGGGGCAGGAAGGTGTCCCCCTCGAAGGCATGCTCGATCACCGTCAGGTGCATCCGCCGGCACAACGGCAAAAGATGCCGGAACAGGTCCGCCCCGCCGATGACGAAGATCTCCTCCGCCGCCCCGGCGGCCGCCAGGGCCTGGTCCAGGTCGTGGACCACCGTGCAGCCGGGGGCCTGGAAATCCGGATCCCTCGTCATCACCAGACTGCGTCGGCCCGGCAGCGGGCGACCAATGGACTCGAAGGTCTTGCGCCCCATGAGCATGCAGCCGCCCATGGTCAGACGCTTGAAGTGGGCAAGATCCGCCGGCAGATGCCAGGGCAGGCGGTTGTCGGCGCCGATGAGCCGGTTGCGGTCCATGGCGACCACGGCGGTGAGCAGCGGTTGGGAATCGGTCATACGGACACCGGGGCCTTGATGTGGGGATGGGCCTGGTAATCCAGCAGGGTGAAGTCCTCGTAACGGAAGTCGAACAGGGATTTCACCGCCGGATTGAGCACCATCCGGGGCAGGGGATAGGGTTCGCGGGCCAGCTGCTCACGGGCCTGATCCAGGTGGTTCAGATACAGATGCACGTCACCGAAGGTATGGATGAACTCCCCCGGTTCCAGGTCCGTGACCTGGGCCACCATGAGGGTGAGCAGGGCGTAGGAGGCGATGTTGAACGGCACTCCCAGGAAGACGTCGGCGCTGCGCTGATAGAGCTGGCAGGACAACCGCCCGTCGGCCACGTAAAACTGGAACAGACAGTGGCAGGGGGCCAGGGCCATGCGTCCGGCACGGGCATTGTCCTGGGGGGAGACACCCTCGTCCGGCAGGTCGGCCACGTTCCAGGCACTGACGATCAGGCGCCGGGAGTCGGGCCGGGTCCGGATCTGTTCCACCACCTGACTGATCTGGTCCACGTGACCGCCGCCGGGCAGGGGCCAGGACCGCCATTGCCGGCCGTAGACCGGCCCGAGATCGCCGTCCGCCGTGGCCCATTCATCCCAGATGCGCACCCCGTTGGCCTGCAGATAGGCGGTGGAGGTGTCACCTTTGAGGAACCAGAGCAGCTCGTGGATGATGGACTTCAGGTGCAGCTTCTTGGTGGTCACCAGGGGGAAGCCCCGGGCCAGGTCGAAGCGCATCTGGTGACCGAACAGGGAACGGGTGCCGGTACCGGTGCGGTCGGATTTCTCCGTGCCCTGTTCCAGCAGTTGTTGCAGGAGCTGAAGATAACTATGCATGACGTGCCTTCTCCCGCCGCCAGGCCCAGGCCAGCAGGATGACGCCGGCCAGGATCATGGGCAGGGTGAGGAGTTGACCCAGGGTGAGCCAGCCGAAGGCCAGATAACCGATGTGGGCGTCGGGTAGGCGCCAGAATTCCACCAGGAAGCGGAACACCCCGTAACCCACCAGGAACAGGCCGGACACCGCCCCCACCGGTCGCCAGCGCCGGGAGAAGAACCACAGGATCAGGAACAGGGCCAGTCCCTCCAGGGCCGCCTGGTAGAGCTGGGTGGGGTGACGGGGCAGCAGGTCCGTGGCCGGGAAGATCATGCCCCAGGGCAGGTCCGTGGGTTTGCCCCAGAGCTCGCCGTTGATCCAGTTGCCGATGCGTCCGGCCCCCAGGCCGATGGGGATGAGGGGGGCCACGAAGTCGGTGAGTTGCAAAAAGCGGCAACCCAGCTTGCGGGCATAGAGCCAGCAGGTGACCAGCACCCCGATCAGACCACCGTGGAAGCTCATGCCGCCTTCCCAGAGCCGTATGAGCATCAGCGGATCACCGGCCAGGGCATCCAGGTTGTAGAACAGGACATAACCCAGTCGCCCCCCCACGATCACGCCGATGACGCCGTAGAAGAGCAGGTCGGAGACCTGTTCCCGGTTCAGGGGGCTCCAGGGCTGGCCGGCCCGCAGCCAGCCCAGGGCCCAGAAGGCGGCAAAGCCCAGCAGGTACATGAGGCCGTACCAGTGGATCTGCAGGGGACCCAGGCTCAGGGCCACGGGATCGATGAAGGGATGTGTGGGAGTCATCGGTGGATTCTAACCTACGGCTATTGTCCGATGCAGCGGCAGAGGATCGCCTTGAGATAGGCCGTCTCCGGCATGGCTGGATGGATGGGGTGATCACTGGCCTGACCACCGCGGGACAGGATCTGCATCTGTCGGTCCACATGACGGGCGGCGGCATGAACCTGTTTTTCCAGGGCATCGGCCGCCATGTGCTGGGAGCAGGAACAGGTGATGAGAAAGCCGTCCCGGGCCAGGACCTGCAGGGCCATCTGGTTGATGCGCCGGTAGGCGGCGGTCCCTTCCTTGAGGTCCTTGCGGCGTTTGATGAAGGCCGGCGGGTCGACGATGATCAGATCGAAACGGGCCCGTTCCTCCCGCAGTTGGCGCAGCACCTCGAAGGCATCCCCCGCCAGGGCCTGCACCCGGTCATCCACCCGGTTCAGGCGGGCATTGGCTTCCACCTGGGCGACGGCATCGGCGGAGGCGTCCACGCAGGTGACCTGCTCTGCCCCGTGTATGGCCGCCTGGATGCCCCAGCCCCCCGCGTAACTGAACAGGTCCAGCACCCGAGCCCCGGTGGAGAGGCGCCGCAGCCAGGCCCGGTTGTCCCGCTGGTCGTAGAACCAGCCGGTCTTCTGGCCCGCCAGCAGGGGGACCTGGAAGCGGGCGCCGTTTTCGGTGATCTCCACCGTCTCCGGGATGGGGCCTGTGGCGGGCTGCACGTAGAGGTCCAGGCCTTCCAGGCTGCGCACCGGGCTGTCGTTGCGCCAGAGCACGGCGCTCGGGCGCAGGACCTTCTCGAAGGCGCTCAGCAGGGCATCCTGCAGGCGGTCCATGCCGGCGGTGGTGATCTGGGCCACCAGTACGTCTCCGTAGCGGTCCACCACCAGACCCGGCAGGCCATCGCTCTCGCCGTGAACCAGTCGGTAGAAGGGTTCCTCGAACAAACGCTCCCGCAGGGACAGGGCCACCTTGAGGCGGTGGACCAGCAGGGAGGGGCCGAAGGGGTGATCCGCGTCTCGGGTCACCAGGCGGGCACAGATGAGGGAATTGGGGTTGGCGTAGCCCGTGCCCAGGGTGCGCCCCCGGCTGTCCTGGATGGTCACCGGCTGGCCCGGTTCCAGGGAGCGGATGGGGGTGGCCTCCACGTCCACTTCATTGCTGAAGATCCAGGCGTGGCCGGCCAGCAGGCGCCGTTCTTCGTTTTTTTTCAGGCGCAGGGGGACGTAGTCGAGGGTTTCCATGGGGACTCCGGCAAAACGCCCATTATAGCCGTTGTCCGCGGACTTCACTTCGACGGGGCGTGCATGGGATTGCCGTCCTGGTCCTCGACGCGAACCGGCCGGTCTTGTGTTCGCTCCATGCCCAGCAGCAGGCAGGGACTGCTCAGGGCCTGGGCGGTGATGGCATCCGGGGGTGGTTCATGGCGGATGACACGGATGACCATCGTTTCCCCTTCCAGGCGGGCATGGTCCCCGGCCAGTTCCAGGTGATAGCCCAGGGTGGGCTGCAGCCCCTGATGAACCAGGATGAACCGTTCCCGGGCCGGATCGGGCGGCGAGCCGACAAGTCCGAGGCCGGTCTCTGACAGCAGCCGTTCCAGGCCGGCAGAGGTATCGGCAATCCGGACGCGCGGGGTGGGCTCGTCATGGCCGCAATGGGAGCCGGATGCCAACACCCGAAGGGTGGCGACATCCGTCTGCCCCTGGATGCATGGGGTGCGGCAGCCGGTTGCCGTGGCCAGGAACGGCAGGAGCAGGAAGGTCATCAGGCAGGTTCTTGAGGCAAAGGCCATCCGCGAGTCTCTCCTGTGGGTGCATGTCCTGTTTGGGTCATGGAATCGTCACCGTCTCTTCACGTCTCTGAAAGGCGGTCCACCTAGCATGGCCTCATGACGATGGAGAACCTCAAGGCCATGCAGACTGCCGACACGCTCGTGACCGATGACTGGAATGTACCACGCCCGGGTCTGAGCGTGTCCCTGGCGACCAGCGATGATGATGTGCTGGCGTCCCAGCGTCTGCGTTATCAGGTCTTTGCCCGGGAGATGGGGGCCACCCTGCCCGAGGCGGCGGCCCGTCTGGGTCTGGACCGGGATCGCTATGACCGCTACTGCCATCACCTGCTGGTCCGTGACGGCCTGACCGGGGCCGTGGTGGCCTCTACCCGCATCCTCAAGGACACCGAGGCACGCCTTGCCGGCGGCTTTTACTCCCAGGATGAGTTCGAACTGGACGGACTGGATCGCCTGCCAGGACGGATCATGGAAATCGGCCGTACCTGTGTTCATCCCGATTATCGCAGCGGTACGGCCATCGCCGTGCTCTGGTCCGGCCTGGGGCGGTTCATGACCACCCATCGCATCGCCTATCTGATCGGCTGCGCCAGTATCGGGCTTGAAGATGGCGGCTATCAGGCCCACGCCATCATGGAGCGGCTCAGGGGCCGTCATTCGATGCCGGAAACCCTGCAGGTGAGACCTCGCCTGTCGTTGCCCGGCCCCATGACGGGATGCCATGGGGCCGTGAGCATGCCGCCCCTGCTCAAGGCCTATCTGCGGCTGGGGGCGCGTGTCGGTGGCGAACCCTGCTGGGATCCGGACTTCAATGTGGCCGACGTGTTCATTTTTCTGGACGCAGGGCTTGTGCCGGCCCGCTACCAGCGGCATTTTCTGCGGACATCCTTAACCGCGGAATCTCATGAAAACCTTCAGATGCATTTATAGGCTGATCCCCTTGGTACTCCACCTGTTCATTGCCGTGATCCTGACCCTGCTGCTGGGGCGGCCCAATGAGGCCGGTATGCCCGATCAGCGGTTCCGGCGCGCCATCCAGTGGTGGTACAGGATTTTCTGTCGCCTGTTCGGGGTCCGTATCCATGTGCGTGGTCAACCCTCCCAGGGGCCGGTGCTGTCCGTTTCCAATCACGTCTCCTGGCTGGACGTCCCGGTACTCGGGGCGTATGCCCCGGTGGGTTTTCTGTCGAAGTCGGAGGTGCGGCGCTGGCCCCTGATCGGCTGGCTGTCCGGGCGCAACGGCACTCTCTTCATCCATCGCGGCGTCAACGGCGCTGCTTCCCAGGTGTCCGATCAGATGGCCGGGCATCTGAGGCGCGGTCACTCGGTGCACCTGTTTCCCGAAGGGACGACCACGTTGGGCAGGGAGGTGCGGCGCTTCCATCCCCGGCTGTTCCAGGCTGCCCAGAGCGCAGGCTGTCCGGTACAGCCGGTGTCCATCCGCTACCTGCCTCCCGCGGATCATGCCGCGGCCTTCGTGGATAACCAGAATTTCCTCACCCATGCCCTGCGTCTGCTGGCCATGCCGCGGGTCGATGTGGCGCTCAGTTTCATGCCGCCGATCCCTGTCGACGGCACGGATCGGCGCGGCTTGTCCCGGGCGGCCGAAGAGGCCGTCAGGGAGGCGTTCCATGACAGCCTTCCGCCACCCCTTGAAGGAGATTCCCCCTCATGAACGCCGTCGGGCGCGCCTCATCCCTGAACTGGGAGCGGATTTTCACCCAGGGGTCCCAGACCCATTCCGATGAAGATGAGGCGCCCCGGCTTCGTATTGCCGTGGTGACCGAGACCTATCCTCCGGAAATCAACGGCGTTGCCCATACCCTGCATCACATGGTCCAGGGCATGCTGGCACGAGGGCATCAGGTTCATCTCATCCGGCCCCGCCAGCACCGGCATGATGTCGGGGGCGGGCAGGGGGCGCTGCGGGAGCAGGCCACGGCCGGCCTTCCCGTGCCCGGCTACAAGGGACTGCATTTCGGCCTGCCTGCCCGCGGCGCGATCCTGGGTGTCTGGCAGGAGGAGCCGCCGGATGTGATCTATGTGGCCACGGAAGGCCCCCTGGGAGGTTCGGCGGTAGCCGCCGCCCGGCATCTGAACATCCCTGTGATCAGCGGTTTTCATACCAATTTTCACAGCTACAGCCGCTATTACGGGGTGGGATTTCTGGAGCCCGCCATCGGTCATTTCCTCCGCCGCTTCCACAACCGCACCCAGTGCACCCTGGTGCCCACTGAGTCATTGCGTGCCCAGCTTACGGCCCAGGGATACCTGAACTGCAGGGTATTGGCCCGGGGGGTGGATACGGCACTTTTCAATCCCGCCCGCCGTGACCCGGCGCTGCGCCGGGAGTGGGGGCTGGAGGAGGGGGATCCGGCAGTGATCCATGTGGGGCGCCTGGCGGCGGAGAAGAATCTGTCCCTGGCGGTGGAGGCCTTTCGGGCCATGCAGTCCCACCAGCCCCGGGCGCGTTTCATCCTGGTGGGTGACGGCCCCGAGGCCGGGGAGCTGGGGCGCCTGCATCCGGACCTGATCCTGGTGGGTTCCCGGACCGGGGAAGACCTGGCCCGGCACTATGCCAGCGGCGACATCTTTCTGTTTCCCTCCATATCCGACACCTTCGGCAATGTGGTTCTGGAGGCCATGGCCTCGGGGCTGGCGGTGGTGGCCTTCGATTATGCGGCACCGCGGGAGCATCTGCGCCACGGTGAGAGCGGACTGTTGCCGCCCCTGAATGACCGGGACCGGTTCGTCAGCCTGGCACGGGAGCTGATCACCGATCCCGCACGGATCCGGGGCCTGGGCCAACAGGCCCGGTCAGTGGCCGAGTCGGTGGACTGGCGCTGTATCCATGATCGGCTGGAAGCGCTGTTTTTCGAGTGTGCTCAAGAGAGGTCAACATGGGACTGATGCAACGAGTGACCGAGGCGGAGATTCCGGTATGCCTGGCCTTCAACCGCATGGGACACCGGTGGCTCATCAACCGGGTGTTTGCCGGGGTCAGCCGGCTGGGTGACGGGGTTTTCTGGTACACCCTGATGCTCTGCCTGCCCCTGATCCACGGCATGCAGGCCCTGCATGTGAGTCTGCACATGGCCCTGGTGGGGCTTTTGTGCCTGCCCATCTACAAGTTCCTGAAGGCGACCACGGGGCGGGACAGACCGTTCCGGCGCAGCGCCGACATCAACCTGAACGTGGCTCCGCTGGACCGGTTCAGCTTTCCCTCCGGACACACCCTGCATGCGGTGGCCTTTACCGTGGTGCTGCTGGCCTGGTTGCCGGTCTGGGCCTGGCTGGTGCTGCCCTTCACCCTGATGGTGGCCATGTCCCGGCTGGTGCTGGGGCTGCATTATCCCACCGACGTGCTGGCCGGCGCCGCCATCGGTGCCTCGGTGGCTCTGGTCAGTTTGTGGTGGATAGGGGGCGCGGTGCCCCTGTAATGATCCGGTGGATCAGGCGACCGGCGACGGCGTCCGGTGGCCTTGGCAGGCCTGCTGGACGATCTCCGGTATGGGGGTGTCCAGACGGGCCAGGGTCATACGGCCACCCCAGACGCAGCCCGTGTCCAGGGTGAGGACCTGCTGTTCGTAACGGCAACCGATGGTGGACCAGTGGCCCACCACCAGCTTCAGGTCGGCGCTGGCCCGGCCAGGCACCTGAAACCAGGGCAACAGGCCGGGAGGTTGGGTGCCTGGTGAGCCCTTGTGATCCATGTCCAGCCTGCCGTCCCGGGTGCAGTAGCGCAGACGGGTGAAACAGTTGGTGATGAAGCGCAGGCGGGACCAGCCGGACAGGGCCGGATCCCACCGGTCGGGCTGGTCACCGTACATCCGTTGCAGCAGGGTGCGGTAGTCGGGGCCGCGCAGTGCCCGGTGCAGTTCATCCGCACAGGCCAGGGCCGTGGCCAGGTCCCACTGGGGGGGCAGGCCGGCATGGACCATGGTCCAGCCCGCTGTGAAATCATGGTGCAGGGCCGGTTGCCGACGCAGCCATTCCATGAGTGCGTCCCGGTCGGGGCTGTCCAGGATGGGCTGGACGGTATCCCGGCGCCGGGGTTTGTGCAGACCGGCGTGGATGGCCAGCAGATGCAGATCGTGGTTGCCCAGCACCGTCACCGCCGCCTCCCCCAGGGACTGCACGAACCGCAGGCAACCCAGGGAATCCGGCCCCCGGTTGACCAGATCCCCCACCAGCCACAGCCGGTCCCGGGCCGGGTCGAAACGTACCCGGTCCAGGAGCCGTTTCAGCGGGTCAAGACAGCCCTGCAGGTCGCCGACGGCATACAGTGCCATGCAGCGGGGTCAGGCCTTCTTTTCCAGCAGGATGTGGCGGAACCAGCCACGCAGCATGGCCGGACTGTCTTCCAGCAGGGTCAGGTCGGTGCGCTTTTTCATCAGGTTCTCGAACACCACGTCGGTGCGGGTGGCCAGGAACTGGGATACCAGACCCAGCAGGCGGCGGAAGGGGGCGCTTTCACCGGGCTTGAGGAACTTGTCCAGGATCAGGATCCGGCCGCCGGGCTTGAGCACTCGGGTGGCTTCGGTCAGTGCCTTGCCGGCATTGGGGACGACGGCCAGGATGTTGTGCATGACCACCACATCGAACTGGGCATCCTCGTAGGGCAGGGCCATGGCGTTGCCTTCGTGCAGCTCGATGCCCAGGTTCAGGGACTGGGCGCGTTCGGTCGCCTTCTTGAGCATGGCCGGGGTCAGGTCCACGCCGGTGTAATGGGCGCCCTGGGGCAGGAAGGGAAAATCCAGCCCGGTGCCCACGCCCACCAGCAGGATGGATCGACCTTCCACGTTGCCCAGACGTTCCAGGCTGTGCTGTCTGACGCCTGCTGAAGGCTTTTCAATCAGTCGGTCATAGATGGGTGCCCAGAGGGTGTAAGGGATGCGCATGAGGTTAGCCCGTGGTTGTGGATGAGTCTTGTATCGTTATTTTCCGGTGCTCACGATTGTAGTCAGTGACCATGCCCCTGTCTAAAGTAGGGGTTTGCAGGCTTGATCCAGGTCGGATTTATTCAGTGCAGCACCCTGGGCACGGACAGGGTGAACGTGGGAATGACGGCCTCGAACCGGGTGCCATCGTCGGCGACCATCTGGTAGGTGCCGCGCATGGTCCCCACCGGGGTTTCGATCATGGCACCGCTGGTGTACTGAAAGCCCTGGCCAGGATCGATGTGGGGCTGTTCACCCACCACGCCTTCGCCCCGCACTTCCTGCACCTTGCCGTTGGAGTCATGGATGATCCAGTGACGACTGATGAGTCTGGCCCCCTGGTTGCCCAGGTTTTGGAGGGTGACCGTGTAGGCAAACACGAAGCGGCCGTGCATGGGGTCGGACTGGGATTCCACGTAACTGCAGTTGACCTCGACCTTGACGTGCTGGTCTCTGCTTTCCGGCATGGGGGTCTCCGGTGGCTTGTGCAAGACGTATGGAAAGGCTGTTCATCATGCAGGATTCCCGGGGGAAGTTGTAGTATGCCGTGATTGCATCTGATGGCATGGATTGTGCTAATTATTTTCAGGAGGTTTGAGCACAAGGGGTATGACATGGCTGGAAGGGAGTGGTTGCTTAACATCAATGCTGTACGAGCGGCGCAACGGTGTGCGCGTCTCATTGAGCAGGAATTCTCCCTAAGGATGCCGGTGGGGCGGGCTGATTTTCTGGCCCAGGCCGTGGCAATGGCGCAACGCAGCAGTGGTTCCGAACTTCGGGAGGCGGTGAAAGCGCTTGAACGGATCATTGCTCATGCACCCGAGGATCGGGATCAGGATGTGGTGGCGCAAGCTGACGAGGAGACCTTGGTCTACCGGGGCAAGGTCTTTCCCCGTTACCAGGATGGCAAGGTGTTTTCCGGAATCTATCGGGGCGCCCCGGTTTACGTGGACGCAGAGTCTGCGCACCTTAATGGTGCTGATGTTTGATCGCTGCCCCGGGATGGCTCAGGGTGCCTTGTCCGCTGCCAGCCGGGCGGCCCCCAGCAGGCCGGCCGTCGTGTCGGTGATCACCTTGACGGGCATCCGCGCCATGAGTGAGGTCATGGGAGGTTTGTCGAGAAATGCTTCCATGAAGCCGCCGTTGGCCAGCAGGGGCAGGATGCGGGGCGCTATCCCGCCGGCGATGTAGACACCTCCGAAGGGCAGGGTGGACAGTGCCAGATCTCCGGTCTGCCCGCCATAGATGCGGCAGAACAGTGACAGGGCCTCCACCGCCAGGGGGTCGGCCCCGGTCAGTGCCAGTCGGGTGAGTTCGGGGGCAGGGTCCGCCTGCTCCATGGCTTTGGCCAGGGTGGGATCGACGGCATGTCCTTCGGACATGAGAAATCGGGCGATACGGCCCAGTCCCCGCCCGCTCAGCAGGTGTTCCCGGGTGCACCGCCCTTCCTGGCGGTGGATTGCCGCCCACAGACGTGCCTGCTGGCCGTCCGCCGGCGCCAGTCCACTGTGACCCGCCTCGGTGGGAAGCACCAGGCGTGACTGGCCCGGACAGACGATGCAGACTCCCAGGCCGGTACCCGCGCCCACCACCAGGCGAACACCCTTCGGGTCCGTTTCCCCCGCCTGCAGCACATGCAGGCTGTCAGCGGGCAGGTCATCCAGGCTGTGGCCTGTGCCCTCGAAATCATTGACCAGGGTGACCCTTCGAATGCCCAGCTCCCGGGCCAGTTCATGGGAGTCCAGTTGCCAGGGCAGGTTGGTGAGGTGTGCCTGCCATCGATCATCGTGCCGGGTCACCGGACCTGCCAGGGCAAATGCGGCGGCGGCAGGTCCGGGGTTTCCATGGTCGTCCAGGAATTCCCTGACCATGGGGACCAGATGGGGGTAGTCGGCGCTGGAGAAACGCCGGATTTCTCCGGGTATCAGTTGACCGTCCTCCACCCTGGCCAGCATGAGCAGGGTCTTGGTTCCCCCGATGTCTCCCGCCAGTACGTCCACGATCGTCTCCTTGGGGATGCTGTGAACCAGTTATGAATCAGTCAGTCCCGTATGAACCAGTCATGCCCGCGCAAGCGGAAATCCGGAGCCCATGCCCAGACAACCCTGGAGAAGCACCATCCAGTCTACGGCTCCTCAGGCCATCAGACGGCTGCGCTTCTCTTCCAGCCCCTGAATCAGGTGGGCAAAGGCTTCGGCAAAGGTCTGAACGCCCTCGGCTTCCAGACGGTCGGTGACGCTTTCCAGGTCGATGCCCAGGTCGGGCAGCCCCTGAATCAGGGCGCGGGCCTGTTCCTGTCCTTCGGTCAGGGTCAGGGCCGGGTTGCCGTGATCCCTGAAGGCATCATAGGTGGCCGGCGGCAGGGTATTCACCGTGTCGGGGCCGATCAGCGAGTCCACATAGAGGACATCGCTGTAGGCGGGGTTCTTGGTGCCGGTACTGGCCCACAGCAGCCGCTGGGGTTGGGCGCCGGCCCGGGCCAGCCGTTGCCAGCGCTCGCTGTCGCGGACCTGCTGGAAGTGGGCATGGGCCAGTCTGGCATTGGCGATGGCCAGCAGACCCTGCATGTGTTCCACCGGACGGCCCTCGCGGATGCGCTCTTCCAGCAGGGCGTCCAGGGCCGTGTCCACCCGGCTGACGAAGAAGCTGGCCACGGAGGCGATGGAGCTCACCGGCTCGCCCCGGTCCAGGCGGGTTTCCAGGCCCTTGAGGAAGGCCTCCAGCACCGCCTGATAGCGGGTGACGGAGAACAGCAGGGTGACGTTGACGTTGATGCCGGCGGCGGTCAGCTGCTCGATGGCGGCCAGGCCGGGCAGGGTGCCGGGCACCTTGATCATGAGGTTGGCCCGATCCACCTGGGCGGCCAGTTCCAGGGCCTCGCGCACGGTGCCCTCGGTGTCGAAGGCCAGTTCCGGGGAGACTTCCAGGCTGACGAAACCGTCACGTCCGTCGGTGTCGTGATAGGTCTGGGCAAAGGCGTCGGCGGCCGCCCGAAGATCGCGGATGGCGAGCTGGTAGAACAGGGCCTGGGTGGTCAGGTCCGGAGACCGGGTCAGGCAGTCCCGGATCGCGGTATCGTAGAGATCGCTGCCGGTGATGGCCTTGTCGAAAATGGCGGGGTTGGAGGTCAGACCGCCCAGACCGTCCTCCCGGATCAGGCGATCCAGCCCCCCGGAGGCCATGAGGTCACTGCGGATGTAATCGTACCAGACGCTCTGGCCCAGTTCTCTCAAGCGAAGCAGCGGATTGTGTTCTGCCATTGTATCCTCGCCGATGGCGGATAAAGATGCATTGTAACCCCTCAGGGGGGCCGGCTTAAGTGCGGCTGGCGGCCACTTCGTTGGCCAGGCGGACGAATTCCTCCACCGACAGGGTCTCCGGGCGCCGGGCGGGATCGATGTCCGCCGCCGTCATGGCGGCGGGTTCCGCCAGCCCCTGCAGGGCATTGCGCAGGGTCTTGCGTCGACGGGTGAAGCCCTGGTGGACCAGGGCGGCAAACAGGGCCTCGTCCCGGGCGGGGCAGGGCAGGGTCTCCCAGGGCACCAGCCTGACCACGGCGGAATCCACCCGCGGCGGCGGGCGGAAGGCTCCCGGGCCGACATGGAACAGGGATTCGGCCCGGCAGCGATACTGCACCATGATCCCCAGGCGCCCGTATTCGGATGTGCCTGGACGGGCGGTCAGCCGATCCACGACTTCCTTTTGCAGCAGGAAATGCATGTCCTGGATGCCATCGGCCCATTTCAGCAGGTGAAAGATCAGGGGGGTGGAGATGTTGTAGGGCAGGTTGCCGATCACCCGCAGCTTGCGGCCGGCGGGCACCGGCACCGTGCCGAAATCGAACTTCAGGGCATCGGCGGCATGCACGACGAGTTCACCGGCATCGGCATACTCCGTTTGCAGACGGGGAATCAGGTCCCGGTCCAGTTCCACCACATGCAGTTGCCGGCAGCGCGTCAGCACGGGCCGGGTGATGGCGCCCATGCCGGGACCGATCTCCAGCAGGCTCTGTCCCGGCTGGGGATCGATGGCCCCGACGATGCGCCCGATGATGCCGGGGTCATGGAGGAAGTGCTGGCCGAAACGCTTTCTGGGGGCGTGTTCCACTGGGGTGGGGATCTCCGGAGGGCCTGTCAGCGGATGCAGCGATAGACGTCATAGCCCCGTCGCCCTTCCCGCAGGGGGCCACGGGGGACCAGGGTGTCGCCACCCATCTCGGCGGCGGCATTGCGGGCGGCATGGTCCACTTCCTGGGCCAGCTTTTCCGGGGGGCGCTTGATGATGCCGACCTTTTCAGCGACGCTGGCCGAAGTGCTGCCGACGCGTTCGCAGTTGGTCACATCCTGGGCATCCAGGATGCGGACCCGTTCACCGCCGGGGGTGAGCTTGACGAAGGTACAGCCGCCCAGCAGCAGGGTCAGAGTCAGCAGGGACAGGGTGCCGATGCGCATGGCTCGGGACATGGGAAGATTCCTCGGGACGGATGGTCAGGATGATCTTTGTTCGGCCAGGTGGATGGCCAGGGACAGGGCCTCCACGAAACTGCCGACCTCGGCCCGGCCGGTACCGGCCAGTTCCAGGGCGGTGCCATGGTCCACCGAGGTGCGGATGATGGGCAACCCCAGGGTGATGTTCACGGCCCGACCGAAGCCGGCATGCTTGAGAACCGGCAGCCCCTGGTCATGATACATGGCCAGCACCGCGTCTGCCTCGCGCAGATAGCGCTCGGTGAACAGGGTGTCGGCGGGCAGGGGGCCGCGCAGGTCCATGCCCTCGGCGCGCAGTTGTTCCAGCACCGGGGTGATGACCCGGATCTCCTCGTCCCCCAGATGGCCGCCCTCGCCCGCGTGGGGGTTGAGGCCGCAGACCAGGATGCGGGGTCTGGGCAAGCCGAAACGCTCCCGAAGATCCTGGTGCAGCACCCGCAGCACGCTCAGGAGTCGTACCGGGGTGATCTCGGCGGCCACCCTGGACAGGGGCAGATGGGTGGTGGCCAGAGCCACCCTCAGGCTGCCGGCGGCCAGCATCATCACCGGCATGGGGGCGCGGCAGCGCTCGGCCAGATATTCCGTGTGCCCGGTGAATGGAATGCCCGCAGTGTTGATGACCCCCTTGTGCACTGGTCCGGTGACCAGGGCGTCAAAGGTGCCGGTCATGCAGCCGTCGGCGGCCCGGCGCAGGGTCTGCAGCACATAGTCCCCGTTGGCCGGATCCAGATGGCCGGCCTTGACGGGATGGGCAACGAAGCAGTCACTGACGATGCTCAGGCAGCCTGGAAGGTCGGGCCGGGCGGGGCTGTCCGGGTTCAGGGGGGACAGGGTGAGGGGCAGGCCCAGGGCCGCCGCCCGTTCCTGCAGCACCACGGGGTCGCCGATCACGACCCGCTGGGCCGGACAGGGCTGCTGGGCCAGCATGGCCACCAGATCCGGGCCGATGCCCGCCGGTTCTCCCGGGGTGATGGCAATGCGGGGGATGGGGTGGGGCATCATCGTTCCGGTGGTGCAATGGGGGCGGTCGGGCCACCCAGGGCCAGCCTGTCCAGGCGCAGTTCCACGAAGGACTCGTCCCGCAGTCGGCGCAGCCACAGTTCCAGTTCATCGTCACGCTTGCGATCCCGGATGATTTCCCTGGCCTGGGCGCGCATCAGCTCCCGGGAGCCATCATGGTCCCGTCGCTCCAGCACCTCAAGGATGTGCCAGCCGAACGGGGAGCGGAAGGGTTCGCTGACCCGCCCCGGGGGCTGGCGGTCCATGATGTCCTCGAACTGGGGCACCAGATCACCGGGATCGGTCCAGCCCAGTTCACCGCCCCGCAGGGCGCTGCCCCGGTCGTCGGAGTGGGCGCGGGCCAGTTCGGCGAAGTCCGCACCGTCCTGGATGCGGCTGCGCAGGCTGGACAGGCGCTCCAGGGCTTCTTCGCTGCTCAGCACCTCGGTGGGGGTGATGAGGATGTGGCGTACCCGGGTCTGACGGATCTGGCTGCGTGTCCCGCCACGCCGTTCCGCCAGCTTGATGATGTGGAAGCCGGACGGGGAGCGGATCACCTCGCTGACCTCGCCTTCCCGCATCAGGACCACATGACGGGCGAACAGGGTGGGCACCTGGGATGCGTTGCGCCAGCCCAGGTCGCCGCCGTCCAGGGCGTGCTGACCGGCGGATTCCCGCAGGGCCAGGGCGGTGAAGTCGGCTCCACCGGCGGCTTCCTCGCGGATCTTCAGGGCCTGTTCCCGGGCCGCCTGGATCCTGTCGGGGGTTGCCCCCTCGGGGATGGAAACCAGCAGATGCAGCAGGCGATATTCCACGTCCCTGTCGATGGCACCGCTTTCACTGGCGATGAGGTCGTCGATTTCCTGTTCACTGATCTGGATGCGGCTGTCCACTTGGCGACGGCGGAGCTGGTTGATGGCCAGTTCATCGCGGATCTGCTCCCGGAAGGCAGGAAAATCCATGCCGTCGGCCACCAGCCGGTCACGGAATTCGGCCAGGGTCATGCGGTTTTCCCGGGCGATGTTTTCCATTGCGTTGTTCAGGGTGATGTCGTCGATGCGGATGCCGATGCGGCGTGCCTCCTGCAGCTGAAGGCGCTCCAGGATCAGGCGGTCCAGAACCGGGCGGACCAGCACCTCCCGGGGCGGGGCCTGGCCGTCGCGGGCGGCCAGTTGCTGCCCGATCTCATCCATGCGCTGCAGCAGTTCGCTTTGCATGATGACGTCTTCTTCCACTACGGCGATGATTCGGTCCATCAGCCGCCCGTCTTCCGGCGCCTGGGCACCGACGCCGGTGGCCCAGGCCAGGACCAGGAGGATCAGCAGTCTAGTAATCAGTTTCATAACCCAGCACGCCCTCGCTCAGCAGATCACCCAGGCCGGTGCCCAGGCTGCCGAGTCCCTTGAGGATAAGTTGAAAATAGATTCCGTCATTGTACTCTCCCGTGGCGCCGTCGTTGAGGAACCGGCGGGAAACGATGCGGAAGGCCCAGCAGCAACTCTTGTATTCCAGGCCCGCCAGGACTTCCAGGTCGCGGTCATCCTCCAGACTGTAGGCCCAGCGTCCCACCGCATCCCAGTGCCGGGACAGTGGCCAGGCAAAGGAAAGGTCCACCTGCTCCAGCAGTTCCTCCCGGTAGCGGTGCCCCAGGTTGATCACACGACGACCATCTACCCGGTATTGAAGGTGAGTGGAGGAACGTTCAATTTGTTCCCTGCGCGGATCCCACTGGGCGCCGGCACGGGCTGTCCAGCGATCACCGAGGCGGGCGCCCAGCTCGCCGACCAGGGAGGAACTGCCTTGGCTTTCCGTTGCTGTACCTTGACCTCGCAACTGAACCCGTCTGTCATCAAAGTACTGGATTTGCCCAAGACTGGCGCGCATGAACTCCGATCCGGTGTCGCTGCTGATGACTCGGGTGGTGAGGGCCACGGTGACCTGGTTTGCATCCGCGATCCGGTCCGGGCCGCTGAAACGGTGGTCCCTGAACATCTGGTCGAAGCTGAAGTCGAACATCGCGGTATCGAACAGGGGAATGTCGTCCTGATCTCGATAGGGCGTATAGAGATAGTAAAGGCGGGGCTCCAGGGTCTGGATATTGCCGCCCTTTAGGGGGCGGTCCAGAAACAGCCCGCTGTCAAGGCTCATGATGGGGACCTCGCGGCTGAGTGAGCCGGGAACCCCCGCAGCCTGGTCTTCAAGATCGTAGTGAGTGAACCGGTATTTCAGGGTGGGGGTCAGGAACCAGGCTGTTCCCATGAAAGGTTTGCTCACTTCGGACAGCAGGTCGGTGCGACGGGCGGTCACCGTGCCATCCCGCTCGAAAGCGACCCATTCGGCGCGCATGCCGTAGTTGACGCCCCCGGCCTGCAGAGGCCATCGGCCCTGGTATAGCAGCTGGGGGAGTCGCTTGTAGGGGCGGCTGGTGCTTGACAGTGTCTCGTCAACCGTCTGGAAGTCCTGGACCCTTCCCAGCAGACTCCAGGTGGATTGTCTGTATACAAGATCGGCCCGTCGTTCCAGGTGGGTGATGCTGGTATCGTCCAGGGAGTCACCCAGGTCACGAAAATACCGCGGGTCGGAGACGTCGCTGCCTGACACGTTAAAGTGCAGCCGGGGGCTGATGCGCCATTCATGGTCCCAGGCCACCAGGGTCCGGTCATCGCCGTAACTCGTGTCGTTGGGGAGGTGATCCAGATGGAGCCGACCCCGGTTGCTGGGGTTCAGATAGCGAAATTCCGACATCAGCATGGCGCCCCGGGTATCCATGAGCCTCAATCCCAGGGTGGCATCCCGGTGGGGGGCCAGATTCAGATAGAACGGGATCGTCAGATCGACGCCGGTATTGTCCGAGGTGCCGAAACTGGGGGGCAGCAGGCCGGATTTCCGGCGGTCGTCGATGGGAAAGGTGATCCAGGGTGTATAGAGCAGGGGCACGCCCTGGAACCGCAGCAGTACATTCCGGGCGCTGCCCTGGCCGCTTTCCTGATTCAGCTGGACATGGCTTGCACTGAGCAGCCAGTGATCATGGCCTGGGTCGCAGGTGGTGTAGGTGGCTCCCTCCAGATACAGCCTCTCATGGCCACGGGGCTCCAATGCCCTGGCTTCACCCCGGGCACGACGGGGATCATAGCGATAGCGGGCGTTTTCGAAACGGCCGGTTTCCGAATCCAGATGCAGAAACCCCCTGGGACTCTCCAGAAACAGCCCCGTGTCGGTCTGGAAGCGGACATTGCCCTCGGTTTCCAGGAAGGACCGCGCTTCTTCATAAATGATGCGATCCGCCTGCAGGATACGGCCCTGGTCATAGAGTTCGACACTGCCCTCAAGACGGGACGCCCCCTCCCGATCGATGAAGGCCTGGTCGGCAAAGAAGCGGGCCTGACTGTCCCGGGGGAACGGGTAGTCCAGCGACTGCGGCTGGTAGCGGCACAGGGAAAGGTCGCCGGCTTGGGCCGTGGTGACGCAGCAGATGATCAGAAGGCACTGGTGCAGGGCGTTGCGAGGATTCATGGGCGGATATGCGCCGCACCCAAACTGGATGCTCCCCGTGGCGAGATGCCTGGGTGAATCGGACCGGAAACCATGTGAATGATGAGGATAGGCATCAAGAGTGAGGGCGGCCCCGGGACATGCGCAATGTCCAGGGGCCGAATGGGGAACTTACTGACGCGTGGACTCAAGCACCGCGGAGACTGCCTTGTAGATGGACTCGATCTCACCCTCACCCTTCACCGTCTGCAGCAGGCTGCGTTCACTGTAATACTGCACCAGGGGACGGGTCTGGTCTTCGTAGACCTTGAGGCGCTTGCCGATGGTTTCCTCGTTGTCGTCCGCACGGTGGGTGAGTTCACCACCGCAGACATCGCACACGCCTTCTTTCCGGGAGGGGTTGGTGTGGCGGTTGAACACGGCGCCGCAGGAGCCGCAGGTCTGGCGGCCGGTGAGGCGCTGCATCAGGTTGTCGAAGTCCACGTCGATGAGCAGGGCCACGTCCAGCGGTTTGCCCAGTTCCTTGAGCAGGTCATCCAGGGCCCCGGCCTGGGCCAGGTTGCGGGGGAAGCCGTCCAGGATATACCCCTGCTGGGTATCCGGCATCGCCAGACGTTCACGGATCATGCCCAGGACGATATCATCGGTCACCAGCTGGCCTGCGTCCATGGCGGCCTTGGCCTGCTGGCCCAGGGGCGTTCCGGCGGAAACGGCAGCGCGCAGGAGATCCCCGGTGGAGATCTGAGGCACCTTGTAACGCTCCATGATCAGCTTGGACTGGGTTCCCTTGCCGGATCCCGGTGCGCCCAGAAGCACGATACGCATGGCATTTCCTCTTTAGATATAGGCGTGTATTGCATGGGTTATAAAGACATTAGGCGGAAACTTATACCTGCTCAAGTGTGCGGCACGCAAGCACCCCCCGCGCGAGATGTCTTTTCGCCGGCCGGGTTGCCGTTATAATGCCGCCTCCTGATTCACAACTCCCTTGGGCCTGATCCAATGAACATCGACAAGATCTCCGCAGGCAAAGACCTGCCCAATGACATCAACGTGATCATCGAGATTCCTGCTTACGCCTCGCCGGTCAAGTACGAGGTGGACAAGGACAGCGGTGCCCTGCTGGTGGATCGCTTCATGGCCAGCCCCATGTTTTACCCCTGCAACTACGGTTTCGTGCCCCACACCCTGTCCGATGACGGGGATCCGGTGGATGTGCTGGTCATGACTCCCTTCCCGGTGGTCAGCGGCAGCGTGATCCGTTGCCGTCCCGTGGGCATGCTGAAGATGACCGACGAGGCGGGCGAGGATGCCAAGCTGCTGGCGGTGCCCGTGTCCAAGCTGTCCCGGGAATATGACCACATCCAGGGTCCTGGTGATGTCCCTGCGTTGCTGCTGGACCAGATCAAGCACTTCTTCGAGCATTACAAGGAACTGGAACCCGGCAAGTGGGTGAAGGTCGAAGGCTGGGTCGGCGTTGACGAGGCCAGGGCGGAGATCGAGAATTCCGTGAAGCGTTATCAGGCCCAGGCCTGATCATGGCGTTGGGGAGTCAGATGGTCTCCCCAACTCTTTACCCGCAGTTTCAGGCACGCCGGCCCCCCGCAACCCCCTCCTGCCCGTGTGGCCATGAGTCTTCCGGATCAAGGGCATGTCGTCGCGTCAACCCATCAAGAATCAACATCAAGAGCAGCGCCTGTTCCTGGCCCGGATCATCACCCTGGGCGTCATCATCGTTCTGCTGTTCGGTCTTGTCGGGGTGCGGCTGACACAGTTGCAGGTGGTCAACCATTCCCATTTTTCCACCCTGTCCCAGAACAATCGGGTGCGGCTGGAGGCCCTGCCTCCTCCCAGGGGGCTGATTTATGACCGTAACGGGGTATTGCTGGCGGAGAACCGACCGGCCTATCAGCTGGAGGTGATTCTGGAGCAGGTGGACAACCTGCAGGATACCCTTGACCGCCTGTCGACGCTGCTGGATCTGGATGCCTCCGAAATCGACCGTTTTCGTCGCTCCCTGCGGGGCAAGCGCCCCTTCCAGGCGGTACCGCTCAAGCTCAATCTCACCGATGAGGAACTGGCCAATTTTGCCGTCAACCGGCACCTGTTCCCCGGGGTGGATGTGCAGGCCCGGGTGGCGCGCCACTACCCCCATGGCGAGGCCCTGGCCCATGTCATCGGCTATGTGGGGCGCATCGACGAACGGGAACTGGCGCGCATCGATTCCCGTCGCTACGCCGGCACCACCCATATCGGCAAGCTGGGAGTGGAACGCTATTACGAGGATCAACTGCATGGTCAGGTAGGGCATCAGAAGGTGGAGGTGAATGCCCAGGGTCGAATTCTTCGGGTACTGGAGCGGGAGCCACCTGTGCCGGGGCGTGACCTGGTGCTGAGCCTGGATGTGCGTCTGCAGGCTGTGGCCCAGGAGGCCCTGGACGGCATGGCCGGCGCCATCGTCGCCATGGACCCCCGCAACGGTGAGGTTCTGGCCATGGTCAGCATGCCTACCTTCGATCCGAATCTGTTCGTGCACGGGATTCCGGTCCGCACTTTCCAGGATTTGCGCAATAACCGGCGCCAGCCCCTGTTCAACCGTGCCCTCTCCGGCCAGTACCCGCCCGGTTCCACCCTGAAGATGCTGGTGGGTCTGGCGGGGCTTGAGCATGGGGTGATCCGGGCGGATCGCATGATGTTCGCCGCCGGCTATTACACCCTGCCCAACGACACTCGGCGCTATCGGGACTGGCGCCGGCACGGTCATGGCTGGGTGGACCTGGACAAGGCCATCACCCAGTCATCCGACGTGTATTTCTACGACATGTCCTACCGGCTGGGGATCGATCGCATGTCGGAGTTTCTGGGGCGTTTCGGGGTGGGGGAGGCCACGGGTATCGACAGTACGGGAGAACGCCGAGGTCTGTTGCCCAGCCGGGAATGGAAGCGAGGTGCCCATGGCATGCCCTGGTTCCCGGGCGAGACCCTGATCACCTCCATCGGTCAAGGTTACATGCTGGCCACACCCATGCAGCTGGCTTCCATCAGCAGTACCCTGGCCATGCGGGGGCAGCGGGTACGTCCCCATCTGTTGCGCGGTGTGCTGGGCGAGGACGGCGAGGAGCTGCATGTGGCCGAACCGGAATTCCCGCCGCCGGTACAGGTGTCCCGTTCGGAGCATTGGGACCAGGTCCTGATTCCGATGGAGCACGTCATGCACCGACCCAACGGTACGGCGTACCAGTCCGCGGGACGGGATGCCCTCTACCGCATTGCCGGCAAGACCGGGACGTCACAGGTGTTCGGGTTGGCGGATGACGAGGAATATGACGAGGCATCGGTGGCCAAACATCTGAGGGATCATGCCTTGTTCATCGGCTTTGCCCCGGCGGATGATCCCCGGATTGCGGTGGCGGTGCTGGTGGAGAATGGCGGCAGCGGCGGTCGGGTGGCGGCGCCGGTGGCCCGCAAGGTGATGGACTATTTCATGCTGGAGATAACCCCCTGATGCTGAACGGCACCGCGGAAGAGCACGGGTTGGGGCGCGCCATTGTCCGTGCCCTGCATCTGGACCTCTTGTTGTTGGGTGGGGTGGCGTTGTTGCTGGCGATGGGCTTTGTGGTCCTCTACAGCGCCAGTGGGGAAAATCTGGATACCCTGTATCGCCAGGGGGTGCGGGTGGGCATTGCCTTCACCATATTGATGGTGATGGCCCAGATCCCGGCGCATCACCTGCGTCAATGGTCGCCGTGGGTGTATGCCGCCGGGATCCTGCTGTTGCTGGGCGTGATGCTCTTCGGTGAGGTGGGCAAGGGGGCGCAACGGTGGCTGGATCTGGGCGTGGTGCGTTTCCAGCCCTCCGAATTCATGAAGATCGCCGTGCCCATGACGGTGGCCTGGTATTTTGCCGACCGTCCCCTGCCGCCCCGCTTTCTGGAAGTGGTGGCGGCCGGTCTGCTGGTCATGGTGCCGGCAGTGCTCATCGCCAAGCAGCCGGATCTGGGCACCGCGTTGCTGGTGGCGGGTTCCGGTCTGGTGATCATTTTTCTGGCCGGGGTGCGTTGGCGCATCCTCATGGGACTGGGCGCCCTGGCCCTGGTGGCGGCGCCGGTATTGTGGCATTTCATGCAGGATTATCAGCGACGGCGGGTGCTCACGTTGCTGAACCCGGAGAGCGATCCCCTCGGGGCCGGTTACCACATCATCCAGTCCAAGATCGCCATCGGTTCCGGCGGACTCTACGGCAAGGGCTGGCTCAACGGTACCCAGTCCCAGCTTGAGTTCCTGCCGGAGCGTTCCACCGACTTCATCTTTGCCGTCTATGCCGAGGAGTTCGGACTGATGGGCGTACTGTTGCTGCTGTCCCTTTACCTGTTGGTGATCCTGCGTGGGCTGACCATTGCCCTGCGGGCCCAGGATACCTACTCGCGCCTGCTGGCCGGCAGTCTGAGCTTCACCTTTTTCGTCTATGTGTTCGTCAATATGGGCATGGTGTCGGGATTGTTGCCGGTGGTTGGGGTGCCCTTGCCCCTGTTCAGTTACGGCGGTACGTCCATGGTGACCCTGATGGCGGCTTTCGGTATTCTCATGTCCATCAACTCCCATCGCAGACTACTTGCCTGATGACTTCCCTGAGCGCTTCTTCAGTGCCTTTCCACCGTCGCATATCCTTCCTGCTGTTGATAGGGTTGCTGCTGGGTATCTGCGGCCAGGCCGGGGCCAACCCGCTCGGTCTGGTGGCCGGCGATCCGCCTTACCTTGAGCGTGATGACGTCCGGGAGTTCATCCGCACCCTGGCCGCGGAAGATGGTTTCGATGCCCTAGAACTGGAGCGCCTGTTTGCCGAAGCCACGCCGCAGCAGCGGGTCCTGGATCTGATTTCCACCCCGGCGGAGGCCCGGCCCTGGAAGGATTACCGCCCGATCTTCCTCACCGAGCAGCGGATCCGCGCCGGAGAGCGGTTCTGGCAGGAACACGAGGCGACCATCCTGCGTGCCCAGGAGGCCTTCCAGGTCAATGCGGAGATCATTGTCGCCATCATCGGCGTGGAAACCTTCTACGGACGCCATCAAGGTACCTTCCCGGTGCTGGATGCCCTGGTGACCCTGGGTTTTGACTACCCGCCCCGGGCGAATTTCTTCCGCTCCGAACTACGCCACTACCTTCATCTGGTGCGGGAGGAAAGGCTGGACCTGCGCGGTACGCTGGGTTCCTATGCGGGGGCCATGGGCCGGGGGCAGTTCATCTCTTCCAGTTATCGTGAGTATGCCGTGGACTTCAGCGGCGACGGTCGCCGCGATCTGCTCAATTCCTGGCCCGATGCCATCGGCAGCGTGGCCAATTACTTCCGCCGCCATCACTGGGCCATGGGGGAGCCCGTGGTGGTGCGGGCCCGGGTGGAGGGGGATGCCTACAAGTCCCTGGTCGGGGGCGGTTACCAGGCCCGGTATGGTCTCGATGAACTGGCCCGTCATGGCATCGTGCCGGAAGGGCGTGTGGCGCCGGATGCCCGCTTTTCGGTGATCGAACTGCAGGCGGAGGAGGGGACCCAGGTCTGGCTGGGTTACGGGAATTTCTACGTCATCACCCGCTACAACCGCAGCCCCCTCTATGCCATGGCGGTGTATGAGCTGGCCCGGGAGATCCGCAAGGCCCGGGAACAGGCCCTGGCGGATGGTGGGATGCGGTGATCCGGCACGACGCCATGCGTCTCCTGCCGCTTCTCCTGCTGTCGTTGATCCTGGCTGCCTGCAGCGGCAGCCGTGGTCCAGCTCCTGTTTCCGGCTACATACCTGAAGATCGGGATGGTGCCCCCCATCCCGGCCAGATCCCCGACCTTTCCCGGATTCCCGAGCCGGTGCCCCGGGCCGAGCCCCCGAGCCGTTACGGCAATCCGGAGTCCTATGTGGTGTTCGGACGGCGCTACACCACCCTGAGCAGCGCGGAGGGGTATCGTGAGCGCGGCGTGGCCTCCTGGTACGGGACCAAGTTCCATGGCCGGCGCACCTCCAGTGGCGAGCCCTACGACATGTTCGCCATGACGGCGGCCCATACATCATTGCCCCTGCCCACCTATGTGCGGGTAACCAACCTGGAAAACGGCCGCAGCGTGGTGGTACGGGTGAATGACCGGGGCCCGTTCGTGGACAATCGCATCATCGACCTTTCCTATGCGGCGGCCCATCGCATCGGCATGCTGGATCGGGGCACGGCGCGGGTGGAGGTCAAGGCCCTGATTCCCGGACAGTCCGGGCCGGATGTCATCCAGGCAGGGTGGGTGGAGCCGACATCACCCGCCGGGCCGTCCGAATCCGGCCTGGCCGGGCCCGTGTTTCTGCAGGTGGGCGCCTTTTCCAGCCGCGTGAATGCGGAGCAGTTGCGCGATCGCCTGCATGCCCGGTTGGAGCAGGTGGCCGTCCTGGAGACTCGCCAGGCCGACACCACCCTTTACCGGGTGCGCATCGGCCCCCTTACGGATGTACGCAGCAAGCGGGATACGGTCCGGATCCTTCAATCCATGGGGCTTGGCGACTATCGGGTCGTCTCCGATTGAACCCCTTTGCATCCGGGGTGTCCCTGGTGTGTTACCCTTTTCCGTACGAAGATCAAATCCGTCGGTTTTACAGCCCCTGAAGATGCCATGATGCCAAGAATCGTCGTCAGCGTTCTGTTGCTTGCCCTCCTGTTGCCCGGACTGGCCGCCGCCAACCTGCGTGTTTCCCCTCCCTCGGATCTGACTGCCCGCAACTACGTGGTGCTGGATGCGGTCAGTGGCATGGTGCTTGCTGAGCGTGCGTCCAATGAGCGGGTGGAACCCGCCAGTCTCACCAAAATCATGACCGCCTATATCGTCTTCAAGGAGCTGCAGGACGGCCGGCTGGCCTTGAATGAACGGGTGGACGTGAGTGAGCGGGCCTGGCGTACCGGCATGCGGGGCGCATCGCGCATGTTCATCGAGGTGAATACCCAGGTAGGGGTGGAGGAGCTGATCCGGGGCATGATCGTGCAGTCCGGCAACGATGCCTGCGTCGCCCTGGCGGAGCGCATCGCCGGCACGGAAGGGGCTTTCGTGGACATGATGAATGCCCAGGCCCGCGCCCTGGGGATGTACGATACCCAGTTCCAGAACAGCCATGGCCTGCCCAGTGAAACACCCCAGTACACCACCGCCCAAGACATTGCCGTGCTGATGCAGGCCCTGATCCGGAATTTCCCCGAATACTATCCCTATTATTCCGAGCGCAGCTTCGCCTTCAACGGTATTTCCCAGTCCAACCGCAACATCCTGTTGTGGCGCGATGATTCCGTGGATGGGGGCAAAACCGGGTGGACCAGCAGCGCCGGTTATAACCTGGTGTCTTCCGCCCAGCGGGACGGCATGCGCCTGGTGGCCGCCGTCATGGGTATCCAGGCCGGTGATCACGAACAGGGTGGACGTATTCGCGCCAATGAGTCCCAGGCCCTGTTCAACTGGGGCTTCAGGCAGTTCGAGGGCCACAAACTTTATGACGGCGGGCGGACCCTGACTGAAGCCCGGGTCTACAAGGGGGAACAGAACAAGGTTCCGCTGGGACTGGTGCAGGATCTTTACGTAACCATTCCCAGAGGCAGTTATGAGCGTCTCCAGGCCGAGATTTCCCTGGGCAGCAAGCTGGAGGCCCCCATCGAGCAGGGACGTGCCCATGGTGAACTGCGCATCATGCTGGATGGCGAGCCTCTGCGGGTGCTGCCTCTGGTGGCGTTGCAGGGCGTCGAGGAGGGTGGCTTGTTCCGGCGCCTGATCGACGGTGCCTTGATGTGGATTCGTTAAGAATGTTCTGAGCAAGTCTTTTACGCGCAAGCGGAAAATCCAGTGACCGCATGGACATTCCGCCACTCCCGCCATGGCGGGAGTGGCGGTGGCGTACTTGTTCAGTGTTCCCCTAACCTTCGGGTGGTTCAAGACATGATCATCTATCTCAATGGCGAGTTCGTTCCGGAAACCCAGGCCCGGGTGTCCGTGTTCGACCGGGGTTTTCTTTTCGGTGATGGGATCTATGAGGTGATCCCGGTCTTCGGTGGCCATCCGCTGCGCCTTGCGGAACACCTGGAGCGCCTGGAGCGCAGCCTGGCCGAGGTGCGCATCGTGAATCCCCTTGATCGGTCGGGCTGGAAGGCGTTGTTCACGGCCCTGCTGGAGAAAAACCCGGGCGGGGACCGCAGTCTCTATGTCCAGGTGACCCGGGGCGAGGCTCGCCGTGATCATGCGTTCCCGACCGGCGTCCGGCCCACGGTCTTTGCCATGGTCAACCCCATTGCACCCCGGAATCCGGCAATGCTGGAGCAGGGGGTGGCGGCGGTGGTGATGGACGACCATCGCTGGTCCCGCTGCGACATCAAGGCCATCACCCTGCTGCCCAACGTGCTGGCCCGTCAGGAGGCGCTGGATGCCGGGGCGACGGAAGCCATCCTGATCCGTCATGGACTGGCAACGGAAGGGGCTGCCAGCAACCTGTTCGTGGTGGGAGACGGGGTTATCGTCACCCCGCCCAAGGACCGGTCCCTTCTGCCCGGCATCACCCGGGATCTGGTGGTGGAACTGGCCCAGGAGGCCGGGTTGCCATTGATGGAATCAGCCATTCCCGAGCAGTCCCTGCGGGTGGCCGAGGAGATATGGCTGACCAGTTCCACCCGGGAGATCCTGCCTGTCACCCGTCTGGATGGCCGGCCGGTGGGGACGGGAGTCCCCGGCCCGGTCTGGCGGCGGGTTCATGATCTGTATCAGGATTACAAGTTGCGGTTGCGGGAGGGCGCGTGATGCAAACGCCTGAAGGGATGGGATTGCAGTTCCCTTGCCAGTTCCCGGTGAAGGTTTTTGGGGCTTCGGTACCGGAACTGGGAGAACGGGTGCGGGCCATCGTCGTCAAGCACGTGCCGGATATCCGGGAATCGGATATCTCCATGCGCGCCTCCAAGGGTGGGCGCTATCAGGCCATTACCATCCGTGTGCATGCCCAAAGCCAGGCGCAGATGGATGCCCTGTATCTTGAGCTCAATGCCTGCGAGCTGGTCCAGATGACCCTCTGAGTCAGCTCTGATGTCCGCCATACTGGTTCGCCGTCTGGGGCGTCGGGACTACGAGTCCACCTGGCGGCAGATGCAGGTCTTCACCGATACCCGGGATGACGCCACCGCCGACGAATTCTGGCAGGTGGAGCATCCTCCGGTATTCACCCTGGGGCTCAACGGCAAGCCGGAGCACGTGCTCGATCCCGGGGACATTCCGGTGATTCCGGTGGACCGGGGAGGGCAGGTGACCTACCACGGACCTGGTCAGGTGGTGATCTACACCCTGCTGGATCTGCGGCGCTCGGGTCTGGGGGTGAGGGCCCTGGTGAACGCGCTGGAGTCGGCGGTGATCGATTATCTGGCGACCCGGGGCATCACCGCCCGGGCCAGGCCGGATGCGCCGGGGGTCTACGTGGATGGGGCCAAGATTGCCGCCCTGGGGCTGCGGGTCAGACGGGGAGGCAGTTATCACGGTCTGGCCTTCAATCTCGATCCTGACCTGTCCGCCTTTGACCGCATCAATCCCTGCGGCTACCGGGGCCTGGCGACCACCTCGCTGGCGGCGCTGGGCGTGCGGACGGACTGGGGGCTGGCGGCACAGGGGCTGACGGACGCCTTGTCACAGCGTTTGCAAAGACCGGTGGTTATCGCCCCATGATACCCAGTGTCACCCGGTCCCTGCCTGCCAGATCCCGCACTGTGTCCACTTCGGTAAACCCCCGCTGCTCCAGCAGCGCCCGCACGGCCTCGCCTTGATCCATTCCATGTTCCAGCAGTAATGCGCCGCCTGGTCCGAGATGCCCGGGGGCCTGCTCGATGATCCGGCGGATGTCCGTCAGCCCGTCCGGCCCGGAAGCCAGGGCAGAGAGAGGTTCAAAGCGCAGGTCACCCTGTACCAGATGGGGGTCTGCTTCGGCGATATAGGGCGGGTTGGAGACGATGAGGTCGAACTGCTCACCGGCCAGTGGCTCGAACCAGCTGCCCTGTCGGCATTCCACCTGTGCTTCCAGACCGAGCCGCGCCACGTTTTCCCGTGCCACTGCCAGTGCTTCGGGCGAGCGATCAACGGCAACGATGCGGCATTGGGGGCGCTCCACGGCCAGGGCCAGGGCAATGGCGCCCGTGCCCGTGCCCAGGTCCGCCAGCCGGACCGGCAGGTCTTCGGGTAGCCGCGACAGGGTCGCCTCCACCAGGGTTTCGGTATCGGGGCGGGGGATCAGCACCCCGGGGCGGACCGTGAGGTTCAGGGACCAGAATTCCCGGCAGCCCAGCAGGTAGCTGACCGGCTCGCCCTCGCCGCGGCGTCGTATCAGGGCCCTGAAGCCTGCCAGGGCGTCCGGGTCTTCCAGGATGTCATCACCATGGGCATAAAGCCAGCCGCGGTCCTTGCCCAGGACATGGGCCAGCAGCAGCTCGGCTTCCAGGCGGGGGGCGTCCCCTTGGGCCAGGGCGGATCTTGCCTCGACCAGCAGGGCCTTGAGGGTAACGGCGGGCAAGGCTGGCTTCAGTCCGCCAGGGCGGCCAGCTGTTCCGCCTGATGCTCGTTCACCAGCGGATTGATGACCGGATCCAGATCCCCGGCCATGATGGCCTCCAGCTTGTAGAGGGTCAGATTGATGCGATGGTCCGTGACCCGCCCCTGGGGGAAGTTGTAGGTGCGGATGCGCTCGGAGCGATCCCCGCTGCCCACCAGACTCTTGCGGGTGGCGCTCTGTTCCTGGAAGCGGCGGGTTTCTTCCATTTCGATCAGTTTGGCGGCCAACAGGCTCATGGCCCGCGCCTTGTTCTTGTGCTGGGAGCGCTCGTCCTGGCATTCCACCACCAGGCCGGTGGGCAGGTGGGTGAGACGCACGGCGGAATCGGTACGGTTGACGTGCTGGCCGCCGGCGCCGCTGGCCCGGTAGGTGTCGATGCGCAGGTCCGCCGGGTTGATCTCGGGGATTTCCATTTCGTCCGGCTCCGGCATCACGGCGACGGTGGCAGCGGAGGTGTGAATGCGGCCCTGGGATTCGGTCTCGGGAACCCGCTGTACCCGGTGGGCGCCGGACTCGAACTTGAGCCGGGAATAGACCCCGCGCCCGATGATGCGAACGATCACCTCCCGGTAACCGCCGTGTTCGCCCTCGCTTTCGGAGAGCGGCTCCACCTGCCAGCCACGACTCTCCGCATAGCGGCTGTACATGCGAAACAGGTCGCCGGCGAAGATGGCGGCCTCGTCCCCGCCGGTGCCGGCGCGGATTTCCAGGAAGGTGTTATTTTCGTCGTGGGGATCTTTCGGGATCAGGTGCCGCTGCAGGTCAAGTTCCAGGGCCTGCAGCCGGGACGATACCGCCGGGATCTCTTCCTCGGCCATGGCTCGCAGGTCCGGGTCCGGGTCCCGGGCCATCTGGCGGGCGGCTTCCAGTTCATCCAGGGCGGCGGCATAGTCCTTCCAGCTCTGGACCACCGGCTCCAGCTGGCTGTATTCCATGGAATAGCGGCGAAAACGGTCCTGATCCCCGATGACCTGCGGGTCAGCCAGCAGGCCACTGAGTTCCTCGAAACGATCCGCGATATCTTCAAGTTTGCGGCGAATGGAGTCTTTCACGAATGAATCTTGTCGGTGTGACTCGGCAGCTTGAAGAGGGCGTGGGCCGCATCCACCAGTTCCAGGCGGCCTTCGCGGGCGGCCTCATTCATGGTGTGACAGGGGTCATGCAGCAGTTTGTTGGTGAGGGTGTGGGCCAGAAAGGACAGGGCCTCTTCCGGTGACTTGCCGGCGGCCACCATCTGGTTGGCCTTTTCCAGCACTTCCATTTGCAGGCCATGGGCCTTGTCGCGGAAGGCGCAGATGGTGCTCACCGCGCTCTGGGCCTGCAACCAGCCCATGAAGGTACTGACCTGGGATTCAATGATCTCCTCCGCCTGGCGCGCCGCTTCGCGGCGGGACTGGAGGTTTTCCTGGATGACCTCTTCCAGGTCGTCCACGGTGTAGAGGAAGACGTTGTCCAGGTTGCCCACCTCGGGTTCGATGTCCCGGGGCACGGCGATGTCCACCATGAACATGGGGCGGCGCTTGCGGGCCTTGAGGGCACGCTCCACGGCGCCCTTGCCCAGGATCGGCAGGGGGCTGGCGGTGGAGGAAATGAGGATGTCGGCCTCCGCCAGACGGGCGGGGATCTCGGACAGGGTGATGACCTCGGCGTCGAACTCACTGGCCAGAACCTTGGCCCGTTCCACCGTACGGTTGGCGACGATGATGCGGCCGATCTGATTGCTGTGCAGATGTCGGGCTGCCAGTTCGATGGTTTCACCGGCGCCGATCATGAGGGCGGTGAGGGGCTTCATGTCGCCCCAGATCTGCTTGGCCAGGGAGACGGCGGCAAAGGCCACCGAGACCGGGCTGGAGCCGATGGCGGTGGAGGTGCGTACGTTCTTGGCCACCGAGAAGGCGTGCTGGAACAGGCGGCCCAGCTGGCGGCCCAGGGTGCCGGCGGCACCGGCGCTCTGATAGGAACCCTTGAGCTGACCCAGGATCTGGGGTTCGCCCAGCACCAGGGAGTCCAGGCCGCAGGCCACGCGCAGCAGGTGCTTGACCGTGTCGGCCTCTGAGTGACGGTAGATGTAAGGCTGGATTTCCCCTGGCTTGAGGCGGTGGAAGTCCGCCATCCAGTGCAGTACCCGGTCCATTGGCTGGTGGGCCTCGGAACGGAAGTAGATCTCCGTCCGGTTGCAGGTGGACAGGATTGCCGCCTCGTCCACCGGAGTGGAGCGGGTCAGGCCGGTGAGGGCCTCGTCCATGCGGTCCGGGGAGAACACGACCCGTTCGCGAATTCCCACCGGGGCGGATTTATGATTGACTCCGAGAGTAAAAAGCATCGCACGTGAGGACCTGTGGAATAGCGTATTCTGCGCCAGCATTGAAGTCATGACAAGATGTCCCGGATTTTCAACCCTTTGAGTCCGCTCGGAAAACCGACCTGCCCGAAAATTGACCCTTCGCGGCGGGAACTTATCGGCCGTTGCGGGGTGCTAAGGAACATGGAAAGAAGGTGCATGCGTGTATCGCCATGCGTCGTTTTCCGTTCCGTTTTCCTGGCCCGATTCTGCCGTCGACCGTATCAGATTCGCCCCAATTTGGTGGATTGCCGCCCGATCGTCCATGTCCCGCATCAATAGCTTGCGATTTCGCGGTCGGCGGGTCTTGACTTGCCGGCCGATCCGGTTGACACGGTGTCGATCTGGGGGTGTCCAGTCTAGTTTACACTGTCCGGCGATTTTGGCACGCCCCGAGGGGCGCTCATTTTTCAAGCAAATGGGTTTATAGTCTTTCCATGCTGCCCGATCAAAGATCCGTTTTCCCCTGGTTTTCTCCGTGCCGTCCGGCAACCCGTCTGACGGCGGTGTTGTTGTGCGGACTCCTGGCCGCCTGTGCGGGCCTGCCCCGGGACGGGCAGGGTCTCGACGAGCCCTGGCAACCCCTTGCCGAAGGTCACTTGTTGCCGTTGGAGACGCAGGAGAACGGTGTCGCCGACCTGCTCTATGAATTGCTTGTGGGTGAGATTGCCGGGCATCAGGGGGAGCTACAGGTATCCGTCGAGCACTATCTGCGGGCAGCCCAGCGTACACGCAACCCCGAAGTGGCCGAGCGGGCAACCCGCATCGCCCTGTTTGCCGGTGATCCGGTCGCGGCCCTGCCGGGTGCCGAGCGTTGGCTGGCACTGGACCCGGCGAATCTGGAAGCCCGCCAGATACTGGCTGCCCTGCTGGTGAATGAAGGCCGTCCGGAAGAGGCCGCACCCCATCTGCTCTCCGTGCTTGAGCGCATGGAGGCCGTGGAGGGTGATGGCTATGGTCTGTTGGTGAACATGCTGGCCCGAAGCCAGAATGGTCACGCGGCGGTGGCGGCGCTCACTCTCGTGGCGGAAGCCCGCGAGGACGAGGCCCTGGCCTATCTGGCGGTTGCCAGCCTGGCCCTGCAGCAGGATCTTCCCCAGACGGGCGTGGCCGCGGCCGAAAAGGCATTGACTCTGGATGATGACCTGCGGGAGGCACATGTGCTGCGTGCCCGGGCCCTGGGGCAGGCCGGTAAGCAGGATGCCTCGCTTCGGGCCATGGATGACCTGGTGGCCCGTTACCCGGGTGATGTGGATCTGCGCATCACTTATGCCCGTCTGCTGTTGCAATCGGAGCGCTACGAGGAGGCCCGTCAACAGTTCGAGCGGGTGGCCCGGGAACGGCCGGGGGATGCCGATCTGCTCTATACCCTGGGGCTGCTCAACATTGAGGTGGAACAGTACGAGGATGCCCGGCGCTATCTGGAGCGGGTGCTGCAGACCGGGCGCCGTGTTCAGGAGGCCCGCTATTACCTGGGGCGGATTGCCGAAACCGGTGATGATCCGGAGCAGGCCATCGGTTTCTATGAGCAGGTCACCCGTGGCGAGCATCGCGATGAGTCCATCATGCGCGCTGCCCTGCTCAGGGGCGAGCTGGGGCAGGTGGAACGGGCCCGCGCTCAACTGTCTGCATTGCGGGATCGCCTGGATGAGCCGGGCGAGCGGGTGCGGGTCTATCTGGCCGAGGCCAGCCTGCTCAGGGATGTCCGCGATTACGAGGCGGGCATGGATCTCCTTGATCGGGGTCTGAGGGAGTATCCCGCCAATCCGGGGCTGCTGTATTCCCGGGCGCTCATGGCGGAGCGGCTGGATCGCATCGACCAGGTGGAGGCGGATCTGACCATGATCCTGGATCAGGATCCGGACAACCCGGCTGCCCTCAATGCGCTGGGCTACACCCTGGCGGATCGCACCGATCGCCACGAGGAGGCCTACGGCTATATCCGTCGTGCCTATGCGCAGCGTCCGGATGATGCGGCAGTCATTGACAGCATGGGCTGGGTCCTCTACCGCCTGGGTCGCCTGGATGAGGCGGAAGTCTATCTGCGGCGGGCGCATGGCATGATGGAGGACGGCGAGATCGCCAGCAATCTGGCGGCCCTGCTCTGGGAGCGGGGGGAGAGGGAGGAGGCCCTGGACATCCTGCGCAAGGCCTTGGAGCGGGACCCGAAGCATGAACGCCTGCTCAGGCTCAAGGAGCGTCTGGATCCATGAGGGCATTCTGGTTTGTCTGTCTGGTGAGCCTGCTGCTTACCGCCTGTGCCGTGCGTCCGCCTGCGCCGGTGGATGACCGGGAACAGGCCTGGCGGGAGCGCGTGCAGTTGCTCTCCTTGCAGAATGATTGGACCTTGAGCGGCCGGATTGCGCTGTTTCTGGGGGACGAACAATGGAACGCCCATCTGCGCTGGCGCCAGCGGGGGGATGATTACGACATCCAGCTGTTCGGGCCCTTCGGGCGTCATGCCGCCACGCTGGAGGGCAATGCCGCCGGCGTGACCCTGCGCAATGCGGAAGGGGATGTGTACCACGACCGGGACGTGGACCTTCTGGTATATCAGGCCCTGGGCTGGCAGTTGCCGGTCAGTGGATTGCGCTACTGGGTGCTGGGCATACCTTCCGGCGATCGGCTCGAAGGGCGAACCCTGGATCAGGCGGGCAGGCCGCAGCGGTTGCTGCAGGCCGGCTGGGACGTGGGGTACGATCGCTACGCCGAGGCCGTCGGCCCGGCGCCCCTGCCTGATCGCATGAGGCTGGAATTCGACGACATACGCGTTCGCCTGGTGGTGGACGACTGGCAAATGACACCATGATGCAACAAGACCCTTGCATGGGCTGGCCCGCCCCCGCCAAGCTCAACCTGTTCCTGCATATCACCGGTCGTCGTCCCGACGGCTATCACGAATTGCAGTCCGTGTTTCAGTTCCTTTCCCATGGGGATACCCTGGATTTCCGCCTGCTGGACGAGGACCGGGTGTGCGCCGAGCACGCCCTGGACGGGGTGGCTCATGACGATGATCTGACCGTGCGGGCCGCCCGGGCCCTCAAGGCCGTCACCGGCCATCCCAGCGGCGTGGCCATCCGGGTCCACAAGCGCCTGCCCATGGGAGGCGGGCTGGGAGGCGGCAGCTCCGATGCGGCCACGGTGCTGGTGGCTCTCAATGCCCTCTGGGAAACCGGGCTGGACGATGATGCCCTTGCCGACATGGGCCTGAAGCTGGGTGCGGACGTGCCGGTGTTCGTGCGCGGCCATGCCGCCTGGGCGGAAGGGGTTGGGGAGCGGCTGGCGCCGGTGTCGCCGCCGGAGCCCTGGTATCTGGTGGTGCATCCCGGCGTGATGGTGCCCACCGGGGCGATCTTTACCGATCCTGGATTGACACGGGACTGTCCACCCATCAAAATAGCGGACTTTCTTGCAGGACGAGCAGGCAACGTATGTGAGCCGGTCGTCTGTCGGCGCTTTCCGGAGGTGGCAAAAGCCCTGGAATGGCTGCAACGACAGGGTGTGACGGCGCGCATGACGGGTACCGGCAGCTGTGTGTTCGGCATCTTCGAGACGGAAGAAGCCGCCCGCGCCGCCCGTGACTGTCTGCCGGGCGGATGGGCGGGGTTTGTGGCTCATGGTTGCAACCAGTCTCCGCTACATCGACGCAGGGCGCTGCTTCAGGCTGCCACTGCCGTGCAGGAATAAACGAGTCACACGATTTATTGGGCCGTCGCCAAGTGGTAAGGCACCGGGTTTTGATCCCGGCATTCGCAGGTTCGAATCCTGCCGGCCCAGCCATTCTTCAGACGTTGCCTGCCATCGCCAGGCCAGCGCCGCCACCGGTTCATCGTCCCCGTGACGGTCACCGGCTGGCGGCGTTTACGCTATGGCGCGGGCCGGTGCGTCCTTTCGCCGGCAGGGTGGCCCGCGTCAGCCCCGCTGGCGCAGCCCTGTCATCCGCTCTGCTCGCAACCGGACATTGTTGGAATCATGCTGCCCAGGTCCACAGTGGTGGAAAAATCCAAGATGATGGTCTTCGCGGGGAATGCCACTCCCCAATTGGCACAAAGTGTCGTCAACCACCTGAACCTGCCGCTGGGCAAGGCCGTCGTCGGCCGCTTCAGCGATGGTGAAGTGCAGGTGGAAATCCTGGAGAACGTGCGTGGTCGGGACGTCTTCATCGTCCAGTCCACCGGCGCGCCCACCAACGACAATCTGATGGAATTGCTGATCATGGTGGACGCCCTGCGCCGGGCCTCTGCCGGTCGCATCACCACCGTCATTCCCTATTTCGGTTATTCCCGCCAGGATCGCCGGGTGCGTTCCGCCCGCGTGCCCATCTCCGCCAAGGTGGTGGCCAACATGCTTGAGGCCGTCGGCGCCGACCGGGTGCTCACGGTGGATGTGCATGCCGATCAGGTGCAGGGCTTCTTCAACGTGCCGGTGGACAACGTCTATGCCTCGCCGGTGCTGCTGGGCCACATCTGGCGCCAGAAGATCCCCAACCTGCTGGTGGTGTCTCCCGACGTCGGCGGCGTGGTTCGCGCCCGCGCCCTGGCCAAGCGCCTGGATGACGCGGAACTGGCCATCATCGACAAGCGGCGTCCCAAGCCCAACGAGTCCCAGGTGATGCACATCATCGGGGATGTGGAAGACAAGACCTGCATCATCATCGACGATCTGGTGGACACCGCCGGCACCCTGTGCCAGGCCGCCAAGGCCCTCAAGGACCACGGGGCATCCAAGGTCATGGCCTATGCCACCCATCCGGTGCTCTCCGGTCCCGCCATCGAAAACATCAACAACTCCCAGCTCGACGAGCTGGTGGTTACCGACACCCTGCCGCTGCGTCCCGAGGCCAAGGCCTGTGGCCGCATCAAGCAGCTCAGTGTTGCCGGCATGCTGGCGGAAACCATCCGTCGCATCAACCGCGAGGAATCGGTCAGCTCCCTGTTCATCGACTGATGAACAGGCACGGGTTGATCGCCACTGCCTCTCCTGGTCGCGGGAGAGGCTTTTTGTTTGTATGACTGGAGAACCGACATGAGTGTCAATTTTGAACTGCAAGCCGAACCGCGCGCGGACCAGGGCAAGGGTGCGAGCCGCCGCCTGCGTCGCGCCGGCAAGCTGCCCGCCATCGTCTACGGTGCCGACAAGGCGCCCGAAGCCATCACCCTGGACCACAACGCCGTGTGGTTGAGCCTGGCCCATGAAGCCTTCTACTCCCACATCCTGACCCTGAAGATCGACGGCAGATCCGAGCGGGTCATCCTGCGCGACCTGCAGCGTCATCCGGTCAAGCAGATGGTCCTGCACATGGATCTGCAGCGCGTCACCGAAGACCAGGCCCTGAAGGTGCATGTGCCCCTGCACTTCATCAACGAAGACATCTGCGTGGGTGTGAAGACCGGTGGCGGCATGATCAGCCACCAGGCGGTGGAAGTGGAAGTGGAGTGCCTGCCCAAGAATCTGCCCGAGTTCATCGAGGTGGACGTGGCCGAGATGAATGTGGGCGACTCCCTGCATCTGTCCCAGATCCAGCTGCCGGAAGGCGTGAGCATCGTGGCCCTGGCCCAGGGTCCGGATCATGATCTGCCGGTGGTCAGCGTGCTGAAGACCCGTGGCGGTAGCGCTGCCGAGGAGTCCGAGGGTGAAGGCGAGGCATAAGCCGCCTTCTTTTCCGACCGCAAGAAAAGGATGACACCTGCCAGTGGCTGACAAAGACACCGTTCAGGTCATCGCGGGGCTGGGAAATCCCGGCCCCGACTACGCCATGACCCGGCACAACGCCGGGTTCTGGTTCGTGGATGAGCTGGCCCGCCGTCATGGCGGCCAGTTTCGCCTGGAGAACAAGTTTGCCGGCGAAACGGCGCGCATCCGCATCGAGGGGCAGGAAATCTGGCTGATCAAGCCCCAGACCTACATGAATCACAGCGGGCAGCCCATCCGGTTGCTGACCCAGTTCTACAAGCTTCCCATCACCTCCGTGCTGGTGGCCCACGACGAGATCGACCTGCCTCCGGGCACGGCCCGTCTCAAGCGCGGGGGTGGTCATGGCGGGCACAACGGCCTGCGGGACATCATGGCCCAACAGGGGCAGGACTTCATGCGCCTGCGGCTGGGGGTAGGCCATCCCGGGCGTCGCGAGCAGGTGGTCGGGTTCGTGCTCAACCGTCCCTCCCGCGAGGAAGAGCCCCTGATCATGGACGCCGTTGATCGTGCCGCCGACCTCATGCCCCTGCTGTTGTCCGAGGGACTGCAGAAGGCCATGAACCGACTGCACTCGGCGTGATTGACCCGGTTTGTCTCTTCTTCCATCCTGATTTTCCACCTGATCCCACCCGGACCCTCCCATGAGCTTGAAATGCGGCATCGTCGGCCTGCCCAATGTGGGCAAATCCACCCTCTTCAATGCCCTCACCAAGGCGGGCATTCAGGCGGAAAACTACCCCTTCTGCACCATTGACCCCAATGTGGGTGTGGTGCCGGTGCCTGATCCCCGGCTCAAGGTCCTGGCCGGGATCGTCTCCCCGGAGCGGGTGTTGCCCACCACCGTGGAATTTGTGGACATCGCCGGCCTGGTGGCCGGTGCCTCCAAGGGCGAAGGCCTGGGTAACCAGTTCCTGGCCCACATCCGCGAGACCGATGCCGTCGCCCACGTGGTGCGCTGTTTTGAAAATGACGACGTGATTCACGTCGCCGGCAAGGTGGACCCCCTGTCCGACATCGAGGTCATTCATACCGAGCTGGCCCTGGCGGACCTGGAGACCGTGGAAAAGGCCCTGACCCGGCTTGCCCGCAACGCCAAGTCCGGCAACAAGGATGCCATCACCCGCAAGCAGGTGGCCGAGAAGGTACAGGCGGTGCTGGCCGAGGGCCGTCCCGCCCGCAGTGCCGAGCTGGATGATGACGAGCGCCTGCTGCTACGGGAATTGCAGCTCATCACCGCCAAGCCCACCATGTACATTGCCAACGTCAATGAGGATGGTTTCGAGAATAATCCGCTGCTGGATCGGGTGCGGGAACACGCTGCCACGGAACAGGCCCAGGTCGTGCCCGTCTGTGCCGCCATGGAGGCGGAGATCGCCCAGCTGGACGAGGCCGACAAGGCCGAATTCCTGGGTGAGATGGGTCTGGAAGAGGCCGGGCTGGACCGGGTGATCCGGGCCGCCTACGAACTGCTGGGTCTGCAGACCTTCTTCACCGCCGGGGTCAAGGAAGTCCGTGCCTGGACCGTCAAGCGTGGCGCCACCGCGCCCCGGGCGGCCGGCGCCATCCACACGGACTTCGAGAAGGGCTTCATCCGTGCCGAAGTCATCGGCTATGACGACTACGTCAACTGCAAGGGCGAGCAGGGTGCCAAGGATGCCGGCAAATGGCGTCTGGAGGGCAAGGAGTACATCATGAAGGAAGGGGATGTGGTGCACTTCCGGTTCAACGTCTGACGATTTTTTTGGAACTCAGGAGCGTTTGGTAGCGCTTACGCCATGCGCGACATGAACCTGGGCCGGGTGTACGACGCCGCATTGCTGGCGGACGACCTTTTCAACCTGGGCCAATGAAAACGGATATCGGCCCGATGCAATTGAGCGGCAGCTTGCCCACGTGCCGTTCCCTTGCCGTTTGCCTTTTCCCCAGGTTGGGCCTGGGATGGGGTAAACAATGGAGTAAATGGGGTAGTTAAACACTGTTAATGAGGTATTTCTAGAGACAATACCCCATTTAAAGGCTATGATTACCCCATTTAGACAGTCTGGGCTTACATTTCCATGCACTCACTCACACCCGAGTACCTTGTCGCGCTTCGCTTCGATGGCACTCAGGCCGCCACGTTGCGCACACTGGGCGAGTACCAGGGCAAGCAGCAACTCTACGCCGCACAGTCGCCCGAAGCCCTCAAGGGGCTACGCCAGATCGCGGTGGTGGAGTCCACCGAGTCATCCAACCGGCTGGAAGGTGTTGTCGTAGCGCCCTCACGGCTGAAGCCTCTGGTCATCCGCAACGCAACGCCAAAGAACCGTTCCGAGCAGGAGATCGCCGGCTACCGTGATGCCCTGGCGCTGATCCACGAGTCTGCCGCGCACATGCCCTTCAGCGAGGGCGTAGTGCTGCAACTGCATACCCTGCTGTACCGCTACATGCCGCAGGCGGGCGGACGCTGGAAGGCCACCAATAACGACATCGTCGAGCGTCACCCGGATGGCACGTCGCGCCTGCGCTTCCAGCCGGTGCCTCCGCATCTCACGCCGATGGCCATGGCCGATCTGACCCAGCATTACGCTACTGCACTGGATCAGCACTTGGCCGACCCACTGGTGCTGGTGCCACTGGCGATGCTCGACTTCCTGTGCATCCACCCGTTCCCCGATGGCAACGGCCGCATGTCCCGCTTGCTGACCTTGCTGCTGCTCTACCACTTCGACTATGCCGTGGGCCGCTACATCAGTCTGGAACGCATCTTCGAGGACACCAAGGAAGGCTATTACGAGACGCTGGAAGCCAGCTCGCAGGGCTGGCATCAAGGGCAGCACAACGTCAGACCCTGGCTCGACTACTTCTGGGGTGCCTTGCTACGGGCCTACCGCGAGTTCGAAGAGCGTGTCGGCACCATCGGGCGGGGGCGTGGCAGCAAAGGGGACCGAGTGCGTGCGGAAGTCCTGGGTCGTACTTTGCCGTTTTCGATTTCCGAGGTTGAAGAAGCTTGCCCTGGTGTGAGTCGGGACATGGTGCGATTGGTGCTGCGGGCGATGAAATCAGAGGGGTTGATCGAGTCAACGGGCAAGGGGCGAGGGGCGAAATGGAAGCGCATCACCGCAGGTACCTCCGGTAGCACAGCGGTTCTGGCGATTGGCCACAAGATGGATCAGTGAGGGCTCTCCATGGATAACGTTTTCCAATTCCGCGACCAGCTCATCGAACGATACGGCAGCTTTTCCCGTAGCTTTGTTCGCATCGCTGCGCCTGATATCCAAGCCGAGGTCGAACATCAATATGCGCAAGGCCGCTATTGGCCTGAGCCGCTGGTGCAGATCAACCCGAATTACCAACGCCAGGGCACGGTCCAGAAACTGGTGGCGCAGGGGATCTTGCATGCTGCCTGCGCAGAGATCTTCCAGGTCGGGAAGTCTGAAGGCTCGCCAGAGCCCCTGCATCTTTACAAGCACCAGATGGAAGCCTTGGCCAAAGGCCAGGAACGCCAAAGCTATGTGGTCACGACCGGAACGGGGTCGGGGAAGTCCCTGTCCTTTTTCATCCCGATCATCGACCGCATTCTCAAGGCCAAGCAATCCGATGGCAAAGCACGTACCAGGGCCATTGTCATCTATCCGATGAATGCTCTGGCCAACAGCCAGTTGGAAGAACTCGACAAGTTTCTGCATGGCTATACGCCAGAGCTTCGTCCCTTCACCGTCAAGCGCTACACCGGTCAGGAAAGCAAGGCGGAACGCAGTGCCATCGCGGATGACCCGCCCGATATCCTGCTCACCAACTTCATGATGCTGGAGTACATCCTCACGCGCTTCGACGAAGTGGATCGGCGCGTGGTGGAGCACTGCGAGGGGCTTGAGTTCCTGGTGCTGGATGAGTTGCATACCTATCGTGGCCGTCAGGGGGCGGACATTGCCTTGCTGGTGCGGCGTCTGCGCGAGCGCTTGAAAGCCGCGCAACTGGTCTGCATCGGCACGTCGGCCACCATGTCCAGCACAGGTAGCCAAGCCGACCGCAACCGCGTGGTGGCCGACGTAGCCAGCAAACTTTTTGGCACTCAGATCAGCGAGCATGACGTCATCGGCGAAACCTTGGAGCGGGTCACCAACCCGCTCAAGGACGTCAACGCCATCTGTACAGAACTACCGGCGGCCATTACGCGAAAGCAGGATATCTGGGCTGACTTCGACGCTTTTCGCAATGATCCGTTATCCATCTGGGTGGAATTGAACCTGGGTATCGAACTACCTGCCGACGAGCCTCCCAGGCGGGCGAGGCCCATGGTATTGGAAGAGGCCAGCCGCCGTCTCGCCGAAGACGCGGGTTGCCAGCCTGAAGCCGCTCGCACCGCCCTGCAGCGCTTTCTAGTGGCTGCCCATGATGTGCGCACGCCCCAAGGCAGGCCGCCTTTCGCGTTCAAGCTGCACCAGTTCATCAGCGGTCCCGGCAAGGTACTCACCACGCTAGAGGCGCGAGGTAAGCGCCATGTCACGCTCGATGCTCAGCGTTTCGCGCCGGGGCGACAGCAAGAGAATGTGCTGCTTTACCCGACTCACTTCTGCCGCGATTGCGGCCAGGAATACCTACCTGTCTGGCACGCACAGCAACCGGTTAGCTTCAGCTCACGTGAAATCGACGATATCGCGGCAGAAGACGACGCCAGCTATGGCTTCCTGTGTCCTCTGGTGCCCGGGCAGCAATATGGTGGCCTGCTCGAAGACCTACCTGAAACCTGGATCGACCTCAGCCGTAGCGAACCCAAAATCAAGCCAGCCTACAAGAATGCCGTTCCCTATATGGTCACGGTCGATGCCAAAGGGCAAACGGGCTCGGGGGCGGTGTTCTGGTTCATTCCGGGAAAGTTCCGCTTCTGCCTGAACTGCGGCACGACACACGAAGCCCATGGCAAGGATGCCAACCGCCTCTCCAGCCTGTCCGGCGAAGGCCGCTCTTCGGCCACTACCATGATTGCCCTGGCGGCCTTGCAGCAATTGTTCGCACTTTCCGAACCTGCGCCAGGGCAGCCTGACCCACGCAAGTTGCTTGGGTTTACCGACAACCGCCAGGATGCCGCTCTGCAGGCGGGACATTTCAACGACTTCATTTTCCTGCTGACGCTGCGTGCCGGCTTGATCGGCGCACTGCAGGGCAGCGGCGGCCAACTCGATGAAGAACACTTGGCCGAAAGCGTATTCAAGGCCCTTGGCTTTCAAGGGGTCGATGAAGCGACCTTGGTGGAGTATCTGCGCACCCCCAAGCTCATGGGACTGGCCCGACAAGAAGCGCAACGCACATTGCGCTTCATCATCGCCTACCGGTTACTGCGTGATCTGCGGCGTGGCTGGCGTTTCAATAATCCGAATCTGGATCAGCTTGGTCTGTTGCAGATTCGGTACCGAGACCTGGATGCCTTTTGCGCTGACGCCAGTATCTTTGCTGCAAACAGCACCTTGACCAAATTGACGGCAGTGCAACGGACAGTTCTGTTCGAACTACTGTTCGACGCCTTGCGCCGCCATCTGTGCCTGGAAAGTCGTTACCTCGACCCGGTTGAGCAGGACAAGGCACGCACCAGCGCCCACACCTACCTGAATGAACGTTGGGCCTTCGCTCCCGACGAGAAGCTCGATACTGGCCGCTATCTCATCCTCGGCAAGCGCCCGGAGTACAGGGGCAAGCCGCGCACCGACTTGGTGACAGGTGGTCCACGCTCCCGTCTGCTGCGACAAATAAAGACGGCCGCCTTCTGGCGCAACAGCGCATGCGCCAGCGAGGTCGTGCAGTGGAAAGATGTCGAGTGGGCTAAGCTGATCGAAGCGCTGCTGGAGTCCGCCAAGGACTATGGTTATGTGCAGCGCCAACCTATCGACGCCCAGCTCGCAGGTTGGCGCCTGAACGCGGCTGCCCTGGACTGGTGCCTGATTGCCGATCAGCCGCAAACTGATGGCAATCGAATCAACCAGTATTTCCGCACGCTGTATCTCGGCATTGCCGACCTGCTGCGTCAGCCCTCGCATCCGCTGTTCGACTTCGAGGCCCAGGAACACACAGCCCAGGTGGATGCGCCACGCCGGCAACTGCTGGAGCAGCGTTTTCGCTACACCGAAAAAGACAGGCAGGATTGGGCGCAGAACCCGGCCCACGAAGCGCCGTTGGAACGTCTGCCGGTGATGTTCTGCTCCCCCACGATGGAGCTTGGCGTGGATATCTCCGCACTCAACACCGTGTACCTGCGCAATGTGCCGCCGACCCCCGCCAACTACGCTCAGCGCAGCGGCCGTGCGGGTCGCTCGGGTCAGCAGGCGTTGGTCATCACCTACTGCGCGGCACTCAGTCCGCATGACCAGTGGTTCTTCCACAATGCCGAGCAAATGGTGCATGGCGTAGTGCGTGCGCCAACCCTCGACCTGAGCAATCGCGATCTCATCGACAGCCATCTGCAAGCGGTCTGGCTGGCCAGCACCCAGGTGCCGCTGGACGACAGCATTGCGCCCATGCTGGATCTTGACCAGCCCGGAAAACCACTGAAACAGCCCTTGCACGAGGCGCTCCGGGCGCAGGCTGTCCAGCAGCGGGCCTTGGCCAGTGCCGACCGGGTCATCGACCAGCTTGCTGGCGAGCTTGAAGGCAGCGCCTGGTTCACGCCTGACTATGTGCGCCAGGTCATCGATAACGCGGCGCAAGCGTTCTCTGGGGCGCTGGAGCGCTGGCGCGTGTTGTTCGATGCCACCCGCCAACAGATGGATATGGCTGATCGCATCGTCAAGAGCCATACCGCCTCGCACACGGAACGCCAAAATGCCCAGCGCCGTTACGGTGACGCCGCGCGCCAGTACGCCGTGTTGCTCAAGTCCGGCAACGGCCAGAACAACGACTTCTACACCTATCGCTACCTGGCCAGCCAGGGCTTCCTGCCCGGCTACAACTTCCCGCGCCTGCCGCTGATGGCCTGGATTCCCGCCCGTGGCGGCCAAGCCGTCACGGGCAAGGATGACGAAGGCAGCATGGTCAGCCGGCCACGTTTCCTGGCCCTGTCCGAATTCGGCCCTCGCAGCCTCATCTATCATCAGGGCCGCATGTACCGCGTGGTGCGCGCCAAGCTCAACGTCGGCAATACCGACCACATTTCCGGCAACAGCCAATTGGCAACTATTGCCTCTCTGGTGTGCAGCCAGTGTGGTTACGGCCATCTCGGCGAGCCGGGCGGCGAACAGCCGCTGGTCAATCGCTGCGAGAACTGCGACGCCTTGCTCACCGAGCACGATTGGGTACGCGAGCTCTACCGCATCGAAACCGTGGAGACCGTGGCCACCGAGCGCATTTCCATCAACGACGAGGAACGTCAGCGCCAGGGTTTCGAGTTGCAAACCACCTACCGCTTCCTGCCAGGCCCCGACGGCCGTATCCAGCAACAGAAGGCCACGATACAACAAGGCGAGGACGTGCTTGGCGAACTCACCTACGCGCCCGCCGCGCAAATCTGGCGCATCAACCGCGGCTGGCGCAGGCGCAAGGACAAGGAGCGACTGGGCTTCTACATCAACCCCATCACAGGCACCTGGAGCAAGCAGGACGCACCGGATGCGGAAGACGACAAGGGTGGCGACGATACTTTGCTGGAAAAGGTACCCAACCAGCGCATCGTTCCCTTTGTGGAAGATCATCGCAATCTGTTGATCTTCGCTCCCGTACATGCCTTGTCTCTGGAGGCCATGGCCACGCTGCAGGCTGCGCTCAAGCGCGGCATCGAAATGACCTTCCAGATCGAGGAATCCGAACTGGTGGTCGAGCCACTGCCGAAGTCCGACGAGCGCCGTGCCTTGCTGTTTTACGAAGCGGCGGAGGGCGGTGCGGGTGTGCTCACACGCCTGGCAAACAATCGCGACGACCTTGCCCTCGTAGCCAGCAATGCCCTGCAACTGATTCACTATCGCAAACCGCAGAGCGGCATTTGGACGCTGTACGATCTGCCGTCGCTGGAACAGACCGATGCGCTTGGCAATCATCAGTGCGAAGCCGGCTGCTACCAATGCCTGCTGTCCTATTTCAACCAACCGGACCACGAACACATCAACCGCCGCAATGCGGATGCGCTCAGGCTGCTGGTCGCGCTGGCCAATGCCCAGGTACGGCCTGTGGCATGCAGCCCGGCCACCGTTGCCGCAACGACCTTGGCAGACGAGCCACTCGACGCCTGGATGTCCGCGCTCCGCCGGGCTGGGGCAGTACAACCTGATGCGGTCAACATACCCGTCAACAATGGCGCTGCCATCGCCGCAGCCCAATACAAGGCATCTCGTGCTCTGGTGTTTCTGTCCGCGGTGGATGAGCAGACCACCAGCGTATTGCAGGACAAAGGCTGGCAGGTGCTCGATTTTTCGGACGCTTCACGTTGGTCACAACAATTCGCCGCGCACGCCGATGTGTTCGGTTCCAAGGAATAAGGACGTATGACGATCCTCGAACACGACTTTCTGCCCGGCAACCTGGTGCGCGCCCGTGGCCGCGAATGGGTGGTGCAGAGCGACTCCCATCGAGACTGGTTGCGCTTGCGCCCATTGAGCGGTGCCGATGATGAAAGCATCGCCCTGATCCCCGAGCTGGAACTGCATCCCGTCGAACCTGCCACCTTCGACTGGCCCGATCCCGCGTGCGCCGGCAACCACGCCGCCGCGCTGTTGCTACGCGATGCCTTGCGCATGACCCTGCGCGCCGGCGCCGGCCCGTTCCGCTCCTTTGGCAATATCGCCGTGGAGCCTCGCGGCTACCAGCTTGTGCCGTTGCTGATGGCACTGCGCCTGTCCACTGTGCGCCTGCTGATCGCTGATGACGTAGGCATCGGCAAGACCATCGAAGCCGGCCTGATCGCACGCGAGCTCATGGATCGCGGCGAAATCGCCCGCCTCGCTATCCTCTGCCCGCCGCACCTTGTCGAACAATGGCAAAGTGAGTTGGAAACTCGCTTCAATCTTCAGACCGTGGCATTGACTTCGGCCTCAGCCTCCCGCATCGAACGTGATCTACCACATGGTGTGCGCCTGTTCGACCATCATCCCGTAGTGATCGTCAGCCTGGACTACATCAAGAGCGAACGCCACCGCGAACAGTTTCTCGCCACTGCACCCGAATGCATCATCGTCGACGAGGCCCACACCTGCGCCAGCAGTGGCGCAGGCAAGCAATTGCGCTTCGAGTTGCTGCAACGCCTTGCCCGCGACACGCAGCGACACCTGATCCTGCTGACCGCCACCCCTCACTCTGGTGACGAAACCGCCTTCTACAACTTGCTGTCGCTGCTCGATCCACGTTTTGCCGCATTACAAGGTCGCATGACAGCCTCTGACCCGCTGCGTCAGGAGCTGGCCCGCCACTTCGTCCAGCGCCGTCGCAAGGACATCGTTGAATGGCAGGCCGAGACCCATGACGGACGAGGTTTTCCCCGCCGCATGAAAACCGAGCTTACCTATCAGCTCAGCGGCGAATGGGGCGCGTTCTTCGACGCCGTGCAGGACTACTGCCGCGAACTGGCTGAAACTATTGAGCAGCAAGAACAGCAAGGCGGCGCGCGCCTCATTTGGTACGCCACCCTGGCATTGTTGCGCTGCGTGGCATCGTCGCCCGCAGCCGCCGTCAAGGCGTTGACCACACGGCTGGAAGGCACTGTGCCGGATGAGGCGCTTCTCGGCGATGAGCGCCTGCACGATGGCGAGGCCGATGACCTCTCCGGCAGTGATCTGGAGCCGCCTGCCCAGGTGCAGGACGCTGCGCCGCGCCTGCAAGCCTTGATCGAAGACGCGCAACGTCTTTCCGGCAAGGCCGGTGATCCGAAGCTGGCCGCGCTCATCCGGCATATTGACCTCCTGGTGAAGGAGGGCTACCACCCGGTGGTGTTCTGTCGCTACATCGCCACCGCCCATTACGTGGCCGAACACCTCAAGGCCGCTTTTCCCAAGGTCACCGTCGATGCTGTCACCGGCGAACTCACCCCCGAAGAACGCCGCGAGCGCGTGGACGACATGGAGGATGCCGAGCAACGCATCCTGGTCGCCACCGACTGCCTCTCTGAAGGCATCAACCTGCAACACCTGTTCACCGCCGTCGTCCACTACGACCTGGCTTGGAACCCCACTCGCCACGAACAGCGCGAAGGCCGCGTCGATCGCTTTGGCCAGCAAGCCGATGAAGTGCGCTGCACCATGCTCTACGGGCAAGACAACCCGGTGGATGGCTTCGTGCTCAACGTCATCCTCCGCAAAGGCGAGGCCATCCAGAAGGAACTCGGCGTGTTGGTTCCAATGCCCGAGGACGAAGCCCGCATCAACCAGGCCCTGGTCAAGGCGGCTCTGATGAAACGCAGCGACAGTCGCACCGCATCGCTGCAGGTCGCATTCGACTTCGGTGAGCCGGAGCAATTGCTCGCTCCACTGCAAGGCCAATGGCGTGATGCGCTGGAAAAAGCCAAGGCCAACCGCACCGTCTTTGCCCAGCGCCGTATCAAGCCCGACGAAGTGCTGCCCGAATGGCACAAGCAGCAGCAGGCCCTGGGCACCCAGGCCGATGTGCAGCGCTTCCTGCAAAGCGCCAGCGTGCGCTTGGGGTCGCCACTGGAAATCGGCCGCAAGCAAGCCGCCCGTTTCCTGCCGCAACACCTGCCCGAAGCCCTGCGCCAACGCCTAGTCGACGAAGGCATCGACAAACCCCAACCCATCGACTTGGACGAACTGCACCGCAGCCATCCGCTGGTTGGCCTGCTGGCCCAGCACCTATTGGAAGACGCACTTGGCGGCGAACGTCCGCTGGCCGCCCGTTGCGCCGCCACGCTGACCAATGATGTGGAAGTCGTCACCACCCTCTACCTGCTGCGCCTGCGCCACCAGCTCAGCTACGTGCGCCGCCGCGAGCCTTTCCAGATGATGGCCGAGGAAACCGTGGCTCTGGCCGTGCAAGGCCGCAACACGCCGCAATGGCTGGCCGACGACAGTGCCAGCCGTCTGCTCGAATGCACCCCCAGCGGCAACTTGCCGCCCGAGGCCGTGCAGCGTGAAGTGCGCGTCGCGCTGGATTATCTGGCCGCTCATCCACAGCAGTTGCAGGCACTGGCCGAGCAACGCGCCGCAGCGCTGCTGGCCGACCATCAGCACGTGCGCGAAGCCGCCCGGGACATTGGTCAGTATAGCGTCAGCCCCTGCCTGCCCGTCGATGTGATGGGTGTGTACGTATTGTTGCCGGACGCCCTCTGATGACGCACGAGCTGCCCATGACAGAGACCGAAACCACCGAGCTCAAAAAGTCTCTGGCCGAACTGAAACAGGGGCTGGTTTCTCTGGCCGCCATGCTCAACAAGCACGGCCAGGCCGAGTTGTGGTTCGGCATTGCACCCAACGGCAAAGCCGTGGGCCTGGAGATCAATGAAAAGACCTTGCGTGATGTCTCCCAAGCCATTGCCGCGCATATCGAACCCGCCATCTATCCACAAATCACCCAACAGCGCATCGAAGGAAAGCAGTGCCTGCGCATCAAGGCCGAGGGCTGGCAGCAGCCTTATCTGGCCTATGGTCGTGCTTACATGCGGGTGGCGGATGAAGACAAAAAACTCAGCGCCAGCGAACTGAAGAACCTCATACTGCAAAGCAACCAGGATGCGCTGCGTTGGGAAAACGAACCCAGCGGCTTGACGTTGGAAAAACTGAACCCCGAAAAAATCAGCCGCTTCCTTGCACGAGCCGACCTGCCGCCAGACAGCACCGCCAACGCCCTGGAAAAGCTCGACCTGTTGCGCCAGGGTGCGCCCATCAACGCCGCCAAGCTGTTCTTTGCCGACGCGCCCATACAGTTGCGCTGCGCAGTATTTGCCACCACCACCAGCTCCACCATCATCGACCGTCACGATTTCGACGGCGACATCCTCGAGCTGATCGAAGAAGCCGAAAAATACGCCCTGAAAAACATCCACATCGGCATGAGGCTGGAAGGCTTGCGCCGTGTGGACGTACCCGAAATCTCCCTCAAGGCCATCCGTGAATCGCTGGTCAATGCCTTCTGCCACCGCGACTGGCGCGATCCGGATTTCGTCCAGGTTGCCGTGTTCAAAGATCGCCTGGAAATCCGCAGCCCCGGCAGCCTCTACGGCAACCTGACTTTTGACGAGATACGCCAGGGCAACGTCTCCCGCCGTCGCAACCCGAAAATCGCTGAACTGCTGCGCCGCATTCATCTGGTGGAAGCCTGGGGCCGGGGGGTGCCGCTGATTCTGGAAAACGCACCGGATGCCAGCTTCGTCGAAATCGGCGGGCTGTTCATTACCCGTTTTGTGCGGCCATCGGCCGCAGAGGCTGCGGTGGAAGCTGACGCAAGGACTGGCACAAACACGGGTACAGAAACGCCTGCCACTACCCCAAAGCCTAGCCTGAAGAATGGTCTAAAGCCTGGCTTAGAGACTGGGCCAGAAACCAGCCCGAAGACTGGTCTGAAACATCCCGATAACGCCAAAGAAACACCAAGAAAACACCAGGAAACCCTGCTCCGGCACCTGCGGCAGCACCCGACGGCCAGTGTGCCGGAACTGATGCAAGTCACCGGCCTGAGCGCCAATGGCGTCAAGTACCACCTGAACCTGCTCAAACGCGCCGGCAAGCTGCGCCGCCACGGCCCCACCAAAGGCGGCTACTGGGAAGTGATCACCGAGGCCGACGAATAAACATGAAACGTATCCGCAAAACCCAGGCCACGCTCAACCTGCCCACCCTCAAGCTCGAAGGTGGCCTGTTCCTGCCCGACCAACTGGAAAAAGCCGCCCAGGGCCGCGCCAGCGCCCAGAGCGAGGCCGACTACGGCACCCCCAAAGGCGTCAAGCTCAAGGACGAATACAGCCGCGCTTTCCAGATCGCCTGCGCCCAATGGCAGCACTTTGCCGCGCAGACGGAACGCACCGACATCAATGCCACGCAGCTCACCTCCGCCTTTGTCCACGAGCTGCTGCGCGACGCCTTTGGCTACGCCACCTTGCAAGCCACGGCAGCACAGCAAGTGGGTGAACTGCGTTACCCGGTCAGCCTCATGGCTGATACCTTGCCCATCCTGGTGGCTCCACACACCCAGGGCTTGGACGAGGCCGATGCACAGTTTGCCGTGCAAGGCAGCGGCAGCCGCAAGAAAGCGCCGTTCCAGGCCATGCAGGAACTGCTCAACGCCAGCGAAACGCTGCAATGGGGCATCGTCAGCAACGGCAGACAACTGCGCCTGCTGCGCGACGCGGCCAGCCTCACCCGCCCCAGCTTTCTCGAAGTCGATCTGGCCGACCTGCTGGGTGGTCAGCGCTATGCCGAATTCGCCAACGTCTGGCGCCTGCTACATGCAAGCCGGGCACCGCATTCACCCCCCTCTCCCCTTGCGGGAGAGGGGCCGGGGGAGAGGGGGCGCCCTGCCTGCATCTGGGAACAATGGCGCAGCGAAGGCCAACAGGAAGGCACTCGCGTGCGCGACGGCCTGCGCGACGGCGTCGAGCAGGCCCTGCTGACCTTCGGTGCAGGCTTCCTGCAACACCCCGCCAACCACGCCCTGCGTGCTGCCCTGAACGACGGCGCGCTCAGCAAGGACGACTATTTCCAGCAACTGCTGCGCCTGATCTACCGGCTCATATTCGTCTTCAACGTGGAAGAGCGCGGCGTGCTGCACCCGCAGGACGACAGCACCGAAGCGCTGGCCGCCCGCCGCGCCTATGCCGAGGGCTACGCCCTGACCCGCCTGCGCGAACTCTGCCTCAAGCGCCGTGCCCGAACCCGCCATGACGACCAGTGGCAAGCCATTCGCATCGTATTTCGCGGCCTGGCGCGGGGCGAGCCGTGCCTGGCGCTGCCCGCCCTGGGCGGCCTGTTCGCGCCCGACCAATGCCCCGATCTGGATACCGCCAGCCTGGACAACGCCCACCTGCTCACCGCCCTGCAACACCTGCGCTGGGCGGTGGTCGCGCATGGCAAGGGCAGCAGCCTCACCCCGGTGGACTACCGCAACATGGGGCCCGAAGAACTGGGCAGCGTCTATGAAAGCCTGCTGGAACTGGTGCCCGCCATCGACCTGCCCGCGCGCACGTTTGACTTCGTCGGCCGCACCGAGGAAGGCAGCACCGCCGGCAACGCCCGCAAACTCACCGGCAGCTACTACACCCCCGACAGCCTGGTGCAGGAGCTGATCAAAAGCGCGCTTGATCCCGTCATCGAACAGCGCCTGGCCGCCAACCCCGGAAACCCCACCGCAGCGCTGCTGGCCATCCGCGTCATCGACCCGGCCTGCGGCAGCGGCCACTTCCTGCTGGCTGCCGCCCGCCGTCTGGCGGAAAAACTGGCCCAGTTGCGCAGCCTCGAAGGCGGGCAGGAAGGCGCCATCCAGCCGCAGGACTACCGCCACGCCCTGCGCGAAGTGGTGGCCCGCTGCATCTATGGCGTGGACCGCAACCCCATGGCCATTGAACTGGCGCGCATGGCCTTGTGGCTGGAAGGCTACGAAGAAGGCCGCCCGCTGGGCTTCCTCGACCACCACCTGCAAGTGGGCGACGCCTTGCTGGGCCTAACCGACCTGCACGTGCTGGAACAAGGCATCGCCAAGGACGCCTTCAAACCTCTCAGCGGCGACGACCGGGAAGTGTGCAGGGAACTGGCTAAAGCCAACGCCGCCGGCCTCAAGCAGATCGCCAAAGACCTGCAAGGCCACCAAATGCTGCTGGGCGTGGACAACCGCACCGGCCTGGAAGCCCTGCGCGCCATCGAAACCCTGCCCGCCGACACCCCCGAAGAGGTGGCCGACAAGGAACACGCCTGGCGCCGCCTTCTGGAGGAGTCCGCCCACAGCCCGCTTGCCCACGCCGCCGATGCGCTGGTGGGTGCCTACCTGCTGCCCAAGGTGGAGGACACGGCAGAAACCGTGCCCACCAGCATCACCCTGCATGCATTACTGACCGATCCGCAACGCGCCCAGGCCGAGCACGCCGCCCCCATCGCCGCCGCACGCGCCGCCTGCGAACAGGCCCACGTGTTCCACTGGCCGCTCGCCTTTCCGCAGGTGTTCGCGCAAGGCGGCTTCGACTGCGTGCTGGGCAATCCGCCGTGGGAGCATGTGGAGCTGAAAGAGGAAGAATTCTTCGCTACCCGAAATCCGCTGGTTGCAGAGGCCAAGAACAAAGCCGAGCGCTCACAACGTATCCAATGGCTCAGCGAAGGCATGCTGGCTCGTCATCTCTATCCCGAACAGGTGCATGAAACCCACGAGGACGAAGCCGAAAAACGCCTTTACAAGGAATTCATCACCGCCCGACGCACGTTTGAGGCCGCAAGCGCCTTTGCACACGCCGACAAGGAAGACGGGGGCCGCTACCCACTGACTGGCGTAGGGCGCGTTAACACCTACGCGCTGTTTGCCGAAACCATCCTGCAAATCCATGCCGACAGCGGTCGCGCCGGTTTCATCGTGCCCACCGGCATCGCCACGGACGACAGCACCAAGGCGTATTTCGGCCACATCACCCAGAACCGGCGGTTGGTCAGCCTGTACGACATCGAGAATCGCGAAGCGGTATTCCCCTCCGTACACCGCAGCTACAAGTTCTGCCTGCTCACCCTAGGCGCGGCAGAACGGGCCGAGTTCGTCTGTTTTGCCACCCAAGTCAGCCAACTAGCCGACCCGCGCCGCCGCTTCACCCTCACACCCGACGAATTCCGCCTCATCAACCCCAACACGCTCACCAGCCCGGTTTTTCGCAGCGAGCGCGATGCGGAACTGACCAAGAAGCTCTACCGTGCCGCGCCGGTGCTGATAGACGAAAACCGGCCAGATGGCAACCCGTGGGGCATTCGTTTCTTGCAAGGCACGCACAACATGTCCAACGACAGTCACCTGTTCAAGGACGAGCCAGCCGCCGAACATCTGCCGCTCTACGAGGCCAAGCTCATCCACCAGTTCGATCACCGCTGGGCGACCTACACGGCGGACGGTAACAGTCGCGATGTCACGCTGCCCGAAAAATCCAACCCGGATTTCACCGTCACCCCGCGCTACTGGGTCAGTCGCGCCGAGGTGGAAGAACGTCTATGCAAACGCGACCGCGATGGCCGCGTCATCTGGCAATGGGAGCGGGATTGGTTGATGGGCTGGCGGGATATTTGCCGTGCAACCGATGAGCGAACGGTGATTGCGTCGGTGGTGCCGAGGGGGGGTGTTGGGCACACTATGCCGCTGTTCCTGACCGATACCGATACACGCCAAATCGCCGCGCTCTTGGGTAACTTGGGGGCACTCGTGCTGGATTTCTGCGCCCGGGTCAAAGTCGGTGGCACCCACCTCACATACGGCTACCTCAAACAATTTCCAGTGCTGCCGCCCCGCCGCTACACCGAAGCCGACCTCGCCTTCATCGTCCCGCGCGTGCTGGAGCTGACCTACACCGCCCACGATCTCTCTGACTGGGCACAGGATTTGGGCTACGACGGCGAACCCTTCCCCTTCGACCCCGACCGCCGCGCCACCCTGCGCGCCGAACTCGATGCCTACTACGCCAACCTCTACGGCCTCAACCGCGACGAACTCCGCTACATCCTCGACCCCGCCGACGTCATGGGCGCCGACTACCCCAGCGAAACCTTCCGTGTGCTCAAGAACAAGGAACAGAAGGAGTTCGGCGAATACCGTACTCAACGGCTGATCCTGGCAGCTTGGGACAAGCTGGAACGCGGAGAACTCAGATGAAGATCCTTGATCTGCAGAACGAATTCCGCGAACTGATCGCGCAACTCCGGCATGAAATCGAAGCCGCCAGCGCGATGGGGCAGTTTGATGCGCATAAGATTTCCGAGAACCTCATGTGCGGCCTTCTGCGCGAGTTGTGTGGCTGGACTGACTTGCGGAATCTGAACCGCGAGCAAGCGAATTTTCCCGGAATTGATCTCGCAGACGATACGCGCCGAGTGGCGGTGCAGGTAACGGCCACCGCAGACATCGGCAAGGTCAAATACACGCTGGAGCAATTTCTCAGTCGTGATTTGCACCAGCGTTACGACCGATTGATTGTCTATGTACTCACCGCCAAGCAAGGCAGCTACTCGCAAGCGGCCGTTGATTCGGTGTGCGAGAGCAAGCACAAGTTTTCAGCTGGCGATGATGTTTGGGACTACAAGGATCTGTGCAGCCTGGCAGCCGATGCTGAACCACACAAGCTGCAAGCTGCGCTCAACCATTTGAAAGTCTATCTGCGCGGAGTGCCTGTTGGTTTGGCGGACGAGGACATTGATCCACCTTTGACGCCATCGGAATCGTTGACGGCCAACCTCGTGGAACTCTATTTTCCAAGCAAACTCTTCATTGCTCGATTGAGTGAGGATCTGTTGGAAAAGCATGGCAAAAGAAGGCCAGGCTTGTGGCGAACCACCATCAGAGAGTTCAACCAAGAGAATGGACTCGCGGTTCCGTCTGCCTACGTTATCCACAGCGGCAACCTGGTGACGTTCTTCAATCTGATCGAGCGGAACAATCCCTATCAGCACTTGTATGAGCAAGGCACAGCGGAAGAACACAACACTGGTGATTACTTCACGATCGACGATGACCACGAGCGCGTCTTCAAGTCGCTACTGAGATTTTCCCTGCAGCATCGCCTGTTCAAGGAACGTGTGCGGTGGGAAAACGAAATTGGTGAGTTCATATTCCTGCCTTTGGAAGATGGCTTTAATCAAAGAGAGGTGGTCTGGCAAGGAGAGAAAAAAGCCAAGCGCAATGTCTTTTCAAGGCAATTCAACAAAAGAGACCCTTCAAAGGTTTTTCTGCAAAAGCATCTCTCGTTTGCTGCAGATTTCATGCGTCTGGATGGTCATTGGTTCATGGCCATAACCCCCAGTTGGTTCTTTAGCTATGGAGCCAATTTCGAGCAGTCTGGTTTCAGTTACAACAACCTCAGCTGGATCAAGCGCCAGGAAAATAACCAGCAGGTGATGAATCATTTTCGATTTATATCTACCTGGCTGTCCTCAATTGACGACGAGGATCTTTTCTCAGAAAAAGGGACAACGGACTCCTTTCTCTCATTTGGGAATCCACTTATGCTGAATGGTGCCCCCTCTCTGGAGGAGTCTGGCTGGAAAGCCCTGCCTAAGATCAATGAAGAAGATTCTGCGCAGCCTAGAAGGATGTTTGGTTCATGAAACTGGTGCATGTCAACGAGCCAAGGCTTGAGTTCTTTGAGGGTTCACATGTTTGTCCTAGGCGCGGGATTGCAGCCTATGGAGTGTACGATAAAGGATCTCTCACCCGGAGAACTCGAATCCTAATCGGAGCCATCGGCACTAGCAAAGACCTCGAAGACTTTTCGATTCTGATCGAGCGAATGAAGTCTCCTATATCGGCTGACGTGGATGAACACAAGAGCAATCTTTTTCCAGACTTCTGTGGATTCAATGAGCGGGTTGGGTTTCATGCGGAGCTTGCGTTCAACCAAGATTTAGGTCGCCCATTGAGGCAATTGGATATCGAGAAAGTTACAAAAATAAATAATCGAACGCAGCGTATAGAAGCAGCCCTCGACCTGTACTATGAGGAGATCAAATTCCTCGCACAGAACAGGCCCGTCGATGTGATCGTTTGCGTGCTTTCCAAATCTGTTTACGATGCAGTCAGCAAAGATTCGGCGATGGAAGGCGACGAAAAGCTGGAAGAGAGCATCGAGGTTCAATCAGAGTTGAATTTCCGGCGGGCCTTGAAGGCGAAGGCCATGCACTTGGGCAAGCCGCTTCAATTGGTGCGTGCGGATTCGCTGGCATCCGGCGCAAAGGGTCAGCAGGATGACGCAACCAAGGCTTGGAATCTCGCGACCGCGCTGTATTACAAGGCTGGCGCGACCAACCCATGGCGCCTTGAAAAGGCTGAAGGCAACACACTTTCTTGTGCCCTGGGTATCGCGTTCTACCGAAGCAGAGACAAGAAGACGCTTAATACCAGCTTGGCTCAGGTTTTCGATGAATTGGGTAATGGATTGATTTTGCGGGGCACGCCTGTGCATCTCGACAAAGGAGATAGAGTCCCAAAGCTATCAGAGGAGCAGGCATATACCTTGTTCAAGGCTGCGCTTGAGGAGTATCGCAATGCGATGCGAACGTACCCTGGCAGGGTCGTTGTTCACAAGACATCAAATTTCTCTGACCTGGAGATTTCAGGTCTCATGAGTGCGGCCTCGGACTTGCGTATCGATACAGTTGATTTTGTAACGGTGATGGATTCGCGACTTCGACTCTTCAGGACTGGAGCATATCCTCCTTATCGAGGTACATCCCTAGTCCTTGATGACCAGCGCCAGTTGCTCTATACCCGAGGCTCAATCTGGTACTACAGGACCTATCCTGGGATGTACATTCCTCAGCCACTTGAGTTGCGCGTGATCCGCTCGGAGCAAAGCCCCGCTTTTCTGGCTAGGGAAATCCTTGGACTGACAAAAATGAACTGGAACAACACCCAGCTTGATGGAAAGTACCCCATCACGCTTAGTTGCGCCAGAAAGGTGGGGGAGATCATGAAGTATTTGGATGAACATGATCGGCCACAAATTCGCTATGGCTACTACATGTAATCTGCGGGACAGAGCATGCTTACTCATCTTAAACTGGAGAACTTCAAGATCTGGCGCACCACGGGGCCTGTGCGACTTGCTCCGATTACTCTGCTGTTGGGTACCAATTCATCAGGCAAATCCAGTCTGATCCAAAGCCTGCTGCTCATCCGTCAGACCGTCAGAGGCGATGATCCGAGTCTCGATCTCAATCTTGGCGATCCTGATGCTGGCGATTCCGTCACACTCGGCCAGTTCAAGGATGTGCTGTGTCGCCACGGCGCAGCAACGGAAAGCACGGCGTCCAATCAGGTAGGTATCGAGTTTCGCTGGAGCGAAACGGGAAATGCCGCTGAATCGGCGATCTTCTCGGCACGCTACCGTAAAGGCCAATCCGGCAGCGCTGAACTGGAGTTCCTGCGCTTGGGCAAAGACGATCAAGGCTTCAGCGTGCAACGCCGTAAACCCGGGATTTATCGCCTCACGCTGGGCAATCAAATCAAACCTTTGGGGCAAAGTGTGGATTTTCGTCCGCAGCGTTCGTTTGCATTTTCACCCTCTACGCTCAACAAACTGGGTGCGCAGGGTGAGGTGATTCGCTCGGTTGGTCCGGCGCTGCTTAACGAGCTGGGTCGCATCATCTATCTTGGCCCCGTGCGCCGCTTGGCCCAGCGTGACTATGTATGGGCAGGGCGTATGCCCGCCCATATCGGCGACGACGGCGCCAAAGCCGTGGACGCGTTGATTGCCAGCGGTGTGGCGCGCCAGCAGGCCAAGAGGCGCCGTCGAACCTTGCCCGCGGAAGCTTATCTTTTCGAGCAAACGGTTCATTGGCTGAAAGAGATGAATCTGGCGCACGGTCTTTCCATCCGCGCCCTTGGCAGTTCGGCGCGCCACGAGCTACTGGTGGAGACCGATGGCCAGGCCAGCAACCTCAAGGACGTTGGAGTCGGTGTATCGCAGGTTCTTCCCGTGATTGTGGCCGCCCTGTTTGCCCAGCCCGGCCATATCGTGATCGTCGAAGAGCCGGAAAGCCATCTACACCCTCTGGCACAGAGCAAGCTGGCTGAGTTGCTGGCGCAGGTAAGCAAGGAGCGCAACGTCCAGTTCATTGTCGAGACGCATTCAGAGCATTTGTTCCGCCGTATGCAGACCTTGATTGCCCGCGAGGAAGTGTCTGTTGCTGACGCCGCCATGTATTTCGTTGAACGTGAAGGCAAAAATGCCGATCTTCTGCCGTTGAAGGTTGATGATCTTGGGCGGGTAAAGAACTGGCCCATGCATTTTTTTGGAGACACCTTGGGGGAAACCCGCGAGCAAACGGCACTTGCCATCAAACGAGCGAAAGAGCTGAGAGCGAAAGATGCCGATGTTCCTGATTGATACCAACGTGATGCTCGCCGCCAGTGCGATCTCCGAGCTGTCCAACGTCGCTACACGCGCCATGCCGCGCGAGATTGAATTGCGTGAGTCGGTCTACGAGTGGCTGGTGCAGTTCGATCAGTCGGACGACCATATGGTCCTGGATGACGCCGGGTTGGTGCTGGCGGAGTACGAGCGCAACATGCCGTACAACTGGCAGGAACAGGAGTACGGGCTGCAGGTGTTGCAGAGCAAGCGAGATCGGATGCAGGTCGATGACGTGCCAATCGAAACGTTCGAAGGCAATGGAGAGCATGTCGCCGTACTGGAGGCTGAGCACGTGGCTATCGTCACCGACCGAGAAGATCGCAAGTGGGTCGCTTGCGCATTGGCTGCGGTGGCTTTGTTCGATGAATCACCCCCTATCGTTTACGGTGCAGAGACAGACTGGCATATTGCAAGAACACAATTGGAGGCGCTCGGAATTAGCTTTCTGCCCTTGCTGCCTCCTGCGTGGTATCAGGACAGGGTTGGGCGCCCATGACGGCGGACTTCTTCCGTTTCCCTACCACTCCGCACCTCGCGTGGCTGGCCAACGACGGCATGCCTCGCGATGACAAGGTTTTGTCACCCGCTGAAGCGCAGGCGCTGTTGTCAGTGGATGTGGTCGTAGAGGAAAAGCTCGACGGTGCGAACATCGGCCTGTCTCTATCACCCAATGGGACCGTGCGTGCTCAGAATCGCGGCCAGTATCTGGGCGAGCCCTATGTAGGTCAGTTTGCGCGTTTTCCCGCTTGGCTGGCGCAGCACGAATCCAGCTTGCGTGCGGTGCTTCGTCCTGAGTTGATGCTGTTCGGCGAATGGTGCGCCGCACGCCATTCACTAAATTACGACACGCTGCCCGACTGGTTTCTGTTGTTCGACGTCTATGACCGCAGCAGTAGGCGTTTCTGGAACACATCTCGACGCAACGCGCTGGCCTCAGAAGCCGGATTGTTCACCGTGCCGCGGGTATCGAGTGGCCGCACCACTGTGGCGGCGCTGAAGCAATTGGTTATGGATACAGCCAGTCACTATCGCGCCGAGCTGCCGCTGGAAGGCGTGGTGGTACGGCGCGAATCAGCCGACTGGTGCGAGGCGCGTGCCAAGCTGGTGCGCCCGGATTTCGCCCAAGCGATCGACACCCATTGGCGCAAGCGCGCCATCGAGTGGAACCGGGTAGATTGGACGCGGACATGAATCCTCTGCAACGCACCATCATCGAAAAAGCCGGCCACGACAATGGCTTCGAGCACGTGCTGTCATCTGCTAGCGATGCGATCATACTGGCTTCTGCTCGTCATCAAAGCCAGGCGGCGGTGACAGCATTGGTCGGAAGCTTCGAGGTGCGCTTTCAACCTGCCACGCCCGCGCTGCTGCCGGAGTTGCTGCGCAGCTTCCAACCTTGGGCCGGAGCCGATGACGTGTTTTTTGTGCCGACTCTGCCAGATTTGGCGGCTCTCTTGCGCCGCACGGCCAGCCTGTCGCAAGCCTTGCCGAATCAGGCAGTGCGCGACTACCACACGGCCGTGGTGCAAGCTGTCGAGATGATGTCTGCCGAAGCCCGGGGCACGGAAGTCGAACGCCTGGTGCGTCAGCGCGTGGGGCAGGCGCGTTACCGCGATGCCTTGCTGACCTACTGGGGCGGTTCCTGCGCAGTGACTGGCGTCGCGGTGACTGAAGCCCTGCGTGCCAGCCATGCCAAACCCTGGGCCGAATGTGCCGACGATGCCGAGCGGTTGGATGCCTTCAACGGCTTTCTGCTGGTGGCCAATCTCGATGCGCTGTTCGATCGCCTTCTGATCAGCTTCGACGATGCCGGGCATCTGCTGACCAGCACCCGCCTGTCCCAAAGCGATCTGCCTGGGCTTGGCATTCATTCGGGAATGACGTTGCGCTGGCTGGCCAGCGAGCACCGGCATTATTTACAGTGGCACCGCGAGCGTTTCCTGCTCGGTGCCTGATCGAAGAAAAAACATGGCCAAGGCCGAAGCAAGCGTTGAAGAACTGGTATCAATGATCGAGCGGGGCGAACTGCGCTTGCCAGAGATGCAGCGCCAGTATGTTTGGCGCTCCACGCGAGTGCGCGATCTGCTGGATTCGCTGTATCGCGGCTACCCATCGGGCGCAATCCTGCTTTGGGAAACGGATGAAGCTGTGCCGCTGCAGGATTTCGCGGTCAGCCAGAGCACGAATCCCTACCAGAGCATGCGGCTTCTGCTGGATGGTCAGCAGCGCTTGACGAAGATGGACTGGAACAACGATGCGCTCTACGACCCAGTTCCGGTCACGATTCGGTATTCACAACGGCTGGCAAGAACCATTGCGAATGTCCCTACACTGCCAGGAAATGCTTACGCATACCGGTTGTTTATGTGAAGTACTGGTGCCCACAGTAGACCGATACGATCTCGGTACGATTGTGGCCAAGCTCCTTGCTGATGCGCTCGCGAGCTTCGGTGTCGAGCAATCATTGTGGCATTGTCAGCGGTTGGCATTGCGGTCCGCCTACCGCTGGAGCTCCAACCCGTCAAGGCTTCATAGCGACTTTGAGCATACTGATGACGTGGTCCATGTACCCATTTGCGGGCCGGAAATTCTGGACTCCCGCTTTCGCGGGAGTGACGGCAGGAGATTCACCAAATGTTGTCTCCGCGCTTGACAACGATCCTGGGTCCGCGCAAAATAGCGCGCTTTCAAGGCTACGTAGCTCAGCTGGTCAGAGCATCGCACTCATAATGCGGGGGTCGGTGGTTCAAATCCACCCGTAGCCACCATCCAGATTTCCGGCCGTGTCCGGTGAATCAAAAAAACCGCGTATGACGCGGTTTTTTTGTGTCCATGGTTCCATCTATCCCCACGCTGGCCTAGTATGCTGCGGGGATAGATGCAGGGACATATCAGAGGGCAGGGGACAGCAGCCCCGCCCGGGTATCCCCGCAGTCCACCAGGGAGGAACCCATGGCCGCATCCAGCAAGCTCACCGCCACCCAGGCTCGCCGGGCCGGATCGGAGTCGGGGGTGTTCAATCTGCAGGACGGGGGCGGGCCGTCCGGAGGCATGCCCTTCGATATCGACAGGACTCCCTCCCCGTGACTTCACCCGAGAATCCCTTGCCGCCTCATGACTCAGGCTCCCCGGTGGACAGTACGCTGCAGGGGCCGCCCCGTGAAGCCCTGGCCGCCACGCATACGCCCCCTCCCATCGTCGGTGTCGGTGCCTCGGCCGGGGGATTGGAAGCCCTGGAGGGACTGACGCTGGCCCAGATTCCCGAAGAGGCTCAATACCCGGACATGCCGCGCAGCGTCATTGATGCCGGCCTGGCCGACATGGTGATGCCGGTTCACGGCATGGGCGAGCGGATCCGCGACTATCTGGTTCGCAAACAACAGATCGGGACCCGGCGGACCGGCACCGGGGACATGGATCAGCGCCATGCCCTGGAAAAGATCGTGGTATTGCTGCGGGCCCGTACCGGCCATGACTTTGCCGATTACAAAACCAATACCTTGTATCGCCGTATCGAGCGGCGCATGAGCCTGCACCAGCTGGACAGGCTCTCCAACTACGTTCGCTTCCTGCGCGACAATCCCCAGGAACTGGATCTGCTGTTCAAGGAGTTGCTGATCGGCGTGACCAGCTTCTTTCGCGATCCGATGGCCTGGGAGAGTCTGCAAAAACAGGTGCTCGCCCCCCTGATCCGGTCCGCGCCATCCCGGGGGTGCGTCCTGCGGGCCTGGGTGGCCGGCTGCTCCACCGGTGAGGAGGCCTATTCGCTGGCCATCGCCTTCCGGGAGGTGCTGGAAGAAAGTGCGCCCGTTGGTCGCGTCACCCTGCAGATCTTTGCCACCGATCTCAGCGAACATGCCATCGAGCGGGCGCGTCAGGGGCTGTATCCAGCCAGTATCGTCGCCGATGTCTCGCCGGTACGCCTGCAGCATTTCTTTCAGGAAGAGGCCGGCGGCTATCGCGTCAATCGCGCCGTTCGGGAGACGGTGGTTTTTGCCACCCAGAATCTCATCATGGACCCGCCCTTCACCAAGCTGAACCTGGTCATCTGCCGCAATCTGCTTATCTATCTGAATACGACGCTCCAGCATAAGCTGCTGCCGCTGTTCCACTACAGCTTGTTGCCGGGCGGCGTTCTTTTCCTGGGCAATGCGGAAAGTGTCGGTGGGGGCAACGAATTGTTCACCGCGCTGGATGCCCGCGCCCATCTGTTTCGTCGCGCCGAGGCCCGCGTCCGGGTGGCCGACCTGGATTTTCATGCCCGCCCGCCTGAACCGGAGGTGGAGACCCTGGCCCAATGGGCCGGCGGGGCCCCCACCGGCAGCCTGCAATCCCTGGCGGAACAGGTGCTGCTCAGGGAGTTTGCACCGCCTGCGCTGCTGGTGAACGCGGACGGCGACATCCTTTACATCTTCGGTCGCACGGGTGACTATCTGGAGCCGGCCACCGGACGGGCCAACTGGAACATCCATGTGATGGCTCGGGATGGGTTGCGACAGGAACTGGCCTTACTGCTGCCCCGGGCCATGAGGGAAAAAAAGGTTTTCAGCCAACCGGGCATCGGCGTCGGCAGTGCTGAGCGCATGCAACTCATCGATCTGACGGTCTATCCCATCGAGGAGCCTCAGGTCCTGAGCGGCATGTTGATGATCGTGTTTCAGGTCGTGTCGCCCCAGCCGGCCCCCTTGCCGGAGCCGCGGGACCCGAAGGAACACAAGAATACCCGCATTCAGGAAATGGAGCTGGCGCTGCAGCAGACCCGGGAAGAGCTGCGCATGACCCGGGAATACATGCAGACTTCCCAGGAGGAGCTTCGCTCGGCCAACGAGGAACTCCAGTCCACCAACGAGGAACTGACCACCTCCAAGGAAGAGATGCAATCACTCAATGAAGAATTGCAGACGGTGAATGTGGAGCTCCAGTCCAAGGTGGAAGAACTCACCCTGGCCAACAGCGACATGAAAAACCTGCTCGACAGTACCGACATCGCCACGGTCTTTCTGACCAAGGACCTGCGTATTCGACGCTTCACCGCTCCGGCACGGCGGATCTTCAAGCTCATTGCCACCGATGTCGGACGTCCCCTGAGTGATATCGTCACCGAACTGGAATACCCGGACCTGCAGCATGATGCCCTGGAAGTCCTGCAATCCCTCTCCCACTCCATAGAGGAGATTCCCACCCGGGACGAGCGCTGGTATCAGGTCAAGATCATGCCCTATCGCAGCCTGGATGACGTCATCGACGGCGTGGTCGTCACATTCACGGACATCACCAAGGCCAAAGCCCTGGAAAATCGTTTACGCAGTCTTCAATCGACGCCGGAAGAATCCGGCAGGGAGTCAGGCAATGAGCGGGCAAGACGAGGATGATGAGGCCCGCAGACTGAGACGGCGGGCGGAGGAGAAGCTGCGGGAACGGGTATCCGATGCTGCTGATCCGGCCGCGGAGTCCAACGCCTTGGCCTTGCTGCACGAGCTGCAGGTGCATCAACTGGAACTGGAGATGCAGAACGAGACCTTGCAGCAGGCCCGCATTGAGGCGGAGGCGGCGAGGGACTTGTTCACGCAGCTCTACGACCATGCCCCCATGGCCTATTTCAACCTGGATTCATTGGGGAGGCTGCATCGCACCAACCTGGCGGGAGCCAGGCTGCTGGACACCACTCGGAGCGAACTCACGGGGCGGCGCCTGGCCACCTTTGTGAGCGAGGAGGACCGCCCTCGGCTGGCGGATCTGCTCTATAAGGTGTTTGCCGGTCAGGCCTCGGAACATGCGGAATTGCCGGTCACGACCATGGCTGGTGTTTCGCGCATCCTGCGGGTGGAGGCCTGTGCCGGTCAGGCGGGGCCGGATACCTGTCTGCTGGCAGCCGTGGACATCACTGATCTGGCGGAGTCCCACCAGGCATTGATGGTCGCCGCTTCGGTCTACGAGACGCTGGACGAGGCGGTCATGATCGCCGATGCCGGGCAGCGTATCATCCTCGTCAATCCCGCCTTTGTCCGCCTGACCGGATTTGATGTCAACGAGGTTCTGGATCAATGCATCGGGCTGATCCGTGCCTACCGTGAATCCCCTGCCTTTGAAGAGCAACTGCGTCGGAGTCTCCACACCACCGGTCGTTGGCAGGGGGAAATCCTGCATCGCCACCGGTCGGGGGAGCATTATATGGCCTGGGTCTCCATGCACCTGCTGCGGGACGACCGGGGTGTTCCGATGCGCTACATCAGCGTATTCAGGGACATCACCGAACAGCGCCGGGCCGAAGAGGCCATCTGGCGCCAGGCCAACTATGACCCGCTCACCGAATTGCCCAATCGTCTGCTGTTTCTGGATCGCCTGCGCCATGGCATCCGCCAGGCCCAGCGGCGGGGGCAGGTCCTGGCCTTGCTGTTTATCGACCTGGACAAATTCAAGGAGATCAATGACCGGCTGGGGCACGATGCCGGCGATACCGTTCTGAAGGAGGCAGCCCGTCGCATCAGTCGGTATGTGCGCACCAGCGATACCACGGCACGGCTCAGTGGTGATGAGTTCACGGTGATCATGGGAGGGCTGGAGAGCGGCGGCGCGGGCGTGGATGAAGTGGGCGCAAAGATCCTCAAGGCCCTGGACCAGCCCTTCGAGGTAGCGGGCACTCGTGTCGCGCTATCGGCCAGCATCGGCACCGCCTTCTGCCCCGGGGATGCCACGGATCCCGCCAGCCTCATCAAGTGTGCCGATCGGGCCATGTACGTGGCCAAGCAGGCCGGTGGACAGCGAATGGCGCATTTTTCGCTGCAACTGGACGCCACGTTGCAGGAGCGCGAAGCGCTGATCAGAGAGTTGCCCGATGCCCTTGAGCGGGGCCAGTTCAGACTGTGCTTCCAGCCCATTGTGGCGCTGGATACCCGGCTGGTCGTCATGTTTGAAGCTCTGTTGCGCTGGGAACACCCGCGGCGGGGGTTGCTCAATCCGGATCAGTTCCTGGCCCTGGCGGATACCGCGGGCCTGCTGGGACGAATTGATGAATGGGTTTTTCAGCAGTCCCTGAATGCCCTGGAGCAGCTGAACGCTCGCCGTGGCGAACAGGAATTGCCGCTTAAAATCGCCATCAACGAATCGTCCCCCGATGGCACCGAAGGGGTATCCGTGGAGACCTGGAGACAGCATCTGTCCCAGTCCGCGGTATCGCCCGGGAGCGTCATCATCGAAGTGACCGAGCATCTGCTTCAGGAGCCGGATGGCCGGGTGGATGAATGGATCAACGAGGTGCATGCCAGCGGCCTGAAGATCGCCCTGAGCCAGTTCGGCATCAGCAAAGCCGGGATACCCTGTCTGCAACGCTACCCCTTCGATCTGCTCAAGATCGACCGGGGTTTCGTGCACAACATGCCTCACGACATGGCCGACCGCGCCATTGTCCACAGCATCATCGACATGGCCCACAGGATGGGGCTGAAGGTGGTGGCGGAGGGCGTGGAAACCGACTGGCAGCATGAACTGCTGCGCGCCGCGCATTGTGACTATGCCCAGGGATACCTGTTCGGCAAACCCCTGCCCGTCGGCCGGATTCTGGCCGAGATGACGCCATCGGGGTAGGACCGGGTATCGGATGCCCGCCTTGAGTGAGCGGCGCCTTGCGTGGATACTACCTGTCCATTGGTTATGGAGCGCGCAAATTGATCATGAAGAGATACGGCATCCGCGTTACCCTGCCCGAGGGAGACACCCTGTCCGCCGGCCATCTACTGGGGGAGAACTGGGAGCAGTTCCGGTGGTTCGACAGCGCCCGGGAGCGGGATCGCATGTTCGAGGAGATGCGCCGGCCGCCGCCGTATTACCGGCGCGGCGATGTGGCAACTCAGGTGCTGGAGAAGGTGGAACGCTGAGCAAATCACGGCCTGAGAGCCCATGGTGATGCCGGAACAGGAACTCGGGCCTGTCCCGGCGGCGATTTCAGCCAGCTGCCGTTAACCGCTTCCAGCGGCCCGGCGAGGCTACGGCAGGGGCTCGTTACCTTCCCACCAGCAGCAGCACCAGCAGTATCAGCACCACGGCCCCGACCACACCGCTGGGGCCGTAGCCCCAGGCTCTGGCGTGCGGCCAGACCGGGATGACGCCGATGAGGATCAGGATCAGGACGATCAATAAAATGGTTGTCAGGCTCATGGTCGGACACTCCGCACAGGGATTGAAACCCCATGATGCCTCCGGTGGACGCGCGTGCTCTGTGCGTCAGCGTACCGATCGTCCCGTGGATGCTGGTGCGGGCACCCTCGCTCCCGCGAAGCCGGGAGTCCAGGATTTCCAGTCCGTGACTGGATTCCCGCCTTCGCGGGAATGACGAATTCGGAATACTTCCGACGGATTCAGGACACCTCCGATGGGTTCAGGCACACCCCCGCCGGAGGGCGGTGTCAGCGGGCGCCGTCCCTGACGGTACCGGTGGGACTTCCCGTCTTACCGCGTTTGGCGGATGTTCCCTGGAGTACCAGTCGATCACACTCGCGCTTGACCACGGCGTAGCATTCGCAACTGCGTGCTTCCAGGCCCGCGCGGTCGAGTACAGTGATGTGGCCGCGATGGTATTTGATAAGCCCCGCCCTCTGCAGTTTGCCGGCGGCCTCCGTGACCCCTTCGCGCCTGACCCCGAGCATGTTGGCGATCAGTTCCTGGGTCATGACGAGGTGGTTTGATGGCAATCGGTCGAGGGACAGGAGCAGCCAGCGGCACAACTGCTGGTCCAGGGTGTGGTGGCGGTTACAGACCGCGGTCTGGGCCATCTGGGTGAGCAATGCCTGGGCATAGCGCAGCAGCAGATCGTGCAGTACCCCCTGGCGGCGGCCGCCCACGCGGCGAAAGGCGTCCTTGAGGCGCCGGGCGCCGAGCCGATAGGCCTGTCCGGCGCTTTGCACCACCGCCTGGCTGGGGGTGGTCTCTCCCCCCATGAACAACGCCACCCCGACCACGCCGTCCTTGCCCACCACCGCGATTTCGGCCGAGGCGCCATCCTCCATTACATAGAGCAGGGAGACGATGGCGTCCACGGGGAAATAGACATACTCCATCTGCACGCCGGGTTCGTAGATGATCTGCCCGAGCGGTAGTGCAACGAGTTCCAGGCCGGGGAGCAGTTGCCGGTAGTCCTCATCCGGCAGCATGGCGAGAAGCTGGTTGACTCTGGGATTCGGTACGCTATGCATGAGGAAAATTCCTTTCGCCGATCATGTTTGCTTTTTTGCCAGTATAACCAGACTTTGGCAGGAAAAAATGCCAACTCCTGACTGATGCCGATTTCGTGATGCACCCTCAATGGGCCGGCGTAGACGACCGTGGGGTTGCAGCGGCATCCCACGCAGTGTGGGGCACCGAACATACAGCGAGAACGCCTGGGTCCAATATGGACAGGGAGGGCTTCCGCTGCGGGTAATCTCCGGTGAAAAGCCTTGCGTCAGAAACCGGCGCGTCGGCGATGGGTCTCGAAGCCCGGGTCGGGTGCCGAATCCCTTTTGGAGTCCAGTCATGAACCCGAAACTACCTCATTCCAAAACCCTCGTCGACACCCGAGCGTTACAGCATGAACTGGCCGCTTATCGTGCGCCGAGCCTCTCACGCGGCCTTTTTGAGCTGATGATCACGGTGATCCCGTTCGGCCTCCTCTGGTTCCTGACCTGGGCCAGCGTGAGTGCAGGCTACTGGATCGGTCTGTTGCTGGTCGTGCCCACCGCCGGATTTCTCGTGCGCCTGTTCATGATCCAGCATGACTGCGGGCACGGGGCGTTTTTCCCCTCCCGCCGCGTCAATGACTGGGTGGGGCGGATCATTGGTGTACTGACACTGACGCCCTATGATTTTTGGCGTTACACGCACGCACTGCATCACAAGCACTCCGGCAATCTGGAACGCGCGCATGCGGGTAGCATCGATACCTTGAGTGTGCGCGGATACCAGGCGTTGTCGCGGGCGCAGCGCCTGCGCTACCGCCTGTACCGGCACCCACTGGTCCTGTTCGGTCTGGGGCCGATTTATCTGTTCATGTTCTATAACCGCGTACCCGTGGGTTTCATGCGCGCGGGGTGGATGCCCTGGGTGAGTACCATGGGCACCAATGCGGCCATCGTGATTCTTGTCGCCGCAATGACCTCGCTGGTGGGGGCGGGAACATTCCTTATCGTGCATTTGCCGATTGCGATCCTCGCCGGAACCATCGGTGTCTGGCTGTTCTATATCCAGCACCAGTTTGAACATACGCGCTGGGCGCATGATGATGAATGGGCCTTTCACGAAACTGCCCTGTACGGAAGTTCCTACTACGACCTGCCCGCTCCCTTGCGTTGGATCACTGCGAATATCGGTCTGCACCACGTCCATCATCTTGTCAGTCGCATTCCGTTTTACCGGCTGCCGGAGGTGCTTGAGGATTATCCGTGGCTTCGGGAGATCAGTCGTATCACGCCGCGACAGAGCCTTCGGTACGCCCGGCTCGCCCTGTGGGACGAGGAACGGCAGCGCCTTGTCCCCTTTGTGCGGGTGGCTCCGGGTTTTGAGCCCGTGACTGGATCGGATGTCGTGTCGGTACGCCGCCGCACAGATGAGCGGGGTGTCAACCAGGCATCCTGACTCTCCGGGCGGGGTCGCTGTAATCCCGTTCCGGTGAAAAGGTTGTCTTCCAGGTTTGGAAGTTGCCTCAACCGGTTAGCGTATCCAATGAATCCGAGCGTGCCATGAAGAACAAGATTGTCCTCACCCTGACTTTCATCTTGATTGTCGTCCTGTTAGTGATCTGGTTCCTCTGGGGGCCGAATTCCTGGGAGGTGCAGATTTCCGGTACCACCGGTGATGGACAGGCAATTCAGTACCGCATTGAAACGGTCTATGCGGGAACCTCCAAGACCCTGATCTTCCGTAATGAGGATACCGGTTTTTTGCCGCCGTATTTTAAATTCGACTCGGCGGACCTCCAAGCGCTTGCGAGCCGGATCAAGGAGCAATGCCCGGAGGTACCGGTCGTCATCAATGGATACAGTTTGCGCATCCCGTTTCTGGACATGTTTCCCAACGCCACATCGATTGATGCCCCTGAGCGCTGCACGCAGGCAACCACCCGCTCCCCGAGCGGCGCGGCCCCCGAAATGCTGGAACCGGGGTCGGACTAAGTAGGCAAGCGGATTTACCTGACGGTGGCCTTCCAGGGTGTGCTGCCCCTTGCAAGGGGCAGCATCCGGTTTTGTCGAGGAGAGGAGGGTTACCGAAGTCCGAAGAATCCAAGGATGAACACGACGATGACGACGGCGCCGACGATGTAGATGATCTGATGCATGAGATTTTCCTCTGTGTAAATGGGTCCAGCGCAGGACTGCGTGAACCCGTTCATTCAGCTGTCACGGCCTCCAGCGTCGGAGATGATGATCTCGACGCGGCGGTTCTGTTGACGGCCCGAGACGGTATTGTTCTCGGCCACCGGATAGTCCTGGCCCCTGCCAGCTGCATGCAGGCGGTTGGCGTCCACACCCTGGCGAACCAGATACCGCTTCACCGAATCCGCACGCTGCTGCGATAGGCGGGCGTTTGTAGTGGCGCTGCCCACGCTGTCGGTGTGGCCCTCGATGATCGCGGTGCGTTCCGGATGCTCCCGCAGAAACACCGCGAGTTGGTCGAGGTTGCGCACCGCGCCGTCCCGCAATTCCGAACGACCCGTGGCAAAGAGCAGGTCACCCAGGGTCAGGACCAGGCCCCGATCCGTGGGTTTGGCGTTCATCGCTTCGATCTGTCGCTGCAGTTCGGCGGTTTCACGCCGCGCGAGGTCCACCTCGCGGGTACGGGAATCCAGACGTGCGCTGGCACCCTTTTCGCTCAGTGCCGCGCGCTGATCTTCCAGCAGGCGGGTTTGTGCCCAGGTCCTGGCGATGTCGACCTTGCGATCGGCGATCAGCACCTGGTGTCTGGCCATTTCCCCATCCGCCTGGGGTTTCTCGGCTGCCCGCACCGCGAGTTCCGCATCCTTCAGCTCCACCGGTGCCCGGCTGGCCAGTTGCGGATCCGCCTGCAGTTGCATCAGTTTGGCGCGGGCGTTGTCGGCACCCGGCGGCACGGTCATCGGCGCCGCGCAAGCCGCAAGGAGCAGGCCGGCGGCAGTGACCGTGCCCAGCCGGGAAAGCGTGAAAGATGGCGTTTTCATGGGCGTTCTCCCGATCCGCGTTGCATTTCCTGTTTCAGAACATCAATGCTCATTTCCATCTCTTCGTTGATCGCCCTGGCCTTCATCAGCCTGGCTTTGGCGGATGCGAGTTCCGCATTCACGCGGGACTGTTCGGCAAGACGCTCGGCTCGGGTCATGTCCTCGTCCTGCACGGCCCTTCGGGCTGCCGCGAGGTTCTCTCGGGCCTCATTCAGTTCGATGGACGCATAATCCGCGACACGTGCCTGCTCGGCGCTAGTGATGGCGGTCTCGGCGGCTTGCAAAGCGTGAGTGGGGGCCGGCGGCGTGGATGCGCAGGCAACCAGCATGAGTAAGCCCGTCGTGGCAGCCGTCAGGCGCAAAGATGGAATGGCTCGGCTTGGAGTGGACTTGATGGGGATCTGATTCATGCGTGTCCTCCTTATGGACATCACCGGTGCTTGGCGGCACCTGGCTTCGGGTAAGTTTCGCCGTTGCCGGGCGTGGAGTCGGTGCGCTGGCGTACGAAACGGGCATGGCCGGATGCCCTGCCACCGGGCTGTGTTCGATAGCAGACAGACGGAGGAACCGGGACACCATAGCCTCGGCACTGGTGAACAGGCCGACTTCCGGATCTGGAAGTTGCCGCAACCAGGAGAGAGATGATGATGAAGTTCTCAACAGTGATAGGCACCGCGTTGGTTCTGGGGTTACTGCTCGCCCCGCTATCCGGCTGCGACAAGGGACCGGCCCAGAGGGCCGGAGAGAATGTCGATGACGCCGTCGAAAAAGCGGGGGACTCCCTCGAAAGGGCGGGGGATCGCATTCAGGATGCGGGTCGTGACGCCCGTGACTGATCGGCTGTTTGCTCATGTCGAAAGTGTCACCGGGAAAGTATGTTGTCGCAATGACCGGGTTCCGGATGGAGGTGCCGCGGATTCAGGTTTGTTCGCCAGCGAACAGAGTTTCCAAGGCTTTTTGTTTACCATGGGTTATGGCGACTGAATGATCCCGAGATTTACCAGCCATACTGCCTCCGTAATAGGATTATGTGGGTCCGCCGATGGGGTCATCAGACGGGGAATCGGGGTCTTTTATCCAGCGTTGAGGCGCTTTGCGGCGCGCGCGTAGGCG
>NZ_NRSM01000011.1:37500-114983 GCF_016584105.1 Ectothiorhodospira shaposhnikovii | reverse complement strand
CACAGGTGGATATTATGTGATATATGGTTAGGAGGCAACAAAACAACCAGCTTTTCCGTTGAGAAAGTGAAATTTGTGAATGAACGCCAAGGTAGAGATCAACCAGATATTCCGGTTACCCTGAAAAAGAAAGCGCGGCCATTCAGATCTCTCCAAGGCAGACGCTGATCTACCGGCTCAAGCAGTCAACCGTCAATGGCGCTATCTGCGAGGCCTTGGGAATAGAACACCGAGACTCGAAACTCGATGGCCTGCCCCACACATGGAGACTGGGCGATTTCATACCCACGGCGGGGATGGACTTCCCGGTTGTGCTGACGATGCAGGACAGCAAGGATGCGCTGGCCGAGGTCGTCCGGTCATTATGCCTTTCAATCATCAAACCCTTTGTCCTGATCGCACCCACACGCCTTCATTTGAGTCCTGCAGTTGAAACACTACTGGCGCAGAAAGACAGCCTTTTCATTGCGCTGAACGAAGATCTGTACCTGGGTGATGCTCCACGATTCCTGACCCGTCGGGACAAGACTGAGATATTCGCGCCCCTTATCGGCCAGGTGCCTGAGCCGGATTCGGGCGGCACGGTGTTTTTCCCGACACCGCCGGGCACCACATGGCTACAAATCAAGATTCAGTTCCGTGATGGTCATACCGTCACAATATGGGCGGGCGACCAGAGCGGTCGATACACCTATACGCAAATGGGAATGGCGAGCAGGAAGAATGGCAACCCTACCGAGCAATGGAAATTGCTTGAAGGGTTTGCCAACTCCCGTGGCGAGATCGACTGGCACAGCCGATACGCCTCGGACAAATTGAAGAAACAAAAGCAAGAGTTGTCGAAGCACCTGCGTGAATTCTTCCGGCTCGATGACGATCCCATCGAATGGGTCAAGGATACAAAGACCTACCGCTGCAAGTTTCGCATCCTCCCGGAAGGTGCCGAGGTTTACTGACCACCCTTTATAGCGCCCGACAAATCTATAGCCCCGATTCAGGATTCTGGATCGGGGCTTTTTGCGTCTTGGAGGCCCGCCCGGTGAAATTTCACTGGGGCCGGGCAAAAAAAGTTAAAAAAGTTTTCCTCTGTAAACCCACTATCAATCAAGGTTTTACGGGCTTTCCTCCTCCTTGAGCCAGGGCGTTTTTCGGGGTCGCAACGAAAATTCGCCAAAGCAGGGTGACAGGTCTGGTGAACACAAAAAGTTCACGACCGCCACCCGGGAAATTCATGCCGGACCTGTCTCCCGGTCGGTCCAGAAATGAAGGAGGTTCGGCATGAACCAGACAAGCAAAGCACACCTCACCCCACCGAAGCGGCGACTCATCGAGTTGATGCAGGACATCAACTTCGGCCGCATCACCAACATTCCGGTCCGCGACGGCGAGCCGGAACTCACCCCTGACACGGTCATTGAGCGCGAGATCAAGCTGGGCGGACAGAGCGGTCCCCGGCCCGAGCGCGACCAGGATGACTTCATCCTCAAGCAAGAGGTCGTGGCGCTGCTGGAGCACCTCGCGCAGATGGGCAGCGGAAAAGTCTGCCTGCTCGAGATCAAGCACGGTCTCCCGTTCCTGATGCGCATCGAGGAACGGGCAGCCTGAACACGTAACGACCTGAACCCTTAGACACTGGACAACAAGCTGGACGCATGGCGGAGGCTGTTGTGGGTGTCGCCGAGCCGAATACGGCAATTGGCGGCGTACCTGCGACCCCTTCGCCCACGCGACAGCTTTGTCCTGTGATCTGGCCCGTGCCGACACCCACGCGGACCTCCTCCTCGCTCCGAGGAGGCCCCGATGGTTTCACAGAATTCTTACGACGGCATCGACAAGTATGCCGCCGACCTCATTCGGCACAAAGCACGTCAACTCGTAGGCAAGGCCGGATTCACCGAGGACGACAGACCCGACCTCGAACAGGAACTGATGATCGATCTGCTGCAGCGGATGCGGCATTTCAATCCCGCCAAGGCCAAGAAGACCACCTTCATGGCCCGGATCGTCGAACGTCACATCTCCACCATTCTGGAGGCCCGGTTCGCCCAATGCCGGGACTGGCGGCTCTGCCAAACCTCGCTCAACGAACCCCTCGACAACGGCGAAGGCGACACCACCGAGCGGATCGACTTCCTGGATGGCGAGGGCTCTCTGGGAGGCGGCACCCGCGAAACAAGGGAGCGCCTCGCCCATGAGATCCGCATGGATCTCGACCGGGCCATCGCCTCGCTACCGGAGGAGCTCCGGGATCTGTGCGTGCGCCTGCACGACAGCACCATGGCAGAAATCGCCCGGGAGATGGGCATTCCCAGAACCACCCTCTACGACCGGCTGAGCAAGCTGCGGGAGGCTTTCAGCGAGGCCGGGCTCGAGGACTACCTGTGATCTCCGACGCATCAGCCCCGGTTCCGGTAAGTAAGCACCGTGCCGCATGGTGCGGCTATCCGGGGCCTCGGAAATCAGAACCTGACAAACCGGCAGGACAGCCGGTTTGGACGGCCGTCAGGCCGCCCGTAGGGGGCGAGCCAGGACGGCGAGCATCAACAAAGAGGAGTTCAACCATGACTCACGACACCTACAAGTACCGTTTTGACGAGTCGGTCCCGGCCCAGGAACTGGAAGACACTTTCATGCTGGCGATGCTGGCCGTCGAAAGCCTGCATGGCCGTTCCCGTGTGCGGATGGAGAGCCGGTTCAATCTGGACAAGGCCCGCCGTACCTGCGTGATCGACGCCTCCACCGATGTCGGCAGTGATCTCGCCCGCATCTTTACCGGCTTCGCCACCAAGGAGTACGGCGAACGCTCGGTCCTGATCGAACGAACCCAGCCGTCGGGCTGTGCCTGCGCCTCCAAGCATCGCGCAGCGCCCGCCGCTGCTACAGCGGGGGTGGCGGTATGAGCGAGCTGATGACCACCACCTATTCCATGTGGCGGCTGTTCCGCAACTGCCGCATGGCCTGCAAGTGGCGCTACATCAACGAGCTGGTGCCGCTCGAGCGCGACCCCAATCTGGCCTTCGGCTCGGTCATTCACGACTGCCTGGAGTGCTGGCACGGTGAGCGGGATCTGGCCAAGGTCCTCGACCACATCGACCGGACCTATCCGAACCGGGCGCAGGACGATCATCAACAGGCCGACTGGCATCTCGCCAGGGCCATGATGAGCGCCTATGCGGAACACTACCCGGCCGAAGAGTTCGAGGTCGTCGCACTCGAGAAGACCTTCGAAGGCCCCATCGTCAACCCGGCGACCGGGGCGACCTCGCGCAGTTTCATCCTCGCCGGGAAGGTGGACGGCATCGTCCGCCAGGATGGCCAGTATTTCCTGCTGGAACACAAAACCGCCTCGCAGATCGACGCCAGCTACCTGGAGCGGCTGTGGACCGATTTCCAGATCATCCTCTACGCCTGGTACCTGGAGCAGACCCTCGGCATCACGGTCAGCGGCATCATCTACAACGTCCTGGTCAAGGCCAAGTTGCGCCAGGGCAAGGGTGAGACCGAAGCCGAGTTCGAGGCCCGCCGGGCGGAGCTGATCGCCAAGTCGAAAACCGGCAAGAGCAGCGCCAAGCGCAAGCTGCCGGAGGACGACGACACCTTCCAGCAACGGCTCCAGGAGAAGTACCTCGAGCCGGGAATGTTCCATCGCGAGGTGCTCTACATCTCCCGCGACCAGTTCGAGGAACTGCGGGCGGAGCTGTGGGAACTCTCCAAGGCCATGCTCGACGCCCGTCGGCGCGACACCTTCTACCGCAACACCAGCTACTGCTTCCAGTACGGAAGGCCCTGCGCCTACTTCCAGCTCTGCCGCTCGGGCGGCAACCCCAACGTCATCGAAAACCATTTCCAACGGATCGCCCCGCACGAAGAGCTGCGGGACGGAGCCGGTGAAGACGCCGCTCCGGTGTTTTGAAATCCCAACCATAAGGAGACGAAGCCATGCTTCCCAAGACCAAAAGCAAACCCAAACACACGCTCTCGGACCTCACCGTTCTGGTGTACGGCCCGAGCAAGATCGGCAAGAGCACCTGGTGCTCCAAGGCCGATGATGCACTGTTCCTGGCGACCGAGCCGGGCCTGAACGCCCTGGAGGTGTTTCAGACCCCGATCACCTGCTGGGACGATCTTCTGCAGGCCTGCGCGGAAATCGCCGAGGGCAAGCACGAGTTCAAGACCATCGTCGTCGACACGGTGGATAACGCCTACAAGATGTGCTCGGACTACGTCTGCAAGAAATTCAAGATCGAGCACGAGTCCGACCTGGGCTACGGCAAGGGCTACGCGCTGATCAACAACGAGTTCCAGCGCGTCATCAACAAACTCGCCTTCCTGCCCTATGGGTTGATCCTGATCTCCCACTCCCAGGAACGGGACATCGAGACCCGGGCCGGCAAACACACCCGCATCGTGCCGACGCTGCCGGAAAAGGCGCGGAAGCTGGTTACCGGGCTGGTGGACCTGATTCTGTTCTGCGACCTGGACATGAAAACCGGCGAGGACGGCAAGCCGGTCTGGCAGCGCGTGATGCGCACCAAGCCCAGTCCCAACTACGACGCCGGTGACCGCACCGGCCGACTCCCCGAAGTCATCCCCCTCGATTTTTCGAGCTTCATGAAAGCGTTCAACAACACGGCAGCCGGAGCTGCGGCGAGTGCCGCCCGGCCGAAGCCGGAGCCGACCGCGAGTGCGGCGGCGAAACCCCAACAGTAAGGAGATCCGACCATGGAACACTACGAAAACCAATCCAGCAGCAACCTCGACCTGGCGCAGTTCGACGACGCCTTTGAAACCGCCGAAGTCGAGGAACGCGAGTTCGAGGCCGTCCCCGACGGCAAGTACCAGGTCAACGTCGACCGGGTCGAACTGACCCGCGCCCAGACCTCGGGCAACCCCATGCTCAAGTGGACCCTGCGCATTCTCGCGCCGACCCACAAGGGCCGTCTGCTCTGGCGCAACAACGTCATGGCCAGCAACGAGAACATCAAGTGGCTCAAGCAGGACCTCTACACCTGCGGGCTACAGCTTCAGAAGCTCTCCGACCTGCCGGGCCACCTCGAGCAGCTTCTCAACATCAAGCTGGAGGTGACCAAACGCACTCGCGGTGAAAACGAGAATATCTACTTCAACCGTCGCATTGTCATGGCCGACGATGCCGGAGCTCCCGGCGCGGCGATGGACGACATGATCCCGTTCTGATGATGGACCGGATCACCGTTGTCGTCGATACACGCGAACAGGAGCCCTACAGCTTCGATACAGACAAGGTTTCGACGGTTCGCAAGGCGCTGCCCGCCGGTGATTACTCACTGGTCGGCCTCGAGGAACGGGTGGCGGTGGAGCGCAAATCCCTGACGGATTTCGTCTCCACCGTCATCCGGGGGCGAAAGCGGTTCCACCGCGAGCTGGAAAAGCTATCCGCCTACGAATCCGCCTGTGTGGTTGTCGAATGCAACTTTCGCGATCTGGTCGATGGCCGCTACCGAAGCGATGCCCACCCGCACGCGCTGATCGGAACGGTCGCCTCCATCGTCGTCGACTTCGGTGTCCCCGTCTACTTCTGCTCGGACCGGCAGGCCGCCTGCCGTTTTGTCGAGGAGTACCTGACACGTTTTCACCGGAGGATCGCGAGATGCCAAAAAGAAATGAGAGTAACCCGGCGCGACTCCGGGGAAGAATAGAGCGCGTTTACTATGCCGGACCCAAGTTTTCCGCAGGGCGACTGCTTACCCCGACCGGTGAGGAAGTCCAGTTCGCGGGCAATTTGTTCGCCCGGGAAAATCAGCCTGTGGTCCTGCTCGGGTCGTGGTCCACCCATCCCAAATACGGCCGTCAGTTCAAGGTCGACGGGATGGAGCACGACCTCGAACTCGATCCGGAGGGGCTGATCCACTATCTGGCCAACCATCCGGAGATCAAGGGCATTGGTCCGGCCAAGGCCAGATTGATCGTCGAGAGCTTCGGCGACGCCTTTGAAGAAACCCTTCTGAATGATCCCGAACGCATCGCGCTCAAGGCTCGGCTGCCGCTGGACGCGGCCCGGCGGCTGCGTGACGAGTGGTTGAAGAACCGCAGCGTCAACACCGTCATGGCCTGGCTGTCGGCATTCGGCCTGACCCATCATCAGGTCACCACCCTGGTCGAAAGGCTTGGCGGCAACTGCCTCGATATTCTGAAGGAAGACCCGTACATCCTCATTCGGGAGATCCGGGGATTCGGCTTCAAGAAGGTCGACAAGATTGCCCGCAAGCTGGGAACCCCCAAGGACCATACCCCTCGTATCCGGGCCGGATTGAATTTCTGCGTCCGTGAAGCCCTGGACAATGGCCACTGCTGGATCGAATACGAGGATCTGGTGGACCAGGCCAATCTGCTGCTGGTCATGGATGCTCTGGACAGCCGGGTTCGTATCGAAAGCGCCCTCGATGCGCTCATCGAAGAACAGGCGCTTGCCTGCGATTCACACGGCGGACGCTTCGTGGTCGCTCTGCCGGAGATCGTCCGCATGGAGCGGGAGCTGGCCGCGCTGTTCGGCCAGGCCGAAGCACCCAACCCGCATTTCCAGTCCGTCAAGAAACTCGATGCCCTGATTTGGCGCTGCGCCGCCACGCTGAACGAGAAGCAGCTCGACGCGGTCCGCTCAGCCCTAAAGCACAGCATCAGCCTGATCTCGGGTGGAGCCGGTTCTGGCAAGAGCTACACCATCTCGGTCATCAACACGATTTGTGAGGAGAGCGATCTGGAGGTCGTGCTTGCCGCGCCGACCGGCAAGGCGGCAAAGCGTCTGGAGGAAGTCAGTGGTCGCAGCGGCACCACCATTCACCGCCTGCTCGGCTATGACGGCAAGGGTTTCTCGCGCAGCAAGGAGAACCCCATCGATGCCGACGTCTTGGTGGTCGACGAGTTTTCGATGGTGGACGTGCCGCTGGCCTGGCACCTGTTCGAGGCGGTCGACCTGTCGCGGACCACGGTGCTGCTGGTCGGCGATCACAACCAACTTCCGCCGGTGGGACCCGGAAACATCCTACGCGATCTGATCCAGACACGCGCCATCCCCTCAGTCATCCTCGACAAGGTCGTGCGTCAGGCTGGCGTCCTCAAGGAGAACTGCACCGCCGTTCTCAAGGGCGAGGTGCGCAAGACCAGCGAGGCGTCGGTGGGCGGATGCCGGGATTGGTATCTGGTGGATCAGTTCACCGACCCGATGGCGGCACGCTCGTTCCTGCTGGAGCTGTTTCAGGAGCGGCTCGACGCCCTGGGTTTCGACATCATCAAGGACGTGCAGGTGCTGACGCCGACCCACAAGGGGCCGCTCGGCACCAAGGAACTGAACGAGGAACTGCAGCGGCTCATCCAGCGCAAGCTCTGGAACGCCGAGGTACCGCCGGTCGCTATGGGCCGCCGCGCTCCGTTTCTCAAGCACGACAAGGTCATCCAGACCCGGAACAATTACGACCTGAATGTGATGAACGGTGCCATCGGCTATGTGGTCGATGTCCTCGCGAACGGCACCCTGGTCATCGACTTCGACGGCATGCCGGTGGAACTGGATAAAGGGTCGCCCGACCTGCAGGATCTGCAGCTCGCCTATGCACTCACCATCCACAAAACCCAGGGTTCCGAGTTCCCCTGCGCCGTGGTGGTGGTCCACAAGGCGCATTCCTTCATGCATCACCGCAACCTGCTCTACACCGGGGTGACCCGCGCCCGGCGCACCGCCATTGTCCTGGGCGACCATTGGGGTATCCAGAACTGCGCCAAGCGTTGCCAGGTGGATGACCGCCGGACCTTCCTGCCCCTGTTTCTGGACGCCGCCCAGCACGCGGATGCCGATTCCGCCCGTGTCGCGGAGGCCGAATGAGCATGGGCGGAACGGATAACGTCAGGGAGTATTACCGGCTCGTCACCGAGATGGACATCGGTGACGTGGCCCGGGAACTCCTGCCGGGACGGATCACCCAAGAGACCGGCCAGCGCTTGATGTGCGACTGCCCCAACCATCAGAGCCAGTCGCGTCTGTCGCTGCACGTGATGCTCGACAAGCAGGGCTGGTACTGCTTCGGCTGCGGAGTCGGCGGTGACGTGCTGCAGCTCGTGGAGTTCATTCAGACGGGCTCGGTCACCGCCGGGCAATCCGGTCCGATGCCGGACAGCCACCGTCAGGCCCGGGACTATCTCGCCAAGAAGGCGGGCTTGCCGCCGCTGTCGCGCTATGGCCTGAGCCAAGAGCGTCTGGCCCAGACGGAAGCCGACCGCGCCTTTGAGCTGCGGGTCAAGGACGCGCTGACGGCGCTGGCCAAGCTTTACCACGCCAAGCTCAAGGAGTCGCCGGAGGTCCTCGACTGGCTGAAATCCAAATACGCCCTGAGCGAGGAGACCATCGACGATCTCCTGATCGGCTACGCGGACAACGCGTCCGGCGCGGTCGCCCAACTGACCGGGGGTGAGGACGGTTTTTCCAAGCGGGAGCTCGCCGCCACCGGCGCTTTCCGCCCCACCAGCCAGGACGGCCTGACGCCATTTTTCGAGCGCCGCATCGTCTTTCCCTACTGGAGCCGTGGCCGGGTGGTGTTCATGATCGGCCGCAAGACACCGTGGACACCGGACGTGGGCTGGGAGCAAGGGAAATACAAGAAACTGCCGGTTCATGACGAGCACCAGCGGCCCTACGTCGCCGACTTCATCAACAACGCGCTGCTGTTCAACGAGGACTGTCTGCTGGCCCGGCCCGGCAAGGTGATCATCACCGAGGGGGTGACCGATTGCCTGGCGCTGATGCAACTGGGCCTGCCCACCGTATCTCCGGTCACCGTCCGCATCCGGGCCGCCGATTGGGAGCGCCTGATCCCCAAGCTGCGCGGCGTCGAAACCGTCTATATCTGCCAGGACAACGAACTCTCCCAGGCCGGTCTCAAGGGGGCGCTGCAAACCGCCCGCACCCTGGCCGAACACAAGATCGACACCCGCCTGGTGACGCTGCCCTTGTCGGAGACACAGATCTCGGCCCGGCAGGAGCTGACCGAACGCTTCGGCCTGACGGCGAGCGTGGGGCCGAAGGAGCTGGCCAAGCTACTGGCGGGACGTCCCGCCGAGGAAACCCAGGCGGCCGAGGCGCTTCTCGCCATCGCCAAGATCGACGTCAACGATTACATTGCCGCCGGGCATACCCGGGAGGATTACGAACGCCTGCTCGCCGAGGCCAGCACGCCCATCGAGTTCGGCGTGCGCTCGCTGCCCGAGGGCGCTGAAGAGGAAGAACGCAACCGCCTGCTCGAACCGATCCTGGGGGAGATTTCCGAACAGTCGCCGCTGGAACAGGCCCGTCTGCTGAAGCTGGTGCAGGAGCGCATCGGCGGTGGTGTTTCCATGGCCACCCTGAAGGAACAGATCCGCGCCATCCAGAAGGACCGCAAGGTCGAGTTCCGCAACGAAAAGAAGAAGGCCAAGCGGATGTCCGGCGCGATGCCCGGATCGTGCCGCGCCCGGGTCGACGAGGTGCTGATCGACACGGAACTGGAGAACGGCGCTCCCGACTACACCCTGGCCGCCGAGGCTGCCTACGACTGGTTTACCGCCAACGGTGCCCAGTTCTTTCACACCCTGCAGGGCGAGCCGTTCATGTATTTCGACAACGCCATCTACTGGATGGATTCGCCGGACCGGGGCCGCAAGCGCCATTACGCAGCCATGCTCTACAAACACACGGGCATGGTGCCGACCTCCAACGGCGGACGGACATTTTTCGAGGTGTTGCCAAGCCTGGCCATGATCCGTGGCCAGGTGCGCGACCATTTCTCCTGGCTGCACACGGACGTGGCTTCCTACACCGTCTATTTCAACCTGAACAATCCGGAGCACGAGATCGCCAAGATCACCCCGGACGAGATTCAGATCATGAAGAACGGCGGCAACGAGGACGGCATCATCCTGGACGGCTCGCGGAAGATGAAGCCGCTGAAATTCCTGCCCGACGCCGACCTCGAAGAGGCAGACCGGCTCCTGGTCGATCTGCTGGTGGGCAACATGACCTGTCCGCAAGGAGATCGCTTTCTCATCCTTTCCTGGCTCTCCTGTTTCCTGCTGATCGACTTCGCCGGGACGCGGCCCATGACCCGCTTCGAGGGCTCGGCCGGATCGGGCAAGACCACTGCCAGCAAGATCACGTCGACGCTGCTTTACGGCGAGCCCCAGCACAAGAAGGCCACCGACGCGGCGAACTACACAGACGGCTCGCAGAACCCGCTCATCGTCCTCGACAACATCGAGGTCAAGCAGATGACCGAGGATCTGACCACCTTCATGCTGACCAGCATCACCGGGATCGCCAAGGAGAAACGCAAGAGCGGCACCGACAGCGAGACTATCACCGAGCGGACAAAGTGCCTGCTGAACACCACCGGCATCGAGCCGCTGTGCGGAGAGCTTTCGGAGATTCTGTCGAGGTCCTTCGTCATCAACTTCGACCTCGCCAACCAGGCCAGCGACTGTTTTCTGGAATCGGAGGTCATCTCCGCCATCCAGCAGAACCGGGATCTGATCATCTCGGCCATCATGAAGCGGACCAGCCATGTGCTGGCGATGATCCGAGACGGAGCCCAGAAACAGGTCATGCGTCTGCTGCACCGAACCATGCCGACCCATGGCAAGCGCCGTTGCAACGATTATCTGAGCCTGATGTACCTGATGATGCTGGCCGGGTCCGAGGAACACGAGGTAACCACCGGACTCGAGGATCTGAGCCCGTTGTTCATCGCGCAGATCCATTCCATCAACGACACCAGCCAGGAAATGGCCCGGGAGTCGAACCCCATTGCCACGGCGCTGGCGTCGCTCTTCCATGCCTACCGGAACGCGGTGGAACTGGACGAGAAGGCCCGCTACGGCGAGGACGACCGGGCAAACCATGTAGTGGGGTTCATCGAACGCTACCAGGTGAGGTTCGAGAACGAGAACACCATGGAGCCGGTATCGGCGGGACGGCTGCTCGCGGCGCTACGCAGGGTCGGCCGGGAATTCAACCTCGAGTTCGAATACAAGAAGCCCGCCCAGCTCGGTCGGCGCATCAGCAACGACCTGGACGTGATCCGGGATGCCGGGTTCGACATCGACCGGCAGCGCAACGCCCACACTAAGAACTTCGAGTATCGGATCAGAGCGAACAGGGGGAAATGATGGAGAACTGGAGGGCTATGCCTGTAAGAGACGACGTTGCAGCAAGGTCTGCATATCACGGCGGCCGTCGGCAATCACCATGACATAAACATTTTCGGCCATGACTCGATAGATGATGCGGTAGGGTTTGAAAAATATCTCTCGGTACTCGCGAAGCCCGACGGCCAGCAGTTCTTTTGGATAGGCTCCTCGCTCCGGGTTCTCGGAGAGGCTCGAAAAGGCTTTCTCTATTTGATCGAGAACGTAATCCGCTTTTCCCGGCGCGTCGTGGGATGCAATGTAGTCGTACAGCTCCTCCAAATCCCGTGACGCATCGTCGGTCAGAAATATCTGAAAGGTCATCAGCGACTCTTGCTCCGGTCGCGAAGCCGCTGAATGACGTCACCGGCGGGCTGGACCTTGCCTTCCTCGATCTGGCGCGAGCCGAGCGCGAGGATCTTCAGAAGGGCCATGGTCTCCTGGGTTTGCTCATAGCTTTCGATGTCCTGCATCACGACCTTGGCTTCGCCATTCTGGGTGATGACCAGGGGTTCACCTTGCCCCGACATGTTGCGCACGATTTCTGCGGCATGGGCCTTCAGGTAACTGATCGGTTTGATTTGACTCGATAGCTTCATATCCATCCTCCTTTGCATGACCAAATATAGTCCTAAAACAGGTCAACTGTCAATCTGAAACGCCACGGGCAGTCCCAGTTGGGAATCGGAAAATCATTCAGGACGCTCTCGGGCGTCCTTTATTTTTGCGGTGGTGCGGTGGATGGCTGAAGCCTTTGCGGTAGATAACCACCGCACGCCAAACCCTTGCCAGATAAGGCTTTCATGCCTTTTGCGGTGGTTGCGGTGGTAAATCCAGAGGTCTTACCCCCTATGGGCTGAAATATTTTTTCTACCTACCAACCCGACATCCCACGCCAGGGAAATTCCGGCCCAGCGTGAGAGACATTCCCCAAATACCACCGCAACCACCGCACTCTATCTTCTCTTTCTTCATAACTATCTAAAAACAAATAACAAACAAAGCGCCATCCCCTGCGGTGGGACAAGAAAACCTTCCACCGCACGACCACCGCAACCACCGCAAATATCCACCGCAGCGGGTGGTCACCGACGGTTTCAGGGCAGCTCCGGTAAGTAACGGGAAAAGCGATTAACCCGTATTTCTGGAGCCCGAAGCCATGAGCCTTCTAAAAACCATGATCAAGCACACCGCCGGAGGGCAGGAAGCCTCGGCCGGATGTGAAGTCCCATCATTACCACCGCAACCACCGCAGCCTGCCATCTATGTCTCCACCGGAATCGACGTTCACGAGGTCGAGGACGCCCGCGACTGGCCTGAAGACCGGGAGATCGACGGCACGCTGTGTCGCCGTCTGTCGCCTGAATACTTCGCCTGGCTACGTTCCCGCATGGTCACCGCCCAAGCCGCGCACAAGGCCGGAAAACTCCCCGAGGATGCCTGGAACACGCTGCGGCAGCGATTCAACGCCCTGCAGGAGCTGGCCATCCGGGAGTTCGGCAAGGAAAGCCTGCAGGAGGTCCTGCACTCTTTTTCCCCGAAGAACTATCAACCACCCGCGCTTCGTCCCGAGCCCCAGGAGAAACCCGTCGAAGTTCCCAGTAAGGACTGGATTTATCCCGGGAACCAAGCTTGGAAATGTAAGCAGCCGGTGACTTCCCAGGCAGTCGCCAAGGTCGACGCCATCCGTGAGGAGGCCATGGCCAAGGGCTGGTCCGAGGCACGCCTCTATCAGAACCAGGGCCGGTTTCGGTTTCCCTGCGGCGAGGACTACGGCCTGGTCTGTTTCGTCGATGGCGATCAGGAGATTGGCGAGGTCACCGAGCGTTCTATCGAAATTGTCCATGGGCCGAAGTCCGGGCGTCCCTGCACGCTGCGGTTCTACAACCCGGACGTACCGCAGCCGTGGATGAAGAAAGTGGAGGATTGAGACGTGAAGAAAAAGAAACGCTACGCCAACGCCAAGGATGTCCTGCCCGAGGAACTCTTCGAGCAGGTTCAGAAGCACTACACCGGAATTCTCTGGGTCCCTGCACCAAGCCGCTTCTACCAGGAACGCCGTGACCTGGTGCTTGCCCTTCATCTGCAGGGGATCAGCAGCCAGGAGATCTCCAACCTCGCCGGAGTGACCACCCGCCGGGTCAATCAGATCATCGCCGCCGAACGAAATCAGGATCGGGACCGACAGTTGGCCGTCGCTTCCGGTAAGTAACCCCTGAACCGGCGGGAGCGCGTTTGGAGGCTAAATCGGCCTCCCGCCCCGCATCCCGGCTTGGGAAAACAATATTCGGCAGGATTTCCACGTGGCACTGAACAAACCGGACAAAGAGACGCTGGACCGCTGGCACCGCAACGAGGGCAAGACCGAACCGCCCCGGCGCGGTCCTGGTGCGCCCGAGGGTAACCAGAACCGGCTGCGCCACGGCATCTTCGCCGACCGCTGTCTGACGCCGGAAGAGAAGGTCATGTTCGACGCCATCATCGACCGCCTCAACCAGGACTTCGAGTTCAACAAGTCCAGCGACTTCCTGCAGGTGGAGCTGGTGGGCGTCTACTCGGTGAAGCTGGTCCGCGCCCAGATCGAAGGGAACACGGACGCCGCCGAAAAGCTCGACCGGATGATCCGCTGCCACATGAAGGATCTCAAGACCACCAAGATCGCCCGCGAGGGTGAGGAGCCGAAAGGCCCGCAGACCTCTCCGGCGGAATGGGCGGCGGCGCTGCTCGAGAAGGTGGCCGAGGCCGCCAACGCCCCGGCCACGAAACCCTCCGGCCGCAAAAAACGCGGAAAGAATTGCGGATAACACCATGGAGGGCTTTTCCGATGACCCCGGCACACGGCGACTTGCGGCAGACAGCTTCACCAGGAATTGCGGATAAGACGTGTTCCTTGCACTTTCGGAATCGGCATTCACCGGCCGTCGATCATCATTTCCACTCCTCGACTTTCTCCTGCAGCTCCCGATATCCGCTTGGCATGTGTCCGCATAAGCCGAACCGCATAAGCCAAGCAGATATAGGCATGTTCACGCCGGGGCTCTCTCACATAACCCAAGTAGATATTGGCATGTCGAGACCCAGGCAGAACCGGCCAAGCCCCGCAAACAGCCATTCCTTCGGCAACGGCCCTCGCATATGCCAAGCAGATATTGCCATGTGTGTTCCGCGTCTGGAGCGCATAAGCCAAGCAGTTATTGGCATGTGCGCCCGACAGACAGAGAAGGAGAAATTCCGGTCAATCGATATTTCATGTCGCACATCCCTGTGCTCCACCCCTCCGGGGCGGCCTGCGGCCGTGCAAAACGGCTGTCCTGCCGTTTTGTCCCGCTCCGCCTGGGAGACTGAGAACCATCGTCATGATCATTCATCATCGGCGGATGTGTTCTTCTGCGGGCACTGTCATTCACTGTCTTCGGCACTGTCTCGTCCAACGAAAACAGGAGCAGCCGAGGCCGCTCCCATCGTCGGGTCCGGAAGGATCAAAGGCGTTCGAGAGCTTCCTCGAGCTGACCGTCCACGAGGTGGGTGTAGATCTGGGTGGTGGACACGTCCCGGTGCCCCAAGGCCCGCTGCACCACGAGCAGGTCATTGGTCGCGCCGTAGAGGTGGGTGGCGAAGGTATGCCGCAGCCCGTGCGGCGTCAGTTCCTTTTCGATCCCGGCCTTCCGCAGCCAGTGGGCGAGCCGGTTGGCTATCTGCCGCTGGCAGAGTCTGCCGTCCCGGTTCGACAGGAACAGGGCTTCCATTTCTGGGCGGCCGTGTCGACGACGCTCGGCCAGGTAACGGCGCAGCAATGTGCGGAGGTCGGTCTTGATGAACTTGACCTGCGGCACATTCCCCTTGGCCCGCACCCGCAGATGCTTGGCGTCGAGATCGATGTCATCCATGTCGAGCGCGGCCAGCTCGCCAAGCCTGATCCCGGTGCCCAGCAACACCTCGATCATGGCGCGGTCGCGCAGCGTGGAGAAGTCGGTCCGCCCCTTGAGCTCCTTGAGCAGACGTTTCTTTTCGGCGGTGGTCAGGAACACCGGCAGATTTCTCGGCAACCGATGCATGCGGATGGACCGGGCCGGATTGTCATCGACCACGCCAGCCTCGACAGCCCAGGCGAAAAAGGCCCGCACCGCCGCCTTCATCCGATGGAGCGACGCCGCCGAGCGTGGGCCGCGCCCGCTCTCGGTGACCGCCCCGGCGGAGAACACCTTGTCGAGGAGCCCGGCCGTGACCGCCCGGCAGACGATACCCGGGGCCAGCTCCCCGGCCACGCGGGCCACCAGGGCGAGGTCCCGGCGGTATGCGGCTATGGTCGCCGGGGAGCGTCCTTCGGCCGACAGGCGGGCACAGAACGCCTCTATCGCGCCCGTCAGGTCGAGGTCAGCCGTTCGGTTGCTCATCGCTGGACTCCTTCACCCGGCTGTGGCCCATGGGTGTGCTCTTGGGCAGCGGCAGCTCCTCGATGCGCCCCGACTCCCTGGCCCAGACCATCATCATGCGGAACACCCGGACGGTCTTGGCGACGGTGCGTTCGGCTCGCTCCTTGCCATCGGGGAGTTTGAGCAGCAGGTCGGACTTGTAGAACTTGCCGACCTGGGGGAGCCGGATCTCGGCGAGCTGGCGATCCGCGCCGAAGAAGGCCTCCACTACATCGAGGTCCTTCCGGTAGGTGTAGAGGGTCCGCTCTTTCTTTCCGGATTCCCGCAGGTAGCCGATGAAAGCCTCGGCGGCTTGATGCACGGTGCATTCGGTCATGTCGATGTCTCCTTTGTCGGTGGCCCGGTGTGTTCAGGACAGGAACTCGTCCAGCTCCCGCAGCAGTTCCTCGACGTGGCCGAGGGAACCGACGCTCGCCCAGGTGATGTCCGGCTGCTTCGCGTCCGCTTCGAGCTTGCCGCGAATGCCCTCTATCAGCCGGGCGATGTTCTCCTGCTTTTCTCGGTACGCCTTGAGTGCCTGCTGGCGGTTTCTGTCGTAGGTCATGGCCTGCCTCCGGTTCCGGTTTTCGTGGATGCGGGACCATCCCGCGTCACATCCAATGACGCTTCTATTTCGTTGGAAATCAAGTGTTTGCAGAGATCTTTCTGTATGTGCCCCAAACCCATAACCCAAAGGAGATCAACATGTTGAAGAAGACCCTCGAATGGACCATCCCACTGGCCCTGGCCGGAATCATGACCGGCTGCGCCACCTACCGGCCACCGGCCCAGATCCAGTCGGCGGTGGCCACCGTCAACCGCCACACACCCGAGTACGTGACCGAGGCCAACAAGGCGCTGCGCGAAGTCGGCCACCCGGACGCCGAGCGCCTGACCGGAGTCGGTCTGCGCCTGCAGACCGCCGTGGACGCCCTTGACCAGTGGGCCAACGGCGCGAACCAGGAGGCAGGCCAATGAAAGAGATTCTTCAGGAGAACAACGATGCCGTTCGCCAGGCCGGTGAGGCCCTGGTCGAAATCGGCACCGAGCTGGCGGCGGGACGGATAGAGAACGCCCTCGGCCGTCTGGAAGCGGCCCAGCAGCAGTACCTGGCCTGGGCGGAGTTGGACCAGGCCATCATCGATATTCAGGAAGCTGTCCACGACCGGAAGAACACCCTGGCCGTGCGGCAGATCCTGACGGAACTGGTGAGCACCATCCTCGGCAACGCCTTGAGGACAGGAATGCACTGATGGCGGTAACCGACAAGGAGCGCAAACTCGCGGCGACCCTGAGCGATCCCGTGTTGTGGGGGCAAGCCTACCTCTACAACCGGGATGGCTCAGGCCGCGACTACTGGCCGCACCAGGTGGAGGACCTGCGCTGCCCGGCCAAGAACATCATCCACCTCGACGGCCGGGACGTGGGCAAGTCCATCGTGCTCTCGACCGACGCGCTCCATTACGCCTTCACCACGCGAGGCGGCCAGGGCCTCATCGCGGCTCCGCACCAGGGGCACCTCGACACCATCATCGAGGAGATCGAGTTCCAGCTCGACACCAACCCGGATCTGATGAACAGCATCGCCCTGACTAAGTACGGCAAGCCCAAGATCCACCGCAAACCCTACTTCCGGCTGGAGTTCACCAACGGTTCGGTGCTCTATTTCCGCCCGGCCGGGGCTTATGGCGACGCCTTCCGGTCCCTGCACGTGGGCCGCGTCTGGGTCGATGAAGGAGCCTGGCTGACCGAACGGGCCTGGAAGGCGCTGCGCCAGTGCCTCAAAGCCGGGGGGACGCTACGCATCTACTCCACGCCCAACGGCCTACGCGACACCACCTATTACCGGCTCACCTCGTCGGACCAGTTCCATGTGTTCCGCTGGCCGTCCTGGCTCAACCCTCTTTGGACCGAGGATCGCGAGGCCGAACTGCTGGAGTTCTACGGCGGCCGCGACAGTTCCGGCTGGCAGCACGAGGTGGCCGGTGAACACGGCAAGCCTTCCTATGGGGCCTTCAATGTCGAGCAGTTCAACCTCTGTCGGCAGGATCTGCTGGAGTATCAGAAGATCGTCATCACCGATTCCGAGCTACGCGATTGCGACACCGAGGAAGCGGCCCACGACCGGCTGGAGATGCTGCTCAACCTCACTCCCCGCAGCGGGCAGTTCTGGGTCGGCGGCGACCTGGGCTACACCAACGACCCCACCGAGATCGTCGTATTTCAGGAGATGGAGGTCGGCGAGCGGACGCTGCTGAAGATGATCCTGCGCGTGCATCTTGAACACGTTTCCTATCCGCACATCGCCCAGATCATCGCGCTGCTGGAGCGTTACTACACCCCGGCTGGCATCGGCGTGGACAACGGCGGCAACGGCCTGGCCGTGGTTCAGGAACTGCTCACCCTGGACAAGTACAAAGGGCTGGAGCTGGAAGGCAGGCTCAAGGGATACGACTTCGGCGGCATGACCCGGCTGGCGGTGCGGGACGGAAAGGAAATCAAGAAGCGGACCAAGGAGCTGATGACCAGCCTCATCAACGGAGCACTACAGCGCAAGCAGCTCATTTTCCCCTCGGACGACCTGGAGGTGGAAGACCAGTTCACCACCCACACCTACACCCTGCGGGACGGCAAGATCATCTATTCCAAGGGCAACGACCACATCATCGACGCGGTGCGCTGCGCCATGCTGATCCGGGAGGAAGGCAACCTCGACCCGGTCGGCGAAGAGGTGGTCTCGCTCAAGCCGGTCCTCACCAATCCGGTTTTCATCTGACCGCATCCTCCGACGCTTTCCACCCCGCTCCGGTAAGTAACCGGCATCGAGCCGGGTTCGGCCCACACGGGCCGGATGTGCGGCTGTCATGGCCGAAACTACCGAGAGGATCACGTGGAAAGCACCGCCCATCAGGACGAACAACCCGAAAGCCTGGACACCACCGGCTTTGTCATCGCGCCGCTGGCCGCAGCGGCAGCGCTCGACTCGGCCGCCTTCGCCAAGGTGAACGCCGCCGAAGCGATTCCTGCCACCTGGGAAGAACGCGCCCGCAAGGCCTGGGAATACTACGTCGAGGAGCCGCTGGTGAAAAACTGCGTCAACTCCTGGCGCACCTTCGCCGTGGGCGACGAGATCAAGATCACCAGCGATGACGAGACCCTCAAGGAGCAAGCCCAGGAGGCCGCCTGGCGGCTGAACGTCTCGCAGTTTATCAAGGACATGGTTCTTCAGCTCCTGGTGAAAGGCGACGCCATCGGCTTCAAGCGCTTCAGCAAGTCCGGCCAGGACATCGAGGAGCTGGTCTGCGTCAACCCGGTTTCGGTCAAGGTCAAATACGCCCAGGGCGAACTGATCGAGGCCCGGCAATTTCCCGAAGAAACTCTCGGCGGCGGGGAATCCATCCCACTGCCCGTCGAACAGGTGGTCCACCTCAAATGGGACGCACCGGCCTTCTCGCCCCGGGGCAATTCCCTCGTGCTTCCCGCCTTTCAAGCCATCGAACTGCTGCGCGATTACCGCCGGGCCGAACAGGCCATCGCCAAGCGCTGGGCCACGCCGTTCCGTCTGCTCAAGGTGGGCGGCGCGTTCGGCCAGAAGATGGTGATGCCGGACCAGCGGATGCTCGAACAGGTTCGCGACATGGTCAACAAGATGGACATGAAAAGTGGCCTGGTGGTCCCGTTCTACGTCAATGTCGAAACCCACGGCACCGACGGTCAGGTCCTCAACGTCGAGGACAAGGTAAAGGAGGTGAAGGAAGACATCGTGGTAGCCCTGGGTCTGTCTCGCTCGCTGGTGACCGGCGACGGTCCGAATTTCGCCACTGCCTCGGTGAGCATGCAGAAGATGATGGTCATGATCCGCGAGATCAAACAGGCCGCACGCAAGCTCCTCGACTGGGTGTTCGACGACTGGATGGAGCTGAACGGCCACGGCGACAAGAGCATCCAGTTCATCTTCAACGACCTCGACCCCAGCGACGCGGTCGATTTCAAGAAGCTCCTCATCGAACTCTACGACCGCAAGCTCATCAGCCGTTCCAGCCTTCAGCTCAAGATGGACCTGGACCCGGACATCGAGGCTGCCAACCGCGAGACAGAACGTAAGCAGATCGACCTGATGGACGAGAAGCAGGTGAAGCCGGTGGTGGATATGGTCGTCTCCGGCATCCTCAGCGTGCCTCGCGCCCGGAAGATGCTCGGGATTCCGGCCGAGGACGATGAACCCACGGCGGAGGCGGCATTGGTCTGGTCGGGTGACCTGGAGTCCACCGGCATTGCTGCCGTGTGCGACGAGTGCAGCCACTTCATCGCTGACACCAACCACTGCCGGGTCCACAACAGCGAGCGCACTTTCGACGCCCCGGCCTGTCGTTTCATCGACCGCCGGGAGCCCCGCTAATGCTGTCGGACCTGAAGCAGCGCATCCAGACGGCCACCCTGAAAAGTCTGACGGCCCGCAACCGCTACAACGACCAGGTCACGGCCCAGCTCACCCAGGCGCTGAAACAGGCCGAAGACGAGGTCGCCCGCGCCATCCTCCAGTACCGCTCCCTCGGCTCCCTGCCGGACAACAAGCTCGCCGCCCTCAAGGGGCTGGAAAAGCTCCAGCTCGAACTCGACGACACCATGAAGCGGCTCAAGCGGGAGCAGACCCTGCTCTTTCGCAAGACGACCAAGGACTCCTTCAAGCTCGGCATCCAACAGGGAATCGGAGAGCTCGCCGACGCGGCGCTGCCGTTCTACGCCGACCTCAAACCCGAAGGCATCGACAAGCTGGCCACCAAGGTGTTCACCATCGTCGACACCAATGCCCTCGACTTCATGGCGCAGTACAACCTCACGCTCGCCGGTGACGTCCACCGAGAACTCGCAGACGGCATCAAGCGCACCATCCTGAACGGCGTCGCCACGGGCAAGGGAGCCGACGACATCGTCCGGGACATGGGCAAGGTGATCATCGACAAGGACTCCTTTCGCCAGGCCGGAAGCCGGGTGTTCAGCAAGGCGCAGTACCGCATGGAGATGATCGCCCGCACCGAGGTCCTCCGCGCCCACAACATGGGCAGGCTCAAGTTCCACGAGCGGGTCGGCATCCAGAAACTGGAATGGCTGGCCATGGAGGACGAGCGCATGTGCCCGGTCTGCGGCGGCCAGGACGGCAAGACCTTTGCCATCGACAAGTTCCCCCAGCAACCCGCGCATCCGCACTGCCGCTGCACCAATATCGTGGCGTGGCCGATGACCGTCTGCGGTAGCGAGATGGCCGCCAAAGCAGCCGCCCAGGCATCGCAGGGGGACGCCTGCATTCTCCCGCCCCACGTGCTGGAAGGCATGGCCGACGCCCAGGCCAAGGAGAACGCCAAGATCAAGAGCGCCTTTGAAAACGGCGACATCGCCGACCTCGGTTCGCTGACGGTCAAACAGCTCCAGACCCTGGCGAAACAGAACGGCGTGGCCATCGCCCGGACCAAGGCCGATTTCATCAAGCTGCTCGATCTGGCCGAACCCGGGATCGATCACGGCGACCTGGCCGGAGCGGCGCTCAGCGCCAAGCTCAAGGAACACAAGATCGGTCTGCTGCGGACCAAGGAAGAACTGGTCGATCTGCTCGGACTGAAGCAGGCGGAACTCAAACAGGCCAAGCTGCTCGCCGCCCAGATGGCGAAGATCCCTCCCGCCGAGGGGCTGGAGGGCATGACCGCCCAGCAGCTCAAGGAGATGGCGAAAGAGAACGGCATCTCCCTCAATATGACCAAACAGGAGACCATCGAGCTGCTCGACAAGCTGGAGCCCGGCGTGGATCACAGCGGCCTGATGGGCAAGGAACTCGCGGCGGCCAAACAGAAGCACGGCATCGGCATCCTCAAAAACAAGCAGCAGCTCGTCGAGGCGCTGCAGAAGAAGGCCGGTGCCGACATGGCCGAGTCGGTCAAGAAAAAGGCGGTCGACGAGGCCAAACAAAAGCTGATCCTGAAACAGAAAACGGCTCTCGAAGACGCCGCCAAGGCCGTGGTCGTTCCCGACACGCCGACCGGCTACAAGGATTTCCTCGACGCGATTGCCAAGGCGGAACAGGCGGTTTCCGGCGGCACCGATCTACCCCAGGATCTGCTGGCGGCCCACAGCAAGGAAATCGCCCTCAAGAAACAGCTCTTCCAGGACCAGGTCGGCAAGCTGAAATCGACGGAGCTCAAGACGCTCGCCAAGGAGACCAAGGTTCAGTATTGGCAGTGGGCCAACAAAGACGAGCTGACCACGCTCTTCACCGAGACCGATCCCGCGAAAATCAAAGCGGTTCAGGCCAGCATCGACACCAAGCACGCAGCCTGGGCCGAAAAACATGGCGGCAAGAAGAAAACCGCACCGGCCAAGCCTGCCACGCCGAAACCAGCTCCACAACCGAGTCCGGTCAAGCCGCCCGAGCCCAAGATCGGCAAGAAAGGCGCGGAGTTCGCCACCGTCGATACCGCGTGGCAGCAGAAGGGTCTGCCTTCGAAGTTCAAGAAATCCGGCAAGGCCGCTGTCGGCGGCGCACACGAAAAGGAGTTCTGGACCGACGAAAACGGTGACAAATGGCTGTTCAAGCCCATTGGCCGCAAGGACGATGAGTTCATCGCCTTCGGAGAGGAAGCAGCCTACAAGATCGGCCGCCTCATCGACCCCCATTCCATCGAGGTGCGCACCATCCAGTTGAACGGCCGCACCGGCTCCATCCAGAAATGGCGTACCGATCTGCGGGACGACTTCGATTTTCGCAACATCCTGCCACAGGATCTGACCACCATCGAACTGGAGCAGATCCAGCGCGAGCATGTGGTCGACTGGCTGATCGCCAACCACGACGGACACTCCAAGCAATTCATCCGCGCCCGGGACGGTCGCGTCTACGGCATCGACAAAGGCCAGGCCTTCAAGTTTCTGGGCCAGGACAAGCTCACGCTCGACTATCACCCCAACGGCGTCTGCGGCGAGGAAGAGCCGTTTTACAACAAGGTCTTCCGGGCGGCCAAGGAAGGGAAGGTACGGGTCGATCCCAACGCGACCCTGCGCTACATACAGGAAGTCGAAAAGATCGCCGACGAGGATTACCTCGATCTGCTACGGCCCTACGCCGAGGGACGGTTCGCCAAGGACCCGGCCGGGATGCGGCATTTCTATGATCTGGCCTTGGAGCGGAAACACAATCTCCGGCGAGACTTCGAAGGCTATTACGCCGATGTGCTGGGGGATCGGGGCTTTCGTTTCGACAAGCTGAGTACCGCCACCGGCAAGAAAAAGCTGCTCTCCTCCGCCGAAGAGACCCTGATCGAGGAGGCCCGCAAACTCGGCTGGCAGGGCAAGACCCTGCCCTTCGACAGTGGCGACGTGGAGGACCAGAACGCGCTGATCTTCACCGAGAGCTTCAAGGGGAAGAAGCGCACCGTGGTCAAGATGAAGATCCGGCCGGACACCGACCGCCGCATCGACGAGGTGCTGCGCAGGTATGTGCAGACGGCTGCCGGGGAAAAGGGACAACCGCTGGTCGAAGACAGCTTCTTTCCGACGATTCTGGACGCCGTAAAAAACGTCAATTTCCACGTGGGCGACGGCAAGTACAACCGGACCAAGATCGACAAGGCCCTGCGCCTGCGCAAGAAACTGGAAACCCTGCAAAAGAGCGCCGACCCCAAGGTCAAGGAGATGGCGGACCATTATCTGAAATGGGTCAAGGAGATCGAAGAGTCCGTCGACTGGGATCGGGCCACCAACGGCGTATTCGAGCAGTACCTGCCCAAGCTCGACGCGCAGAAACCCAAGGAGAAACCGCCGTTCAAGGTGGAACGCGGCAAGGTGACCCACACCAAGCGCAGGATCGGTTCCGGCACCATTACCGTCGAGGCCGACGACATCGACAACCGGACGCTGTTCAATCAAAACTCCCGCATGCAGGACGGGCACCAGTACACCGTCACCTTCGAGGACGGCACCCGGGTCCGCTATCGCCCCTGGTCCGACACCAACCTCTATGCCCAGCGCGGCGAGCTGGAAATGATCCTGGACGGCGACGCTACCCCCGGACGGGTCGAGGCGATGCTGGAAAAGCTCGAACAGCTTGGGATCGATACCCGGGTGGCCACGGCGGAAAACGCGGAGCAGATGTACCTCGAAAAGCTCGCCTACATCCGCAAGACCGACAAGAGCGCCGACTACAAACGACTGCAGAAATCCCTCGACGACCGCAACGCCACCACCACCGAGCGGGTCCAGGCTCTGCGCGGCTATTGGCAAAAGGAACTGGGCGTCCAGGACATCACCCAGCTTTCCGGATACAACCCGCTGGGCGAATACCAGGCGGGCTTTCTGGACCGAGACGCCAAGGGCGGATACCGGCACCAGTTCCGGTTCGACATCACCGAGGAGGACCTGGAAAAACAGATGAAGGGCTATTCGCTGGTCCATGATCTGACCAACGGCGAGAGTATGTCCGGCTTCATCGACTTGATCATGGAGAACAACGGAGCCATGGTCAGCACGGTCGAGAAGATGCGCATGGGCGTGGCTCCGGGCGGAATGTCCCCGGTGGCTGACATGCAGACCGGCGGCGCGAGCTATTTCTTCACCCGGATCAAGAAGCAACCGGCCAGCGACGCCTCACCGGCCCTCTATTTCAAGAAACAGATGCTGCGGCGCATGGACGCTATCAGTTATGACCATGACGCCTACGGCAAGGTGATTGATGACTACGTGCAGCGCAACCGGGGGGCCAGCATCGACGACTGGAAGCGGTTCTCGCAGCGCCATGGTAACGAGACCATCTTCAAATACTCGGTGACGCTGCTGGACAACATCGAATTCATCGTCGCCAGAAGCGACAACGAACGCCGGGAGATCATCCAGAGTTTCACCCGGCGCGGCATCAAGAAACTACCCGACGGGCGCAAGGTGGAGGACATCGTCCATACTCCTCAAAGCTGGAGCAAACGCAAACAATGACCATGAAAAACTTTATCGAACAAGAGAAACAGCGGCTGCAGGAAGCGCTGCACTGGTTCAACAACCGGGGCAGCCGCATGACCGTAAGGGAATCCGGGGATCTCTTTCTGGATACCCTGGTGGACAGCTTCACCGTCACCCGGATCGCACCCCATTTCGACACCGCTGGCAACCATCTGCGCACCGATTTCTGGCTGTTGTGGAAGGCACTCGGTTATGACGAGGGTTTTCAGCACGCCCACACCATCAAAGTGGTCGATGTCCGGGTCGAAGATACCCTGATGGCCGAACATGACGGCAAGGAGGTCGAAGGCTGGCTGATTGTCGAGCTGACCGACGATCTGGGCCGCATTCACCATGTCGAAATGATCGAGCCGGTCTCGGAGCCCGAGCTCGCGGCGGACTGGCAACGCTGGATCGCCTACCGACAAAAAAACGCCGAAAGATTCCACCGGATCGACGCCCAGCTTCTGGAAGAGCATCTCCAGATCGCGGAGGACTGGTCATGAAACTGCGCTATATGATCGACTCGATAATGGCCGACCGGCAAGCCACCGTCCCGGAATACGTGCCCGTGGGCGTCTGGGTTCAGGGGCCGGGTCCCGGTCTGGATGTGGAGATGTACTACCTCGACCGGGGGCCGAACGGGCTTGCCGACCGCAAGGACGAGGCCGCCTGGGTGGTCAACCGTCTGGTCGAGGCCGAGGCCACCTCGCTTCCGGCGAATTTTCTCGAATATCACCGGCTGTCCCGCTCCCCCTATGACGGGGTCTTTTCCGAGATCACCGAGAGCGACGAAGACCCCTCCCTCGACGCCTGCGGCAAGGCCGTTCTGGGCCGGCTGAACTCCGCCCGCTGAAATTCGCCGTCACCCTCCGACACATCGCCGACGCTTCCGGTAAGTAACCGCTGAACGCTCCCCGCAGGTCGCGGAGAGCACAGCAAACTGACCGGAGACGTTGATGGAACTGTTCGCCACAGACCTGGAAAGGCTGGCGTTTCTACTGGAGGCCGATGCGGCGCTGACTCTCGATCCCGATGCGCTCGGGTCCGAGGCCGCCGAACAGTCAGCTCCTGAAGAGCTCCCTCCCGAGAAGCGCCCCAAGTACATCACCAACTACATCGGCAGTAAGCAGAAGCTCGTCGACTGGATCTGGAAGCATACCCCGGAAGGCACTGGCACGGTGCTGGATGCCTTTTCGGGGTCTGCGGTCGTGGCCTACATGTACAAGACCAAGGGCCTCCAGGTCATCGCCAACGACCGGCTCCGCTACTGCCACCATGCCGCCAAGGCGATCATCGAGAACAACTCGGTTCGCCTGAGCGAGGACGAGATCGAGGCACTCCTGGCCGACAACGCCAAGGCGGGCAGCTTCGTTCAGGACAACTTCAAGGGCATCTTCTTCGCCAAGGGCGTCCATGCGCTGATCGACACCATCCGCGCCAACTGCGACAAGCTCTCCGGCTTCAAGAAAGACATCGCCCTGTTCGGCCTCGGCAAGACCTGCATGAGCGGCAAGGGCGGCTTCGGCCACTTCTCGTCGTCCACCGACTATGGCCGCCGCCAGGACACCCCAGACGAATTCAAGGATCGTCTGCGCAAGAACCTGCAGCGCATCAACGCCCTGGTCTTCGACAACGACAAGGAGAACAAGGCCCACCGGCAGGACATCAACGACCTGCTGCCGAAAGCCAAGGCGGATCTGGCCTACTTCGATCCGCCCTACGCCACCGAGTTTTCGACTACCAACTACGAGCGGGCCTACCACTTCGTGGAAGGGCTCATGACCTATTGGGAAGGGCTCGAAATCAAGGCCGACACCAAGGTCAAGTATTACGAGACCGACCACAAGACCGTCACCAAGGCCAACGCCAGCGAGTTCTTCCAGACCTTTCTCGGCAATGCCAAGCACATTCCGCACTGGCTGATTTCCTACCGCGATCACGCCTATCCCAACGAGCAGGAGATGAAGCGGATCATCGGCTCATTCGGCAAACAGAGCCGGATGAAGTCCAAGGATCACCACTACGCCATCACCTCCAAGCACGGCGAGGCTTCCAACGCCAAGGAGCGATTGTTCGTCTGCGCCCCCGGGGCCAAGGCCAGCGCCGAGCGGGAGGAGAAACCCGTTCCGATGGCCGCCGCCGCGAACTTCCACACCAGCATCCCCGTGGACATCCGGTTGGGCGAAGGCGAACGCCTCACGACCGAGGCCATGGATGTCGGCTCGGCGGGCGACCCCCAATTCAGCTTCGTGCTCTGTCGCACCGGCACCAACAAGAACGGCGACCACTTCACCGCCGAGGAGTTGTCCGGTCGGCACATGACGGCCGTGAACAAGAAGGTCGATCTGCAGCATTCGCAGGAGTTCAACGACATCGTGGGCGGCATCGTCGCCGCCGACTACCTGGAGGACGACAACGGCGGCCGCGTGGAATGCGTCGGCGAGCTGTACGTCCACGACACACCGGCCGCCCGGCTGGCCTACAAGCTGATGAAGCGCGGGATCATCTCCCAGGTCTCCATGGAGTGCGACTACCAGGAGGGCGAATGCTCGGTCTGCCACAAGCGCTTCCAGAATAAGGCCGACTACTGCACCCACCTGCGCAAATTCAAGGGCCGTGATTTCAATGGCCAACCCGTTTTCGAGATTCTGCACGGCGTCACTTTCACCGGACTGGGACTGCTCGACCGCAAAGGCGCGGACGAGAACGCCAGGATTCTGCAGGTGGCGTCCCTTCAGAGCCAGCCCGACCAATCCCAACCCGAAGGAGATTCCACGATGGAAGACAATACCAAACCCACCGATGACCAGGCCGTCGAAGCGGCCAAGAAGAAACCGTCCCAGCAAGAAGGCGATCCTGCCCGCGTTACCGACCTGGAAAAGGAAAACCGGCAGCTCAAGGCCCAGGTCGCCGAGCTGCAGAAACGCGTCCAGGAACTGGAAGCCGAACAAAAGGCGGCCGCTTGCCGCTCCCGCGCCAAGAAGCTGCTCACCCGACTGGAGAAGCAAGGGCTCTCCTTCGCTTCCGATGAGGACCGGGAAGCCGAGCTGAAACGCCTGGTCGAACTCTCCGACGAAGCCTTCGCCGCCACCGAGGCCGCTTACGAGCGCCTGCCCAAGTCGGCCAAGGCGGACAAGGAGAAGGAAGAGAAAACCGCCGACAGCGATCAGGGCGGCAAGCCTGCCGCCAAGGCATCGACGGAAACCCCGCTGCGCAGCGACGCCGGTGTCCGGCCCCACGATGTGGACGACCGCAAGGTGTCGCTCGAGGACCGTCTGCGCGACGGGTTCATGGCCGCTTACCGCAACCGTGTCGGCGAGGACTCTCCCGAACACTCGCAAATCAACGCATAAGGAGGAAACACCATGTCATTCATCAATCCGTGTCACCGCAGCCTCGCCTATGGCGACGGCCACATCCAGGGCGACGGCCAGCTCGGCCAGGTGGTCCGCGTGGTCGGCGACGACCTGTTCGCCGTCAACACCGATCCCACCAAGCGCTCCTTCGGCATCCTGATCAAGGACTACGCCGGTGGCGAAATGCCCGGCATCTACTGCGACGGCGGCGTCTACGAGACCGACTCCTTCGAAGGGACCGTCGTCGCCGGAGACGACCTGAAAGTTTCGGCGGGCGGTCGCCTGACCAACGGCGTCGCGGCCGGAGAGCATGTGGTCGCCCACGCCATTTCCGTACAGAGCGGCGTCCTCAAATTCCGCCTGCTCGTCTAACCCAAGGAGCCAACGCACATGAAAACCAATCAGTTGAAGATCCACTCCCAGGAGTACATGGAAACCATGGCGCGGCTCATGAGCGAGGCTCTCGAGTCGCCCGAAGGCATGCGGGCACTTGCCGCCGCCATTGCCGCGCCCATCGAACAGGAGATCAAGCGCAAGGAGATTTCCTCGCTGCTGCTCACCAAGCACACGCTGCCCAAGGGCGAACGTCCGGTCTACCAGAAGAAACCGACCGTCAAGGCTCACTGGATCAGCAAGGACGGCGACGCACAGGAGCAGGAGGTGGGCAAGGACGAGGTCGAGTTCCCCACCAACCGCATTCACTCCAATCCGATGGTGGACGTTTCCGTCCTCAAGAACGGCAACATCGGCACGCTGATGGACATCCAGACCAGCGCCGCCGACGCCATCCGCAAGGAGATGGACCGCCGCACCATCTCGGTGCTCTCCTCGGCCATCCCGGCGACCAACACCATCGAGGTCACTGGCGACTTGCTCACCGAGGAGGCGCTGAACGAGGCCATCTCGATCATCGAGGACCTGGAGCTGTCGGTGAAGTACATCGTCATGCGCGGCCGCCGGTTCAACGACATGCGCGGCTGGAACCTCGATCCCCAGACCAAGCTCGAGCTGCGCCAGAAGGGTGTCATCAAGAACTACGGCACCGGCGGCATTCTGCTGACCGCCTCCATGCCGCTGGACGAGATCATCATCGTCCCGGATGAAGAGGTCGGAAAGATGCCGGTGCGCGAAAACCTGAAGACGGAGTCCATCGATCAGAAGACCCGCTTCAAGACCGGCTGGCTGGTGTGGTCCGAAATCGGCCAGGGCATTACCCGCCCTGACATCATGGCCAAGGTCAAACTGGTTCCGTAATCCAGGAGGTGACGTGAGATGAATCGAATCAAGAACATCCGTCCCGGCGTTCTGGTGATCCCCGACGCCGGGCTGAAACTCAAGCCCGGCCAGGTAGTCGAGGTGGAACGCCTCACCAAGCAGATCCAGGCGGCGCTCAAGAACGGCCGCCTGGCCATGGCCGACAAACCGAAGCAGGAACCGCTCGCCCCTCCAGAGCCAGACCAAGACGCGGAACCGGTGGACCTGAGCAAGCTCTCCGCCACCGACGCCATCTCCAAGGTCAACGAGGAGGCCAATCCGGAGACCCTCAAGGGCTACATGGAAACCGAAAAACGCCGCACGGTGATCGACGCGCTCAAGAGCCGTCTGGAGGGCCTGCAAGGTGCTGCTGAGTGACCTGATCGCTGACCTGCGGCTCGACCTGTCCGACCCGGGCTCATCTCTCTTCGAGGACCAGACTCTGGAGAGATGCGTCCGGAAGGCCGTTTTCCGGCTTGGGCGCGATCTCGACCAATCGCTGACGGTCACGGCCGGAGAGATTACCCCAGAGCCGTCCGGAGAGGTTCGCGAGCTCCTGGTGATCATGGCGCAGATCCACGCGTGCCAGGTTATGCGCTCGGCCACCGCCAACGCCTTTTCCTTTTCCAGCGGCGACAAGCGGGTGGACAAAACCGGCCAGCCCGGCCACTGGGCCAAGCTCGAGGCCGATCTGCTCGCGGACTACCGGCAACGCATCGCCGAACTGTTACCTACCGCGCAGGTTGATCCTGAATCCTACATCCTGACCCCGAGCGGACTCACTCCGGTCATCTACGAACAAGGGATAGACCTCGATGTTGTTGAATGACCGGGAACGCGCTGAAGCCGTGGCCGACGTCGCCCGGCTGATCCTCTCCTCGGGCCAGACCGCACGCGTCCTGCGGGTGGTTCCCGGCGAGCGGCTCTACGGCACCGACGATGCCGAATACACGGAAATCTCCGTCATCCCCCTCGAACTGAACGAAACCCCGCCGGAGGAGTTGAGCGGCAAGATTGACGCGCTCGCCTGTGTCCTTCCGAATGCCGATGTCCGGGGTGAAGACCGCCTGGCCGCAGACAGGGAAACCTATCGCATACAGAGTGTGGAAGAAGAACACTTCTTCGGCACCGTCACTCACAAGAACCTGCAATTGGTGAAGCTCAATGGGCGTTAGGCGGACCGGTGACTGGGACAAGGCCCGCGCCAAGCTGACCACCGGCATGGGGCCACGTCTGGCCACGGCCCTGCGACAGGCCACGATCCGCAACGCCCTTTTTCTGGTGCGCGAGATCCAGCGGGGGATTCGCTCCCAGGCCCCGGGCGGACAGGCCTTCGTGAAACTCGCCGCAAGCACCATCGAGCGCAAAGGTTCCAGCAAGGCGCTCATCGACACCGGCTTTCTCATCAACGCCATCACCCAGAAGATCATGGCCGACAAGGCGTTCGTCGGCCTGCTGCGCGGCACCGTCAACAAGGACGGGGAAGACATGGTGAACATCGGTGCCGTCATGGAGTACGGGGCCACCATCAAACATCCGAACGGCGCGACCATCATCATCCCCGCCAGACCCTTTCTGCATCCGGTGATGGATAAGTACCGCGAGCAGATCCTCCAGAACTATCGCGAGGCGATCCGCTCCGCGCTTTGAGCCTCCGACACATCGCCAGCGCTTCCGGTAAGTAACCAGGCAGAAAACGGAGGCGTCCCTTGAGCACGATACAGACCGTCACAGAAATCCTGATCCGCCTGGCCAAACAGGCCATCCACCCGGACACCGTGCTGGTGTTCCCGGATGACCTGTTCGAGGTCCAGCGTACCCCCAGCGTCATCCTCCAGGGGCCGAAGCTGGCGGAAGACCGTTTCCGCCGCAGCCAGAGCCGCCTGTTCGAGAAGAATGTCGCGGAGCTGAGTTTCGAGGAGTGCCGGTTTCCCCGTCTCTATCACCTCGATTTCGACCTGGTGGTGACCGTGGACCGGGAGGCCGAACTGCTTGGTTTTCACGAATCGGTGTCGCGGTTCCTCCAGCTTTACCCGGAGATCGCCATCGCCGACCAGGGCAGCCTGAATCTTACCGAACTGGTTCCTCTGGGCGGCCTGGCCCGGGTGAACCTCTCCAACCTCCGGCAAAGCTCCGGACGCATCCGCATCGAATCCTGCCCGGTGTACGACGGCGACCTGCGCGACGGTCGGCTGATCCGGGACCGGACCTTCCAGTTTCACGGCGACGTGACAGAGCAACGAACCATTCAACCGTAAAGGAGAACAACCGTGATCGAGATCAGAAACCTGCAGTTCCAACCCCTGACGTTCAACCTCTCCGGCCAGGGAACCCTTCACCTCGGGCCGCGAGAACGCAAGAGCATCGCCCGCAAGGACCTCTCCGCCGAGATCAAGACCGCCGGGAAACGCGGCCTGGTGCGCATCACCGACCTGACCGGCGGCGCGGAACCGGAACCGGAAAAGCCCACGGCAACCGATGACGCCGCAGCCGATGAGGCCAAGACCACCAGCAAGCGGAGGAAATAACCATGCCGACCTATCTATCGCCCGGGATTTACACCCGGGAAACGGACTTCAGTTTCTATGTGAAGCAGATCTCGACTTCGTCGGCCGCCATGGTCGGGGTGGCCGAGAAAGGCCCCATCAACAAGCCCATACTGGTGACGAGCTGGGAGCAGTTCATCAACCGTTTCGGCTCCTACATCAATGAGAGCTATCTGGCCTACGCCGCCCGGGCATTTTTCGACAACGGCGGCTCGGTCCTCTATGTCATCCGCATTGCCCATCTCACCGATCCCACCGACCGGGACACGCTGACGGCGCTCAAGTCTTCCATCGTCCTGCAGAACCGGGAGGCGACGCCCGCCGACGCCCTGCGGATCGAGGCCGTGAACGAAGGCGTCTGGGGCGACCGACTCTCCATCTCCATCGAGGACGGTTCTCTCGATCCGGCCAACCATTTCAACCTGGTGGTCCGGCACAAAGGCGATGTGGTCGAGGTGTTCAAGGATCTGAGCATGGACGAGACGCTGCCGAACCATGTGGAGCTGGCGATCAACGACCGCTCGGATTTCATCTTGGTCCAGGATCTGGCCGCAGCAATGGGAACGCCCAGCGACCGTCCGGCATTGGGCGTGTTCACGCTCAGCGGCGGCGACAATGGTCTGACCGATCTGGCCGATGCGGACTTCATCGGCGATCCCTCGCAGCATACCGGCCTCTATGGCTTTGACGAGATCGACGCCCTGAACCTGCTGATGGTCCCCGGCGTCACCACAGTGCCGGTGATCAACGCCGGAATCGCCTATGCCGAGGGGCGCAAGGATCTGCTGTTCATCGCCGACACGCCCATGCACCTGGAGCCGCTCGAAGCGGTCGACTTCCGCAAGGGACAAGGGATGTACAGCCACGCGGCCTTCAACTCCTCCTACGCGGCGCTCTACTACCCATGGCTGGAGATCAGCGATCCGGTCAACTCGCGCAAGAAGCTGGTGCCGCCCTGCGGCGCGGTGGCGGGATGCATCGCCCGCAGCGACCAGAAGACCAACGTCTGGAACGCGCCCGCCGGTATCGACCGTGGCCGCATCTTCAACACGCTCTCCCTGGCCTACAAGACCAGCCGTGGCGAGCGCGATGTGCTCTATCCGGAGGGGATCAACGTCATCGCCGTGTTCCCCGACACCGGCATCAACATCTGGGGCCAGAAGACACTGCAAAGCCAGCCCTCGGCCGTGGACCGCATCAACGTGCGCCGCCTGATGATGTTCATGGAGGAAGCCATCTCGGAATCCTCCCGCTTCGTGGTGTTCGAGCCGAACCATCCCCAGACCTGGCGTGCCCTCGGTCGCCTGATCAATCCCTTCCTGCAGGACATCAAGGACAAGGGCGGCCTCTACGACTTCGCCTTCCAGTGCGACGAGGAGACCAACACCCCGGCGGTCATCGACCGCAACGAAATGGTGGCCCGCGTGTTCGTCAAGCCGACCAAGACGGCGGAGTTCATCGAGCTGAACTTCATCCTGACCAGCACCGGCGCGGACTTCAAAGAAATCATCTAACGGGAGAACACGGCTATGAGAAGCGGAAACATGCCCAAGAGCCTTTACCAGAACTGGCAGTTCGCCATCGAGGTAAACGGCTTCGACGTGGCCCTGTTCCACAAGGGACAGGAGCCCAAAACCGAATTCGAGGAAGTGGCCTTTGCCCCGGCCGGTTCGATGTTCGACCAAAAGGTGGCGGGGCGGGTCAAGTTCGAGGACATCACCCTCGAGAAAGGCACCCTGCAGGACGGCTCCGACGAGGCGGCCCGTGAATGGATCAAGAAACAGGTGGACGTGAACGCCGTCACCGGCGGCCTTCCGGCCGACTACATGCGCGACATCGACGTTGTCCGCTACGACCGCACCGGCAACGAGACCCGCCGCTGGACCCTGCACGGGGCCTGGGTGAAGGCGCTCGAATACGACGAGCTCGAAGGCGGCAACACCGAGAACACCATCGAGAAGCTCACCATCTGCTTCCAATACTGGACCTAAACCGGAGGATCGACCATGTACAGCTTTGAACTGCCAAGCGGCACTGAACTCGAGCTTCGGGAAATGACCGGGACCGAGGAAGAACTGCTCACCAACCAGCGCCTGATCCGTTCCGGAGAGGCGATCAACCAGGTGCTCCGCAACTGTTTCGTCCGGCTGGGCGAGAAGACCGATCCCGATCTCGCCGAGGTGATGAACCTGCTCTCGGGTGACCGGCTGTTCGCCCTGGTCCGCCTGCGCCAGATTTCCCTGGGGGACGAGGTGGAGCTGGAGCTGAGCTGCCCGAACAGCGCCTGCCGCATGACCAACTTTGTGACCATCAATCTCGAGGATCTCAAGGTCACCCCCTACGGCGAGGAGCGGGAGTTCTCCTTCAAGCTGCCCGGCTCGAAGAAAACCGTGCGCTTCGGATATCTCGATGGCCACAAGGAAAAGCGACTGGCCAGCCTGCGCGAGCCCAATATCAGCTCGGCCATGCTCATACGTATCCTCGACATCGACGGCAAGGCTCCCTCCAAGAAGAGCCTGGCGGAGATGTCGATGCGCGACCGCAACGCGCTGCGGCAGGAGATGTCGCGGGTCGACGCGGGAATCGACACCTCGGTCGAAACCGAATGCGATGGCTGCGGCACCAAGATCCGCACCCGCCTGGAGGCCGAACCGGCTTTTTTGTTCCCCGGAGTTCGCTTGTAAGCGACGCATTTTTTCTCGCTTACGGCGGACTGCACTGGGGCTGGTCGGAAACCCGCTCGCTGCCGCTCAGGGTCCGGCGTCAGTTCGTCGAGGCCCTCGAGCGGCAGCTTGATTTTGAACGTGAGCAAACGGAACGGCGATAGATGAACGGCGATCTCGGACTGGGCATAGTGGTATCGATGAAGGATGCGTTCTCGCAGAACGCGCAGCGCATCCGTGGCTCCATGATGGACCTCGATTCCACCGTGGCGGATGCCAGTGAGCGAATGACCCGCAACCTGGACCGCATCCAGCAAGGCACCATGATGCTGGGGGCGGGACTGGCCCTGATGGCGGTGCCCGCCGCCCTGGTCGCTTCCACCGCCGCGACCCAGAAGGCCCTGGGAGAGCTGGCGTCCCTTGGCGTGCAGGACCTCCGGGCCATCGAGGACGCCGCAGAATCCTTCACCAACCAGTGGTCCGGTGCTGACAAGGCGGCGTTCATCACCGCCACCTACGACGTGAAATCGGCCCTGTCCAACCTCAGCGACGAGGCGGTGGGCGTCTTCACCTCCATGGCCGCCATGACCGCCAAGGCGACCAAGGCCACCACCCAGGAGATGGTCGGCACCTTCACCACGGCCTACGGGATCTTCAAGCCCATCATGGCCGACATGAACGACATGGAATGGGCGACCGCCTTTTCCGGAGCCATGGCGCAGACCGTGGCCTCGTTCAAGACCAACGGCACCCAGATGGCCGACGCCATCAAGAACATCGGCGCGGTGGCGGCCGCGAGCAATATTCCGCTGAACGAGCAGCTCGCCGTACTCGGCCAGCTCCAGACCACCATGCCCGGCTCCGAGGCGGGCACGCTGTACAAGGCGTTCATCATGAAGGCGGCCGAGGCCGGTGACGAGCTTGGCCTGTCCTTCACCGACACCAGCGGCCGTCTCAAGGGCGTGGTTCCCATCCTGCAGGAGATCAAGCGCCAGTTTCCCGATCTCTCCAACGCCGCCGCCCAGGTGAAGCTGAAGAAGGCCTTCGGCTCCGACGAGGCGGTCAAGTTCCTGCTGCAGATGTCGGCGGGCATGGAGAGCCTCGAAGGCAATATCCAGTCGGTGGGCCGGGCCATGAAAACAGGCACGGCGGTCACCGAACAGATGGCCGCCGCCATGAACCAGGACATCGGAGCCCGGTTTCTGCTCCTGCGCCAGCAGATGGCCAACCTCAGCGAAATTCTGGGTCGCACCTTGTTGCCGGTGGTCACGCCGGTGATCAACGGCGTCTCCCGCTTCATTCTGTTCCTGCAACGCATGGCTAAATCGATGCCGGGCGTGACCCGGGTGGTCCTGGGGCTGTCCATGGCCCTCGGCACCATTCTGGTCGTGGCCGGAGCCGTCACCGCCGCCGTAGGCATGGTGGGACTCATGCTGCCCGCCATCAAGGCCGGGTTCGTGGCCATCAGCGCCGCGCTCGCCGGAGTGGGTTCGGCGGTCGCGACCTATATTCTGCCCGTCACCGCGATTATCGCTGGCGTGATCCTCTCGGTGTATTTGCTAAAACGCGCCTGGGAAACCAACTTCGGCGGCATCCAGGATGTCATCACCGGGGCCTGGAACAAGGTCTCGCTGGTCTTCCGGGGGATCAGGGAGCTTGTGGGCTCGCTCAGCGGCGGTGTCGGACAGATGTCGGCCGAACTGGCCCAGAAGCTCGAATCCGCCGGACTGCTGGGCTTCGTGGTCACCGTCTTCAAAGCCTATTATCGCGTTCGCGAAGCCTTGGCCGGATTGTGGGGCGCGTTTTCCCATGCCTTTGGCCGCATCCGCGCCATCCTCGAACCGACCGTCCGCACCCTGATGAGCGCATACGCGGCGCTGGCCAGCGCGGTCTTTTCGGTGGTGGAGATCTTCGGTGTGGCCGCCAGCGCCACCGACGGGTCGTCCTGGCGCACCTTCGGCACGGTTATCGGCACCGTCGCCGGTGTGCTTCTGCAGGGGCTGGCATTCGCGCTGAAGATCGTGGCCTGGAACCTGTCGCTCATCGTCCGAGCCCTGGCGGTGGTGGTGCGCAGCGTGGTCTGGGTCGGCAAGGCCATCGTCGGGTCCCTGGTCGGAGCGACCAAGTTCATCTATAAGTTCCTGTTGCCCGTGCGCATGATCGGCGAGGCCTTCGTGGCCGCCGGGAAGATCGTCTATGCGGTCTGGCAAGTGCTGACCGGCGACATTTCCCTGCTGGACGGTCTCAAGGCCATTGGCGGCGCGGTCTACGATTTTCTCGCCACCCCGTTCCGCTGGGCGCGGGATGTGGTGGTCGGTGTCTGGAATTTCATTTCCGGGATCTTCACCTCCATCGGCCGCCTGGTGGCCGACGCCGCCGGACAGATCGGCCAGGCGATTCTGAATCTGCCGATCATCAGCACCCTGCGGGAGATGTTCGCCACCGTGCGCTCCTTCTTCGCCGGGGATACCACCTTCTTCGAGGCGGGCAAGAAGCTACTGATCACCCTGGGAGAAGGGATCTGGTCGGCGGTGACCTATCCATTCACCATGCTCAAGAACGCCCTCGGCAAGCTGCGCAATCTGCTGCCGTTCTCCGATGCCCGCGAGGGACCACTCGCCAGCCTGACCGCCTCCGGTTCCGCGCTGCTCAAGACCCTCGCCGACGGCATGAGCCTTACCCAGACACTGCCCGCGAAAGTGTTCGGTTTCGCCGCTCGCGGGATTCTCTCGGCCGCTGCGGGAGCCTGGCAGCAGATCAAAACGGCAGGCGGAAACCTCATGGACGCCGCCTCGGCTCCCTTCCGGATGGCCGGAAAACTCTGGGATGGGTTGACCTCCGGCGCTCAAACCGTCGCGGCCAAGGCCGGTGCCATCTTCGGCGGTCTCAAACAATCCCTGTTTGGCAACACGCCCGAACTGGCGCTCACGCCGCCCCAGGTCAATGCCTGGGACGCGCTGGCCACAGGAGCCGTCAATCTCCGCGACCGGATCGTTGCCACGCTGTCTGCCGTCCCCGGGGCTGTCGGTCGAATCTTTGCCAGCGCCGGTACCGAGGGGCAAACCCTCTGGCAAAGGCTTTCCAGCGGCGCGAGCGCGGGCATCCAGGCACTCAAGAATCGCAGCACCGGGATCGCCAACGGTTTGCTCTCCTCCGCTCGCGCCATGCTGGGAGTCCAGACCCCGATTCCGCAGGTGGCCGAGCAGAAACAACCGCTCGGAGCTACGCCGCCCGCCGAATCGATTGGGCAACGCATCATCGAAAGCGTGCTCAGTCTCATGCCGCGTCTGGACGAGCGCCTGGTGCCCAAGGCTCTGAGCGCCATGCTGATGCTCCAGCCGGTCATGGCCACGGCCGCGCCGCATCCGCAACAGATGAACGGCACCGTGCAGACCGTCGCGGCAGCCGTTGAGCCGGTAAGTAAGAGCTACATCCAGCCCTTTGCGGTGGAACCGGCACCGGAAATCGGAAGTGCCTCTCTGGCTCCGGCCGGGATCGAGCGGCCCAAGACAACCGCGCCGACTCCGATAGCGAAGCCCCTGCAATCCGGACTCACCGAGACGGTGCCTTCCGAACGGTTGATTGCTCCGGCCCGCACCGCTCCCGCGATACCCCTGCGGGCAGAGGAAAGCGGTCCGGGGCTGCGCGAGCTGCTGGAATCGCTGCTCTCGCGCCTCGATGGCCTGGCCGACCGCCCGGTGGAACTTAGCGTGACCACCAACATCGATGGCCGGAAGGTGGCCGAGGCAGTCTACAAGGACCTTCGCGAGCGGAAGATCAGAAATTACGAAACACTTTGAGAGGACCGATGAAACGCATCTTTGTCTGCAGCCCGTTCGCGGGTGACATAGCCCGAAACGTCAAGGTAGCCGAGGCGCTTTGCCGACGGGTCATGAGAAACGGTCACGCGCCGTTCGCGCCGCACCTGTTGTATCCAACCTTTACCGATGACAGCGTTCCCGAGCAGCGGGAGACGGGCATCGCCTGCGGCCTGGCCTACATGGAATGTTGCGACGAGGTGTGGGCGTTCACCGGCAACGGCATTTCCAGCGGCATGCGGCTGGAACTCGACCGGGCCGGACAACTGGGCAAGCCGATCCTCGAGATCGCCGAGGTGTAAGCAATGGCCTGGGATCAACAGCCCATCAAGGGATATCTGGTGGACGCCGACACGGGGGAGCGGCTCGAATTCCAGTACAACCCCAACTCCATCAGCGACGAGAAGTCGACCGACTACGCGACGATCAAGATCCCCGGCATGAGCCACCCGCGCTACCAGTATGTCGCCGGGGAACCGCGCCGGATCGCCTTCAAGGTCGAGCTGTTCAAGGGGCCGGTGAAGCAGAAGGTCGACTGGCTTCGCTCGCTGCAATATCCGGAACACGCCGGAACCATGCTCAAGAACGCGCCGCACCGCGTGCTGCTTATCTTCGGCGATCTCTACCCGGGCGTGACCTGCATCGTCCGGCAGGTGAAGGCGCGGTTCTTCGGCCTGTTCGACCGGGACAACCTGCTGCCGCAACGGGCCGAGGTGGACATCGTCCTCGAGGAATATGTGGACCGTTCCATCAACTGGTCGGAGGTGCGCTCATGATCGGCCGCGATTCCCGATACGCCCGCTGCGTTCTCTACCGGGACAGCGACGGTACCTCCCTCGGTATGCGCCAGCGCATCGACACCACCCCCAGACACGACGACCGCCTACACACCTTGGTCGAGGGCGAGCGTCTGGATCTGCTCGCGCACCGCTATCTGGGTGACGCCAGGCTCTGGTGGATCATCTGTGATTACAACGACCTCTTTTTCCCGTTGGCGCTCGAGCCCGGCCTGGCCCTGCGCATTCCCTCTCGCGAACACGTCCAAATGCGCCTGCTCGACTGAAGCGTCCGACACCTGGCCATGCCTTCCGGTAAGTAAGCAGGGAACTGCGAACCGCCGGAGAAACGCATGGATCTGGATACCTTCAAGCCGACATTTCTGATTCAGATCGAGGGGCAAGACCTCTCGAAGGACATCACCCAGGAGATCACTTCGTTCGTCTTCACCGACAATGAGGAGGAGCTGGATGTCCTCGAGCTGTCGGTGACCGACCGCAACCTGCAGTTCGTCGACGATCCCCTGTTCCAGGAAGGCAATGAGATCGTCGCTCGCTTCGGCTACGTGGGTAACCTCTCTCCACGCAAGAAGGCGGTCATCAAGGACATCGATTACGACTTCCCGGAAAACGGCGATCCAACTATCCGCATCAAGGCCTACGACAAGGGCTTCAAACTCGCTGGCAAGGAGAACCAGAAGGTCTGGCAGAAACCCGCTCCTGGCATCCTCTATTCGGAAATCGCCGAACAGATCGCCGCCGCCAACGGCCTCACGCCGGTGGTCACGGCCACCAAGGGAACCCATCTCCGCGTTACCCAGAGCAACATTTCGGACGCCCAGTTCCTCAAGGAGCTGGCGGAAAAGGCTCGCGACCGCGATGGCGACGGTGTGAGCGGCTATGTCTTCTACATCCAGGACGACGAACTCCATTTCCATCCTCGCGAGCTCGACCAGACGCCGCTTCTGACCCTCGAATATTTCACCGACACCAAGGGCCTGCTGCGCTCGTTCCGCCCCAGCACCCAATCCCAGGGGGCCAAGGGCGCGGGTGTCGAGACCAAGACGGTCGGTGTCGACCCGCGCAAGAAGGACGTGGTCGAGCACAAGGCCAACAACGCCACCACCCCCGAGCGGACCGCCCTGGGCAAGCAGACTTATCTGGTCGACGGCAACACCGGCGAAGGCAGCTTCAAGGAACGGGAGACGGGGCAGATCGTACCCAGCTTCGACCGTTCCGAAGGCTTTCACGAAGAGCCGCGCCAGGAGCCCGCCCAGGACAGCGCCGAAGGCAAATTCCGCGAGGCCGAGCTGCGCCAGGTCGAGGCGGATGCGGCCACCATCGGCATTCCCCAGCTACGCGCCAAGAAAAACGTCGAGATCAAGGGCGTGGGCCGGAAGTTTTCCGGCATCTACTACTGCCACTCGGTGCGCCACAGCATCAGCGGCGCTGGCTATCTCTGCGAACTCAAACTCAAGAAGAACGCCCTCGGCAAGGGCGCGGGCGACAAGTCCGCCGAGTCCCAGGGCAAAACCAACGACAAGGAGGCCCCGCCCACGCCGCAAAACGAGCCGCCAGCCATGGTGACCATCGACGCGGATTCCGGCGCGGTCACACAAGGAGGCGGCAATGGGTGATCTCAGTAAGAATTTCAACCGTTCGGAATTCGCCTGCAAGGGCAAGAACTGCTGCGGCCATTCGGCTGCGGTCCATCCTGACCTGGTCGACGCCCTGCAGGCGTTGCGCGACCGCATCGGCAAACCGCTGTCCATCACCAGCGGCTTCCGTTGCAACCGGCATAACAAGGCGGTGGGCGGCGCGGAGCAGAGTTTCCACACGCTGGGCATGGCGGCCGACGTGAGCTGTCCCGCAGGCGTTTCGCCCGAGGAACTGGCGGTCATCGCCGAGGAAATTCCGCTCTTCCGCGAGGGAGGCATCGGTGTCTATGCCTCCTGGGTCCATCTCGATGTGCGCCAGTCGGGCAAGGCGAGGTGGCGGTCATGAGCGCCCAAACCAAGGCCCTGTTTTCCGGCACTGCACTGGGGCTCTCCGGGCCGCTTCGGGTGGAGATCCTGCCCAATGGAATGACCGCGAGGCTGACCCAGCCGTTCCGTGTCCGCACCGGCGCTGGCCGCATCATCGAAGTGCCCGCCGGGTTCGAGACCGACTTCGCCTCGGTGCCGCGCCTGTTCTGGCGCGTGGTGCCGCCTTGGGGGCGATATTCCCCGGCGGCCGTCGTTCACGACTACCTCTACCACACCGGCAAGGTCTCGCGGCTTGCGGCCGACCGCATCTTTCTCGAACTGATGGCGGCCCTGTTTGTGCCTCTTTGGAAAAGGCAGGTCATGTATTGGGCGGTTCGCCTGGGCGGCTGGCTGGCCTGGGACGCCAGTCGAAAACGGGAGGCGGAGCATGCTTGAAACCCGCGACCGTCAATCCGAGGAGCGCTACCGCAACCGCTGGTACGGCAAGTACCGGGCCTTCGTGCGCGACAACAACGACCCCGAACGCCTCGCCCGGGTCCGCCTGGAAATCCCCGCCGTGCTCGGCAGCGGGCGGGAGAACTGGTCCGAATGGGCCGCGCCCTGTTTCCCCTACGGCGGCAACGACGACACCGGCATGTTCCTGGTCCCCGAGGAAGGGGCCTCGGTCTGGGCCGAGTTCGAGGGCGGCGTCGTCCAGTATCCGATCTGGACCGGGGTCTGGCTGGCCAAGAGCAATCCCGGCGAGCAACCCGAGGAATCCAAGCGCACCTGCGCGAATGCCTTCTGCCATGACTGCGAGGACAAGGTCGAGCATCAGGCCAACCGGCACGACGATCTCGAACACAAGAAGTACCACGGCCATCCGCCGTATTACTGCCCGCGTCTGAAGATCCTGCTCAAGACCGAAACCGGCCACACCATTCTGGCCGATGACCGCGACGGCGACGAGCTGCTGCGGATCATCGACCGCGCCGGGCAGATCCTCACCATGGAAGGGAAGGTGAAGCCGGAGATGCAGAGCGGCAACGCCCTGCGGCGCGGCACGAAGGACGCCGAGAAAGGCGACCAGCTCGACATCGCCTCGCAGATCGTCGGCTCCCGCGCCCGAATCCAGCTCACCGACCTCTGTCGCCAGCAGGTAATCCTCGAAGCCTGGCAGGACAAGGAGAAGGTCCACATCCTCTCGTGCGACAAGGGCCGCTCCCGCTGGCAGAAGATCCTCATCGATACCACCAAGGGCCGGGAGAAGGTTCACATCTGGGGGCTCAACGGTACCCAGGAAATCCTCGTCGATTCCACTGCCGCCGCCGAACAGATCCGCCTCACCGACAAAGCAGGTCAGGTGGTGCGCATGAACGCCGCGCCAGGCCAGGAAAGCATCAGCGCCACCGACAAGTCCGGCAGCCTCGTGTTCATGGATGGGGTGGCAGGAAACATCATCATTCGCTCGACGAACACTGTCTTGATCAACACCTGAAGGAAGCATTGCATGGGAGAAAGAACAACAACGCCCTCCGGACTCTCGGCCAGCGAGGAATTGCTGGCCCGGACTTTCGAGCATTGGCGGGAGGAATTCCGCAGCATTCTCGAAAGCCACCGCCGGGAAATCCAAGATCGCCTCGAGAAGATCGAGCGCGAAATCGAGAAGAAATCGGACAAGGAAAACGTCGAGGTGCTGGTCCGCTCGATCTATTCCGATCTGCACCGGCACGCCGAGGAGATCGACCGGCTGCACGCCCGGGTCGGCTCCAAGATGGGGACCGAGACCATGTGGAAGATCGTCGGCCTGGTATTGACCATCGGCAGCACCATCGGCGGACTCGTCGGCTTTCTGATCCATCTGCTGCTGAAGGTAAACCCATGAGCTCCCAGGCGCGACTCGGCGACATCAGCAGTCACGGCGGCGTCATCATCACCGGGGCGAGCCGGACGCTGGACAACGGCATGCCGGTGGCCCGCATGGGGGATCTGCACGTCTGTCCCATCCCGGGGCATGGCGTGACGCCTATCGTGTCCGGCAGCTTCGACACCATCACTGAAGGATTGCCCAACGCCCGCCTCGGCGACATCACCGCCTGCGGAGCCATCATAGTCACCGGCAGTCCCGACACCATCGACAACTGAGGGGGGACGCGATGAACAATCTCGAACAGCCGCAGGAACCGCACTACTGGGATGTTTTCCCGAAACTGATCCGGGTCTCGCGATCCCCATTCGTCCAGCGCATTCCGCTCTCGATCCGTGGTCTACCCGAAGCGCCGGTGTTCGAATCGTCCAATCCCGACGTGGCCAGTGTCGATGAGGACGGCAATGTCGAGTGCGGCTTCGTTCCCGGGGCGGCCATGATCCTGGTCTGGGATTCTGCCGAGCGGCTCAGCCTGCGTCACGTCCAGGTCGAGGTCTATGGCGGCGGCGTCTCCGCACCGGTGGAGGTTCCTTCATGACGGATACCCCGCCAGCCTTTAGCCACTGGGAGGTTCAGCCTCGCTCCATCCGCCTCTCCGCTGGCGAGTTCGAGCAACGGGTTCCGCTCTCCCTGCGCGGCGACGTGGACGCCCCGGTCTTTGCCTCCAGCAACCCGGAGGTCGCGGAGATCGAGCCGGATGGTGTCATTCGCTGCGGCTGGACCATCGGCAACGCCGTGCTCATGGTCTGGCGATCCTCGGCCCGGGACAGCCTTCGCCATGTTCTGGTGGAGGTCCGCGATCCGTCCTGGTTCGCCGACCACCCGGACTTTGCCAGCGGAGCATCGGTCTTCCTCAGTGGCACGGTGATCAACGCCCTCAACACCAGCGGTGTCGGCAACGCGCTGATCGAATTCCGTCGCTCGGAAGCCGGCCCGGCTGCGTACCAGACCTTCGCCAACGCCTATGGCGGGTTCGAGCTGTCCGTGCCCGAGGGATTCTATTACGTGGAGGTCACCGCGCCGGGATACATCGCCTGGCACGGCTGGGTGAACGCTGACCCCAACACCTCCGGCGACATCCAGATCGTTCTCTCGCCCGAGCTCGACGGCCAGGTCGCCCGCATCGTGTTGCAGTGGGGACTCAACCCCAGGGATCTCGATTCCCATCTCACCGGACCGACGCCATCGGGCGGCAGGTTCCATGTGTTCTATTCCCACACCATCGAAAACGAGGCGGCGGAATTGGACGTGGACGACACCAGCTCCTACGGGCCGGAGACCATCACCATCCATCGGCTCATCCCCGGCGTCTACCGCTACGCGGTCCACGACTACACCAACCGCAACGCCAATCCGAGCACCGGCCTGGCGCAGTCGGGAGCATCGGTGAAGGTGTTCTTGAGCGATGGCCGTGAGCAGACCTTCACCGTTCCCAACGCCCCGGGCACGGTCTGGACCGTGTTCGAAATAGACGGCGCGACCGGGACTGTGACGCCGGTCAACGCCATGAGCTATCAATCCCAACCCGCCAATGTCGGCATGTAATGGAGGTTGTCGATGATTTCCGAAGAACCCGCCGACTTGCAGGCCACCATCGAACAAACCGATTCCGGCGAACAGCAGTATGTACTGCGGGCGCTCTGCAATCACCTGTCCGGCATCCGTGAGGAGCTTTCCGGCATCCGCACGTTGCTGGAGGCCGGTCACGCCGCCTCGGAGGCGATGCGCGGCCAGGCCCAGGCCTATCTGGAGGCGCAACAAGCCAAGACCCAGGAGTACCTGGAGCAGGTACAGATCGAGCCGGAGCCCGATTTCTATCCCTTCGTCGAACTGCCTGCGAGCACCGAACCCCGGGATCTACCGGACGGCAACCGGCTCTTCACCTTGCCTGACGGCATGATCCTGCGGACCACGGACGACCAGCGAATCTGCGTTATCGACGCTGGGGAACAGCAGGTCATCACCCCCGGACCCGGCATGGCCATCGAGGTCGCCCCGGGACGCCTTTACACCCTGGTCGAGTCCTATCTGCGTTCGACCCAGGAGGCAGCCGGTATCAGCGGACTGCCTGCCGGGATCGAGCCGACCGCCATGGGCGCGGAACGCTTCGCGGTGGTTCTGCCCGAGGGCATCCGTCTCGACGTCGATCACCGGGAGCGGTTCATCACGCTGATCAACCCGTCCGGTCCTATCGACATCATCGGCATCGGCCGCATCGAGGGCATCGGCGAAACCATCGCCGTCCGTCTGCTTTCCGGCGGAGCCAAGGGATTCCAGTGCGGCCAGTCCGGCCACGGCGGGCTGATCGAGGCGGACGGAACCATCCATCTGGGACTCAAGAGCTGTCTGGATCTGGTGATCCGATTCCAGGGAGAAGCTATCGATGACGACACTTCGGAAAATGGCTGCTCTGGACAGTGCGGCATCGACTGCGAGGAGCGTACCTGATGAGCTACGACTTTCTCGGCAAGGGGCTGCGTTACCCATTCCGGTTTCAGTCGCTATCCGGCGGCATCCAGGTATCGACCGCCACCTCGCGGGAGCACGAACACATCCGCGAAAGCATCCTGCAGATCCTCGGCACCCGAATCGGCGAACGGTTCATGAATCCGGAGTTCGGTTCCAGGCTGAAGGATCTGGTGTTCGAACAAAACGACGAGGTGCTCAAGGGCCTGCTGCGCCATTACGTGATCGACGCCATCAAGCGCTGGGAAAAGCGGGTGATCATCACGGAGGTACACTTCGACGACCGGCCGCTGAATATCGACGGAAACCTGCTGCTGGTGCATATCGCCTACCGGGTGATCCAGAGCCAGGTGGACGGCAACCTGGTCTATCCCTTCTACAGAGAAGACCCGAACAATCCCGCGCCCAGCTATCCCCAGCCGGAACCCGAGCCGGAACCGCCGCCGGTGCGCAGCGTGCGCCTGTCGCCGGACGTGCGCTCGCTGTTCAATCTGCTCTGGTTCGACGCGGCCGAGATGAGCCCCGATCCGGCGGATTCCTTCATCTGGCCAGCGGGAGAATACGAAGTCGCCTACATCGAGGGAGCCTTTCAGGACCGCAACGGCAAGTGGATCGTCAGCGATCCGGGTGACAACCACGGCCATTACCTGACGTTCGAGGGAGCTCCCGAAACCGAAGCGCCCCAGGCCGAGCACGCTCTCTATCTGGCCGCGAGCGGTCTGGGTTTCGACGCCCAGAGCCAGGCGGAAGACAACGCCGCTGGCACCGTTCACCGGATCACCACCCTGGAGCCGGGCCGCATCGGCCTGTTCTATTTCGAAGGCAAAAAGGAATCCCACTACCTCAACAACACCTCCGGGCAGCCCAATCCCGTCTGGCAACTGCGCGGCCCGCTCTGAGGCCTCTCGCCTCCGACACATCCAGGCCCCTTCCGGTAAGTAACCGGCGTGGCGAGAGCATCAGGCGCTCTCGCATAACCGTCGAAAACCGGAGAGAACATGGGCCGCGCAAGCATCGGATACATCAACAAGGATTACGAATCGATCCGCCAGGAGCTGCTGGCGAAGATCCCGCAGCTCACTGACCGCTGGACCGATTTCAACCACTCCGATCTCGGCGTCGTCCTGCTCGATCTGTTTTGCGGCGTGGGCGACATGCTGGCCTACTACCTGGACGCCCAGGCGGCCGAGGCCTTTCTGCCCACGGCCCGCCAGCGCCAGAACGTCATCAATCTCTGCAAGCTCATCGGCTACCGGTTGGACTCGCCGGTGGCCTCCACCACCATGCTGCGCTTCCGGCTCTCCGCCCCGCTCGGCAAGGACCTGACCATTCCGGCGGGAACGGCCTGTCGTGCCTTGCTGAATGACGGCGAGGCGGATTTCGAGACGGTCGAGGATGGCCTCATCCCGCGAGGCGTGCTCTCGGTGGACATCCCGGCCCGTCAAGGCGTGCGCCGCACCGAGACCTTCACGTCGACGGGGCTGCCATTCCAGCGCATCCGCCTGACCGGCGACGTCATCGCCCAGGGCACCATCACCGTTACGGTGGGGGACGACGCCTGGAGCGAGGTCGATCACTTCCAGGACAGCCTGGCCGACAGCCGCCATTTCATGGCCGACCTGGACGCCCTCGACATCTCGACCCTGATTTTCGGCGACGGACAAAGCGGCGCTGTACCCGCTCAGGGAAGCGCCATCGCCGTCAGCTATCTGCAGACCATCGGGGACCAGGGGAATCTCGGTCCGAACCGGATCACTCAACTGCTGAGCCCGATCTACCTCGACGGAGGCCAGGTTTCCCTGACCGTCACCAACCCTATGCCCGCCACCGGCGGCGCTTCGCGGGAAGCCCTCGAACACGCCCGCCGACAGGCACCGGCGGAGCTGCGCAGTCTCTGGAAAGCCGTCACCCTGGAGGATTACCAGGCGCTCGCCGAAGGTTACCCCGGCGTCGCCAAGGCCAAGGTGCTCGACACCAATGCCTGCCAGAACATCCGCTACTACAACGTCCAACTGGCCATCGCCCCCAACGGCGGCGGAATGCCCTCGGCGCTGCTCAAGCGGGACCTCGCGGAGTTTCTCGAACGCCGCAAGGTCATCACGGTCGAGATCAACCTGTTCGATCCGATCTACCGGCCCGTTTCCATCGACGCCGAGGTCTACGTCTGGCCCGGTGAACCGCTGGAAAACGTGCGCAGCCGCATTGAAGCCGCGCTCTCCGATTTCTTTTCCTTCGACCAAGTCTCCTTCGGTCAGACCATTCTCTTCTCCGACCTGGTGGCCCTGATCGACGGCGTGCGCGGCGTCAGCCACATGCACCTGTACGCGCCGCAGCAGGACATCGAGCTGCGCCACGGCGAAATCCCGGTTCTCGGCAGCGTCAACCTCGATCTGCGGAGGGCCGGTTGATGTCGGATTGGTTCAAGGACAATCTGCTCGGCCTGCTGCCGCCGCTTTACGAGCACAACGACGAGGCCGGTGACCTGCGCACCTTTCTGAGCCTTCCCGCCGGAACGCTCGACGAGCTCAAGCAGGCCATCGACGATTTCCCGACCATCTTCGACGTCGATCACTGCGACGAGCGCTTCCTGCCGCTGCTGGCGAGACTGGTCGGCCTCGAAGTGGACGGCACCTGTTCGCCGAACTGCCAGCGCCGCCGCGTGCGGGAGGCGGTCGAAATCTATCGCCGCAAGGGCACCATTCCGGCTATCGAGCGGGACTTTGACGCGCTCGGTTGGCAGGGTGAACTGCAGGAGACCTTCCGCTCGGCGCTGCGTCTCAATGCCCGCTCCCGACTCAGCAGCGCCAAACTACCCGGGCTGGTGTTCAGCCTCGGCGTGTTTCGCGTGCTGTGTCTCAACCAGACCGAGGGGCTGCGCGACGTCCTGGTGTTTCACCACCCGGCGGGTACGCGCTGTTTCTGGCTCCAGTTTCTGCTCGAATGGATCGAAGGCGGCGCGATGCTCGACTTCGGGCACGCCAACGCCGTGCGCCGGATCGTGCTGGCGTTTCTCGACGAAACCTTCGTCCTCGGACGTTCCTCGCTTGGTTCCTGCCGTCACCTGACCAACAAGCAGAGGGCCTGGGAGCTGCTGCAGCTCACCAGCACCACGGAGATGCTCCCGGAAATCGATCGGGCCGCCGTGAAGGTCTCCCGTTTTCACGGCCGCCAGAACCGGATGCGTCTGAACCACAAGGCCCTCAACGACTGGCGGTTGCCGCACACCCGCGTCGGCGAAGATCGGGTTTCCTTCTGCACGCCCATCTACACCGGCCGAGACTTCGAAGGGGATGTGCTGGAAAGCGGCTTCGGGCTGGGCGAGAGCCATCTCAACCGCAAGCCGCTGACCCATGGCGAGACCGCGCTGCGCTACTGCTTCCGGCAGAAGGATTTCTTTTTCGACACGCAAGCGGAACCGGTCGAACGGGCGGAGGCCAAGTACGACCTGCGCCTGCCGCTGGAATCTCGTCACCGCCTCTGCTTCCAGCTTGGCCGCGCCAGGCTCAACACTGGTCTCGACCTCACCGCCAACCAGGGCGGCATCAGCAATCTGCTGCTCGCCTCCACTGCTGGCTGCGACGCGGACGTCACCCTGGCCGTCGACCGGATCGACCGATGGCGGCGGAGAGGGCCTGTGTTCCGGCTCAACGCGAACACCCTGAACACCCGGTATCTGAGCAATGCGAATCTGACCGGCGAACGGGCCTCGCTTGAAGTCTACGTGGACACGGGCTCTCTCCAGCGCCATCGGGTCGAGACCATGAAGCTGGGCGCGAGCCCGCTCAACACCACCGGCCTGCGCCTCTCCGTTGATCGGACCCGCCCGATGCGCGTCAGCCGCATGCGCCTCAACCAGGCCGGATTCCGCTGGTCGCGGCCGTCCTACCGTTGGCTGTTCCGTCAGCAGGACCTGCACGCGCCCACGCAGGCCGGGTTCGAGGCCGCCACCAATAACTATCGCGCCACCCAGTGGCCCACCTGAAGGAGAACCCATGGCGATTCACCTCTATCTTGACGAAGCGCTGACCCAGCAGATTTCCGAGGGGGATTTCAGCCGCCCCGAGGCCGAGAGCTACAACGGCACCGACGGCGACATCAAGGATCGGCAGCTCTACGTCGCCAACGAGCAGACGAGCCTCGCCTCGGCCATAGACGCGGCGCAGACCTCCATCGCCCTGGCCGAACCGCGCTTTGCCGACGGCGAACTCATCATCATCGACGGAGAGCAGATGCTCATCGAAAGCGGCGGCGGCACCGCCAATCTCACCGTGCAGCGGGGCGTGGCCAACACCGCTCCGGCCGCGCACGACGCCGGAACGACCGTCTATTCCGGCTACGACTACACCGGGCTGGTGCTCGATCCCATCGATGAATACGGCACCGACGAATCGGTCTGGTACCGCCTGGCCCTGACCCAGGCCGGACTCGACACCGCCACCCAGGGCGCACCGCTCAATCTCGGTGACAAGGCCTTCCAGCAGACGCTGTCTTTCTGGCGGCGCTGCACCGTGCTCCCGGGCACACCGGTGCAAAACAAACTCGACATCAAGCTGCGCCTGACCGGCACGGAAAACCCGATTCTCTAAGGAGGCCGCCATGGCATACCACAGCATTCAAGGACTCGCCCACGGTCGGCTCGACCTGCTCAATCAACTGCGTACCTTTCTGGTGACCACCACCGGATGGACCCTGCACGACGACCAGTCGGCCGACCCGCAGCCGTATTTCGTCTTCAAGTCTCACGGGGAATCCGGAGCCGAGGACGTCTATCTGCAGTTCCGTATCAGTACCACCTCCGGGCGGATTCACATTGCCGCATTTCAGTATTGGGACGCGGCCACCCACACCGGCGTCAACGAGGCTTCGCACACCAGTTACACCTACCTGCGGGTGGAGGACAGCGCCGACTTCATCTTCTGGCTGTTCGCCGATCTGGACCACGTCTTCGTGGTCACCAAGCTCGTCTCCACCTATTACGGCCATTACAGCGGATTGCTGAAACGCTTCTGGTCCGGGGCCATCGCGCTCACGCAGGCGGCGGTCACCGCCGGAAGCGGCGTGGTGCTTCAGGTCAACGACGCCACCGTGGTCACGCCCGGACAGGACTATGTGATCAAGGACGACGCGGGCATCGAACGCGTGCGGGTGAGCGCCACAGACACCGTCGCCACGCCGAACACCATCACCGTCGAGACCCTCGTTCGGGATTACGCCTCGGGAGCCAAGATCGGCGAGGACCCGCAGCCGGTCGTCAACAGCTACTACAACGCGCCGGGCACCTTCTACGCCGTGAACAAGTTCGACGGCTGGACTTCCGCGTCCGGCCAGCAGGGTCGCTGCGGTGCGGCAAATGGCGGGCTCCAGGGCGAAACCGATCCGGAGATGCGCTACGGCACCACCATCCTCTTTCCCTGGCTCGCCTCGATGTCCGGCTCCGCCGCCTACCAGGAACTGCGCGGCGAACTCATCGAGGTCTTCGCCGTGGGCGGCGGCAATGTCGCCTCGGAAGACACTATTCAAATCGGTACGGACAGCTACCGCGTGTTCAACCTGACCACCGGCGGCTGGTGCGCGGTGAAGGAGTAACGCCATGGCAACGCAAAGCGGAAATCTCAAACCCATCACTACGATCACCGGCCAGCGTCGTCCGGAAACGCTTGTGCCCATGAACCGTGGCCAGGCGCTCAAGCTCAGCGGGAGGATTCGCCGTGGCAGTGCATAAGGGACAACTGGCATCCATTACCACCCGCCGAGGCATCCGGCGGCCGGAACTGCTCACCATCGGCGCGGCGCAACCAGGAGCGCTCTTCGAGCTGTTTCCCGGGGCACCGGCCAGGCGCACGGTGATGGTCCGGGCCGACAGCGCGGTGCGGGTTGCCCATCGGCTCGAACGGCGATCCGACCTCGCGTTTCGCGTGAACAACCGCCTGAACCGGAGCGCCGACCTGTGGCTCGTCGTCCATGGCCGTCTGGGCGTCGATGCCGACGCGGCGGTGCGGGTGACACGCCCCTGGCTGCGGAGCATCGATACCAGCGTCCTGACGTCCGGCGCACACACCAGCCGATCCGACACCGTTCAGCGCATTGCGATCCCGGCCGGGCTGCTGGCCGACACGCGCCAGATCCTGTTCGCGGTGCTCATCGATCAAGACCACGAAATTCAGACCTAAAGGAGAACAGCAATGGCACTGGGACTCATCGTCAAAACCGGCCGGATACTGACGGCCAAACTCCTCCTCGGCCAGGCCGTGGACGGCATCACCCACTGCGCCATCGGCGACGGGGATGCCAGCTTCAGCGACCCGCAGAATCCGCCCGCGCCGGACATCGGCCAGACCGGGCTCAGAAACGAACGCGCCCGCAAGCGCTACTACAAGCGGACCTTCCTCAAGGAGAACGCCGAAGGGGCGCTCCTGGTCAACGGCGTGCGCTATCTCGAAACCGGCGAGGAGACCAACACCATCGGCGTCTTCTTCCGCTTCGACGAGGCCGAGGCCAACGGCATCACCATCCGCGAATACGGCTTCTTCGGCGGCGACGTGCAGTACGTGGAAAGCGTCACCGGGGATCTCGCCATGGGCGGCGTGTTCCATCAGGACACCAATCCGACCGGCGAGGTGCTGCGTCCGGGCTACCTGTACGAGGTGAAGAACATTCCCGACTTCAACAAGATTTCCGACACCCGCGTGGAGCTGGTCGGGATCATCAAGATCTAACTGGAGGATTCAATCATGAGCATCTCACGCGAGACATTCGACCCGACCAAGAATTACAAGCGCATCCGTTACCATCAGGATCGCGACCTGCTGGATTCCGAACTCAACGAGCAGCAGGACATCATCAACCTGGAGCGGCGCAAGATCGCCGACATCCTGTTCAAGGAAGGCTCCATCATCATGGGCCTGGAGGTCAGCGCGGCCGCCAACGTCCTGACCCTGGCCCCGGGCGTGGTCTACATCGACGGCCACCTGGAACAGGTGAGCGGCGCGACCCTGACCTATGACCCGGCCACCACCAGCGGGGCCGATTACGTTTACGTGGAGCTGCTGAAGTACAACTACGGCTACACCCAGGACCCGGCCCTGATCAATCCGGCCACCGGCGAGCCCACCGCCGAAAGGGAAAAATGGGTTCTTTCTCTCAAGGCGACGGACACCAGCGGCCAGACGCTGCCCAACAACGTGGCCGAGCGCCGGGTGATCCCGATCTACAAGTTCGACCGCGAGAGCGGCGATGTCACGCCCACGGTGCAGGAGAAGTCCAACCTCTACCTGCGGGATCTCCTGGGCACGCTGCCGGGCAGCCGGATCACCGTCTCCTCGATCACCGAGGACCAGCTCTCCTTCGCCGCCGCCGAGGGTCTCAACTCACTGATTCAGAACCTGGCCGAGCGCACCTTCGACCAGGCCGGAAGCTATCTGGTGAGGGGCTTCGACACCTTTATCGGTGGGGTCGATGACGACAGCGTGGAGGCGATCACCAATGCCGGACGCGCCTACATCCAGGGCTTCCGGCATCAGCGCGATCTGCCCACCTCGACCCTGGTACCCAAATCCATTGCCACCAAATCGGTGCGCGGTGAGCAGAAAACCTTCGACATCAACAAGCGCCGCTATCCGGTCAACTCCATACCGCTCAAGGAGACGACCCAGGTGGAGGCCATCGTCGAGATCACCCGCAACGTCACTCGCGGATCGGTGGGCGGCGGCGAAGACCTGCTCGACCCCAATCCCGTGGTGGATATCCTCGAGGTCAGCCAGGGAGCGACCATCTTCCAGGAGGGCGTGGACTGGCAGCAGTCTGGCAACCATGTCGACTGGCTCGGCTCCGGCAACGAACCGGCCATCGGCACCACCTACACGGTGCGCTGGACCTACACCAAGCAGATGATCAAGGGCACCGACTACGTGGATAGCGGCTGGTTCGGTCAGGCCAACCATCCGGCGGCCGGAAACTACTTCTATCTGGTGACCGCCTACAACGCCACCGGCGAGACGGCCTTCAACGCCGCTGCGGTCATTGCCCGGGCCACCGCCGCCGGTGAGATGAACAAGCTCTCCTGGCTGCCGGTCAGCGGCGCGACCGGCTATCGCGTCTACCGGGCCGCCACCAACGGCGCACGCACCGACTACAAGCGCCTGATGGAGCTGGGCAGCGAGGCGCTCTCCTATGTCGACGACGGTGTCGAGGAGATCGGTACCGCTTCGCCTCCGGCCACCAACACGGCCGGACTCACCATGTCGGCGGTGCAGCTCGAGCTGGGCAACCTCAACGTGATCAACTTCGGGCGCGGCAGCCTCGGCGACCAGCCGGTGAACGGTTCCAACTGCAGCCTGGACTACGACTATTACCTCGGCCGCCGCGACATCGTTTACGCCACCACCACCGAGATCAAACGGCTGGAAGGGGCTCCGGCCGATTTCCCGAAGCTGCCCATCGTGCCGGAAAACGCCCTGGGGCTGTGCAGCATCGACTGCCCGCCCAACTCCACCGACATGGAGATCCGCAACTTCGGCCTGACCCGCATCACCATGGACCAGATCCACGACATCATCCAGGACGTCGAGGACCTGAAGTACAACGACGCCCAGTACCAGATGAACAACGAGCTGCAGAACCGGGATGCCCAGACCAAGAAAGGCATCTACTCGGACGATTTCTCGAACACCGCCCAGTCGGACATCTACCACGCCGAATGGGACGCCCGAGTGAACGAGATCGCCCGTTTCGTCGCGCCGGACCGCATTCCACACTCCACCGTGCTCTCGGTCGATCAGGCGGGCAGCAACGCCAGTTTCTTCGGCAGCCTGGCGCTGTTGCCGGGCAACGAGACCGTGCTGGTGGAGCAGAACGACTGGTCCGAGGAGCGCAACATCAACCCCTACGCGGTGTTCGACAAGCCCCCGGCCATGCTGCAGATCACGCCCAACCTCGGGCGGCGCGGCCAGACCGGCATCGCCGTCACCGGAATCAACTTCACCCCGAGCAAATCCGGCATCGTGCTGCGCTGCGACGGACAGGTGATGGCCAGCAATCTGATCAGCGACGAGGCCGGTCGGGTCAGCGCCTCCTTCACCATTCCGACCAACGCCCGCAACGGCAACCGGATCGTGGAGATGGCCGACGGCGTCTACTCGGCTCGGGCCAGCCTGCAGATCAACGATCCGCTGGTCATCACCCGCATCGAGCGCATCATCGAGAACCGCATCATCCGCGTGCCCGTGGTGCAGGTGGTCTGGCGCACCCAAACCATTTTCGTGCCCCGTGACCCGCTGGCCCAGACCTTCAGCTTCACCCAAAACCAGGTGATCTCCAGCATCGGACTGCAGTTCACCGCCAGGGACCCGAGCATCCCGGTCACGGTGCAGATTCGCGGCGTCACCACCGGTCTGCCCAACGGCGTGGTGTTCGCCGAGAAGGTGCTGGCCCCGAACGAGATCAGCCTGAGCGGCGAGACCCGCATTCGCTTCGACGACCCGTTCTACGCCGAGGCCAATACCAGCTATTCCGTGGTGCTGCTGACCAACAGCACCAATTACAAGGTGCGCACCGCTACCTTGGGCAAGATGGGCCGCTGGGGCATCATCACCCGGCAGACCTACATGGAGGGCGTGCTGCTGGAGAGCTCCAACGCCGAGACCTGGACGCCGCTCAACGGCTCCGACCTGGCGATGAAGATCTACGGCTACAACTTCCAGTCCGAGGGGATGATCCGCTTCCAGCCGATCACCGGCGTGCAGTTCTCCGACATCAACCTTGACGAATACTCGGCCATCCCCCAGGGCACCGGCCTCGACTGGGAATACTCCACCGACGGCGGTGTGACCTGGGACGCCATGGTTCCCGCCGAGGAGGAACGGCTGCCCAACCTCGCCACCCGGGTCCAGATCCGCGTGCGCCTGAGCAGCTCGCTTGCCAACGACACCCCGGCCATCAACTTCCGGGACGTCAACCTGGTGGGCTACCTCAACAAGACCACCGGGGCCTACCTGACCCGCGAGAACGAGCTGACCCAGGGAGTGGAATCGACCAAGGCCTATGTGCAGATGCAAATCCCCAGCGGCACCACCCTGCAATGGTTCGCCAGCAACGACGGCGGCCAGACCTGGGAGGCGATGACCATCCAAGACACCCGGCCCATCGACGAGAACTGGACCGAGTACACCCTGGTGCGCACCTTCACCGACAACACCGGCAACAAGGTCCGCTACAAGGCCGAGATGACCGGAACACCGCTGATCTACCCGCGCATCCATTCGCTGGGCGCGACCCTGAGCTAAGGAGGCACGTCCATGATCGTTCGACGCAAAGGCGGACTGACCGAGTTCATCCCCACGCCGCAGGAGAAGCGCGACGGGCTGATCCGTGACCACGCCCTGGGCCTGCTGGAGAATCTTCACCAGCGCCTGGCGCGGCTGGAACGGGCATCAAAGCTCCCGGCCGACGAAGCGGAGGCCTTCACGGCGCTGCTGGCGCGGATGCGGGCCGACGAGTCGCGCAACCTCGAGCTGCACGCCAGCCTGATCACCTCTGATACCGCCTCCGGCTGACCGGCTCACTGCCACCGCCAACCCAGAAACCCCGGATACGGCCAGCCCGTTCCGGGGTTTCTGCTTCTTGAAACCGTCAGGGTCCAACGAAGAGGTTGGAACCGCCCATAATCTTGTCCACCAACTGGCGGACATTACCGACACATCAGCGGCCCTTGGGATTTTTCACGGAACACTGGCAAGCGCCAGCTTTCTTTTCGGACAGAATTTTCTCCAGGATCGTGGATTTGCCGTTGAGACGGACATCCTCTTCAATGTCGGACGCCGTGTACCCGAAGCAGTAACAGACCAAATCTTCCATAAAATCGTTCTCCTTTGTAGTTGTTTATGCCGAGCAGCATGACAGCTTGGCTACATCCTTGCCGAAGGTCTGGGCGCAGAGCTTGATCCCTTCCGCCTGGGTCAGATAGGGGTGGAAGGCCGAAGCGAGATCCGACACGCCGATGCCGTGGCGGATCGCCAGTGCGGCCTCCATGATCTGTTCGCCGCCTTCAGGTGCCAGGATGCGTGCCCCGATCAGTTCATCGGAACCCTTGCGGCGGATAAGCTTGATGAAGCCCCGGGTGTCCCTCGCCGCCAGCGCCCGGGGCACGTTCCTGAGATCGAGTCTGGCCACCTCCACCTCGATTCCGGCGCTTGCCGCTTCCAGCTCGTTCAGACCGACACCGGCCACTTGCGGATCGGAAAAGATGACCCAGGGCAACGCCCGGTAATCGCGCCTTTGTGGCTCCCCTGACAAGGCGTTGGCGGCGGCCAGGCGTCCCTCGTAGGCCGCCGTGTAAACGAAAGCGGGTTCGCCGATGACGTCTCCGGCGGCAAAGATTCCGGGCTGGGATGTTTGCAGATGTTCGTCCACCAGGATTTCTCCCTGCCCGGAAAGGCGCACTCCGATTTGCTCCAGACCAAGAGTTTCGGTGTTGGCCCGTCTGCCGGTGGCGCACAGAATCCGTTCGGCGGAAAACTCCCGCTCCGCATCACCGACATGAGCGCGGACAACCACGCCGGAACCCTCACGCCTCACCTCGTGGACCCGAACCGAAGTTTCGATGCGCAGACTTTCATCCCGCAGATAGCCGGTCAACGCCTCGGTCAGATCCGCGTCTTCGGTGGGGAGAATCCGCCCGCTGCGCTGGAGCACGGTGATCCTGGTTCCGAGTCTCGCGAACATCTGAGCGATCTCCAGGGCGATATAGCGCCCACCCAGCACGATCATTGATTCCGGCAGACGCGTCAGCTCGAAGGCCGAGGTACTGTCGAGCGGGGCACTCTCGGCCAGGCCGGGAATATCCGGCAGCCAGGGACGCGAGCCGGTGGCGACGAGGATTCTCGATGCTTCGTACACCACGCCGTTGACCCGCACCGTCCGGGGAGATTCCAGTCTGGCGTCGCCTTCGATCAGTTCCACCCGGTCGTAGGCCTCCAACACATCCATGTATTTGGCCTGCCTGAGCTGCGAGACCAGTTCGTCCTTCTGCCGGATAACGGCCTCGAAATCGACCAGCGCGGCTTCACTCTTGATTCCGGCGAAGGCGTGATGGCCTCCCTTGTGCAGGGCCTCGGCGGCCCGGATCAGGGTCTTGGAGGGCACGCAGCCGACATTGACGCAGGTGCCGCCAAGGGTCTCGGCGTTCACCATCAGCACCGTCCTGCCCAACTCATGCGCCTGAATGGCGGCGGCGAATCCCGCTGAACCACCGCCAAGAATGATCAGGTCGTATTTCCGCACATCATCCGAAGACGATGCGCAGCAGCTTTCCCGATGCGATTGCCCGCTCATTACCTATCCTCCTTGTCTTTCACTTTGTATCCTGTCGCGTCAATTGCCCGCCGGATCGCTTCATCGTTGGTCCGTCCACGGTCGAACCGCACCACCGCCTTCCCGGTCCGGTAATCTGCCGTGACGTCAATGACACCGTCTACGCCGCTGGCCCCATGCCGGACATGTTCCTCGCAACTGGGGCAGGTCATGCCTTCGATCTGGTAGGCAACGGTATGGACCTGGTCGGCGGGGACGATCACAGTGTTGGTCTGGTTTTCCGGGTAGACCAGACTGCCATACCAGGGAAAGGCCATCATCAGTGCGGCCAATACGGTGACGATCCCAAGAAATGCCTTGCTCTGCAGGAAGGGTGGTTTCCGTTCATCTTCGCACGCGCACTGAATCTCGGCGGCGGTGCGTGGTTTGAGCTTCTGATACCAGGCAAATCCCAGCAGGCCGACGCTCAGCGCGATCAGCCAGGGACGGGCCGGTTCCATCCAGGAAAACGCGGATGCCAGCCCACTGGCACCGGAGAGAAACGCCAGCACCGGCGTGATGCAGCACAGTGATGCCGCGAAGGCGGATAGGACGCCCACGCCCATCAGTTTCTTGTCGGCCTTGGGGTTCATGGTCGGTCCTCCTTTTCGATTGCCCGCAAAATCGGGCATGGTTCGGTTTTCTTGTTGCTTTTGCAGGCGACGACCAGCTCTCCCAGGGTAGTCCGCATCCTCTGCAGCAAGGCGATCTTTTCCTCGATGTCGGCAATCTTGGCCTCCGCAAGAGAACGCACCTCGTCGCAGGCCTGTTCGCCATCCAATCTGAGATCCAGAAGTTCCCTGATCTCCTTCAGCGAAAAGCCGAGATCCTTCGCCTGCCGAATGAAATGGACCTGATCTTTCGCCTCCTCGGGATAGAGGCGATAGCCGGAAGGTTTTCTCTCGGGCTGCAGAATCAATCCCTCTCGTTCGTAGAAGCGGATGGTTTCCACCCCCACACCGCACTGTTTCGCCAGCTTGCCGATGGTCATGTTGTTCATATCTCGATCTCCTGAATTAAATATAAGGTCCGTACCATACTACGGAGTCAAGGGTTTTTTGAGGAAAAACTGAGCTTCGGTCAAGAGCGTTCACAAGTCATTGAAAATAAACGTGTTAAATGTCTGCTTCGGCTGTTCTTCTACTTGATTTGTGTCCGGAAAGAAGCATTCATTCATGGTGTAAGCGGGGGCTAAAAAGGCTTGCTAGACAACGACTTAGAAGCGCCATGAACGACGGAGGCACGCATGAACCTGAAAGAGATCCACTACGGGATCGAGATCGAGACCGTAAAACGCACCCGGGAACAGATCGCCTGGGCCATCCACTCGGTGGTGGGCGGCACGGTCCGCCATGTCGGCATTCCCAGCAGCTATGACCCCTGGGAGGTCGAGGACCTGCGCGGCCGCGTCTGGAAGGTGGTGGGGGACGCCTCCCTGACCAGCGTCCCGGCCCATCTGCGGGCCGAGGTGGTCAGCCCGGTGCTCGGCTATGACGACATCCCGCAACTGCAGGAGGTGGTCCGGGCCATCCGCCGCGCCGGAGGCAAGATCAACAGCCAGTGCGGCATCCACATCCATATCGATGCCGCTCCCTTCGACGGCAGGCACCTGTGCAACCTGGCCAAGATCATTTACAAGCAGGAGCCGCTGATCCTCCACGCCCTCGGCATCAGCCGCGACCGGCTCAACCGCTACACCCGGCCAGTCAGCGACGAGCTGATCCAGCGCATCGAACAGCATCGTCCCCGCACCAAGGACCAGCTCAACCGCATCTGGTACGGCTACCACAACCGCCAGCCCCAGCACTACGACAACAGCCGCTACCACGGGGTCAACCTGCACAACGTCTGGTACCGGGGCACGGTGGAGTTCCGCTGGTTCGAGGCGACCCTCCACGCGGGACGGATCAAGGCCTACCTGCAGTTCTGCCTCGCGGTTGCCGCCAAGGCGCTCAATGGGCGGGCCGCCTCCAGCCGCAAGCGGGATTTCGATCCTCAGAGCGCCAAGTACGACTTCCGGGTCTTCCTGCTCCACCTCGGCCTGATCGGCGACGAGTTCAAGACCGCCCGCAAGCATCTGATGGCCAACATGCCCGGCGACGCCGCCTTCAAGAACGGACGGCCCAAACCGGAGGACGTCCTCCCGGACGAAACAACCACCACTCTCACCAACGAGGCCGGGCAAGTTCCCGGCCTCACTGTTTAAGGAGGTGCCCCATGAAGATTCTGATCCGCTCCACCACGCTGGACGGCGAACCGATCCCCGGCAGCGGAGAAACCATCCAGGCCGCCGACTGCCTTGAGGTGGTCGAGCTGATGCGCGGCCAGACGCCGTTTACCGCCAGCCGAGCGCCCCGGGACTACATGACCGAGGTGCTCTCCGGCATCGAAGGCGGGCCGACCCAGCCGTTGCCGGAGGACGCCGCCGCTGCGGCCGCCGAGTTTCTCACCCGTCTGGCCCGGCACGGCCTGATCGAGTTTCTTCCCGACGACAAGGCCAGCGATCCCTGGCCGGAGCGATTCCTCGAAGCCCTGGAGACGGTGCGGCTCTCCGGGCGCACCAACATGCTCGATCACCCGGAGGTGACCCGGCTGACCGCCGAGATGGGTTACCCGGAGGTGGCCGAGTGGCTGGCGGACCACCGGCGCGAATACGCGGCCTTCGTCCTCGAAGGGACGAGACCGCTCGGCAAGAACTTCAGCGGCAAGGAGGACCCGGCTCCATGTGCGGACAAGTAGGCATCATCTTCGGCCGCAAGCGCAGACGGCCCGACGAGCGGGATTACCTGCGCGAGGTCTTCATACGCATGCTGCTGCACAGCGAGGAGCGCGGCCCGCACGCCTCCGGTCTGGCCTGGCTCAAGACCGACGGCAGCCACCGCATCTTCAAGCGGCCGATGCGGGCGCACGAGCTGGTCTACGAGAAGCCGTTTCAGGAGCTGCTCGGGCAGGTCGACAACGAGACCACCATCCTCATGGGCCACACCCGTTGGCGCACCCGGGGCAACGAGTTCAACAACCGCAACAACCATCCCATCCGGGCCGGGATCGTCATCGGCACCCACAACGGCACCATCTACAACGCCGATTATCTGTTCCGCCGACTCGGGCTGCCGCGCTACGCCGAAGTGGACAGCGAGCTGATTTTCCGCCTGGCCGACCGCTTCGCGCCCGAAGGCCCCATCGACCAGGAGGGCTTGAAGAAGGCGCTCGCCCTCTGTCGTGGCCAGATGAGCGCCGTGCTGGCCTCTCGGCTCGACCCGGGCACCATCACCGTGCTCAAGGGCAACAAGCCGCTCTGCCTGCGCATCCACCGCCAGCACCGGGTGGTGCTCTACTCCTCGGACGACGCCTTCATCGACTTTGCCGTGGACAACGAGAAGGGCTGGCGCGAGCTGGAGGTGCCACCCATGACCATGCTCACCATCCGCCACGAGGATGTGCGGGCCGTCGAAAACAGCGAATTCCGCTTCATACCCCAGGAGCGCAAAGGGACATTGCCCGAAGGAGTGAATGCATGAACATTGGAGACACCGCGAAGCTGACAAATCCGCAGGACAGCGGATTTGGACGCACTGAAAGTGCGCCCGCAGGGCGAGGGCCAGGGACGGCCCGAGTCAGCACAAACCCGGAAGACACTCCCGAGACCATCCTCCGTCTCTTCGTCTACGGCACACTGAAACGGGGCTACTGGAACCATCAACGCTTCTGCGCCCAGGCCCGCAGCATCGAACCGGCCGTGGTCTGGGGCAGGCTCTTCCATCTCCATGCCGGGTTCCCGGCCCTGGAAGTGTCGGAAGGTCTGGTCCTTGCCCGGGGCACCGACGATCCGCTGGCCGACGCCCGCAGACAGCAGGAGAGCGGCACACCGCGCTTCGGCCGCCCGACCGGCGACTGGGATCTGATCTATGGGGAACTGGTGACCTTCACCGATCCTCAGCGCGATCTACCGCCCATCGATCGGCTGGAAGGCTTTCGGCCCGGCGGGCACAGCATGTACCAGCGGGTGATGGTGGCGGTGCTGTGCGGGCGCACCTCGATTCCAGCCTGGACCTATTGGATGCCATGCCCTGCTTACGGGGAAAGAGTGACAGAGGGTCAATGGATCTATCCTTGAGTCGCCTTTTGCGGCCTTATGCCGGTAAAACCATTTGACAATCGGCCCCTGCCTAAATATATTAGAGGATGTTTTAAGTTGGGGAAGCTGTGCCCGCATCCCTTTTATCGCCTCTGGCGTGGCTATTAACCCAATCGCCCATGAGGAGCTAGAGAAATGGCCGAGATGGAAAACCGTTGGTTATCAGTAGACGAGATAGGCAAGTATCTCGGTGTCAGCAGTGACACCGTGTACCGCTGGATAGACAAGCACGGCATGCCCGCTCATCGAGTAGGCCGACTCTGGAAGTTTAAAAAAGAACAGGTCGATGCTTGGGTCGAGGCTGGCGGTGCTGCAGCAGACAAAAACAAAAACAATGAGGACTAGATGACAGGCGGCAATTTCAATGGATAAGCAGTTTTCAACTATCGGATACGGATTCCTTCTGGAAGAGACTCTCATGCTGCTCGACGCCGCATTGGAGAGCAATGACGCGCAAGCTGTGCGTGGCTCCTGTATCCAACGTTGGCCTCAGAAGTCCGAGTCCAACAAGGAAAAACTGTGGCAACACATGAAATATCGCTTCCTGGAAATCGAGAACAACTCGATCAAAAACACTTCGTTCCTGAAGATGTTTCGAAAGATTCGCAGCAATGATGAAGCGGTTCAGGATCTGGTGTTTTTCCAGCTATGCATAACTACCCCGATTCTTTTTGAAACCCTTTCACTTTTGGTTACAGACAGCTTTCTGAATACCGGCGAGGCCGTTTTCTCTCGCTATCACCTCGACCAGCTCCTGGAACGTAAATACGAGCGCATGCCTCAGTCAACTCGAGATCGAGTGCGGTCGATCCTCGTTAAGGCAGGACGCCTGAAGCTTTCGAAATCCAATTACTCGGTGACCACCTACTGCCCAACCGAGGCCGTTTTGGGCTACGCGCTCTATCACGACGCATCAAAAAACGGTTGGCGGGCACCATCAACAGCCACGGTCATCAACGAAGGAACCATCGCCCCCATCTTCATGTGCAACCGCGCCTTGCTGATTGCCGGGGTCAACAAACTCGCAACCAAGGGACATTGTGACTATCACCGGCACGGAAGCACGGATCAAGTTCAACTGATTCATCAATCGCTGGAGGAGTATGTCGATGCCTGGAGATAACAAAACGACTCCAGCTCAGGCCAAGGCGCTCAATGAGCTTATAGGATTGGTCGGCGAAAGCCACGTTGGCGGCCGGACTCTTTGCTGCCTGATAGGCGGTCAAGGTTCTGGAAAAACATGGCTTGCGGAACACATAGCATCGCTGGGCGATTTCGGGCAGGTCCGATATGTGAGCGTGAATGACATCGTTCTCGACCTGCTGGCTAAAGATCCCATGTTTGCCGAAGTGTTTGAATTCAATGCTACAACCATCACGGCGGACCTTAAACGCTACGGGAACAGACTTCGGAAGGCGGTACACGACCTTGTAGCCGAACAGCTATTGCCAGAGGGACTGACCATCCTCGATCACCTGGAACTGGTTTTCGCGCTCGGCATGGACCCCATGACCACCTGGTACAACGATGCCGTGGGAAAAAGAAGAATTTTACTGGTGCTGACAGGACGAATGGCTGGTCAGCTTTGCCGCTGCGGGCAGTACACCCTGACTCGCGGAGATCAACCAATTGTGGAGATGGAGGCCTGATATGCCACTCATGAAGGATATGTTTGATTTCACGCCCGTCAGTAGCTGGGTGGAAAACTTCAACGAGTCGACTCACGATTCGGCCAGCCGGACGCGGATTTTCGAAAGCTTCGTCATGCTGCCCGAGGTTGAGGAGTCGGCCCGAATTATCCTGGACCGAATTCACCGTAAGCAAGGTCGCGGCTTCTTCATCACCGGTCTATACGGTTCCGGCAAAACCATCTTCATGGCATGGCTATCCGCCATTCTGACCGAACCGACGCTGCGCAAACAGTTCCTCGATACCAAGCCCGAATGGGGCATGGATGCGCTCGCACCACGAAAATTCCTCACGATCAACTTTACCGCCATTGAAGTGCCTGACGAGACCCTCGAGCAGGCTTTCTGGAACTCGGTTACTGACCACCTGCGCCACCTCTCGCCGCCAGTAACGGCGACTTTGTCCAACACCGATGCCTATCTGGATACCTTTTTCAATCACACCGCCAGCGGCACCCGCAGCGATGTCGAGAACTGGATTCGTGACAACCGGAGTCTCTCCGTCGATCAGCTTCGCTCCTATGACAAGGAATATCAGAAGACCATCATTGAGCAGGCTGTTGCCGCCCTGAACATTCAACTCGTTCAGGACCGCACCACAGTCACGGAAAAGGTCAAGAAGCTGGTCGAGATCGCCAAAGAACGCGGCTACGAAGGCGTCCTGGTCTTTATTGACGAATTGTATCTTCACCTGATCCAAAGCGACGAACACTTCAACCGGGGCACTGCTTTCCTTGGACAACTGGCCGAAGCTGGACTGGCCGGGGATCAACCGTTCTGGATTTTCGGCGCGGTTCAGGAAGAAATTCAGGCCATCGCTCGCCAAGCCGGGCGCAATTACGATACGGAGTTGATGGGCAAACTCTCCGGGCAATCCGGCCGCTTCCAGTCCATCAACATCCCGGTCACGCAATTTCATCGCATCTACAATCACCGGCTGTTTCGTGAAAATTCCAAATGCGTTCATAAGCTCGCTGATGCCTTTAAGGCTGAAATTCAGCCGCATTTCCGGGGAGCCTTTACTGACTTCCTGAAACGGTACTTCCGCGAACGCGAACCCATCACCGACGAGGCAAAACACTTTGCCGACGTTTATCCGATGCATCCCTTCGGGCTGTACTGCCTCACCGCGATCACCAACCGGGGCGGCAGATCCCGTGGCGCACTGGGATTTGTCCAGGAATTCATTGAAAGACGCCTGCAGGATACCAGCGACTGGAAACGTATCGCGGTGCTCGACGACGTGTTCGACTACGAGGACCTGCGTAACAAGATCATCCAGGACGATCCTGAGATGGCCAAGTATTACGGGATGTTTGAGCGCTTCTGCAGCACGGCCAGGGACGAGGTCCTGTCCCGCGTGCCTTATAAGCGCTGGTCGGACGCCGATCAGGCGGCCGCCAAGGTAGCGAGCGAACGCCTGATCAAAGCATTGATCGTCCTCTCCATGGTTAAGGAAGAACTCACCGTTTCGAAGCTGAATGACGCGCTCTTGCTGCGATGGCCCGGCAAGGAAAGTGACCCCGCTGGAAGCGACCAGGAAACGGCCCGAATCCTGGAAAAGATTGCCCAAACATTTCCGCCCCTTCGTCAGAAAGGCAGCGGGGATAATCTGAGCTTTTTCCTCTCGGTTGAAGGTGACGGGGGCGAACGCGAAGAGCTGTTGGTTGAAGTCGAGCGGGTCAAGAATGGTTTCGCACCGGATATTCAGCTTGAGAGCGCCTACCGCTCCCATCTTGAACTGTTCCTCCGCTTCCCGGGCAGTCCGCTGGGCGGCACTGTGCCACCACAACATGGTTTCTCGACCCAGGTGGATGTGGATTGGCAGCGAACCCGCCGCTCCCTGGACTATCGGCTTGAACCGGTGACGGCGCTCACCAACGACCACGCAGTCATCGGCTTTGTTAAGGACGTGCCCGCCACCAAGGCGTTGCACCTGGCCGTACTCTACCCGTCAGCCTCGCCGCTCGATGTCGAGATGGACGCAGTCCGTCATGGCAACGGACGGACCCTCGTATGGCTACCGGCCACATTGCCAGCCCAGGATATCGATGAGCTCAAACGTAGCATGGCTTTGGTCAAACTCTTTGGCGACTACCAGTCCCAGGTTAACGCGGGCGGTGCTTCGCAATCCGTCCGGCGCAAGCTGGAGCTGCTGGGCGAATGGATTGACCTTCCCGCTGGAACCAAATCGGCCCAGCCTGCCCGCAAGGCCACGGAGATTTTGCTCGAATCCTTTGTGAACGGCGAAATCCGCCAGTGGAATACCAAGGACCAAGCCTGGGAAATCCTCTGCGAGCCCGCAGAACTGCTTTCCCTCTACCACAGCATTCCGCAGAGTGAACGCTCTCTGGAACGGCTCCTGGAAAAGGTCGCCACCAAGGCTTTAGCCAAGGTCTTCCACTTTCATCCGGATTTCCGGGAGGCCTATTCCTTTAGCGCGGACTTGAGCAATCAGATGCGCAAACGCATCCTCGAAGCCATCTGGAAAGGGCGCGTGACCGATGGGGATGGGACTGCCAAGGCTGATCTTGAAAAGCACCTTGCGCCGCTTGGTTTGCTCAACACCGGTGTGCCCGGAGAAGTCTCGGTCACACTGGCCGCCAGCAGCGTGGAAGCCTTCAAAAAGGCGAAGGAGCGGATTCGGGACAATATCCGCAAGGCCAACCCGCCTGCCACCAGCATCGCGGAAACCCGCAAACGGTTGAAAACCACGGACCTGGGATTGACCGACACCTGGGTGGATATCCTGATCACGCTGCTCATCAGCACTGGGGAGATCAGCGGCTTCACCATTCACGGCAAGACGGTCTCTCAGGATGATCGCACCATTGGCAGCCCGGTTGACTGGCTCCAGGAGCTGGATGAACTCCGTCCCGGGACGCGTCCGGATGAAACCCTGTGGCACGACCTGACCGAGTCGCTTCACGCCCTTGGCCTTTGGAAAGAAGGCACCGGTTACAGCCCGGCAGCCGCCGAGCGCCTTCTTGACCTCTTGAAAGAGACGGAAACCCGTGCCCGGCACGAGTTCCGCCAGGCCGAACAGGCGTTGCAAACCTGGCCCGGAGCCTCGGTTCCCGACGCCATTTCCGAATGGGCCGACATCTTTGCGCTGCCCGAGGATGGTAGAGAAAGCCGGGTTGCCTGTTATGCCTCGGTGCGTGGTGCCCTGCGCGACATGCTGGGGCTTACCGAGGACGACGATATCGAGGCGGCCAATCGTTACACTTGTGTCGAGGAATTTGCTCACCGCGTGCGGGAAGCCCGCGATTTTCTGGATCGCATTTCCGAACTGGCCAGTCTCACCGGCAAACTTCGTGAGCTCAAAGCACTGGGCGTCCCGCCCACCATTGAAAAGCCATGCCAGGAGCTACTCGACAGCATCGAGACCTACGTCAAATCCGCTGGCGCGTCCGGGGAAATGAGCCGTATCACCGCCGAATGGAAGGATCTGCACGAGCTCTACCTCAACCAGTACCTGAGTGAACACGCGGGCCTGCACAATGATCTGAAAGCTCTCCGTGATGCCGTGCTCGCCAGCCCAAGCTATCAGGTGCTTAAGGACCTCTCACGGGTGGAAGGGCTCAGCGCCCATTTCAGCCCAGCCTTTATCGAAGCCCAACTGACCGATCTGTTGACCCAGGTTGGCGTGCAGCAGGTATGCGAGCAGAGCCTGGATGACGTGAAGAACGACCTTTCCGACCGCTGGGTGTGTTCCGCCTGTGGCTACAAACCCGGCAAGCGTCTGGAACTCAAACCGGACCATTTCCTGGAATTGGTCGAGCGCGGCATCAAGGAATACCTGGACCATGTGCGGGGCTGCGAAGCCGAGCTCCGAGATTACGTCAGTGACACGCCCGCAGCAAATCTTTTGCTAGGGTTGCTCAGCGATCCCGCAGAGCAAAGCGCTCTCGATTCGTTGCAAGACGCCTCCATGCGACAGCACCTGGCGGCCGCCCTGGCCGAGGCGGAAGCGGTGAAGGTGAATGTCGATGATCTGTTGGACCAGCTAAAGCCGCGCCTGCTTGGTTTCTTCAAGGGCGGGCGGCGTGAGTTCGAGCAGTATGTGCAGGGCGCACTGGGTGAGCTGCTGAAAAAGAACGATTCGGAAGAAGAACAGCCTTGGAAGGTGGAGTAAGCAATGCCCATCGTTAGCGAAAAACCCCTGATCGAAATCCTGTCGCCCGAAGAGCAACACGACAGGTTTGATATCAACTATTACCTTCCAGAGTTCATTCACGCGGAACGGTACATAGAGAATTGTGATATCGAACTCACGACCTTGGGTGATGTAATGACTGATGACGCCAGCTACGGCGTTCTTCCGCCATCTTCAAGCTATTTGGAGGAAGGCGGCATATCTCTTGTCAGATCATCAAATGTATCCAACAGCGGTATTGATTACGAAAGTGCCGTAAGGGTCCCATCTGAATGGATTAACTCCGAGCGTGCTCGAATAAAGAGTAATGACGTGCTCATTAGCATTAAGGGTGCTCGAGCATTCTTCGACATGTGCGTTGCTTCAGACAACCCTCCAGATGCAATCGTCAACGGAAGTATTTTCAGATTCCAGTGCAAAGAGGACTTTGACCCGAAGTTCGTAGTCTTGTGGCTATTGAGCGAACCAATACAATCGCTCGTTTTTCGCGAAAGAGCCAATCTAGGAATTAGCTACATATCGAGTGACGTTTTGAGCTCAATTCCATTTCCAAAGCTATCAATGCAAGAGCAAAGGAACATATTGATTGCACACGCTCAATGCATTAAGTCTCTTGGTTTGTTTGGAGATCAAATAGAGGTCCTGGAAAACAAAATCCGCGAATCTAGTTCAGATTTATCACAAGTATTTTCTGATGCCCTTGAACTCTCTCCGATTCAAAAGCCTGTTGAAAAGCGTGTTTTTCTCTCTCGACAGGACAGATCAGTTGAGCGGCTGGACGTAAAGGGAAATCAGGAATCTCTTTTGAATATGGTGGCCGAACTTAAAACTAATACCAACTTTCGCTCACTCAATACAATCGCGGACTACATCAACAACGGTGCGGCCAGTAGAGAATATTGCGATAGCGAAGATGACGGCGCACGTCGATATTTGCTTGTCGCCGATGTCAAAAATGGAAAGATTACAGATGATAAGCCTGTTTTTGTTTCTTCAACAAGCTATTCGCGCAAGCTGAGTAATGAATTGCTTCTGTTCACAAGGAAAGGCACTGTCGGAGAAGTTGCAATCCCAACCGAAGAGCACGCTGATTTTATCCCATGCTCCGAGATAATGTTAATCGGACTTAGCTCCATTTCAAATGCAGGGAGAGAGCTAATAAGGGTGTTTTTTCTGACCGAATATGGACGCCTCCAGGTGTTTTACAACTGTTCTGGGGGCCAGATGCCCTCAATAAGTCAAGACAGGGTTGGAGACATCATGGTCCCGCATGTCCCCGAAAAACAGTGCGAAAGCATTCTTAGTAGATGCCGAGTTATTTTCGATAAGACTGAGAACATAAATCGTGAAAAGCATGACGTTATCAACAAGCGTTCCGAGCTAATGGATGTCCTGTCTTCTGATTTGCTGGGATTGTTAGGTCCTGATTTCGTGGCAAATTACCAGAAGCAGGTGAAGGAGGCACTGCAATGACCGCCATGGAACAAGCCTTGGCTGGCATGTGGCGCAGCCGTGATCTGAAGAAATTCTATCTGCTAGTCAATGACGTGCGTGGGTATTTTGCCGAAGCGCCCACCGAACTGCTGGTCGATGGCCAGGCCATCCCCGTGCATGTATGTGCCAATGAGTTTGGATTGCGCCGCCATACCGAACCCGAGCGTCGGCAACCAAATCCGCCCGCCCGTATCATCATCTCACGCCAGCAGCTTCAGCCGGATCATCTGCCGGACTTGCAGGCCCGTTCCAGCGTGTCGCCCCGCACGGTAACGGGTTGCGATATTGCCAAGGCGCTTGGCGTGCAGAATCCCCGGGCCTTGCTCGACCGGCTTCCCATTCCCGCATTCTGGAACCTGGCTCCGTACCTGCCGCAGCTCGGTGCTTACAGTCTGGAGCGCGTGGTGCTCGCCTCGCTGCTGAACGATCCCAGCGTGTTGTCTGCAGGCTGGGAGCCGGATCGGATTCTCGACAAGCTCTGGTACGAGAATGCGCTGGCACGGGTACGCGAGGTGCTGGGCTCGGTCGATGCGGATGAACGCCGGGCGCTGGAGCAGGAATTCCTCGACGTGGTTCGCACCTGGCTCGATGGGCCGCGCTTCGCTCTGGTCGAAGCCGCCGTGCTGGAAAGCGACCCGCCGCCGGTGCTGCCGATCTGCCTGCTCGCTTCCATTCTGGATGGCTGGAAGATGCTCTCGCCGGAACGGATGCGTACCTTCCTCGATGGCAGCGAACTGGGCGACCTATTTGTTGACGTGCTCAAGGACGAGCAAAGCCTGCACGGGCTTGCCGAATGGGGCCGTCGCATCACCCTCAAAGACGATGCGCCCTGCAAACAGGCGCTGCACTACCTGCAGCACGAAGTCTTTCCGAAGCACCCCAGTGCCGTCACCGAGTCCCTTGCGACAGTGGTCAAGGGCGTTGGCGGCAAAGGCTCGGAGCGCCTGCTGAATCAGCTCATCCAGGTCCTGGAGGCCGATGGCGGCATCCTCGCCCAGGGCTTGGCGGTCACCCTGCACGCGTTGCTCGATGTGGTTGTCAACGGCGAGCGGGCCGACACGCTTCCGCTTGAAAAGGCTCCCTGCAAGCTGACCGATGCGTTGGAAACACCGGATGCCCCGGAATGGGAAGAACTCTTGGAAGCCCTTCGCCGACATCAGGCTCGCGAGCAGTACGAGGACCACGTATCGCTGCTGGAAGCGATGGTCACGATTCACCGGCTTACGGACAAGGCCGAGGCGGCGGTGAAGAATCTCGCCAGCCTGGATTGGAAGGCCTGGCTGGCGCTGGTGGATTCGGTGTATCTGCCGCTCTCCACGATGGCGCTGGAGGCGGAACGGCGGTCCAGCCAGTTGCCGGAAAAGGTCAATGTCTTTCGTATCACCCAGCGGGCGAAAAAGGCCTGCGACTCTATTCGCATCGCCTGGGCGGATTTCTATGTGCAGCCGAGCCGTGGACTGCCGAAGTGGTTGAGCGAACGCAAGTTCGCAGCAGGCACCTGCAGACCTTGGCTGAATAGCGATGTCATGGAATCTGCGGTCAAACCACTGCTGCAGGATTCCGAGATCAAGCAGGTTTATCTGCTGGTCTTTGACGGGATGAGCGTGGCCAACTGGACGTTGCTGCGTGACCGCTTCCTGATGATGCCGGGACGTGAGCTGTTTCGCCCTTACCAGTCGCTGGGACCTGAGTTCCGCGCCTGCACTTATCTACCCAGCATTACCGAATATTGCCGACAGGCCATTTTTGCCGGAGCGCCTCCGGCGGAGTTCCGGAGCTGGCCGAATGGGAAAAGTGAACCCCATCTGCTCGAGCGTTGCCTGGACAACCTGGGGCTTTCGCCTTCCTCCTGGTGGGATCGGGACAAGAATTACCTCTGCTACAACGAGAAGGACGCCAACGCCGACACCCTCAACAGGAAAATGCGCGACCTGGTGGATGCGCCCGGGCGCTTCAAGGCGGTGGTGTTCAACCTCCAGGATCGGCTTCTGCAGAAGGGCATGTCGAGTCTCCAGGAGATCATGCTGGCCTATGTGAAGGAGGTGGCACTGCCCCACCTGCGCAGGATCGCCGCCCAGGACAAGACGGCCGTCGTCATCACGGCCGACCACGGCTTTACCTGGTACAACACTCAGCACGTCATTGACGATTTGAAATCGGACAGCGGCCCCGGACGGGATGTCTTCATCCATAACCGCTGCCTGGAATACAAGACAACCAACCGCACCAACGTTGGCCCTGTGGATGTAAAACGAATCGAACCGGTTGCCGACTACGGCCTTCCAGCAAGCCTCAATGCCGTTGAGCTGCCCTTTGGGCACGACAGCTATGGCTGGCCTGGTGCCAAGCAGACATCGGCAGGCAACCCCTACAAGGTTCAGGGCAACGACCATGGTGGATTGACCCCGGAAGAAACAGTCATCCCGGTTGCGGTGTACATAACACGAGGAGCGAAATAGCAGATGGCAACTCTTGATCAGTTCAGAGAATTTCTGGTCTCGGACCTGGGCTTCAAAGCCCACCAGATCAATGACGGTGATGGTTCTGGCGTGGCCACGACGGTTGAAGGGCTGGACGAGAAAGCCGCGTTTCTGGTGTCAACCAGCGTCGGCAATTGCTATGCCGCCTTCAAGCATGAAGGCTCGGCAACGCTGAGTGAATCCGAGGCTAACCGATACAAAGCCCTCAGCATTCTCATGCCCAATGGTCCGGCAGCCTATTGCGTCATCGAGGTGGCAGGCCATTTACGCATTTATCTTGTCGAAAAGGGGAATGAGATTCATGACGAGATGAAGGACTGGGATGACGTTCGCGATGCCGAAGACATGGTGCGCGAACTCAAGCCAGACGTAGTCAAGGGTCTGCAGCAGTGGGCGCAGAAAACACTCCATACGGAAAACAGCCTCTCCCGCTTCGTGCAACTCATGAAGGGATGCTGGCAGGACATCTGGGACATCGAGAACAAGCGCAACGACTGGATCTTCGACGAATTCACGCGCTTCCTTTTTATCAAACTCAATGAAGACGCAAAACCCAGCGGGGGCTTCACCACCGCCAAGTTAAAGTCGTATTGCGAGCAAAACAAACACATGGGCGACAAGGCCGCCCAGAACTTCATCAACAACCTGTTCGATGACCTGAAGGGGCACCATCCCGAAGTCTTTACTGACGAGAACGAGCGGGTACTCAGCAAGGCGGCAACCGTTGAGCGGGTCATTGCCCGTCTTGAAGGGATCAACCTGAAAGACACCCAGGGCGATGTGCTTGGCCGCGCCTTCGAAATCATGCTGTCCGATACTTTCAAGGGTAAAGACCTCGGTCAGTTCTTTACACCACGAGAAATCGTCGCCTTCATGCTGGACCTTGCCCGGGACAATCCAGACGGCCCGGCCTTGGACATCGAAAAAAGCGAGCGCTTTCTGGATGCCTGCGCAGGGTCAGGTGGTTTTCTGATCGCCACTTACGAGGACGTGTACAAGCATGCACTCTCCAACGGCGTGGAGCCACGCAAGAAAGATCAGCTCCTAAAGCGCCTCGGCCAGGAAACCTTCTTCGCGTGCGAGATTGAAGAGAAGGCGGCTCGCCTTGGGAAACTGAACATGATCGTTCACGCCGTCAACGCGCAGAACGCTCAGTGGCTTCACCAGAACTACCTCTACAACGAGGAATACGGTGGATTGAAGCCGTTGATTGAATACGAGGTCGATTTTGGAGAGGGAAAGAGAAAACAGCAAATAGGGCCGGACAGCATCGATCTCGTACTGACCAATCCGCCATTCGGCAAGTCCGTCAAGACCGAGGGCATCCTGCTGGACTATCAGTTCGGACATGAGGTCAAGGTCTTCAAGTCCAAGGGCCGTCCACCGGAAAAACGGCCGAAAAACAGCCAGGACAGCGAGGTCCTCTTCATTGAACACTATCTTCGGGTGTTGAAGCCGGGCGGCAAACTGCTCATCGTTCTTCCCGACGGTGTGTTGTCGAATGCCACCGCGAAGCCCGTTCGGGATTACATGCGTGAGCACGCCATCATCAAGGCCGTGATTTCTCTGCCCAGCGAAACCTTCGCATCAACCGGAACCTCCATTCCGACCAATGTGGTGTATCTGCAGAAGAAGCGCCCGGGAGATGTTCAGGGCGATATCTTCATGGCGCGGGCTGACTATGTCGGCCGCCGGGCCAATGGCGACCCGCTCAAGGAAAACGACCTCCCGTTCATTCTTGAAAAATTCCGTGAATGGCAAACAGGAACACTTGAACTCCCGGAGGAGGATAACGAGTGAGCGAGCTTTATATCGGAAAGCATCTCGATCCCAATGGGATGCCGGGAGAGCTGTACCGCCACAAGCTGAGTGATCTGATCACTCACACCTTTATTTGTGGCGGCTCAGGCTCCGGCAAGACGGTAATGGGCAAAGCCATCATTGAGGAAGCAGCCCTCAAGGGGGTTCCCTCGATTATCGTGGATCTCAAGGGCGATTTGTCTTCCTTGGCGCTTGCTTTCGGAGAACTGGCAGCCCCGGCCGTTGCGCCATGGGTCGAGGTGGAAGACAAATCTACGCTTGGTCGCGCCGCCTTGGCTGAAGCCAACACCTTTCGGAAACGGCTATGGGATTGGGGACTTGCCGAAACCAACGTGCGGGAGTTTTCCAACCAGGTAGCCGTTGAAATTTTCACCCCCCGCAGCGAGCTCGGCCGCCGGGTATCCATTCCGCTCATTTCTTCCCCGCCGCCGGACATCAATAAACTATTTGACGAGGACCCGGATACAGCTTCGGTCATGGTGACCAGCATGGCGGAAGCACTGGTACGCCGGGTGATTCCATCGGGACAGCGGGACCGGGAAACGGATTTTGTCACCGCTCTCATCGAGCACGCCTGGCGCACGGGTGTTGATCTGACTGGCGAGGCAGGTCTTGGGCAATTGGTATCCATGATTTTGGAACCGCCCTTTGCCACCATTGGTGTGCTGGGGATCGATGACCATATTCCAGAGAACCGGCGTCAAAAGCTTGCGCAAGCGGTGAACGGCCAACTCGTCGGCGCGGCAGCCAACTGGGTTCGTGGCGAAGAGATGAGCATCGACAAGCTGGTGGGAGCCAACCGTGTCGACGGCAAGACCCAGATCAGCGTTATCAGCCTCGCTCACATCACCGACTTTGAGGATCAGAGCTTTGTTGTCGCCCAAATTGCCTTTGCAATTAACGCCTGGATGCGTAAGCAAGGTAGCGCTCCCGGTGGAAACAGGCCTCGCCTGTTGTTCTTCCTGGATGAGATCGGCGGTGGCGGTGGAAAGACCGCTTTCTATCCCACTTACCCCTATACAAGCACATGCAAACCCGCACTGAATATCCTGGTCAAGCAAGGACGCGCCTTTGGTGTCGGCTGCATTCTGGCAACACAAAATCCCGGGGATATTGACTATAAGGGCCTTTCGAACTGCGCCACCTGGATCGTCGGAAAACTGCAGACAAAAAGAGATAGGGACAAGGTTCGTGAGGGTTTGACCGACGCGGAGTTTTCACCTTCCGACTTGGCGAAGAAGCTCGCACGGCCCAAGACAGGCGAGTTCATGCTCCTGAACAAGGAAGGCGATGTCCATTTCATCAAGGAACGCTGGCTGCTGACCTATCACTGCACGATGAGTCCGGAGCAGCTTCGCCGCTATAAAGCCAAGGGGTTGGCTCCCTATGAAGGCTCACTGAATACGGACATTGCCTTCGAGGACTTCGAGGAGACCATCAAGTCCGACGAGCAGGAAGAAATCCAATCGCTTTGGAACGATGCCAAGGACGCTATCGGGCAAGCCTGCAACCTGCTCGAAAAGATTCTCGATCACGACATCAATTCCGAGAAGGCACGTATTTGGATATCCATCCTGCGTGACCCGGATGGATTCAATCGCCGCCTTCAGGAAGCCCAAAGGCAGCTTGCCGAGTATGCCGAAGCGGCTCCCAGCCCCAAGGCTGGCAAAGGCCAAGAGCCCAGCAGCTTGATGGCATTGCTCTCTGAAAAAAAGAGCACAAGCCAAGGCCCATCGTTCAACGATAATCGCCCGGTGCCGAACCCTGCTTCAACGCCCCCACCGTGCGATAGCATCCTTGTGGAGGACGATGGCAGCGTGACTTACAAAGGCCAAAAGTTCCAACTTTACCGCAGATACGCTGGCAAATCCGTGGCGTTCATCGAGGAAGATGGCGTACTGAAATTTTCGATCGAGGGCAAGGTTCTCTCAAAGAGCTTCAAGCTGTAGGGAAAATGGAGGCTGACATGCAAGACAGATCACAATATTCGGCGGCAGCATCTCTGCTCGGGTATATCTACCAGTGCCGTCTTGCCTTGTTGGAATCTCTAAAACGTTTGAAATCTGACCCGGATATCGCTGTTGCAATCGAGACTCTCGACGACGTTGTGTTCGAAAAGGACGGCAGCCCCACCGAAGTCATCCAGGTTAAACATCACATTGCCCGGAAGGCCAGTCTCACCAATGCGAGCACTGACCTTTGGAAAACCATCAGGATCTGGTGCGACCTGTTTTCCGGAGGACTGTCTGAGGAAAATTCAATTCTATGCCTGATGACGACAGAAGAGTCAGCCGAAAATTCTGCTGCACGTCACTTGCGCATCGAAGGAAGGAATATTGCCGAAGCTGAGACTCTGCTGTTGCAGACGAGCCAAACGTCGTCGAACGAATCGAACAAGGAAGGGTATCAGAAGTTCAATTCGCTCACGCCGGAACAACGAAGGGCTCTTCTGGAGCGGGTTTATATCCTGGACAACTGCCCTTTAAGCAAGGATCTCCAGACCCATCTAAGCGAGGAGCTTTGGGGGCATTGTGAGAGGCAGTATGCGGATCACTTTCTCAAGTATCTGGAGGGCTGGTGGCTCCAGCGTGTCGTAGCCGGGATTGATGGCAGCGAGCTAACTGACATTGCCGACAAAGAAATCGATTCCGAAAGCCTCAAGCACAAGAAGCATAAGATCCTCAAGATAACCGGCCGGGAAATAGACGGCCAGCTTGATTCTCTCAGAGAGCAGTTCAAGTCGGACTCCCTACCGATTCATCCCGAGATTCAGTCAGCGGACCCGGATGTTACACCATTTGTGAACTTGGTGTTCGCAAAGCAGCTTCGACTAATTGCTCTGCCAGAGCATCGAATTCAGAGAGCAGCTAAAAATTTCTACAAGGCGGCAGAGCAGCGATCACGATGGGTCAGGGAGTCGCTCCTTATTGATAATGATCTGGAGCAATATGACGACATCCTTATCGAAGAATGGGCGATCCGATTCGACCAAGCAAAGGATTCCCTGCCTGTAGATCCATCATCTGATGATCAAATAGCTTCAGGGAAAAAGGTTTTTCAGTGGGTGGAAGCGGAGGCCCACATCCCAATTCGCCCCTCATGTCAGGAATCCTTCATAACCAGAGGCACGTATCAGATGCTCGCGAACCGCCTACGGGTCGGCTGGCATCCTGAATTCCAGTCGCGCCTGGTTGCTCAATCTGCGGAGGATAATCTATGAAGGAATGGGCGAACAGACCTCCAGAGATTGCAGCACTTTTGAACCCGGCATTTTGCGGGTTTCTGATGTCAACCGGTCTGGATGCATACACACAGAACGTCAACGAGGGTGCGCCGTATGCTTTTCCCTTCGTGATGTTGCCCCTGGTCCTGCACAAGCCGACAAGACAGGCATTCCCACGATCATCTCGCACGGCATTTTCCGCTTGGATCACCAATGCAGATACCGCAATAGCCAAAGTAGGCTTTGCAGAACGCGCAAAGAACATGGCTCCCTACGTCAAGGAAGCACTGGCCTTTGCCATGCAGCACAACAGTATCTATGTCACGGAGTCCGGGCGGCTCAAGACCTCGAATCCAGCTCCGAAGTCATTTCCCAATGCGACCCAGGAGGTCAATGAGTGTGCCCGTGCCGCTTTGATGTGCGGCAAGTGGTTTTCCATGGTCGGTGACTTCAAGACTGCAATGGCGCTACTGGGAGTAAAGCCATGAAATTTCAGATTCTTAATATTCTTGTCTACGGGGCGAACGGCCAAATTCGCTCCATTGAGCTCAAGCCAGATGCTGTCAATGTAGTAACCGGACAATCGAAGACGGGCAAATCTGCTCTTATTCACATCGTTGATTACTGCCTTGGTCGGAGGGAATGCAACGTTCCTGCTGGGGTCATCCGTAAGCATGTCAAGTGGTACGCAGTGAAGCTCCAAACCTCGTCGGGAGAGGTCTTTATTGCTCGGCGCAATCCTGAGCCTGGCAAAGAATCCTCTGAAGACATCTACATCGAGCGTGGA
>NZ_NRSM01000011.1:0-32500 GCF_016584105.1 Ectothiorhodospira shaposhnikovii | reverse complement strand
CTGCTCATGCTGTATGCATCGGATTTGTTCAGGGATCTCGAAAAGGCGAAGGTCTCCGTAGAGGATAACCCTGACGACATCCCAGATCTGGTCGCAGAAATGCTTTGCCGCCGCGTCGAGCGTCGTATCCAGCGCAATTTGAGTTATGGCTACCAATCGCGTGAGGCTGTTCTCGGCCGCGTGCGTGGACGCGTCGACCTGCTGAACACGGAGAGGCATCGATTACTGGATCGCGGAAAGGTGGCTTGCCGATTCCATGAGTTGACCATCGATACTGCCCGAAATCGCTATGTCCGGACGGCCCTGGAGGAAATATCCAAAATCGTTCTCCAGGGGACGCTGGCACACCGATGTCGGTCGTTGGCGGCAGGCTTGAGACGCATGGGCGTAACCGGGGAACGTCCGAATCGTGGCGAGGTCTCCATCGACCGCTTCGGGAGGCACGATGCAGATGATCAGCCGATGGTTGCTGCGGCCCACTTGGCCTTCAATCTTGCCCTACCTACGGAGGCCGCAGGCGCAAAGCAATTGTCGTTGCCGGATAGAGAAATCACCTGGATTCGGAAGCTCTACGAGAAAGGGATCGCTGGTTTCTATGATGTCGTGCTTTCCAAAAGAGGGTGGCGCGTCGATGCGGGCAAAACCATTGGCTGGCAGATCGAAAGCAAGAGTCTGGGTATAGACAAGATCCTCCCCTCGATGCGAACCGACATCATCCTTGACCATTCCGACGCGGGACGCCGTATCGTCATTGACACGAAGTTCAACTCCGTTGTGACTCGAGGCTGGTATCGAGAAGAAACACTGCGCAGCGGATACGTCTATCAGATTTACGCCTATTTGAGGTCCCAGGAAGGTAATGGTGATCTTCTCGCTGAAAACGCCTCGGGTCTGCTCCTTCATCCTTCGGTGGGCGATATGCTTAACGAGGCCGTCGTGATCCAGAACCATGAGATTCGATTTGCCACCGTTGATTTGGGAGGGACGGCAAAGGAAATCCGGGAACAGCTTTTACAGGTTCTGGGGGTGTCTTATGCGGGTTAATCGTGCCCAAGGCTGCCTCCTTGGCCAGCTTGCCGGAGACGCCCTCGGCAGCTTGGTCGAGTTCCAGTCGCCGGAGGAGATCCGCCGCAGCTACCCGGAAGGCGTGCGGGAACTGGCCGATGGCGGCACATGGAACACCATTGCCGGTCAGCCAACCGATGACTCGGAGATGGCGCTGCTGCTGGCCCGGATGCTGACAGAGCGTGGAGCCTATGATCCCGATGCCGCGCTTCAGGCCTATCAATTTTGGCTCGACTCCGATCCCTTTGACTGCGGCATGACCATTTCCGCTGGTCTTCGGGGGTCTCCAAACCCCGACAGCCAGGCCAACGGAGCCATGATGCGAATCAGCCCCTTGGGCATTTTCGGGGCCAACCACCCATTGGTGACAGTGGGCGACTGGGCCAGGCAGGACGCCGCTCTGACGCATCCCAATCCGGTGTGCCTTCAGGCGAACTCGCTTTTCACCATGGCGATTGCCCACGCCATTGCCTCGGGCTGCGAAGCCGAGAAGCTCTACCAGAATATCAAACAGTGGGCTGCCGACCTGGCAGTCGACCCGGCTCTCATGGACGCTATCCAAGGAGCCGCCGAAGCTCCACCTGCTGACTACGTCCAGCAACAGGGCTGGGTGTTGACCGCGTTCCGAAATGCCCTGTGGCAACTGCTCAATGCCCCGAGCTTTGAAGCTGGCGTTGTCGATACGGTTATGCGGGGTGGAGACACCGATACCAACGCAGCCATTTGTGGGGCGCTACTGGGCGCAGTGTACGGCCTGGACGCCATACCCGCCCAATGGGTCGACCAGGTCCTGAACTGCCGCCCCAAGGCCGGACATCCCGGCGTCAACCGTCCGCGACCAGAGTGCTTCTGGCCGGTGGATGCTTTGGAGCTAGCAGCGCAACTTATTTCAACGGAAACCAAGTAAACAGGAGGCGAACATGCCAAAGAAACCAGGATCACATCATGTCGTGCCCAACGCTGACGGCGGCTGGGACGTCAAGAAAGACGGCGCGACCCGCAGCAGCGGCCACTTCGACAAGAAGCAGGATGCCGTCGATGCCGGGCGCAAGATCAGCCAGAACCAAGGCACCGAGTTCTACATCCACGGCAAGGACGGGAAGATCCAGAACAAGGACAGCCACGGAAACGATCCGTATCCGCCAAAAGGTTGATGCTCAGGCCAATTCGATTCCCGTTTTGGGAACCGAACCGGCGTCCGAAAACTGGATTCGAAGTTGTTGCTGCTCGACGCCAGGTATCCGGTTTTACTGCAAACCCGTAACCCTCGTCCGGTGCCGGGAAATCAGGGGAGAAATTCGTTTCTCTGGTCGGGTTGTCGGGAAGTTGTTGTGTGAAATGACTTCGGCGTTTATTATCAGGGAGTTACGAGGAGCGCGGGCTTTGAGACTGATTTGCGGTAGGTCGGCGTTCCCTCCACCAATAACAAAACCCCAACCGTTCTCGGTTGGGGTTTTTTCTTGCCGGATCGCGCCGGTTCCCGCGTGTTCTTGGGGGTTCCTGCGGAAGCCTGCGGACTTCGCCAACCGTCAGAATTGGCCGTTCCGGGCCACATGCCACTCTCTCCTGGCCATTCCTCGCTCCGACCTCGCTCCCTGGAACTGGCCCGAAGTCCGCAAAGGCCATAAGTCAGCGCCATACAGATCAAAGAGTTACGCGCGGACGAATCAAGCGGTTGGATTGCGGCATTGGCTGCCGGAGGAAACAGATTCACTCTGATGACTCATCGGTATCAGCGCGTACAGCAGTGTCTTTCTACTGAACCTACCGCTTCCCAGAGTGTCAACTATACTGTAAAGTGTCAATCCTGCTGTCAACTGGAGAGTGCCATGGGTCAAAAAATGAAGAACGCACCGGTGTACTTCACCATTGCTCAAGTCCGGCACAACCCTGTCCTTCGGCTCGGTTCCTACGCTCCCGACATCCAGGATCGTATGCGGAAAGCAGGCTACCCCGACTTTAAGAAGGGTGTCTCCATGGCTTTCACGCTTGCACATCAGCTTGGGGACGCGCAGCAACCTCAAGCCCCGGTCGTTGAACAGGTCGAGCGGCTAATGTTTTTTAGTACCGACAGCACCAGAGGATTCATCGTCGAACAGAATGCACTGTCATTTCATACGACAGAGTACGAAACGTTTGAGGCTCTTGCTGACGAATTCACCCGGGGATTGGCCATCGTTCACGAATGTGTGACGTTGGCTCATTCGGAGAGGATTGGGCTGCGATACCTCGATGCAGTCGTTCCTCCTGCAGGCGAGCCAGGACTTACGGACTATCTAGCGTCTGGCGTACTCGGACTGAGCAGCCGTCTACCTGAAGATGTTCGCGTGTCTCATTCATTTGCCGAAACACACATCCAAACAGCCGACTGTACGGTCCTCGCGCGAACTATTATCCAATCTGGCCCACTCGGATTCCCGATGGACCTTCAACCTATCGGTGTGAAGATCGCTGACCGTTTCCGCGAAATCAATGGGGTCCATGCGATCGTGGATACCGACGCATCAATCGAAGGTCGGCATCCTTTTGATCTAGACAACATAAAGTCTCAGCTCTTTGTGCTGCGAAAAGGGATCGGGGTAGCTTTTGACGCAACTGTTACTCCGCTCGCTGTCTCAGCGTGGAATAGCTGAAACGCAAGGGAGATAAACATGTACGCAGCCTATCAGATCGATGGACCGGCGAGACCCGCCATCCGAACTGCCGCGTTTACGAAAGAAAATGATCTTCTTGTCGACACCGTGCGGCAGAACAATCTTCGTGGGCGCATCCTGACCTATTGCGTAGCCGGCACATTTGGATTGTTGTCACCGAACTATTTGCACGCTAGCGCGGCCACAGCAAATTGGGATATCAATCAGATCGAGATTAATGGGCAAAGCGAGAGTCCAACAGATGCAATCAGTGACTCTGCACGAGATATTGCGCACATACGTGCCGTCACAAAGATATCGGTTTCCGAACTCTCCAGGGTGTTTGGCGTATCGCGACAAGCCGTTCATGAGTGGATTAAGGGCGGCGCTCTTTCGCCGCGAAATGCCCAGAGTCTCTCCGCGTTGGCGCAGGCGACTGACACATTTCTTGAAGCTGGGATCGACGTAACTCCTCAGATTTTCCGCAGAAAAATCGCTGGCGGTCCGTCCATATTGGAAGCTGTCAGAGAAAACGGGAATGTAGTTGAGTTGGCAAGAACGCTCGCTTCCACCATAGTGCGCGAGTCGCAGCAACGCCAGCGCCTCGCTGCGCGCCTTGCGGGGCGATCTGCGCCTTCCGTTTCAGCCGCAGAATTTGGCACCCCTCACCTCAATGAAGATGCGTGAGGAACCAGTGGATGGCAGACACCGATCGGCAGTTCTCATGGCGCCAAGGCGATGTCATAACCCATGAAGCAGCAAAGGCACTCGATCTACTGGCACCAGAGAGCGATGATCAGCACTTTGCTGTACTGATTTCTCACGATTGCGACCTGACCGCTTCGGTCGACAAGGAGCCAGTCGCTGAAGTCATAGTAGGCAGGCGGATAGACAGACTCGGCGGAGACTCTTATGGCAAGACCGCCCGGCGCCTTCATATCGAATATCAGTCAGAAGAAGGCCCCATCGCGATTGAGTTAATGGCAACGACCAAGCGGTCAATCGCAAAGCCAGAGCTGTTCGCCACGCATCCCCGTACAGACATTTGGCTCGATGGCCGGGGTATCGGGATTCTGCAGCGGTGGCTTGCATCCCGCTATCACCGCGCTGCATTTCCAGAAGCCTTTGAGAGTCGCCTGCGTATGGCCAATCTTCCAGGAAAACGAACCTTTCTTAAACGCATAGAGGGCATCCTGGCAGACGGTGGCGATCACATACGCGCACTGCTTTTCGATCTTGATGAAGGTAAAGACGTTGAGCGCGATGGGCCGGACGACGTCTATCAGCTTGGGATTGTCGTGCTCTATGACAGCCTTCGAGACGAGCCAGCTGCTGCAGAAGTCGCAGGCAAGGCAGCTGAAGCGCTGGAAGAGCTTTTCGAGGCAGCCTTTCACCCCAAGGACTCAGGATGTAAAAACATCTGCCTCATGTATTGCGACCCAATTTCGGACAGTGCCATTACAGTCGCTCAACGTGAGATGCTGAAGCAATGGCGGCTGGAGCATATGAGTCTTCAAGAAGACCCGCCGCAACCAATGATCACACCTTGATCCAAATTGAACGGATCGACCCCTAAATGTCCTGTATGAGATGGGGTGTCCTACAGATTTTTCTCCGCTGCTCATCCCACAGCGCTGGCGGATCAACCGCCAGATCGAACAAGGTGATGTGATTCGGCAGCGCGTCGTCGAGGATGGCGGCCACGATGTCGGGTGCCAGCGTGGTCAGGTTGACCATCCGGCTGACGTAGCTGTTGTCGATCCCCTCCCGCGTGGCGATCTCCTTCAACGAATTCGCCTCCCCTGATTCCAGCATGGCCAGCCACCGGTGGCCCCTGGCCAGCGCCAGTTGGATGGAGGTCGGCGCCACGTCCCACGGTCTGACCGGTGCAGTCTCACCGTTCGGGAGAGTGACCAACTTGCGGCCACTGCGGCGCTTAATCTGGATCGGCACGGACAGGGTGAGCCTGCCGTCGCTGGTCTGCAGGATGTCCGGCTCACCGGTCTTCTGGATGCGGATGTCGCTCATGCCAGCGCCTCCTCTTGTTGTTCGACCGGCTCGGGGCGCAGCTCCAGCACCAGGCGTTCGATGCCGTTGGCGCGCAGCCGCACTTCGAGGTCGTTGGGTGACACGATCACCTTCTCGACCAGCAATTTCACGATCCGTGTCTGCTCCGCCGGAAACAGTTGATCCCAAATCGCGTCGAGCCGGGTCATGGCCACGGTGATCTTGGCTTCGTCCAGGGTCGGATCGAGTTTGATCGCTTGCGGCAGCATGTCGCCGAGCAGATTCGGGGCGCGCAGGATCGCGCGCAGTTGATCGAGCACGGCCGACTCGAGTTCAGCGGCAGGCAATCGCGGCAGCCCCGAGGCGCCCGCGTGTTCCTTGGCGTCGCGCTGGGGCACGTAGTAACGGTAGCGCCGGCCATTCTTCTTGGTCGTGTGCCACGGCGACAGCGCGCGCCCGTCGTTGCCGAACACGATGCCCTTGAGCAGATAGGGAACCTTGGCTCGCGTCGTGTTGCCCCGCACCCGGCCATTCGTCTCCAGGATCGCGTGGACGCTGTCCCACAGTTCGCGGCTGACGATCGGCGGGTGTTCGGCCTGGTACCACTGGTCCTTATGCCGCAACTCGCCAAGGTAGGTCCGGTTGCTGAGTAGCTTATAGATGTGGCCCTTGTCGATCGGCCTGCCATCGCGAGTTTTGCCGTCTTGCGTGGTCCACGCCTTCGACGTCGCGCCATCCAGTTTCAGCTCCTTGACCAGTGCGGTACTGGAGCCAAGTTCTACGAAGCGTTGGAAGATGTGTCGGATCAGTTTGGCCTCGCGCTCGTTGGGCACCAGTCGGCGGTTCTCGACGTCGTAACCCAGCGGCGGCACGCCGCCCATCCACATACCCTTGCGCTTGCTGGCCGCTATCTTGTCGCGGATGCGCTCACCGGTGACCTCGCGCTCGAACTGCGCGAAGGAGAGCAAGATGTTCAGCATCAACCTGCCCATGGAGGTCGTCGTATTGAACTGCTGGGTGACCGACACGAACGACACGCCGTAGCGCTCGAACACCTCGACCATCTTGGAGAAGTCCGCCAGGCTGCGCGTCAGGCGGTCGATCTTGTAGATGACGACCACGTCGATCTTGCCGGCCTCGATGTCCGCCATCATGCGGCGCAGCGCCGGACGTTCCATGTTGCCGCCCGAGAAGGCGGGATCGTCGTAGTCGTCGGCTAATGGAATCCAGCCCTCGGCGCGCTGGCTGGCGATGTAGGCGTGGCCTGCATCCCGCTGGGCGTCGATGGAGTTGTATTCCTGGTCCAGCCCCTCGTCGGTGGATTTGCGCGTATAGACCGCGCAGCGCATGCGGCGCTTCAGGACTTCGCTCATCGCCCACCTCTTTTCGTGGTGGACGACTTCGTTTTGGCGCGGGCGGGCGGCTTGAGCCCAAAGAACAGCGGCCCCGACCAGCGCATGCCGGTGATCTCGCGGGCGATCATCGAGAGGCTCGGGTACATCCGGCCTTCAAAGTCGTACTGACCATCGGCGGTCGCGATCACGCGGTGCTCGACACCTTTGTATTCCCGGACCAGCACGGTGCCGGCGGCCGGACGGTAATCGCGGTCGCGTTTTTTCACTTTGCCGGTTGCCACCAGGGATTCGATGCGGCGCTGATTGCGATCCAGCAGGTTGGCATCGACCTTGCGGAACTCCAGCTCCTGCAGCCGGTAGGCAATCCGGCGTTCGAGGAACTGGCGGTTGTGGGTGGGTGTATCGCCACCGACCAGCTTTTGCCAAAGCGCCCGGATCTCTGCCATCGGCATCTCGGGCAACCTGGCGATCTGCGCTGCCACCGATGGCGGCGTGGAAAACGATGGTGTTTGCGTACTCATTTCGACTCCGTAGTTGTCTTGTTGACGGGGTCTGTATGAACACGCTGGTTGCCAGAGAAGCCAAGCTCAAACCCGCTCGCTTCTGCCCTTGTTGCGGACTGTTCTGTGCCGGTGATACGCAGGCGTGCCAGGCCGTTGGCCAGCAACGACGCGATCTCGTAGCGACGCTGTTCCGGCGTCATCCGCTCTGGTGGTAGATGGTTGATTTGGTGCATTGGTGGCGATCCTCTCGGTCAAACTCACATGCAGTGAAATTGTCCGGGTGGACTGCCGCCGACACCATGAGGGAGTTTCGGAGTCGTGCGAACTGATGCGGGTTGCTGCGAAAAGCGGGTCCCTGTCAGTTCGACAAATGACGTGCGAGGATCGTCATCATCAACGAATTGCCGGGCTGGGTGCTGGCGATCATTTCCCGGATCTGCTCGTTGACCTGCTGGACTGGAACACCTGTGCCGACGGCCGCCTGGGTCACCGCCGAGTAAGTATCGAGCACATCACCCCCGCTGATCTCATAACCATGACCGCGCGAGATCCAATGCAGCGCAGCCAGTCCCGCCGCCAGCGCGAAGTCCGACTGCTTCTCAGCGTAATCACGGGCGGCGCGCGTCAGCGTGCGCGGATTGGTCGGGCTGCGCGTGGCCAACTCGATCGCCACATCGAACAGGCCCGCATCCTTGGCGGCAGCAAACCACTTACCTTCCGCGCCCGGCGTGCTGACAATCAGGTCGCGTAGGATTTGCTCCGTCGGCACGCTGGGGTATTTCTTTGCGATGGCACGAAAGGTGGCCAGGTTCGTGGTGCTCTGATTGGCCGCCACGGCATAGCGCCGGTATGCCTCGTCAAGCAGGCCCGATGACAACAGGATTTCCTCGCAGGCTTGCGCGATCTGCCAGCCCGGGTCGTTGAGCCCGCGCGAATCCTCGGCGTAGCGAATCGCTTCGGCCTTCTTGCCCCTCGCTGCCAGGGCCTTCACACCCCAGCGTCGGTCGTGCCACCACTTGAACCGCGCCTTATCGATCAGGGTGAGCAACTCTTCATAGCGACCCGCCGCGAACAGCGCGGACAGGCAGGCACTGGTGCCCTTGAAGAATCCATGCCCCGATGCATTCGGGCTCCACACGCTCTCGACGACCGGCAAAAACTCATCAGCCCAGTGCGACGCCAGTTCCGGCGTCACGCACAACTCGCCCCAGTAATCGCCGAGCACTTCGATGTAGGGCATTTCGTCGTCCTGCAGCGCTTGCCACAAGCGTTCGAGCCAGCGTTGCCGCAGCTTCGGCTCTACGTCAGCCTTGACGATGATGGGCACCAGGGTATCGATGGCCTTGTTGACGGCCGAACCCAGTGCGCCCGATGAACTGTCCACCTGCTCCAGCGCTGGGGAGAGCTTTTCCAGCAGGGTAATGGCCCCCTCAGCTGCGAGCACGGGCTCCTTGCGGGCGACCTGCTTGATCTCCGTGATGGCCTCCTTGATCCGCTGCACCGGCGTGTCGGACCGCCAACCAAAGGAATGACGGCGAAAGCGGGAAGCGAATTGCCACTTGTGGGCGCTCATGATCGATCCGCCATCAGCTATCGAACCGGGTACTGGCCATTGCGGATGAAGCGGTCGTAAGTGTCTTCCTCCGGTTCCTCATCATCGTGCCGCGCTCCCTGCCACTCGGCCTCAGGCAGCAATAGCACTGTCAGCGTGTAGTCGTACTGACCCGCGACGCGCGTCATCTCCGTGACCGGCATGCTGGCGGGTTCACGGGCAAACCAGGACTGGGCACGCCCTGTCTGGCTGTCGGCCATGCCAAAGGCGTTGTAGCTGTGCGCCAGCGCATCGTGCGGCAGCTCTATGGTGTTCTTGCGCGTCGCGAAGTAGGCGCCGGACCTGAGCGCTGCCTTGTTCGACTTGGCCCAGAGCATGTGATCGTCGCGGCTGGCCACCAGTATGGCGCGCTTGGGAGCGATCTCGGTCCAGCGCAGGGCGGCAGCCGTCAGCGAGACCCCGTAGCGATCTGCGCAGTGACCGAGCAGATCGAAGCTGATCGGTTGCCCGTCGACCTGGCGCCGAAAGTCGTCCAGCGGCATCAGCAGGGTCGAAGCGAACAGATCCGCCTCGGCCTCGATGTCGCGCTCGTTGTTGTCACCCGTCTCGATGTCGTCGTCGCCACATTCGAACAGGTCCTGCTGATGGCGGTGCAGTATGTAGTGGCCGAACTCATGCGCGATCGTGAAGCGCTTGCGGCCTTCCGACGGGGTGGCGCTGTTGTAGAGGACCAGCCACTTCGAGCGAGCCTTGTTGGCCTTCAGCAGACCATCGAAACCTTCCAGATCCTCGCCCCGAACCGTGTCGATCGGCGAGTCTGCAAAGCACTGGCGGGAATACTCTAGCGCCAGCTCGTCAACCTTGACTGGAAAGCGATCCGCACCGAGCACCGCGTTGAGCATGGACGAGATGCGGTTGGCCTCGGCCATGGGCTTTTTCGCATCCGTCATTCATCTTCCCAGGCATCGAGGATCTTGCGGATCTTCTTCTTGTCCGGCTCGGACATGTTCTTGTACTTACGGAAGAAGGCCTCATCGAGCACTTCCTCGTCGGGGGTGGTCGCCGATTCGGTCAGCAGGAACTCCGTGGTGACCTCGAGGACGGCGGCAATCTTTCCGACTTTCTCGGCCGATGGTTTCGGATCGTCTTTGTTTTCCAGTTCCCAGATGTAGCTCTTGCTGGAGTCGGTCAGTTCGGCCAACTGTTCCAGACTGAGCCTCTTTTGCTTCCGCAATGCGCGGATCTTGTCCCCCAGGGGCGATGGCACCGGTATTTCCTCATTTGTTGGCTTCAATCCGAAAATAATACCACTATGCCGAACGATTTCGTACCTGCTTGACAAACCACTAACCGCTCCGCGACAATCTGAATCGTTCGGTATACCGAACGCCATCGGTCTGCAGACCCCAACAAGAAGAAGGGGCCGTCGAGGCTGATACCAAGCCGATCCCAACCTTTGAGGGGTATGTAGATGAACGATGCAGAAAACTTGAGCAAGCTCCTGGGCCACCTGCCGCCGGCGGTGTTCCGTGAATTCATGGTGGATGAATTCGGTCTGGCCATGCCGGATGTGGACGCCAAGAAGCCCAAGAAAGAACAGCGTGAACAGATGGAGGCCGTGCTGTCCGCCCTTGGGGTGAGTGAGCGGCAGCGGATCGAAGAAGTGGCCGAACGGATCGTGCTGCTGTCGGACGGCGCCGGCCAGGACGTCATCGACGGCTTCAAGGACGACATCTTCGATGACGCCGCCCGGGAAACCTTCGCCGCGATTCCGAACCAGTACGAGCGGGCGCTGTGGCTGCACGTCCATGACCCCCTGATCTTTGAGGAAGCCCTCAACGCCCGACAGGCCGACGTATTCCGGCAAAGCGCCTCCTGCTACTCCGGTTTCATGGCACCTGCCAACCTGGCGGTACTTGACGACGCGACGGCCAAGGCGGCGTTCCACCAGACCGTCGCTCAGCAACTCGGGTGCTCCGATGACGCGGTCGCGATCCAGATCTTCAAGCGTCTGCGGCCCGACACGCAGACCGGCGAGGACGTGGATCTGTACCAGATCAGCATCCATCACAACCGCCCACCGGAAATCATCGACTGCGTGCAGGCGAGCGAGCTGGTGCCCCAGGAGGTGATCCGAGCGGTGTCTTCGCACATCACTTACGAGCCGGCCAATGGGCACCTGGAGGTGCTGTCGAAAGATGCGGCGGGCCGGGAAGCATTGGCGCGCATCGTGGCCGACTCCCTGCTGCAATCGCCCATCACCGGCGAGAAGATCCCGCTCAAGCAATACGACTACCAAAGCTTGGCGGCGCTGCGAAATTTCGACTTGTCCGGCGAGCCGGTCGCGTTCGTCAAGGTCGTCGAGCTCGGCTACGCCGCCGGCAATGGTCGGTCGCTCCTGGTGAAGATCTGGACCAAGGACGTCGATGACATCTACGCGGCCGCCCGGTCGTTGATCGGCCCCGCCTTCGACTTCCGCGATCACCACCTCAACTACGCCAGGCTGTCCATCAAGCTGAAAAAGGTCGGCAAGGACCGCGCACGGACGATTACCGTGATCCTGCGCGACGACAACAAGTGCAACATCAAGACCAAGCGGGAAAAGGATCGGGCGCTGTGCGACCGACTGCTGGCCAAATGGCATCTGGTGAAGGAGATCGGCCATGTCGTCGAAGCACCTGCCGACACAGTCGCTGCTTGATCTGATCGACCTGTTCGAGCAGTCTGGGCAGCCGATTGCCGATGGCGACGGACAGCGGCTGCACGGTGTTCCCGGCTGGGCGCTATCACGCAAAGCAACTCTTTCTGACCGTGATTTGGCTGCCTGGACCGAATGTGTCGGTTATGCCGGTTGCTACCCGGCACCCTGCGGCGACGAGCACATCCTGGTGGACATCGAGGAGGACTCTGATCCAGGGTTGTACCGGTACCGTTGCCCGGAAACCTTTCGGGTGAAGCACATTCCTGCTGAGACAGCTGTCGTCCGTGCGGTCACTGCGACGAAGTTTCTGAACTACCTGGCAGATCTTCTGGATATCCCCCAGGCGCTACGACGCGGTATCACCACAGCTGCCATCGATGGCGTCCTCTGGCACCTTGGAAAGACACGCGTCGGACTTGTTCATCTCGATGTTTGGCTGGTCCGTGGATTCCCTGCGCGTACCGATGATGTGTTTCGCCATTTCGAGCAAGCCACTCAGCCAGATATGGGCATCATCTTCACCCTGGGTCCGGCACTGCCCGCGTCGGTTCGTCCGCCCAGGAACTACCGGGTCATCTCGTTCAGTCGCGTGCTGGCGCGACACAGCACGAATCCGACGATCGACACCGACTTGCTCCATCGTCTGATGCTCGCGGCGCCAGGAGAAGCTGTCGAGCACTCGCCTGCGGTGAGATTCGATGAATTCACTAGCACGCTGCATATCACCACCCGACCAATCGAGCCATGGAAAGTCAGCGGCCCAAAGCAAGCCGCCGTGGTGAAGTACCTGGCCGAACAATTCGCCAAGGGGCATCAGCGCGTTTCGGCCGGAGATATCTTAGTCGCGGCTCACGGGTCGCGGCAGGCCGCACGCGGTAAGCGGGTTCCAAGCATCTTCAGTGGCAACAACCAGTGGCTGGATTACATCGAGCATGACGAAGCTGGGTACGGCATCAAATTGGAATGAGCCAACACCAATATCCATAAGTATGCAAAACCGCCTTCGGGCGGTTTTTTGCTTTCTGGGCTCCGCTCTTTCCCTAAAGAGCTGCGCCCGTACATCAGCCCGTACATGGCGGCGGCGGACGCCCGTACAAGCCGACTTCGAAACTGACCTCACGAATTCGCAACAACCAGAAGGAGTGCATCGTGAGTGTCAAACATCTGAATCAAGGCCAACTGGCCGAACGTTGGGGAGTCAGCGAAGCAACGCTTGAACGCTGGCGCTCCGAAGGTATCGGCCCGGTATTCCTGAAGCTGCAGGGTCGCGTCGCTTATCGCATCGAGGACATCGAAGCCTACGAGTCCGAGAGCCTGCGCAAGAGCACCTCTGAACGCGTCAATGCGGGAGGTGCGCTGTGAACCGCATCTCCCCCGACGAAGTCCTGACCACCCCGGCCGGCGAACTGGCTGCGCTTGCCAGCGAGTCGCTGTTCCAGCTCAAGAACGACGCTGCTGATCTTCTCGCCGCTGCCAAGGCGATCGTCGAGCACGTCGATCGCGCACTGGATCTCAAGTATGCCGACCGCGCGCACCAGCTCCGCCTGGCGGCAGGCAAGGACACCGGTGTCGTCCACTTCGACGACGGCCATGTCCGCATCACCGCCGATCTACCCAAGAAAGTCGACTGGGATCAGACGCGGCTCGCCGAGATCACTCGTCGCATTGCAGCCAACGGTGACGACCCGTCCGAGTACGTGGACATCAGCTACCGGATCTCGGAAACCAAGTTCAACGCGTGGCCCGAGTCGCTCAAGAGCACCTTCGCACCGGCACGCACCCTCAAGACCGGCAAGCCGGGCTTTCGTCTCGCTCTGCTTCAGGGGTAATCGTCATGAAAACCAAACCTACGCTGCTCGAAATGCTGCGCAAACAACCGGAGATGTACCTCCGGGATCTGCCCGAAACCATTCGCATCCCAGCGCTGGACGGCAACCGCCCCGACGAAGTAGTGCGTCGCCTTGAGGACGCCACCATCGATGACGTGGCATTCGCGATCCAGGGCCTGGAGTCCGAAACCCGCGTTATCCATAGGCGCCTGAGTGGTCTGCGCGATCTGTACGAAATGGCCCGCAAGCGTGGCGCGCTCGGTATGACCACCGTTGCTGACGCGTTCGCCAGCATCAGCACTCAGGAGGCCGGCAAATGAGCCTCCCCATCATTACTGCAGACCAGCGTCTGGCCGAGCGCCGTGGCGTGAAGGGTGTGCTCGTCGGCAAGAGCGGCATCGGCAAGACCTCGCAACTCTGGACGCTGAAACCCACGGCCACGCTGTTCTTTGATCTTGAGGCTGGTGATCTCGCGGTCGAGGGCTGGGCCGGCGACACGATCCGTCCGCGCACCTGGCAGGAGTGTCGTGACTTCGCGGTGTACATCGGCGGGCCGAACCCGGCGCTGCGCGACGACCAGCCGTTCAGCCAAGCCCACTTCGATGCCGTATGCGCGCGCTTCGGTGATCCGACGGTCCTGGACAAGTACGACACCGTGTTCGTCGACTCCATCACCGTGGCTGGTCGCCTGTGCCTGCAATGGTGCAAGGGCCAGCCACAGGCCTACTCCGAGAAGACGGGCAAACCCGACAGCCGGGGTGCATACGGGCTGATGGGCCAGGAAATGATCGCCTGGCTGACCCACCTGCAGCACACGCGCGGCAAGAACGTGTGGTTCGTCGGCATCCTCGATGAGCGGCTGGACGACTTCAATCGCCGCGTGTTCTCCCTGCAGATCGACGGCTCCAAAACCGGCCTGGAACTGCCCGGCATCGTCGATGAGGTCGTCACCTTGGCCGAGCTGAAGGCCGATGACGGCGCCAGTTACCGCGCCTTCGTCTGCCACACGCTGAACGCATGGGGCTACCCCGCCAAGGACCGCTCCGGGCGGCTCGATCCGATCGAGGAGCCGCACCTCGGCCGCCTCATGGAAAAGATCGCCGGCCCGGCCAGGCCCGCTACCGAACGGCTCGATTTCGCGCGCCCCGCGCCCGCTGCCATCCCCGAATCCACTTCGACTCAGGAGTCCTGATCATGACCTACTTCGATTTCAATTCCGCTTCCGAACAGACCTCTTTCGACCTGATCCCCAAAGGCACGCTGGTGCGTGTCCGCATGACCATCAAGCCGGGTGGCTTCGATGATCCGTCGCAGGGATGGACCGGCGGCTACGCCACCCGTAACGACAACACCGGCTCGGTGTACCTGAACTGCGAGTTCGTCGTGATGGAGGGTGAGTTCGCCCGTCGCAAGATGTGGTCGCTGATCGGCCTGCACAGCCCGAAAGGCCCTGAGTGGGCAAACATGGGCCGCACCTTCGTCAAGGCGATCCTCAACTCAGCGCGCGGCGTTCATCCTGGCGACAACAGTCCTGCCGCGCAGAACGCGCGCCGCATCAGCGGGTTTGCCGATCTCGATGGCATCGAGTTTCTCGGCAAGGTCGACTGGGACAAAGACCAGAACGGCCAAGACAAGAGCGTGATCAAGGCCGCGATCACGCCCGACCACAAGGACTACGCAGCCCTTATGGGTGGCGCGCAGGGAGCAGCGAAAGCGCCAGCACCCGCAAACGGGTCGAATGCGTATGCCCAGGCCACGGGCCGTGCCTCCGTGCCGGGTCGCCCGAGCTGGGCACAGTAAGGGGGACGCCGCCATGATGCTCCGCCCCCGCCAAGCCCTGCTGGTCGAGCGCTCTTTGGCGGCGCTCGCCCAACACGGCAACACCCTATCTGTTGGCCCCACCGGGTCGGGCAAGACCATCATGCTGTCGGCGGTGGCCGGCAGCTTGTTGGCCGAGCCAGATGCCAAGGCCTGCATCCTCGCTCATCGCGATGAACTGACCGGCCAGAACCTATCCAAGTTTGCACGGGTGAATCCGGGCGTCAGCACCTCCGTGTTCGATGCCAAGGACAAATCCTGGTCCGGGCGCGCCACGTTCGCGATGGTGCAAACGCTGTCGCGCGACAACCATCTCGCTGCCATGCCGATCCTCGATCTGCTGGTGATCGATGAAGCGCATCACGCAGCCTCGGCCTCGTACCGCCGCGTAATCGACCGGGTGCTGGACAAGAACTCGCGCGCCCAGATCTTCGGGGTGACGGCGACGCCTGCCCGCAGTGACGGCAAGGGACTGCGGGAGGTCTTCAGCAACGTCGCGGATCAAATCACCCTCGGCGAGCTGATTGCATCCGGCCACCTCGTGCCGCCCCGCACCTTTGTCATCGACGTCGGCGCCCAAGAGCAACTGACGCGGGTTCGTCGTACGGCCACGGACTTCGACATGACGGAAGTCGAGGCGATTCTCAACAAGACACCCATCACCGATGCCGTGATCCGTCATTGGCGGGAGAAAGCCGGCGACCGCAAGACGATCGTGTTCTGCTCGACCGTCGCCCATGCCGAATGTGTGCGCCAGGCCTTTCAGGATGCCGGGGTATCTGCCGTGATCGTGCACGGCGAGCTCTCAGAATCTGAGCGAACGACACGACTGGCCGAGTACGAATCCGGTACCGCGCAGGTCGTGGTCAATGTGGCTGTGCTCACGGAGGGCTACGACTTCACGCCCACCTCCTGCGTGGTTCTGCTGCGACCCAGCTCGCACAAGTCGACTCTGACCCAGATGATCGGGCGTGGCCTGCGCACCATCGACCCAACGGAGCATCCGGGCGTCATCAAGACCGATTGCGTGGTGCTGGACTTCGGCACCGCGACCTTGATGCACGGATCTCTGGAACAGGACGTCAATCTCGACGGACACCAGCATCACGGCGAAGCGCCCACCAAGGACTGCCCGTCCTGTGAAGCCACCGTCCCGCTCGGCTGCCGCGAATGCCCTCTGTGCGGCTTCGTCTGGGAGAACGAGACCACCGAGGAAGGAGATGCGCTGGCCGATTTCGTGATGACCGAGATCGATCTCCTCAAGCGCTCCAACTTCCGCTGGTGCGACCTGTTCGGCTGCGACGACGCACTGATGGCGACTGGCTTCAACGCCTGGGGTGGCGTCTTCTTCCTAAACGGCCGCTGGCACGCCGTGGGCGGAGGTAAGGATCTGCAGCCACGCTTGTTGGCTGTCGGCGACCGCACGGTTTGCATGGCCAAAGCCGATGACTGGCTGAACGACCGCGAGTCGGCTGACTCCGCGCACAAGACCCGTCGTTGGCTGAACGAGCCGCCGACCGCGAAGCAACTCCAGTATCTGCCGCAGGCGCTACGCGCCGACTTTGGCATGACGCGCTATCAGGCCTCGGCGCTGCTGTCCTTCCAGTTCAACAAGTCGTCGATTCAGCGCCTTGTGGTGGCTGCCAACGATGCCCACCGGGAGGCCGCGTGAAATGTGCAATCTGCTCTCGCAAGGCCAAGGGCTTCGGCTACTTCAATCCACGCATGCCGCGCAGCGATCCACGCCGTTACTCGGATCGCTGGGTGTTCTGCTCCATGCGCTGTCAGAACGCCTTTTCACGGCTCATGGAAAAGACGGGAGGTCACATGATCGACCCTAGTGACATGGAGCTGGCTGCCATGGCGTCCTGCCTGGCCCCGCTGGGTGAGTATGTGGGCTCCATCGGCATGCAGCGCCCGCTGGCGGACTACAGCAAAGACGAAGTGCTGATGCTGATCGACGTGGTGGTGACCGCCTACCAGGAACACATGCTCGTCGAGCACGAGCGGATGGCAGAAAAGGATCGCGCATTTCTTGAGGAGCGACTCGCCCGCCAGGGTAAGCCCGCTTCGACGGGGGTGCCATTCTGATGCTGGATTTCAATCACCGTCCCAAGATCCATGAGCTGATAGGCGTGCTCATCGACGCGGCACTAAGCGCCGACCGTGACAACCAATCCCGTCGCAACTACCTCGGTGCGTCGCGATTGGGCGTCGCCTGCGAGCGCGCGCTGCAATACGAGTATCTCCAAACACCTGTCGATGCTGGAAGGCAAATCCCGGGGCGCGTGTTGCGCATCTTCGAGGTGGGACACGCCCTCGAAGAGCTGGCCATTCGTTGGCTGCGCATGGCCGGATTCGATCTGTACACACAAAAGGCCAGCGGCGGTCAGTTCGGCTTTGCCGTTGCAAGCGGCCGTATTCAAGGGCACGTCGATGGCGTCCTGAACGGCGGCCCCGCAGAGCTACGAATGAGCTATCCGGCCCTGTGGGAGTGCAAGACCATGAACGACAAGTCCTGGCGGGATACGGTCAAGCACGGCGTCAGCAAATCCAAACCGGTCTATGCCGCGCAGATGGCCATCTATCAGGCCTACATGGAAGCCAGCATCCCGGGCATTTCCGCGAACCCGGCGTTGTTTACCGCGATCAACAAGGACTCCGAGGAGATATGGTTCGAGCTGGTGCCGTTCGATGGCGGCCTGGCGCAACGGATGTCCGATCGCGCGGTTCGTGTCATCACGGCGACCGACAGCCAGGAACTGTTGCCGCGCCATGCGACTACACCGACGCATGTCGAGTGCAAGTTCTGCCCCTGGCAGGACCGCTGTTGGGGTTCGACATGATGGCCGACAACATCATCTGGCTCGACTTCAATGACGCCCCCGAGCAGCGCGACGAACTGGCATCCGATACCGATGCGCTGCGTGCGGGGCTACTGGACCGGCTCGAAGCCGTTCTCCACTACCTGTTTCCGCAGGGGCGCATCCGAGGTGGAAAGTTCTACGTCGGCGATGTCGATGGCAACCCTGGCAAGAGTCTGGTGGTTGAACTCGACGGACCACGGCGCGGCCTGTGGAAGGACTTCTCCACCGACGAGGGCGGCGATGTCATCGATCTGTGGGCGCGGTCGCAGGGTCGCTCCGCACGCAGCGACTTCCCGCGCATCGCTAGCGAGATCCGGCAGTGGCTCGGTCTTGCTCCATCGAACATCACGCCGATGCGCCGCGATGTTCGCAGCATGCCAATGGACGACCTCGGCGCTTACACCGCCAAGTGGGACTATCTGTCACCCGAGGGCGAACTGATCGCCTGCGTCTACCGCTACGACCCACCGACGGGCAAGGAATATCGCCCCTGGGATGTTCGTGCCCGCATGTGGCGCGCGCCCGACCCTAGGCCGCTCTACAACCTCCCGGTCATCTCGAGGGCGCGAGAGGTCGTCCTGGTCGAAGGCGAGAAGTGTGCGGCTGCATTGATCGCTTACGGTATTGCGGCCACCACCGCGATGAACGGCGCCAAGGCTCCTGTCGACAAAACCGACTGGCATCCGTTGGCGGGGAAATCCGTGGTCATCTGGCCGGACCGGGATGCACCCGGCTGGGACTACGCCGAGAGCGCAGCGCGTGCATGCGTAGCTGCGGGCAGCACATCCGTGGCCATCCTGGTGCCGCCCACCGACAAGCCACCCAAGTGGGACGCCGCAGACGCTGTCGACGAAGGGTTCGACTGCGCCGCATTCATCGCCCAGGGCGAACGCCGCGTGGTCAAGGCGGCGGCTCCCTCCCTGCCCACCTTCACGCTCGGCGAACTGCTCGACGATAACTCACCGCTGCCACCTGATCTGATCTCTCCGCGCGTGCTGACGCCGGCTGGCATGTTGGTGTTCGGCGGTGCGCCCAAGGTCGGCAAGAGTGACTTTCTGTTGTCGTGGCTGGCGCACATGGCGGCTGGCGCTGCTTTTCTGGGCATGCATCCACCCCGTCCGCTACGTGTGTTCTACCTGCAGGCCGAGGTCCAGTACCACTACCTGCGCGAGCGAGTGAAGGATGTCCGCCTGCCGTCCCATCGGCTTCTGGACGCCCGCGCCAATTTCGTGGCCACGCCGCAGTTGCGGCTGGTGCTCGATGACGCCGGTCTGGCGCAGGTGATCCCAGCGATCGCGAAGGCTTTTGGCGGCGAACCTCCTGACATCATCGCCATCGATCCGATCCGCAACGTGTTCGACGGCGGCGATGCCGGTGGAGAGAACGACAACGGCGCCATGCTGTTCTTCCTCTCGCAGCGGGTGGAGCGGATTCGCCAGGCGGTCAATCCCGACGCCGGGGTGATCCTCGCTCACCACACCAAGAAGCTAGGCAAGAAGCAGTTTGAGGAGGACCCGTTCCAGGCACTAGCCGGCGCAGGAAGCCTGCGCGGTTACTACTCGACCGGCATGCTGCTGTTCCGACCCGATGAAACGCGCACCACTCGCCAGCTCATCTTCGAGCTGCGCAATGGCGCGGGTATCCCGCAACGGCACGTCGACAAGATCAACGGTGAGTGGCGGGAAGTCGACGCCAACGAGCGGTTGGTGATGAAGGACTACGGCCAGCGCTTGGATGCCGAGCGCCGCCGCAAACGCGACGCGATCCTTCAGATCCTGTTCGAGGAGGCCGGCAGCGGGCGCTGCTACACAGCCAACCAGTTCGCCGAATCTTTCGAGGGAAAGGCCGGTCTGGGCGGCGAGCGCACCATCCGCGAACGCGTCTCCGCGCTCTCGACGCAGGGCTACATCAAGTATTTCCGCAACGCGGCTGACTACGGTCTGCCCTCCAGCGGCCGCACCAAGTTCGGCTATCTCTGCGTCGAAGGCATGGTGCTGCGCATGCCAGCGGGCGATGTCGACACGGCCACCGGCGAGCTGACGATGCGCGAGCACACGGTGCTCCCCACCCACTACAAGTGCCCGCATTCCGGCGCCTCGATGCCCGTCGAGAACCCAGATGTGTGGGTCTATCACGACGAACTGAACGATCCGGAGGCCCCATGAATATTGCCCAATCGGCAGTTGGCAGCGCCGTTGCCAACTGCACTCATTTCCTTGCCAACTACCCGCAGTTGGCAAACCCATGCCAACTGAAAGTCCAGTCAGATCAAGGCATTGCAGGAAATGACCCGCAGTTGGCAGTTGGCATCGCTGCCAACTTGCCAACTGGCGCAAACCCGCGCCATTGCTGGACTTTCTCCCTTTCTCCAGTTGGCGAAAACACCCCCTCCTACTACGTAGGAGAGGGACCAGAGGGTCCCTCTGCCCTACGTCAGGGACTTGCCGGCCAGCAGGGCTTAGATCATCGGCGGCCATCCGTGCCCTCGATCCTGGCACTGGACCTTGGCACCCAGACCGGCTGGGCAGTACGCGATCGCGACGGCGCCGTGACCAGCGGAACGGAATCCTTCAAGCCGCAGCGATTTGAGGGTGGCGGCATGCGCTACCTGCGCTTCAAGCGCTGGCTCACCGAGATCAAGCAGTCCTGCGATGGCATCGAAGCGGTGTACTTCGAGGAAGTCCGACGCCACGCCGGCGTCGATGCAGCACACGCCTACGGCGGGTTCATGGCCCACCTCACCGCATGGTGCGAGCACCACCAGATCCCGTACCAGGGCGTTCCGGTGGGCACGATCAAGAAGCACGCCACCGGCAAAGGCAATGCGAGCAAGGACCAGATGATCGGCGCCGTTCGTCTGCGTGGCCACGCGCCTGCCGACGACAACGAAGCCGACGCCATTGCCCTCCTGCACTGGGCGATCGAGACGCAGGAGGTGTGACATGAAGGTTCCGACTCCCGCATACCGCTGTGCCCTGGCTCGACTGCAACCCGATCCGCGACCCGATCCGGAGCAGATCAAGCGCGAGGGCTGGCGCGACCAACAGATCCTGGTGATATCGCCCGACGACACGCGGCTCGACTGGGTCGAACGTGAACTGCTTCGCCGTATCGGCGATCGGCTGTACGGGCCGAAGGAGCGTCACCATGGCTGAGTGGACGATCGAGACTGTGGCGGACCGATTCATCGAGGCCGCACGAACCGCCCACCGCCTTCCTCCGGTTCGGGTGCAGGGCTACTTCAACTGCTGGCCGGCGATCAAACGCATGCACTGGGAAAACCTGGGAGCTGAGCCACGGGTCTACCGCTTTCCTCCCGACCCGGCTGCCATCGACCGGATGCTGGAGACCATTCGGTGGGTTCAGTGGCTGGAAGAAGAACAGCGACACCTCGTCTGGATGCGAGCACAACGATATCCGTGGAAGGACATCTGCTGCCGCTTTGCCTGTGACCGGACAACCGCATGGCGTCGCTGGCAGACGGCACTTGAATTGGTCGCCGTGCACCTGCGGATGGAAAAGAAAACTGGGGCAGCCGGCAATTGCCGCTGACGTTGGGTGTAGTTGCGAACATTCGCGAAGTCGTTGGGAATCCTGCGTGTCGATGCGGGCTTCGGTCGCTTTTTGGCGTGCAACATCCTGAGGTTTTTTCGCTAGTATTACGGCTAATCTTGCGAGCATTGGGTGCGTGAAGGCCACGGAGCGATCTGTGGCCTTCGTCGTTTCCGGCCCGCGATGGCCATACCCCGTTGCGACGGGTCCTTCCTGGCCAGAAAGCAATGCGGGGGGCGCGAGCGCGGCGCTTTTTTAGCGTCAGACTGCAAACCTAGGTTTGCAGGGTTTGCAGTTTGCACCCGCCCCACCCAGCACACATCACGAACCCGCCCACGGTTTCCCGTCGGCGGGTTTTCTTTTTCGAGGAACCGATTCTGAACACGCTCAACGTCGAGTACCGCAAGGTCGAGGCGCTGATCCCCTATGCCCGCAATCCGCGCACGCACACCGACGCGCAGGTGGCCAAGATCGCCGCCAGCATCGTCGAGTACGGCTGGACGAACCCGGTCCTGGTGGATGGCGACAACGGCATCATCGCCGGCCACGGCCGCATGGCTGCCGCACGCAAGCTCGGACTCGATGAAGTGCCGGTGATCGAACTCGCTCACCTGTCACCATCACAGAAGCGCGCCTACGTCATCTCCGACAACCGGCTGGCGCTCGATGCGGGCTGGAACGAGGAACTGCTTGCGCTGGAGTTGGCTGAGCTGTCCGACGCCGGGTACGACCTCACGCTGACCGGTTTTGAGGATGCTGAGATCGCAGCACTGCTCGCAGACGATGCGAGAGCCGAAGAAGTCGCCCGAGAACAAGACGCCGATGAACCGGACGCCGAAGACCACGTGCCGGATGCACCTGTGTCGCCGGTATCCCGCACCGGCGATGTCTGGGCCATCGGCCCGCATCGCCTGATCTGTGGCGACGCCGCCGACCCGACCGTGGTCGCCACGCTGATGCAAGGCGACGCGGCGCGCCTGTGCTTCACCTCGCCGCCCTATGGCAATCAGCGCGACTACACCTCAGGCGGCATCGTGGATTGGGATGGCCTGATGCGCGGTGTGTTTGGCAATGTGCCGATGGCCGACGATGGGCAGGTGCTGGTCAACCTGGGGCTGATCCACCGCGACAACGAAGTCATCCCGTATTGGGACGCGTGGCTCGGCTGGATGCGTGCACAAGGCTGGCGGCGCTTCGCGTGGTACGTCTGGGATCAGGGGCCGGGCATGCCTGGCGACTGGGCCGGGCGCTTCGCCCCGAGCTTCGAGTTCGTCTTCCACTTCAACCGGCAGAGCCGCAAGCCCAACAAGATCGTGCCCTGCAAGCACGCAGGCCAGGAGTCGCACCTGCGCGCCGATGGCTCATCCACGGCCATGCGCAGCAGGGACGGCGAAGTCGGCGGCTGGACGCACAAGGGGCAGCCGACGCAGGACACCCGGATTCCCGACTCGGTGATCCGCGTGATGCGCCACAAGGGCAAGATCGGTCAGGACATCGACCACCCGGCCGTGTTCCCGGTGGCGCTTCCGGCGTTCGCCATCGACGCCTACACGGATTCGGGCGACATCGTGTTCGATCCGTTCGGTGGCAGCGGTACGACGATACTGGCAGCCCAACGCACCGGTCGCGTCTGCCGCGCCGTCGAGATCGCGCCGGAGTACGTGGATGTCGCCATCAAACGCTTCCGCCAAAACCATCCAGGCGTTCCGGTCACGCTGCTGGCCACCTGCCAATCCTTCGACAAGGTCGTCACGCAACGACTGCCAACCACGGGTGCCGAGCAATGAGCGCTTCCTGGTTGGCCGACAAGATTGAGCAGTGGCCGACGGCCAATCTGGTGCCTTACGCCCGCAATGCACGCACCCACTCGGATGATCAGGTGGCACAGATCGCCGCGTCGATTGCCGAGTTCGGATTCACCAATCCGATTCTGGCCGGCAGCGATGGCGTCATCGTCGCCGGGCACGGACGGCTCGCCGCCGCACAGAAACTTGGGCTGGACGCAGTGCCGGTGGTCGTGCTCGATCATCTGAGCCCCACGCAGCGCCGGGCCCTGGTGATCGCGGACAACCGCATCGCCGAGAACGCCGGCTGGGATGACGCGATGCTGCGCATCGAGATCGCCACTCTGCAGGACGATGACTTCGATCTGTCGCTGACCGGCTTCGATGCCGACGCGTTGGCGGAGCTGATGGCCGGCGACGAATCGGATGGCCAAGGCCAGACCGACGATGACGCCATGCCCGAGATGCCAGAGACGCCAGTCTCGCGTCCTGGGGATGTCTGGCTGCTCGGTGGTCACCGCCTGTTGTGCGGCGACTCTACGGTCGCCGACAGCTACGACCGCCTTCTCGATGGCGCGCCGGTGGACATGGTATTTACCGACCCGCCGTACAACGTGAACTACGCAAACAGCGCCAAGGACAAGATGCGCGGCAAGGATCGTGCGATCCTGAACGACAACCTCGGCGACGGCTTCTACGACTTCCTACTGGCGGCGCTGACGCCGACCATCGCGCATTGCCGGGGTGGCATCTACGTGGCGATGTCTTCCAGCGAACTCGACGTGCTGCAGGCAGCGTTCCGCGCCGCCGGCGGCAAGTGGTCGACCTTCATCATCTGGGCAAAGAACACCTTCACGCTGGGCCGCGCCGACTACCAGCGCCAGTACGAGCCGATCCTGTACGGATGGCCCGAGGGCGCTCAGCGTCACTGGTGCGGCGACCGCGACCAGGGCGACGTCTGGAACATCAGGAAGCCGCAGAAGAACGACCTGCATCCGACGATGAAGCCAGTGGAGTTGGTTGAGCGAGCGATCCGCAATTCGAGCCGCCCCGGCAACGTGGTGCTCGACCCGTTCGGGGGCTCCGGCACAACGCTGATCGCCGCCGAGAAGTCCGGGCGACTGGCGCGACTAATCGAACTCGACCCCAAGTACGTCGATGTGATCGTGCGTCGCTGGCAGGGCTGGACCGGAAAGCAGGCCACCCGTGAGTCGGACGGCGCGTTGTTCGATGATCAGGCGACGAGCGATTCCTCGACGATCTCGCAGTGAATCACAAAGCCCGTCAGGTAAGGCATGCCGCGCGGGATGCCGTAGTCCTTGCTGGTCTGGCGGCCAATCGTCCAGCCCATCCAGCGCTGGGTGGCGGCGTTGATCGCATCCTGCAAGACCTTGCCTTGGTACAAACCGTTCTGGACGTCGTCGGCAAAGTGGCGACCGTGGCGGCTGTCGAGGAAGGTCCGCACCGATTCAAGGGGCTGGTGTGTGGCGTCCGAGACGGCGGTCATCGCCAAGGGCCACGCGGCGCTGGCGTGCTCGTTCATCGTGCCCCAAAAGCCCCAGGCACCGTTCTGGGTGGCGGGAATCTGGCTGGCGGTGGTCATCGTTGGCTCCTTGGGATCTGATCGTTGCGACACCCGTAGTAACGCGCTGTTCGATTGAGAAGCCAAGCGGATCTTGGCCTCTTTCTCGATCTTTCTGATCAGGCAATCCGGTAGATCCGCTCACCGCCCGGCGCCTTGTCCGAAACGATGGTCAGACCGAGTTTTCTCTTGAATGCGCCGGCGAAGGTGCCGCGCACGGTGTGCGCTTGCCAGCCGGTCACACCGCAGATCTGAGCAATCGTGGCGCCTTCAGGACGCAGCAGCATCCGGAGCACTTCGGCCTGCTTGCTGTTCTCGCGCGTGCGTGGCTTGGTCTGCTCGGTGGCGTCCTTGACCCACTCAGCCTCGGCCGACGACACGGCGGCCTCGAGTTCGGGGTCTGCATCCATGGGCGCAGGCGCGGGACGGGCGCGACCCATTGCGTCGTAGCCCTCGGCGGCGACGAACCAGTCGGTGCCGTTGGTAGTGATCAAAGCGCGATTGAAAAGCCCGTCGAGCACCTTCTTGCGTGCGCCGCCTTTGATGTTGTCGGGGAACCAGTCGATCTTGCCGCTGGTGTGTTCGAGTGCGTAGGCCAGGATTGCGTGCTGGGCCGGGGTGAGTTGGGTGCTGGTCATGTGCTGCTCCTTGGCAGTAGTTGATGGGGTGTCGTGATGAACGCGCTGTTCGCGATTGAAGCCAAGCGTTCTCCGCTTCTCTTTCAGTCCGGCTTGGCGGCCTGCCGACCCGCCTCGTAAGCGGCCATCAGGGCGCTCTTGACGGCCCACACGCTGACATCGTGGAAGTCCAGTCGGTCGCTGTTGCGGGTCTCCAAGGACTCAATGAAAAGGTGGTCCAGCGCAATCTGCTGAAGCAGGTTTTCGAGGGGTTTGTCGGCTGGCTTGGTCATGTGCGTCTCCTTGTGACGTCGTGGATGGTGATCGCATGAACGCGCTGTTCCGGAGGGAAGCCAAGCTCAATCCAGAGGAATGACGATCAAATGATTGAAGGGGCCACCGGTTCTCACCATGGGCATTTCGATACGCGCTTACGCCCGGCACCGTGGCGTGACCGACACTGCTGTTCACAAGGCGATTCACGCCGGGCGCATCACGCCGGAGGCTGACGGAACCATTGATGCCGACCAGGCTGATCGCGAATGGGCGCGCAACTCCGACGTGCCTAAGGCCGGTACCCGCGCCAAGGCGGCCAAAGTGGTCGTACCGGACGCCAGCACGCAGTCGAACGATGGGCCTGCCTCCTTGCCCACTGGTGGCACGTCGTTGCTCCAGGCCCGCACGGTCAACGAAGTGGTCAAGGCGCAAACCAACAAGGTGCGACTGGCTCGCCTGAAAGGTGAGCTGGTCGATCGGCCACAGGCCATCGCGCATGTGTTCAAGCTGGCCCGCTCCGAGCGCGATGCCTGGCTCAACTGGCCCGCGCGCATCTCGGCGCAGATGGCTGCCAGACTCGATGTCGATCCGCATGCCATGCACGTGGCGCTGGAAGCCGCTGTGCGTGAACACCTGCAAGAGCTGGGCGAATTGCATCCTCGGGTGGACTGATGCTGGACGTGGATTACGAAGGCGCGGCGGAAATCGAGCGCGCTTGGCGCGAAGGACTGACACCGGACCCACTGTTGACCGTATCCGAATGGTCGGATCGGCACCGGATGCTTTCCAGCAAGGCGTCCGCCGAACCGGGACGCTGGCGGACCAGCCGCACGCCGTACCTGAAGGCGATCATGGACTGCCTGTCGCCGACATCCCCGGTCGAGCGCGTTGTGTTCATGAAGGCTGCCCAGCTCGGCGCGACCGAGATGGGATCGAACTGGATCGGCTACGTCATCCACCACGCGCCCGGCCCGATGATGGCTGTCTGGCCGACAGTGGAAATGGCCAAGCGCAACTCTAAGCAGCGTATCGACCCGCTGATCGAGGAGTCGGGTGTTCTGGCCGAGCTGATTGCACCGGCCAGGAGCCGGGACTCGGGCAACACCATTCTCGCGAAGGAATTCCGGGGCGGCGTGCTGGTGATGACGGGCGCCAACAGCGCGGTCGGACTGCGGTCGATGCCAGTGCGCTACCTGTTCCTCGACGAGGTGGATGGCTATCCGCTGGACGTTGAGGGTGAAGGCGACGCGATCTCACTGGCCGAAGCGCGTACCCGAACCTTCGCGCGACGCAAGATTTTCATCGTCTCGACGCCAACAATCTCGGGCGCGAGCGCCATCGAACGGGAATATGAGGCATCCGATCAGCGCTGCTACTTTGTGCCCTGCCCACACTGCTCCCACCGGCAGTGGCTGCGCTTCGAACAACTGCGGTGGGAGAAAGGCCAGCCGGACAGCGCCGCCTATGTTTGCGAATCCTGCGATGCGCCGATTTCCGAACACCACAAGACCTGGATGCTGGAACACGGCGAGTGGCGCGCATTGGCACCAGAGAATGGCGCCAAGACGGCTGGCTTTCACTTGTCGTCACTCTACAGCCCGGTCGGCTGGCGCAGTTGGCGCGAGATCGCCGTCGCCTGGGAACTGGCTGTGAGCAAGGAGTCGGGTTCTGCGGCGGCCATCAAGACGTTCAAGAACACCGAACTGGGTGAGACCTGGGTCGAGGAAGGCGAAGCACCGGATTGGCAACGCCTCGTCGAGCGGCGCGAGGACTACCCGGTCGGATCGATTCCTCCCGGTGGACTCCTGCTGGTGGGCGGCGCGGATGTCCAGAAGGATCGCATCGAAGCCTCCATCTGGGCCTTCGGGCGCGGCAAGGAATCATGGCTGGTCGAGCATCGCGTCTTGATGGGCGACACCGCGCGGGATGCGGTTTGGAAACAACTGGCGGATCTGCTCGCGGAAAACTGGACGCACGCGTCCGGCGCGGCGATGCCGCTGGCACGGTTCGCCTTAGACACTGGGTTTGCCACCCAAGAGACCTATACCTTCGTGCGGGCCAGTCGCGACCCGCGCGTCATGGCCATCAAAGGTGTCGCGCGCGGCGCGGCACTGATCGGGACCCCCACCGCCGTGGATATTTCCAAAGGCGGCAAGAAGCTGCGCCGAGGTATCAAGGTGTTCTCGGTCGCCGTCGGCATTGCCAAGCTCGAGCTCTACAACAACCTGCGCAAATCGGCGGATGTGGCCGAGGACGGTATCACCGCGATCTATCCGGCCGGATTCATCCATCTGCCGCATGTGGACGCGGAGTTCATCCAGCAGCTCTGCGCGGAACAACTCATCACCCGACGCGACCGGAATGGCTTTCCCATCCGGGAGTGGCAAAAGATGCGCGAGCGTAACGAGGCGCTGGACTGCTACGTCTACGCCCGCGCAGCCGCTTCAGCGGCGGGACTGGATCGCTTCGACGAACGTCATTGGCGCGAGCTGGAGCGACAACTGGGGATGGCAGATCCGCCTGACCCCGTGACCACCACAACGACTGACGAGGCCACCCAACGCGGTGGCCTCGCTGTTTCTGCGCCCCGCAGCACCGGGCGACGAGTGATTAAGAGCCGCTGGCTCAGCTGACAGATGCGCCGATGAGGACACGATGACTTACACCACTACTGAGCTCGACGCGTTGAAGCGCGCGCTGGCCACTGGCGAGCGCCGTGTGAGCTTCGGCGACAAAACGATTGAGTACCGCTCAGTCGAAGAGTTGCAGGCCGCCATTCGAACTGTCGAGACAGAGATCGCCCGTAATTCAGGGAAAAGCACCGTCCGTCAGTTGCGCGTCATGACCCGGAAGGCGACCTGATGAGCTGGTTCTCCAAACTTCGGCGCGGCATGTTTGGCGGCCCGTCGCCGACTTACGACGGTATCGGCAGCGGTCGGCGGGCGATTGCTTGGCAGGTCGGAAATCCTGGTGCCGTTGCCGCGCTGGCCTTCACCCAGAACGAGCTCCGCGCCAAAAGCCGCGATCTGGTGCGACGCAATGCGTGGGCGGCCGCCGGCGTGGAGGCCTTCGTCGCCAACGCGATCGGCACGGGCATCAAGCCGCAGTCGATGCTTGCAGACAACGCACTGCGGGAAGCCATTCACGCACTCTGGTGGGACTGGTGCAGTGATGCGGACGCGGCTGGCGTGACCGACTTCTACGGTCTGCAGGCACTCGCCTGCCGGGCCATGCTGGAAGGCGGGGAAGTCCTGGTGCGACTGCGCTATCGCCGACCCGAAGATGGTCTGGCAGTCGGCCTGCAACTTCAGGTGCTGGAACCCGAGCACCTGCCCACGACGATGAATCTTGAGCTTCCATCCGGCAACGTGGTGCGAGCCGGCATCGAGTTCGATCGTCTCGGGCGGCGCACGGCCTACCACCTGTATCGCTCGCATCCCGGCGACGGGATGCTGGCGCCGATGTCCGGCACCGGCGGCATGGATACCGTGCGCGTGCCAGCTTCCGAGATCATCCACCTGTTCCGTCCGCTTCGCCCTGGCCAGATCCGGGGCGAGCCATGGCTTGCACGAGCGCTGGTCAAGCTCAATGAGTTGGACCAGTACGACGACGCCGAACTGGTGCGCAAAAAGACGGCGGCGATGTTCGCGGGCTTCATCACCCGCCTGGCGCCCGAAGACAACCTCATGGGTGAAGGGCTGGCGGACGCCAACGGCGTGTCCCTCACTGGACTGGAACCCGGGACCATGCAGCTCCTGGAGCCTGGAGAGGACGTCAAGTTCAGCCAGCCGGCAGACGTCGGGGCCAGCTACGCCGAGTTCTTGCGCATGCAGTTCCGGGCAGTGGCGGCTGCGATGGGCATCACTTACGAGATGCTCACTGGCGATCTGACGCAGGTGAATTACTCCTCGATCAGGGCCGGCCTGCTGGAGTTTCGCCGCCGCTGCGAAGCCATCCAGCATGGCGTGATCGTTCACCAGCTCTGCCGACCAATCTGGCGGGCATGGATGGAACAAGCCGCGCTCGAAGGCGCACTCGATCTGCCCGGCTTTAGCGATCGCAAACGGGACTACCTGGCCGTGAAGTGGATTCCGCAGGGCTGGCAGTGGGTCGATCCAAAGAAGGAGTTCGACGCGATGCTCACCGCGATTCGCGCCGGACTGCTTTCGCGTTCTGAAGCCATTTCGGCCTTCGGCTACGACGCCGAAGACATCGACCGCGAGATCGCGGCAGACAACCAACGAGCCGACGAGCTCGGCTTGGTTTTCGATTCCGATCCGCGCCACGACAAAGCGCCCATCGCGACGGCCACTCCGGCTCCGGCGCAAGAACCCCAGGACAACTAATATGCAGCTCGTACACCTGGCGTCCCGTCTCTACGGGACGCCGCTCCTCATTGCACGCTCGAAATTGGACGTGATCCTATCCGTCCTCGGCCCGCGCATCGGACTGCCGGACATCGATACCGCCGTCCCGCTTCCCGCCCCAAAGGCCAGCGCCTCGGCTGGGCAACTCGGTATCGCGATCATCCCGGTACACGGCACGCTGGTACGACGGGCAATGGGGCTGGAGGCGGCCTCTGGCCTGACCTCCTATGGCGAGATCGCCGCACGCCTCGACGTGGCGCTGGCGGACCCACAGGTGAGCGGCATCCTGCTCGACCTCGACTCCCCTGGTGGCGAAGCCGGTGGCGTGTTTGAGCTGGCCGAGCGGATTCGCGCCGCCAACGACATCAAGCCGGTCTGGGCGCATGCCAACGACTCGGCGTACTCGGCGGCATACGCCATCGCAGCCGCCGCATCGCGCCTCACCCTGTCGCAAACAGCAGGCGTGGGCTCCATCGGCGTCATTGCCCTGCATGTCGACCAGTCTGTCAAGGATGCCAAAGACGGGGTCGCCTACACGGCGATCTATGCCGGTCACCACAAGAACGACTTTTCTCCCCATGCGCCGCTGTCACCACAGGCGGCTTCCACCCTGCAGGCAGAAGTGGATCGGCTCTACGGGATCTTCGTCAGCCAAGTCGCGCAGATGCGCGATCTGGACAGCGATGCCGTGCGGGCGACCGAAGCCGGCCTGCTCTTCGGCGAGGCTGCCGTGGCGGCAGGCCTGGCTGACGCGGTGATGAGTTTCGATCAGGTACTGATCGAGTTCTCCAACGCACTGGATGCGCAACGCCGGCTGGCAACACCCAGTGCGGGCGCGGCGAAGCGCGGCCCGCTCGCCCGCGCTTCGCCTGCGTCACGGAACGCACGCCCGCAGATTTCCAGCTATCAACAGTCTCATTTGGAGAAAACCATGACCGATCACGAACAGCAGACCCCCCTGGACGAACACGAGCCGGAGACCGCGCCAGACCCGGCAGATACCCCAGTTCAAGAACCCGCCACCCCGCCCGTGACGGCATCGATCGTCGGTGGGCACACCAACGGTCGGATCGAGGCGCAAGCCATTGCCGAGATCTGCCTGATCGCAGGCTTGCCGCAGCGCACGGCGGAATTCCTCGCATCCGGGATGAACGAGGCCCAAGTCCGCCGCGCACTGCTCGAGGCTCGCGCTGAACAGCCAGAGATTACCTCGCGCATCACCGCCGATGCGGGAACCACCGTGCGATCGGAGAGCAGCCCGGTCGTTGCCGCCGTCAAGAAACTCGCCACGAAGGAGTAAGCCATGTCTGCCATTCAGGAAACCAACAACCTCGGTGATCTCCTCAAGTACGAGGCGCCGAATCTCTATTCACGCGACCTGGCCACCGTCGCTGCCGGGCAAAACCTGCAGCTCGGCGCCATCGTCGGCCGCGACAACACGACCGGCAAGCTGAAAGCGCTCGACCCGGCCGCCACCGATGGCACTGAGAACGCGGTCGGCGTGCTCGCCGCTGGCGTGGACGCGACCCTGATCGACCGGGAAGACGCGCTGCTGATCTCCCGCCACGCCATCGTCGCCAGCCATGCCCTGGTTTGGCCGGTTGCCATCACCCCCACAGAGAAGGCCGCCGCGATCGCTCAGATCGAAGCGCGTGGCGTCCTCGTCCGAACCGCCGCCTGATTTAGGAGACAACCATGCAGAACCCTTTTACCAATCCCGCGTTCTCGATGGCAGCGCTTGAAGTGGTCCAATTGTAGCGGACACCCCGTTAAGCCCTCGTAGGCTATGCATTGGAGGTGTTCATGAGCAAGAAGGCACGACGTCGATACACGGCGGAATTCAAGGCTGAGGCAGTGGCGTTGGTTGAGCGCCAGGGGTATGGGGTGGCCGAAGCTGCCCGGTCTCTGGGAATCAATCGCAGCCTGTTGGATCGGTGGTTGCGCAAGGAACGTGAGCGGCAATCTCCCCAGCATGACCAACAGGAGGACCAG
>NZ_NRSM01000010.1 GCF_016584105.1 Ectothiorhodospira shaposhnikovii | reverse complement strand
AGTACATCGAGATGGAGTACAACAGCGACCGGCTCCACTCGTCCCTGGGGTACATCACCCCTCAGCAACATTTTTTAGCGGTTGCTGCTTAATCCGTGTCCGCTGCGACTTGACCAGAACATTTCTTGGGGGTGCCGATCAAGGCGCACGGTGGCGTAGTCCTCCCTTCAAGCAACTACTCCGGGCCTAGTGGCGGGTGGCTTGGGCAGCAGGATCAGGATTTTCGACTCCATGGCGATGCTGTCAAGAAAATGCGCGCCGCCGAGGGCAGGCTATTCGGGAATGCCTGGCTGAGTGAAGATGAAGGTGGGTATCGCAAGTCAAGGCTTCGATTGAGGCTTGATAGCTGGGATCCAGGCAAGCTCAAAGGCTGGGACAGCAAGGCCGAAAAGAAGGCGCACCACCCCGAAGTGGGGAAAGGTGGAATGCCGGTCGGTTCAGAGCTCTACCTCGGTTACGGGCCGCTCACTTTTAGTGGAGGTACCAAACTCAAGGCCAACGCCGCCATCCAGGCCGGTGAAAAGGCCACCCTCAGGCTGGCGATTCCCGACGATGACCAGGCCGAAATCCATCGTATTGACCGAGCCATGCACTGGATCGACCGTTTCGGCACGATTGGTGGCCGATCCCGCAACGGTTGGGGTGCGCTTCAGATCCAGTGTAATGGAGGGGCATCGGTGAATCGGGGGACAGCGCTGCCGCTAGTGCCTTGGGAAAAGGCCCTTGAGACGGAATGGGCGCACGCGGTGGGTGTGGACGACAAGGGTCCCTTGATCTGGCAGACCGCTGTCCAGGATGACTGGCACGTTCTCATGATGGTCGTTGCCCGAGATCCGCAATTCCGGCTGCGCCGGGTCCGCAGGCGAACCGTGGCAAACGTCGATTCGATCGGGTTGGTCGTACGGATATGCAACCAGTGTTCCGCCGGGTAATCGTAGAATGCCAGCAGTTCGTCTCGATCTTTGGTCAGGCACGCCATCGCCTTGGGGTACTTGGCCTCGAATCGCTTCACCGTGCGATCAAAGGCCTTGTGCGCCTTGGCACGGGTCTGCGCCATCCAGATCTCCTGCAGATCAGCCTTGACCTTGGGCTGCACCGATTTGGGCAGCTTATTGAGCACATTCGCCGTCTTATGCACCCAGCAACGCTGATGGTCGGTCTGCGGCTTGGGACCGGCGGTTAGACCGCGCTCCCGCAGGTGGGTCAGCAGTGCTTCCCAGTTGTCCGCCGACTCGCTCGCTATGATGCCGAGCGCTACCAAGCTGATCCACCGATACCCGCCAGTTTGTTAGGCAGCCGGCAGCGGAATTCGGACAGTTGATGGACTCAGTCGCCGCTGGAGATGCCCAGGCTTCCGCGTGCTTTCTTGATTGCCTTGATGATCTTTTCTTGTTCGTGCTTAGTCGCTAGGGTTTTCGCTCTGCTCAGTAGTTCGGGCAGGTCTTCGATAAAACCGCCCTCCCAGCCCGCTGCGTCTTCAGAGAGTTCACGTATCGCCTTGTTGAGGTTATTCCAGCGGCTTTTTCCGGGCGCCTCTTCGCAGTCTGTCACGGCTTTACGGATATCATCCACCAGGATTTCCTCGGGACCCATTGCCTGACGCTTTTCTTTTCTCTCTTGCTCTTCATGTTTTTGTTGCCGTGCGCGGCGGGTTTCCTCCAGGGCACGAGCAAAGTCAGGGATCCTCGGCGAGGCGTTATCGCCAAGCCGGGAGCGAACATCCCGCCAGCTCTCCTTCTCCCCGAGATGCGGCCGCAGGCGTTCGTTATCTTGGCGTGCCTTCACGAAAATCTTGGGGTTCCCAAGCCGCTCCACTGGGGCGTCCGCTGCCCGGGCCGGGTCGGCCATGGCCAGCAACTGACGCAGGGGTTCGCTGTCCTCCCAACGGCTTTCCGCGCGCCCGGAGGCCTGTGACCAAGCTTCGTCCATGTACTGTACGAAGGCGCGTCGGCAGGCTTCGAGGTTTATGTCAGGGTCCTTGTCGACGGAGCGTTCAGGATCGTTGGGTACCAGGCAGGCGTCGGTGATGCTGACAGAGACTTGGCCAAGTCCGAACGGTTTGCCGGTACCCAGCGTATGGCGCAGTCCATCTCGTCCGCCGAAGTCCAGCGCCCAGACGAGCGCGCCCAGTTCCACGTCGCGCAGGTTATGAAAGCGAATCTGCGTGTTGAAGTGCGTCTGCGGGGGCACGGTCTCCAGCTTCACCTGGACTTTAGAGCCGGATTTTATCGGAGGGGGAGGTACACGGTGCTCACTGCGGACCGGGTAACGTTTCCAGCCGGCCAGTTGGGCCTTGTCGTCCATCAGGGTGATATAGGCCTTGTGTTTCTCGGGCTGGCGCAGGTAGGCAGGGTAAAACGTGGGCTTGGGCTCGTTGAGCACCATCGGGCCTTCCCACTTGGTCGTGATGTCCTGAGGAGATTCGGCGATACCGGGCATGACGCGGCCTCGCAGACTGGCGTCGGAGAGCTCCGCATCGATGCGGCCGAACAGGAGTTCGGCCAGATCGGGTTCAGTGGTGTCCAGGTGAGCGCAGTCTGCGGCCACCCGGCTGCGGGTATTGCGGATGGCATCGTGTAAGGTGTTGCGATAGGCGAGCCGGTACATCATGGCCAGACCGAGCGAGCTAACCGCGCTCTCGCCATCGCGTCCGGCTGATGCATGCCAGAACACCGGTACCCCGGGGGAAGCGGTGTGCAGTTGTGGTTTCCAGACGCGGTTCCATTCATCGGATTCCTGATGGATGAACTGGAAATCAGTCATCACTGCGGGGGATACGAGGATCTCCTCCTGTGGCTCTACGGGATCGTAGAAGATGAACTCACGTTTCTTCGCATTTTCGTGGGTGTAGTCCGGCCCTGGTTGCCCGGTGACAACAATGTGACCCTGCAGCGCTCCGCGCCCGAGATTACAGGCATCGGACTGACCGTTGGCGGACGTCGGGCCGATATCGAAGCGGATCTCAGGTAGGGCTCCGATGAGCCGGCAACGCCTTTCCACGGTGCCTGCTCTTTTCCAGTTGTTGTCATCGATTCCGAGGGCGCGGATCAATTCGGCCTGATGCAGGCGGACGAATTTCACTGGCCGGATGAACCACATGCCGTCGCGATAGCGCAGCCAGCCGGCGCGCACGGGTTTCTTGACGATTTCCTTCATGTAGAAGTTGTCCGCCTTGGTGAGATCGCGGACTCCCAGGCGCTTGTCTTCCACCTGCCGGAAATGACCGAAAGCAGCGATCTCGAGCACGTGGCGCAGCATCCCCTTGAGGCTGCTGGGCGGGATCGCCGGCCGTTCCTCCGGTGTGCGGAAAAAGTGGACCTTGCCAGGCTCGTGATCGCTGGCAGGCTGCTGTAAGCCGCCCAAACTCAGCGGAGTATGCGTAGTGAGACAGATGTGAAGTTCCCCGCTCCAGCCGTCCTGGAACGGGTGGTCGTGACTGACGTGGGAGCCCCACTCGGGTCTCAGGACGAACGGGGTGAGCGGCACAAAGTTATAGGGCAGGTTGAGCGTCATGCCCGGTCCTCCTGGAATCCGTCGAATACAGCCAGCACGGGTTCGGGGGCGGCGTCGCTTGGGTCCGCGCCTTCGGGTTGTTGCGTGAACCCATACAGCCGCAGATATCGCAGCGGCGCGGGTGCCCGGTGGTCATTCAGATGAGTCACCGGCTCGGCCAGATGCGTCGGCGTGGATTCCGTTTCCTCCACTTGGAAACGATGGAGACGCCAGAGATTGCTGCCTCGGTATTCGAGTTGCCAGCGGGTACCGTCCGCGGCGCGACCTTCGCCGTCCAGTGGCGGCATCTCGTCCAGGGGGGCGGCGGGCAGACTCCGGACTTCGTCGGGCCACTGCATCCAGCCGTGATCGCTGCACAACACGCGGCAGCGCTCGAGCACGGTGTTCGGGTCCAGTTCCTCGCAACTGTGCTGCACCCGAACGGGGCTCAGCCGGGGCGGAATCCAGTCCCAGCCCTGCTCCTCGCAGGTCCGGAGGAAGCGTCGGTGATCGTCGAGAAGCGATTCGAAACGGTTCATCAGGCAGTGTCTCCTTCCGTGTTGAGCATTGGTGCATCCTGACCAGCCACCCAGACCCCATTGTCGTTCCAGACGGGATCCTGATCCGCAATCAGGCCACCAAGCCCCCGGCTCCCTCCGGCGCCCAGCGGCAGCCACCCTCGGGCAAGGTCACGCAGGGCCAGATTCAGGGCCTGGCGCACTTCCACCGGGATGGGGATGTGCCCATGTGGAAGGATATGCAAACGCAGCGTCAGACGGCTTCGCCAGAGTTGTTCTTCCTGGAACAGCGCGCCGCGCATGACACCACCGGTGAAACGATCGATGCGGTTGTGCATCGGCGCGTGGATCACCTGTTCGGGTTCCAAATAGGTGTCGTCGATGATGACTGAGCCGGCGAGCCCGGAGGCGTCATGGTCGCTGGCGTGCCCGAACAGGCAGCGTACCGCCTCGCTGCGTTCCGGGTCGGGCGGCGGCCCGTCGATGGCGATGAAGTCGCCGGTCAGGCGGCGGTGGTGGAAAGCCACGCGGTGGGCGAGGGCGCCCTTGATCGCCGAGGCGGGAACGACCGGTCGTGGTGAGCTCCAGGTCCCGCGCCCGTCGCTCCATTCGATGACGGGCTCACTCTGCGGCAGCATGTTGTCGGGCTCCTTCAGTCCGGTGTAGCTGCCGAGCGGGTGTTCGCCGGCACCGATACGCCATCCTGCCTCGGCTCTCAATTGCAGTTCCACGCCGGGCATGCGCAACTCGGCCCGGCCGAGCTTGAGGGGTTGCAGACCCTTGCGGCTGGAGCGTTGGCGTGGACGCCGACAGAAGCCTTCGCGTCCCTCGGGCGTGCGAAGATCCCAGCGCGCCGCGTCCAGTTCGACCACCCGGAACGCACCGGAACCGGACCGCGTGCCCCGGCCCAAGCGCAGGGCCGGCGATTGCAGGAGGTGCAGCAGTTGTTGCCATTCCTCGAAAGCGGCGTCGGAGCCATCACTCCAATGGCCCAGCAGGAAGGTGTAGCGGGTCCCCCGCGGGGCGAGCGTGACGTCGAACTTGCCACGTTCCTCGGCAGCGCCCCGATGATTCAGCCGGACGCGTTGCCGGATCAGCGGGTGCGGCAGGCATAACCGGGATAGCAACTCGTCGCTGTCGACATCTTCGCGCACGCCTTCCATGGGGCGGTTAAAGCTGTCATGGACCAGCCCCCAGAAGACCTGGACGCGCGAGATATGCCCGTCGCCTTCCAGGCAACCAAACAAATGGTTGGCGGTGGCCTCATCGTATTCCTTGGCGCAGGCATGCCGCAGCACGCCGGCCAATCCGCTGGCGGGGAGGGTGGGTAGGTGGTTAGCGTCCCGCATCAAGACCAGATCGTGAGTGGCATCGCCGGCCCCCGAGCCGATTGCATGCGGGGTCTCGGCTTCCAGGGTCACGCGGGCAAAGTCGTGGACTGGGTATCTGGGGATCATGTCTGTGGTTCCCTGATTGCGCATCCTTCCACGGCGCGGGTCCAGTCTGGTGTTTGACCCAGGGAGGCCAGCCGTGCCACCACCTCCGGTAAATGCTCGGGGGTCTCGCGATAAATTCGCTCCAGTTCATGCTGAAGGCGCTGCCCCAAGCGATCTGTATCCTCGTTCGGGCCCAATGCCAGATGCCAACCGGAACGCGCACGCACGATGGCGTCTTCGGGGTCTGCGGCATCCGGGGAGGCGAAGAGGGTGACCCAGAGCCCGTCCGGGTCACGTCGATGACGGTTGGCTGCATCGCGCAGACGCCCCCACTGGCTGCGTCGGGGGGCGTCCTCCAGTGGCGCATCCTCGGGGATGCCCTGCCAGATACGGGCTTCCACCAGGCCCTGGACAAGCGCGTCGAAGACCTGCCGCGTACGCTGCCCGGCGTCGACCGAGATCCCGTCGGTGGCGGCCATCCGGCGCAACTGACGCAAGAGCGGACTATCGGGCTCCTGCGGCGTCGGGACGGGGTGTCGGGTGCTTGCGGGGCCCTGTTGCAGACGGAGGCGCTCGCCGGCGATCAGTTGCGGGTTTGCCACCAGTTGCCCCAGGCCAGTCTCGCGGTGGCAGCCGACACCGTCTTCCAGCGGGGGCAGGTCGTCCGGGTTTGTTCCCGGCGGCAGGACGTAACAAAGGATACTGCCACGGGTGATCACTTGGCGGTTTGTGTCCCTACCCCGACGCTTGCCGTTGTAGGGGCTGTAGCCGCGCGTGCGCAGGAAACTCCTCTTCTCATCCCATTGGGTCCCGTCAGGCAGTCCAAGCCACTGCGGCCAGGGGCGCAGAATGGGTTGCCCCTTGTCGTCCCGAAGAGCCAGGTCGGACAACAGCCAGAGGGTCAGTATCTGGTTCGCATCGGGAATGCCGGCCGGTCGCAAGGGCAGGGTATTCAGAGGTTCGATCTGCACCCGCCCGAACTCGGCACTTCGGGAGCGGCCCAGCCGCGCCGGTCCGCTCAGGCACTCGCGTAAGCGCTGAACGATGGCCTTCTCCACCGTGGCGTCCGTCTGCAGTTCAAAGATGAAGCGCTGGCCGCGCACGAGGGCCTCGTAGCCGAACAACTGGCCCGTCTCGACCCGGCCGGTCTCCGGCGCGATGGCGGTCTTCAGGGATTGGCGTGTTCGCGGTCGGATCCACATGCCTTGGGCGCTGATGTGGCCGCCGCGAAGTTGACGTGGCTGGCGGCCAGCCGCGAGGGAATGGTGGATGAGGTTGAACACCCGGTCGGCATCGAACTGCAGGTGCTCGTGCCCGGGATTCTCCCGCACGGCGACCTCGTCCTTATAGTGGTGGAGGGCAAGCGGCAGAGGCCATCCGGTGGTGCCGTCACCGGTTTCCGGCAGACCGTCGCAGAAGCGAACCGCTCCGCTGTGGAAGACCTGCCAGGCCTGATCGCCCGGCAGGTCGGCATACAGTCGGGACGCCGCCACGCCCAGGAAGAGGTTCCCGGGTAGGTGGTCGAGGGTTTCGTGTTCGCCGGCGGTCGCGGCGGAACGGCTGACGATCACGTCCTGTTCAAGGGTGACGCGAAAAGCGTGACGCGCTGCATTCATGACGGCCCTCCCAGGATCAGTGCGGCCTCACCCAGACCGCGGTTGCGTTCGGCTCCGATGGCGCTGATCAGTGGCAGGACGCCTTTCAGTGTGCCCCACAGGTCGATTTCGCCCAGGGCACATTCCTGCTGCCTTCGCAGGTCGTCTTCCAGCGAGGTAACCTCCAGGCTCAACGAGGCTTCCAGGCGCATCGGTAGGACGACTTCGGCGCCGCGCAAGGTCTTGTCACTGGCGCTTCCCTGTCGGTTGATGGCTGTTCGATGGATGTCCCGGTAGAGAAATGGACGGAGTTGGGGGCCGTCGGTGTCGGGATGTACGAGAAAAGCTCTTTCTGCCTCTGGCATCGCCGCATCATCGACGAGCAGCATCCCGGGTCGGGTGGCGTAGCGTGACTCGACACCGCTAAGGGAGCCGAACAGAAGTTCCTCGACGCTCTCGACAGGCCCGTCCGGCAGGGATACACCGTCCAGCCAGTTCCACGCTTGCGCGCATCGCATCGCATGGCGCAGCAGTCCCTTGAGATGACGACCGGGGATCATGGGCAGTCCCTCACCGTCGCGGCTGGTCAGGGTGTCCAGATGCGTTCCGCCGGATTGGCCGCTACCGCAACGCCAGTATCCGTGCAGATGCACGGTCAGTGTTCTCATGGACATCAGGTGATCTCCTTGCGGCTTTCGTGTCCGTGGATGGCCAAGAACGCCAGCAGGTCGCCCAGAGGGCTGGAGCGGATTGCGCTCTCGTGATCGCCGGTCTTGGGGGGGCCAAATGGCAGATCGTGTCCCCCGTGGCCAACCAGGCTCTCCAGGTAGCGGTCGAAGTCTCGGAGGTCGTGGGCCGCGCTCGTTTCAGCCAGGGCGCGCCAGCGGCTGTATTCCTTACGCGCCAGATCGGGGCTTTCATGGATGCGTGTGGCCAGTTGTCGCAGGCGGGTGGCGTTGAGTGAGCCGCTTCTCAGAACGCCGGCAAGCTTGCGTAGTGAATCCAGTCGCGGCAGGGCAACAGCGTCCGGCTCACCGACTGCATAGGCCGCCAGGCCAAGGCGGTAGACCGTGTTATTCACAGGATCCCGGCGCTCCACCTCCTGTCGTTGGAGCGCTGACACATCGTCGACCAAGGTCGCCTGGATCCGGTGGAAGGCAATGGAAGACGGGATCGTGCCCTCGGTGGTGGCCATGCGCGAGGTCTGCTTGGCTTGGGTACACAAGCTTTCGGCAAGCTGGTATCCGCGCGAGAACGGCTGGCTGGACTTCAGATAGGTGATACCGGCACAAGCAGTCAGCCGTGGTGGCAGCTTGGCTATCACCTCACCGGGTGTCCCGGCACCTTCCAGTTGTGTGCAAAGGCCTTGCAACATGCTGGCGGACTCATGTTCGAACGCTTGAATGAAGAGGTCGGTGAAGTCCATTGCAAGATCGGCGCGCACAAGCAGGGTCATATCGTCGCCACCGAGAACGAGAGGACGTGCCGGATACACGCCGTCAGTGATATGGGGTTGCAGAACCGTTTGGGTCGCGTGTCGGGCGGCCTCGCACGTGGCCGCGTCCATCCCCTGCGAGAAAGCGCGATAGAGCCGAACGTAATGTTCAGGCACTTGACGGGTGGCATGACTGAGTACGTGAAGGATCTGGCCCAGTCCGTTACCGTCCGCGTGGATCAGGCCCACCATGCGGTCCTCGTCCAGCGGGAAGCGCCTTCCCCGAGGGTGATCCTGTTCGAAATTGTTGGGCCATTCGGCTAGGCCCTGCGGGTCGAACTTGCTGGCCAGCCCATCGTATTCCGGTAAACCAAAACGCCGCTTTACCAGCGTCGCGGCGTCCACGGGCTCTCGGTCACGTTTTCGGTCCCGGGCCACGGCGACTTCGCCGGTGCGCGCGTTGCGCTCGGCAACGGGGGCCGGATTGGGGAGTTCGGCGGTGCGCAGGTTGCGCCTGCCGGCCAACACCGCGATTCCGGCGTCGATGGCTTCCTTCGCTGAGTCGCCTGAGCTAATGCAGTCTACCCGTTCGATTCCGGGGAGTAGCTGTCCAACAAGGGTGCGCCACAACGCTCGGAACCGTCGGGCTGTTGCTTCATGCTCAAAGAGGAGGTAGATGGCGCCACCAGCCCGGCGTGGCGCTGGAATCGTTTCTGGATCGACTTCGCAGGCTTGCAGTGCCTGATCGAGTATTCGTCGCGAGATCTCATCCAGCAGGTTGCTGCCGGCCACCATGTCGGCCAGCCGTCCAGATGCGAAGAGAAAAGGCTGAATTGAACGGGCCTCGAACAGATAGGCGTGGTTTGCCATGGTGCTTTCCCTTTCTCGTCGCTTGCAGAGGTAATTAGCAATTTGGCAAGGGTACACAAAATATGCGGTTTTGGCAGCCCTTGATGATGCCGTTGACCATGGTACTGACTTCATCCGCTGGGGTGACAAGGCTCATAGCTACTTAGCCGTCGCTTTGTAGGGGGCTTCTTCATCCTGCGCCATCAGGGAATGTTTCCGACAGACCAGGACTGGAGAGGAGGTTAACCTCAAGTCGTCTTAGCCAGACTTGGGAAATCGCCCGGCTCTGCCGGGGTGACAGTAGAAGTTTGACATTGTAGGGAGTCCATTGGGAAAACTCCCGGTTGTGAGCCGCCAAGTACACGACACAGGAGAATCCCAATGGACGAATTTGAGAGCCTAAGCCACTCCAAGTGGGAGTGTAAATATCACGTGGTATTCATCCCGAAATATCGTCGCAGGCTCCTTTTTTGCCAATTGAGACGACATTTGGGGGAAGTTTTCCATCGGCTGGCGAGGCAGAAGGAAAGCTGGATTGAAGAGGGGCATGTGATGCCGGACCATGTCCATATGCTGATTTCGATCCCACCAAAGTATGCGGTATCGCAGGTTGTGGGGTACATCAAGGGCAAGAGTGCGATTCACATTGCCCGGGTGTACGGAGAGAGGAAGCGGAATTTTGTGGGCCAGAGTTTCTGGGCCAGGGGAACTTTGTATCGACGGTGGGGCGTGATGAGGAGACGATACGACAGTACATCCGTCACCAGGAGGCCGAAGACAAGCGCCTTGACCAGATGAAGCTCTGGAGCTGAAAGCCACCTTCAGGTGGCCCCATGTTTATGCCGCTTTGAGCGGCTCACATATTGAAGCCCCCGGCTTTGCCGGGGAATACTTGCTAGTCTCGCCAACACTCCAAATGAATTCGACAAAATCTTTGCCGAGTACAAAGCCGAATTTACAGTTTTCAACAATATTCTGAATGAGGAGGTAACCCATGCGCACGATTGATGCCGTAACGCCGGGGGAACTACTGAAAGAAGAGTTTCTAGACCCCATGGGCATTTCTCAGTATCGATTGGCCAAGGAAATTGGCGTGCCCGCTCAGAGAATCGGCCAGATCATTGCCGGAAAGCGCTCGATAACCGCGGACACTGACTTGCGTCTCTGCCGTTTCTTTGGGTTGTCGAATGGCTATTGGCTACGGGCACAGGTGGCCTATGACACCGAAGTTGCAGAAGATGTCCTTAAGGATCAGTTGAAGAGTATTCGTCCTTGGAATTCTGTGTCAGAAAATTGCTCAACCCCAATGGCTGAGCATGGGAAATTCTGAATCAGTGATTCCCGCCCAGGCGGGAATCCGGTCATGGGCCGGAGATTATGGACTCCCGCCTTCGCGGGAGTGACGGTGGGGGGCTTGTTGGGTGCTTCCCCCATTGATGGGCCTGATCCGGTTTTTATCTCAAGCTTGCCATTTGGTATCGCCCCTGTCCCATCACCGTGCCCGCGCCGGCATGAATGAACTGCCCCAGCCAGAGATACGGCCAGAAGGGTTCGATGCCTTCGTGGGGGAGGGTCAGTTGTCCGGTGAGGCCGTCCATGTTGACGTGGGCTTTCTGGCGCGATGAGTAGCGCTGCCAGCTCTGCCACTGCAGCCGGGCATGATCTGCTTGCCATGCCCGGGCGGCCTGGGTGAGTTGGGCGAAATCGGTGTCCAGGGGCGTGTCGGTGTGAAAGTAACTGAGCATGGAGACGCGCCGAAGCAGATTGGAGAACAGGTCGGCAAAGTGGAATTCATCCGGCTGTACGGTGTGTCCATCGCGCTTGAGTCGCAGGGGGGTGTGCAGCGTCAGTGTGATCGGTTGTTTCGGCGTTGCCGGGATGGAGGGCGTGAGCGCCGGCAGGGTCTGGACGGGTTGTCCCGGTATGAAGATGGTTTGCAAATCCATGGCATCGACCGTGACGGCCTGATCCACCCTGGTCAGTTCAAGAGCGCCCCTGGTCTTGCCGATCCCGTTGCGGGCCCCCAGGGACAGGGCATGGATGACATAGGGCAGGTGACGATTGCCCTGGCCGACGAGTGTGAGATCCAGGGGATATTCGTCCCCGGGTGACAACTGATGCGGGCCGTCGGGTGGACTGAGTACGAAGGGGTGGGGGGCCGCAGTGTATTTTCGCATCTTTCCGGCGCCGGGCGGCGGCGGGGTCTCGAAGATGTAGGCGTGGGCGCAGGCATGCAGCAGCATGCAGGATCTGCAATGGGGTTGACGGGTGACGCAGACGGCCTTCTTGAGGGCATGACCGAGGGTGCCCCGCCAGGTGGAGCCGGCAAATCGGGGCAGTGTGACCGGGGTTTGTGCCTGGAACCACAGCCGGTAACGGGCCAAGGGCAGTTTGATGGTCTGTGACGTCATTGGGCTATTTCCTTGCCTCCGGACAGGGTTTGCGGACGGCTTCGTATTCTTCCAGCCGTGCCCCCAGCCGTTCCAGTGTCTCGGCGGATAATTCCTGTCCTCTCAGTTCCGGGGGCAGCGACAGGCTCAGGTGAAGATAGCGACCGCCCCGTTCGCAGACCCGGGCCACCAGGTTGATGGGCAGGGTGCCGATGACGGTGTCACCGGGATGGACGAGGTCGATCTCCAGATGATCCAGGGTGCGGTCCACGGGGATACCCCGCCTGGCGGCCCAGGCCACGGCGCCGGGGTGGCGGCTGATGAAATAGGTGTTGCCCATGGTGTGCAGACTCCGATGTGGAAGGTGTCTGCATAAGTTTAAGCAGTTTGGTCCTTATCTTGGCCCCGGCAAGCTTGCCTTTCTCGCAAGTGACCAAAGTGCTTGCCGCCTTCAGAACACCACCAGCATTCCCGCCAGCAGCAGGGCCACGCCGGAGCCGGCGGCGGCGCTGCCGTAGCAGGCCAGCATCATCCTTTTCGAGGCGGGGATGCCAAGGTCATGCAGGGTGTGGTAGATGCGGTGGGCGCCGTGGAACAGGAACAGGCTGATGACCACCGCCAGGCCCAGGGCCGGCAGGGGATGGCCGAACAGGCTACGCAGGCTGTCGTAGTGCATGGCGTCGGGACCGAAACCCAGGCCCATGGGGACGAGGATGCCGATGATCAGGACCAGCATGGTGCCCAGCAGGGCGGCAAAGACGCCACCGGCGCCGAACAGGGACCAGACGATGGGTTCGTGGGAACGGGTTCTCATCACAGAAACCTCATGGCAAGCACCAGAAGGACCAGGGAGGCGATGCCCCAGGCCCAGAGGGCGGCGCGGAAGATCATGCGGTCAGGGACCGGCCGGCCCCGGAATCGCAGCGGGGGCGTGGTCAGGGGCATGACCTTGAACCAGGTCCAGGCATGGAAGGCGAAGGCCGCCAGGGCCGCCAGATGGAAGATCACCGACACCGGCGACTGCAAAAAGCCCCGCCACAGGTTGAAGGCGGTTTCTCCCAGCACCAGGCAGACCATGCCGGCGAGCAGGAACAGGGCATAGGCCGCCACCATCACGCTGGTGCCTTCCCGCAGCAGGTAGCGGCGGTAGGCGGGGTGTCGCATCCACCAGCGGTTCATGGGGCGGACGTAGGTCTTGGGTGCAGGCGTCATCACGAACCCCTCCCGAAGGGCGCCAGAAAGCGCAGGAAGTAATCCTGGGTGCTGTTGATCTTGTTGCGGTTTATGGCCCGGGCCGGGTCCACGTGCTTGGGGCAGACTTCCGAACACAGGCCCACCAGGGTACAGCCCCAGACGCCTTCCTCGGCATTCACCACCTCCATTCGGGTTTTTTGTCCGGCATCCCGGGAGTCGGCGTTGTAGCGGGCCAGCAGGGCCAGGGCGGCCGGTCCGGTGAACGCATTGTTGAGGCCGTACTGGGGGCAGGCGGCGTAGCAGAGCAGGCAGTTGATGCACTGGGCGTACCCCAGGTAGTCCTCGATCTGCCGGGGCGTTTGCAGGTTGGGGCCGTCCTCCGGGGTGAGCGGCTGGGCCGGGACCAGGTAGGGCGTGACGGATTCCAGCTTGCCCAGGAAGTCGCTCTGGTCGATGACCAGATCCTTGACGATGGGGAAGTGCTCCAGGGGTTCCACCCGAATGCGGGCCGGGTAGTAGTCCCGCAGGAAGCTCTGGCAGCTCAGGATGGGCTGGTGGTTGACCATGCAGCCGCAGCTGCCGCAGATGGCCATGCGACAGGACCAGCGGAAGGTGAGGCTGCCGTCCAGGTGGTCCTTGATGTATTGCAGCCCTTCCAGCACCGACATCTCGTCGGTGAAGGGGACCTCATAGGTCCGGTAATGGGGGGCCTGGTCCTGCTCGGGATCATAACGCAGGCACTCGATCATGATGGTGCGGGTCTGGCTCACGGTATCCCCCGGTTATGACTGGTTCTGGGCGGCGCCGCCGTAGACCCGCGCCCTGGGCTGGGAGCGGGTGATGGTGACCGGGCTGTGGGTCACACGGGGCGGGGCGTCGCCCTGGCTATGGATGAGGGAGTGACACAAAAAGCGCTCGTCGTCCCGGGCCTCGAAACCGTCGATGCGCATGTGGGCACCGCGGGATTCCTGTCGCAGCAGGGCGGCATGGGCCATGGCCTCGGCCACCTGCAGGGTATGGCCCAGTTCGATGGCGGTGAGCCATTCGGTGTTGAAGGCACGGCCCCGGTCATCCAGGGCCACTCCGGCCCGGAACTGTTCCCGCAGCTCCGCCAGTTGTTCGCAGGCCCGTGCCATGCGCGGCCCTTCGCGGACGATGCCGACGCCGGCTTCCATGATCTCGTGCAGGCGTTGGCGCAGCCGGGCCACCCGGGTGCCGCCTTCCCGGCGCAGCATGTCCAAGTGCACGGCGGCCCGGCTTTCGGCCTGGGCCTGGAGCGCGGCGGAGGCGGCATGGGTTTCACGGGCATGGCGGGCGGCGGACAGGCCGGCGGCGCGGCCGAAGACCAGTAGTTCGGCCAGGGAGTTGGAGCCCAGGCGATTGGCGCCATGGATGCCCACGCTGCTGCATTCGCCGGCGGCGTAGAGGCCGGGCAGCGGCGTGGCGCCATGGACATCGCAGAGTACGCCGCCCATGGTGTAGTGCACGGCGGGCCGCACCGGAATGGGGGCGGTGACCGGGTCCACGGCGGCAAAGGTGCGGGCCAGTTCGCAGATCATGGGCAGGCGTTCCATGATTTTCTTCTCCCCCAGGTGGCGCAGGTCCAGATGGACCGCCGTGCCGTGGGGGGTCTGCAGGGTTCGGCCGGCCTGGTCCTCGTGCCAGAAGGCCTGGGACAGGCGGTCCCGGGGTCCCAGTTCCATGGCGCGGGGGCGGGGCCACGGGTCCAGGGGACCCAGGCCGTAGTCCTGCAGGTAGCGGTGGCCGTCCTTGTTGAGCAGGATGCCGCCTTCGCCGCGGCAGCCTTCGGTCATGAGAATGCCGCTGCCGGGCAGGGCGGTGGGGTGCCACTGCACGAACTCCATGTCCCGCAGGGGGACGCCCTGGGCGTAGGCCATGCCCATGCCCTCGCCGGTGACGATGCCGGCATTGGTGTTCTGGCCGAAGACCCGGCTGGCGCCGCCGGTGGCCAGCACCGCCGCTTTGCACTGGAACAGGACCGGTTCGCCGGTGGCGATGCACAGGGCCAGCACGCCCTGCAGGCGACCGTCTTCCACCAACAGATCGGTGCAGAAGAACTCGTCATGGCGCCGGATGGCGGGGAACTGCAGCGAGGTCTGGAACAGGGTGTGGAGGATGTGAAAGCCGGTCTTGTCGGCGGCAAACCAGGTGCGGGGGGATTTCATGCCGCCGAAGAAGCGCACGTTGATGCTGCCGTCGTCCCGGCGACTCCAGGGACAGCCCCATTGTTCCAGCTGGATCATCTCCCGGGTGCACTGGCCGACGAAGTACTCCACCACGTCCTGCTCACAGAGCCAGTCGCCGCCGGAGACGGTGTCGTCGAAATGCTTGTCCAGACTGTCATCCGGGTGAATCACCCCGGCGGAGCCGCCTTCGGCGGCGACGGTGTGGCTGCGCATGGGGACGACCTTGGAAACCAGGGCCACGGAAAGCCCCGGGGCTTCCTGTGCCACGGCGATGGCGGCCCGGAGTCCGGCACCTCCGCCGCCGATGATGACCACGTCGGACTGGATGACCTGCATGGAATGATCCCGTTGTGAAGGGTTTGGAGACACTTTAGCAGGATTCCTCGCGGCCACACTTCCAGCCAGATCAAAAAAGGCATAAGATCCCGCCGCCGCGTCCTGCGGTGTATGAGTCGGTCGTCTTTTTACCTCTTTTTCAGGAGAACTTGCGTGGCGCAGCAATGCGATGTGCCGCCGCGAGGCGATGGGCTGTGGCTGCACCTGATCACTTTCGATCCCTTCCGGACCATCGGCATGCCCGGTGTGCGCTATGTGCGTCCGGAAAACTATCTGGCGGAACGTCAGCGTCTGCAGGAAGCCGACTGGCTCTTGTTCCCGGAATACTGGCAGGTGAACAGCCTGCATTACGCCCTGGGGTGTCCGGTTTTCCCTTCCGTGTCGTCCTATCACCTGGGGCATGACAAGATCGAGATGACCCGGGCCTTTCAGGCCCTCTGTCCCCGGCATGTGCCCGATACCCTGATCCTTCCGGCCACGCCCGCCGCCGTGGAGGAGGTGTTGGATGTTTTGGGGCTGCCCTGTGTGCTGAAAGTGCCCCGCTCCTCCATGGGGCAGGGGGTGGCGCTGATCCGGACGGTGGCCGAACTGCGTGACTGGGCTGCCCGTCAGCCGGTGCTCTATGCCCAGGAACTGCTGCCCATCCGTAAGGACATCCGGGTGGTATGGGTGGGTGATGGAGTGTTTACCGCCTACTGGCGCGAGGCGGCGGAAGGGGCATTTCACAATAACGTGGCCCAGGGTGGACGGATCCATTTCGACGCGGTGCCGCCACAGGCCCTGGAACTGGTGGCCGAGGTGGCCTCCCGGTTGAGGATTGACCACGCCGGTTTCGATGTGGCCATGGTGGGGGAGCATCCCTATCTGCTGGAGTTCAATACCCTGTTCGGCAACGCGGCCCTGAACCGGCATGGTCTGCGGGTGCAGGATGCCATCCTGAGGTGGTTGCTGGCCCGTCAGCCCACTCCCCGTTCTCCCAGCCCCCTGCTGGCGGCCTGATGCCGATCACTGTTCCGGGACTACGGCCTCCCGCGGCGATTGTCTGTCACTTCTGATCTGATACTTGATCTAATATAGGGATCAGGTTCGTCCGGTACCCGATACCGTGCGATGCAAGGGCAATACCGAGCAAGTCTTCTGTCGTCACTCCCGGAACAGTTCTCCCGTTGTGACTCCCGCGAGGCGAGGGGGCGGGAATTGCGGCAGCCCGCGGCGGGATTCCCGCGTGCGCGGGAATGACGGATCTTTCCGAGGACATGCACCCCAGGCCCGCGGGATTCCCGCGTGCGCGGGAATGACGAACAGAGGCGGTTTTACTTTGTGCTACCTGATGCTGGATTCCCGCATGCGCCCGCATGACGTATTCAGAGCATCCCAAGGTGATTCATGGCAAGTGACGTGGACAAGCGGGGGCATACCCTGCTGGTCGTGGAAGACAGCCGCTCCGTGGCTGGTCTGTTGGCGGATCGCATCGGTCTTATCGAAGGTGTGACGGTCGAGGTGGCCGGCACTCTGGATGAAGCTCGCAAGATCGTGCTGGCCCGCAAGGAATCACTGTTCCTGGCGGTGCTCGATCTCAATCTGCCCGATGCTCCAGATGGAGAGGTGGTGCCCTGGGTCATGTCCCAGGGCGTGCCGGCTCTGGTGCTGACCGCCGGTCTCAACGACAACGAGCGGGACGGCCTCATGGACATGGGCATCGTGGACTATGTGAACAAGACCAACCCGTCCGAGATCGAGCATGTGGTGCGCACGGTGGAGCGTATCTACCGGAATCGCCATATCAGTGTGCTGGTGGTGGATGATTCCAATTCCGCCCGTGCCTATCTCATGGAATTGCTGCGTCGTTACGGTTATCGCCTGCGGGAGGCCCGGGACGGTATCTCGGCCCTGGCACAGCTGGAGCAGCACGAGGATATCCGGCTGGTCCTGTGCGACCAGAACATGCCGGGCATGGACGGCGTCGCACTCATCGGCCGTATCCGTCAGCGTTATTCCCGCAGTCATCTCTGCATCATCGGCATGTCCAACTATGGATCGGGCATGCTCTCCGCCCGACTGCTCAAGGCGGGTGCCAATGACTTCATCAATCGTCCCTTTCTGGAAGAGGAATTCTTCGTTCGCGTGAATCAGAACGTGGAGCTGATCGAGCTGATCCGGGATATGGAGGAGAATGCCAACCGGGACCCGCTGACGGGGCTTTACAATCGCCGGTATCTGGCTGATGCCGGTCGGATGCTGTTCGATGCCTCTGTAAGGACCGGCCAGGGACTGGCGGTGATCCTGATGGATCTGGATCATTTCAAGGGTGTCAATGACCGTTTTGGTCATTTCGGGGGGGATGAGGTGCTCAGAAAGGTAGCCCGTCATCTGCTCGGAATCACCCGCAGTTCCGATATCGTGGCCCGTTACGGAGGGGAGGAGTTCTGTGTCGTGGCCCAGAACATGGATGGTCACGAGGCCTGGCTGCTGGCAGAGAAACTTCGGGCCGAGATCGCCGCTCTGGATGTGACCATCAAGGGTACCAGTGTGCCGCTCAGTGCGAGTCTGGGGGTGGTGACTCATCCGGGAAGCGGTCTGGAGGACATGCTGGCCCGGGCCGATCGGTTGCTGTATGAAGCCAAATTTTCGGGCAGGGATCAGGTCCGTATGGAGCCGTAATGATTCCGGATCGCAGGGAGTTTGACAATAATAACGATTATCAATAACAATCCTCTGCCAGTTGATTGAATACGGTCCGGTCGCCGCGTGCGGCTGCCTGGACCCTGACGCAGAGAGAGTGTCCTGATGAACCAGGAGCAGAAACACCATTTGACCGTAGGGAAGGGAGTGCAGGAGGTATACGCGGAACCGGCGTCTCCCCTGGGAGGCAGGTTGCTTTCCAGTACGGAACTGCTGGAGGGGCATCGCCAGTTGCGGATCAAGCACCAGGGTGAGATCTATACCCTGCGGGTCACCAGTAAGGGGAAATTGATTCTGACCAAGTGAAAGGAGAGATAGGCAAGGCACCCGGCCCTACTTCTCTATGGGGCAGGGCCGGGTGCTCAGGTTTACAGCGATTTAGAAGCGATAGCGTGCACCCAATTCAAAGCTACGCTCCGGTCCCACATAGATTCCCTGTCGCAGTCCGCCGATATAGCGTTCGTCGGTCAGGTTTTTGATGGCACCAAAGACTGTGAACTGGCTGCTCACGTCGTACAGGCCCGTCAAATCGAAGGTATGGTAGCTGGGAATTTCACCACCCCAGATACCCGAGACTGGCGTGATTTCCCTGGTGTTCGTACCATCACCATATTGCTTGCCGACATAGTTGCCCGACAGGGCGGTTCTGATGGGGCCTGCCGCATAGCCCAGAGTGACATTGGCCATCAACTCCGGTGAGTAGGGAAGGCGATTGCCCTTGTCAATGCCACCGCCTCGGTTTTCCCGGTATTCGGCCGTCGGTATGTAGGTGACGTTGGCATCCAGGCTGAACCCATTGTGCCACTGATATCCCATCGTCGCTTCCAGACCCTGATGCAGGGTGCTGCCGGCATTGGCATTGGCCAGATTGCCGCTCACGGCAGGGGTGATCTGGTTGTCAAAATCCATGTGGAAGGCGGTGAGTTCATACCGCAGATTGCCATGATGTGCCCGGACGCCGATTTCCAGGTTGATGGAGTTTTCCGCATCCAGTTTCTGGTCCACGCCGTCGACGATGGACTGGTTGTTGAGTGGCGGCGAGAACGCCTTGTAGATGCCGCCGTAGTACTGAACTTGGGGAGAATACTGGAATGTGGCGCCGATACCCGGCAGCACCTCGGTGTTGCGAGAGGTGCCATCGTTATCATTATCGACCCTGTCATCCCGTTTCTGCTCGTAAGTCTCGATGCGAAGACCGGGCGTGATGGCCAGTCGTTCATTGACCAGGAAACGATTTTCTGCAAATACCGCCAGGCTCTGGGCAGTCTGTTTTTCATTTCTGTCGACGTTTCCGTGACGCGGTTGAGCCCGGATGGCTCTGACACGCTGGTCGGTCATGCTTTCGTCCATAAAGCGCAGGCCGATTTCCGCCTCGTTCTGCATGCCGAAGCTGTTGTGATCAATTTTCAGGCGGGTATCCAGGCCAATCCGTTCAAAGGCGCGGTTATTACCCGTGACGGCGTCGGTATAGATCCAGCGGCCGGCGGCCACGGAATCCGCTTGGTTGACCCCGTAACGCCAGTAGTCACGGTACATCTGGCTCCAGTACACCAGCGTATTCAGGCGCATGGTATTGCTGATCAGCCATTCGTGGTTTACATCGAAGGACTGACGCTCAGTCAGGAACCAGTCATCCGGTGCCGGGTTATAGTCCGCCCCCGACTTATAGGCATCAAGGAAGAGGCCGCGATAGGAAATATTGGCGTCATTGTCATAGTGGCTGAATTTCATGCTCACCCACTGGTTTTCGCCAACAGCCATGCCACCCTTGACCATGACGTCGGACATCCGATAACCCTTGTCCATGAAGCCGTCGCTTTCCGCCCATGTCACCACGGCGCCTAGGCGAGCATCCCCCGAGGGTGCGCTGCCGCCAAGTTCTACCGTGGATTCGCGCAGGTTATGGGAGCCGATCCGGCCACTGATGCTCACGCCGTCCTCGGGTTCTTTGGTCAAATAATTGATCACGCCGCCGATGGTGTTGGGGCCGTAACGCAGGGCCGCCGGGCCCTTGAGGATCTCGATACCCTCCATGCGCTGGATGCGGGGGTTATAGTAGCGACCGTTACCTACGAACAACCCCGGTGCCACCGGCACACCATCTTCCAGAATGAGGGTCTTGTAGTCGGCGGCGCTTAGGCCACGAATGCCGATATTAGCGATCACTGCGGATTCTTCTTCCTTTTTGATGCTGATGCCGGGAACACGCCGCAGTGCGTCTTCCGTGGACAGAGGCTGCCACAGTTCAAGCTCTTCCCGAGTCACTTTATTAACGGCCCCGGGTTGGCGGGCGATGTCGGCATCGGTCTGGCCGACTACGTCAATACGTGGCAGGTTGAATGTGGATTGCTGTGCCATGGCGGTTGAGGCACCACCAATGGCAAGAGCCATGGAAACCCCGGTGGCCAGTGCGGTCAATCTGAGTCGATCCGGCATGCCGCCGGTTGCTTGGCATATATTGGGCACGGATGCTTCCCCTGTGAGATTCAAGGTAATGCTGGCTGGCTAGGCCCTCAGGGGGATTGGCTGGCTTGCGGTCTGGGTTGTGGAAAGGAAGATCACAACCGCGATCCCCACTGAAAATTCACAATTGTTCTTATTCTCATTTATTTTTTTGCGATCTGTCAAACCATGATCCGGTGTTTGCCGCAATCCGGTGTGGTTTTGGTGAGGTATAAAAGGAAAGCCCGCCATAAGGCGGGCTTTCATCAGGGGCGGGCAGTCGCCGACCTCAAGGTCAGCGCTGCGAAAATCCGGGGAGGGAATTACTTGCCAGGGCGCTGGTAGGTACGCTCCATGCGCTCGATCATCTCGCGCAGGCGGGCATTTTCCTGCAGGGCGCGATCAGCCTTGCGATCGGCTTCGTTGGCGGTGCGGTTGGCCTGGTCGGCACTGGCCTTGGCGTCATTGGCGGTCCTCAGTGCCTGATCACTGGTGACCTTGACGTTGTCGATCATCTGGCGGTTTTCTTCCAGGTTCTTGGTCGTGGCACAGCCCGTGGTCAACACCAGCGTCAGGACCGCTGCTGAAGCCATGGCCACTTTGAACATTCCTTTCTGCATTGGAACCTCCGGTCAAGCTGGGTGATGGGATTGGGAATTGAATTTTAACAGGAGACATTAAGTATCCATAGTATCTCCCCGAAAGATATTGCATCGGTCACAAAACAGGGGCGTGAAAGCTGGCTGGCGCCTTGCACCAGATTGGAGCGTGTTTTTCCGGCCTGCCTATCTGGAGGGCGGATTTTTCTGTCTTTTGACGTATTGAACGCCCTGCGCCGGTGTTTTTTTATGGCACGTTTCATGCTTTTTAAAAATTGTCTGACATTCAGCCCTATTGGTCATGTCGGTCATCGTTTACTCCTCCTGCTTGCGGGGTGCTTCGGCGCCCCGTTTTTTTGTCTTCGGCTTTCTTCATCCAATGCCGTGAAACCGGCAAGGATTTGGTTACAATCCCTGCTTTCCGAGCCGGGAGAGTGTGCGTCATGCCCCTTGGGCCTGTGATGGTGGATCTGGAAGGCACGTCCATGACGGACCGGGAGCGGCAGTTATTGAAACGCCCCGGGGTCGGGGGCGTGATCCTGTTTACCCGCAATTTCGAATCCCGCGAGCAGCTCATGACGCTGGTGGCCGAGATCCATGCCTTGCGGGATCCCCATCTGCTGGTGGCGGTGGACCACGAGGGGGGCAGGGTGCAACGGTTCCGGGAAGGGTTCACCCATTTGCCGGCCATGGCCGCCCTGGGTTCCCTGCATGATCGTGATCGGGCGGCTGCCCGCCGTGCGGCCCGGAGCCTGGGCTGGCTGCTGGCGGCGGAACTGCGTGCAGTGGGGGTGGATTTCAGCTTTGCCCCGGTGCTGGATCTGGCCCACGGCTGCAGCGGCGTGATCGGTGACCGGGCCTTTCACCGTCGTCCCGAGGTGGTGGGCGAACTCGGGCATCAGGTCGTGGCCGGCATGCGGGCGGCGGGCATGGAAGCCGTGGGCAAGCACTTTCCGGGACATGGTGGGGTGCAGGCGGATTCCCATCTGGCCCTGCCGGTGGATCACCGGCCGTTCGACCGGATCCTGCATGATGATCTCCAGCCCTTTGACCGGCTGGTGAGGGAGGGCATCGCCGGCATCATGCCTGCCCATGTGGTCTACGACCAGGTGGATGATTTACCCGCGGGTTTTTCCCCCATCTGGCTGCAGCGTGTGCTGCGCGGACGCCTGGGTTTCAAGGGGGCTATCTTCAGCGATGACCTGAGCATGGCCGCCACGGAGAGTTTCGGTGATTTTCCCCGGCGTGCCCGTCTGGCCCTTGAGGCAGGTTGCGACATGGTGCTGGTCTGTAATCACCCGGAGGGCGCCCTGCAGGTACTTGATGCCCTGGAGGGACATGCAGATCCGGCTTCCATGGCTCGCCTGGCCCGCATGCATGGGCGTCGTGCCCCGTCCTGGTCCGGGCTGGAAGCTGATCCGGAATGGGAGGCGGCGGTTCGCCTTGCCCGGGCGTTGGATGATGATCAAAACTTGGGATTGCCGGTCTGAGGGGCCTGTTCCCGCGCCCGTGACTGATCCCGGAATAAGCGGTTCTTATAGATTGTGGGGCCTGGAATTCGGTGCCTATAATGCCTTTGCAACATAAGGTTATGCCACCCGAGGAGACGCAAGATAATGGCCGACAAGTTACTGATCATCATGGTCAATACCGATCCCAAAAACCCCTCCGAGCTGGGGGCCCCCTTCTTCCAGGCCACCGTGGCCGCCGCCATGGAATACGAGGTGGAGGTGATCATGACCGGCCGCGCCGGTGAACTGGCGAAGAAGGGCGTGGCCGAGAACCTGTTCGTGCAGGAGGGGAGCACCAAGTCGGTGTATGATTTCATCAAGGACGCCCATGAGGCCGGTGCGCACTTCAAGGTCTGCACGCCCACCCTGGATCTGTGGGGGAATGATCTGATTCCCGAGATCGAGGAAACCGTGGGCGGCGCCTACGTGATCGGCCAGGCCATGGATGATGATACCGTGACATTCACTTACTAGATCTTTCTAGATCTTTCCGTCAAAACAAGAAAGGGTTGCCATGTCTGTGACTCCGGAGCATGTGAAACAGGTCCTGGCCGAGGCTGACTGCCTCGTGCCGCGTGAACAGGTGGAGGCGGCCATGGACCGCATGGCCGAGGCCATCACCCGTGATCTGGCGGACAGCAATCCCTTGATATTGTGTGTCATGACCGGCGGCGTGGTGGCCGCCGGTCATTTGTTGACCCGTCTGCATTTTCCCCTGCAGGTGGACTATCTCCATGCGACCCGGTACCGGGGCGCCCTTACCGGCGGCGAGGAACTGCACTGGCTGGTGAAACCGCAGACTTCGCTCAAGGGTCGTACGGTCCTGGTGCTGGACGACATCCTGGACGAGGGCCATACCCTGGCGGGCATCCTGGATTACTGCCGTGAAGAGGGGGCCGGTCAGGTCCTGTCCGCGGCGCTGGTGCTCAAGCACCATGACCGGCGGGTGCCGGGGCTTGAGGCCGACTACCTGGGAGTGGAGGTGGAAGACCGTTATGTCTTCGGTTACGGGATGGACTATAAGGAATACCTGCGCAATGCCCCCGGCATCTATGCCGTGAAGGGTTGCTGAAATCCCTGACCCGATGTGCCTTTTCCGGGCCAGTGACCGCCCCTGAAATTCCCCGGGCAGCATCCCGCAGGGATGCTGCCTCGCCTGTTGCATCCAATGAGGACCCCATGACTGATACCACCATCGCCATCATCGGCGGCACCGGACTGACTTCCCTCAAGGGCCTGGAGATCACCCGTCGCGAGGTGATGCACACCCCCTATGGCGAGCCTTCTGGCCCCATCACCCATGGTGTGCTGGCCGGTCGCGAGGTCATGTTCCTGGCCCGTCATGGATATGGGCATACCATTCCACCCCACCGGATCAACTACCGCGCGAACCTGTGGGCGCTGAAAAATGCCGGCATCCGCCGGGTCGTGGCGGTGGCCGCGGTGGGTGGCATCACTTCGGAGATGGCACCACCCCGGATGGTGTTTCCCGACCAGATCATCGACTACACCTGGTCCCGCGCCCATACCCTGTTCGAGGCGGATCTGAGCCATGTCACCCATGTGGATTTCACCTATCCCTACTGTGAAGAACTGCGTCAGGCGCTGATCCAGGGGGCGCGCGGGATCGGGCTGGATTTCGTGGACCGTGGCACCTATGGGGCGACCCAGGGGCCACGGCTGGAGACTGCTGCGGAGGTCAACCGCCTGGAGCGGGATGGCTGCGACATCGTGGGCATGACCGGCATGCCCGAGGCGGCCCTGGCCCGGGAACTGGAGCTGTGCTACGCCACCTGTGCCGTGGTGGCCAACTGGGCCGCCGGTCGCGGGGAAGGCCAGGGCGAGATCACCATGGAGGAGGTGGATCGCAACGTGGCCGAGGGCATGGTGAATGTTCGTACCCTGCTGGAGAACATCATTCCTACCCTGTGAAGCGCTTCACTCACCCCAACCCCTCCCCGCAAGGGGAGAGGGGCCTGCCTGGGTCATGCGGAGTCAGATCAGCCCCTGAAAGGGCTGTACCTTGACCAAGCCGCCGGCCGCCACCGGCCCCTGTTCCAGTTCCAGCACGATGAAACAGTTGGCCTCGCTCATGGAACTGAGTACCCCCGAGCCCTGGGAGCCGGTGGCCCGGACCACCCATTCTTCGCCATCCTCCTGACTCAGTACGCCCCGCTGGAATTCCATCCGGCCGGGGCGTTTTTTCAGATCCGACAGGCAGCGCACCGGGAAGCAGGGCGGCAGTGAGACATCGGTCTCGCCCATCATCCGCCGCAGCGCCGGCTGAACGATCTGGTAAAAGGTCACGGCCGCGGACACCGGATTGCCGGGCAGGCCCATGAACACGGTCTGCCCCAGATGGCCGAAGGCCATGGGACGACCAGGTTTGATGGCCACCCTCCAGAAACTGATTCGTCCCAGTTCCCCCAGCAGGTCGCGCACGAAGTCCGCCTCGCCCACCGAGACGCCGCCGGTGGTGATGAGCACGTCGGCGCAGCGGGCCGCTTCTTCGAAAGCCTCCCGCAGGTGCCGGGGTTCGTCCCGCACCACGCCCATGTCGATCAGTTCCACTCCCAGTCGTGTCAGCATGCCGGACAGGGTATGGCGATTGCTGTCGTGGATTCCCCCCGGGGGAAGTGGTTCTCCCAGGGCGGTCAGTTCATCGCCGGTGGAAAACAGCGCCACCCGCGGGCGGCGGTGTACGCTCACTTCCACCCGGCCCAGGGAGGCCAGCAGGCCCAGACGGGCCGGTGTGATGAGCGTCCCCGCCGCCAGCACGGTCTGACCGGTGTGGATATCCTCCCCGGCGGGCCGGATGTTCTCACCCGGCCGGTGGCCGGTACCCACATGCACCCGTTGGTCCTGGACTTCCACGTGCTCCTGCATGATCACCGTATCGCAACCGGGCGGGATCATGGCGCCGGTCATGATGCGCACGCACTGTCCCTGCCCGATGGCGTTCATGAAGGGACGCCCGGCCCAGGCGGTGCCGATGATGTCCAGGGCGGCCTTGCCTTGCCGGGGGAGGTCGGCACCCGCGAGGGCGTAGCCATCCATGGCCGCATTGTCGTGGGCCGGGACAGGGGCATCGGCAATGACCGGTTCCGCCAGCACCCGTCCCAGCGCAAGGCGCAGCATCAGGCATTCCCGCCCCCGGACCGGAATCACTTGCGCCAGCACCCGGTTCCGGGCCTGCTCCAGGGTCAGGGAGTCGGGATCGTGATCATCACGGCAGGAGGGAAGGGAGGAGGTATGGGCCACGGATCAGCCGCCTGTGCGGTTCATGTGTCGGAAGATGACGGGTTGTGCGTCCAGCTGGAATTCATGGCCCCAGGGCTTGATCTGCATCCCTTGCCGGATCGCCGTGGTCAGGGCCTGCAGGTCGCCGGGATGGGAGCGGATCACCCGCTTGAGGTCCACGGCATGCTCCTGACCCAGGCACAGCAGCAGCCGGCCTTCCGCGGTGAGGCGTACCCGGTTGCAGTTGTCGCAGAAGTTATGACTGTGAGGTGAGATGAACCCCACCCGGATGGAAGTGCCGTCCAGTCGATAGTAGCGTGACGGTCCACCGGTGTGCTCGGTGGTGGGAATGAGTGTATGCCTGGTTTCTATGTCGGCCCGCACCTCGTCGCTGGAATAGTGGACTTCGGCACGGTCATGGTCGCCGATGAGGCCCAGGGGCATTTCTTCGATGAAGCTGATGTCCAGGTCCCGGATGCGGGCGTAATGCACCAGGTCAAGGATCTCGTCCTCGTTGCGTCCCTTGAGGATCACGCTGTTGAGTTTGATGTGATCGAAGCCGGCATCCATGGCCGCCTCGATGCCTGCCAGTACCTGTGCCAGGTCGCCGGTTCGGGTGAGGCGGCGGAATCGATCGGCCTTGAGGCTGTCCAGGCTGATGTTGATGCGGTTGACACCGGCGGCCCGCAGGTCACGGGCATGGCGTACCAGCTGGGAGCCGTTGGTGGTCAGGGTCAGGTCCTTGATGCCCTCAAGGGTGCCCAAGGTTTCGAACAGGCTCATCACTCCGCGTCTGACCAGCGGTTCACCGCCGGTGACACGGATCTTGTGGACGCCCAGTGACACGAAGGCCTGGGCAATCCAGGCGATTTCTTCCAGGGTGAGGAGTTGCTGGCGGGGGAGAAACTGCATCTCTTCGGCCATGCAGTAGACGCAGCGAAAGTCACACCGGTCCGTGACGGAGATGCGCAGATAGGTGATCTGACGCCCGAAGCGGTCCATCAACTGGGGGGGCGGCAGGATCGATTGGTTCATGGTCTGCGCTCCTCGGCGATGGGCTGGCCTGCATGACTTTGCGTGTGCGAAACCCGGCGTGTGTCCAGGCGGGTGATGGCCTCGGCCTGGTCCGCGGGCGTGTTGATGTTCAAAAAGGCCTCGGGGCAGTCGGAAAAATCGGCAATGGCCGCCCCGTGGTGTTCAAACCACCGGCCTGTCCTCCGGTTTCCGTTAGCCAGCCAGTGTGCCAGATCCTGCGCTAGACGGGTGGGTACCAGGGCGAACAGAGGTTGCAGGCGTTCGCCGTCATGGGCCACGCTCAGGTCGGTCGCCTGCTCATGGGCGGCGTGTATCAGTCTTGGGACCAGGTCCGTCGGCAGCAGTGGCGCATCACAGGGGCAGGTCACTACCCAGGGATGCCGACTGGCCCTCAGGCAGGCGGCCAGTCCCGCCAGCGGACCTGCATAGTCGCCGATGTCATCCCCGACCACCGGCAGGCCCAGGTCGGCGTAGAAGGTTTCGTTCCGGTTGGCATTGAGCAGCATGTCCGACACCTGGGGCCGCAGACGGTCGATCACCCGTTCCACCATGTAACCGCCGGCCAGGGGGATCAGCCCCTTGTCCCGACCACCCATGCGTGTTCCCCTGCCGCCGGCAAGGATGGCTCCGGTGATGGTGGTCTGGTGGTTTGGACTATGCATAGTGCAACTGATTCTATGTCATTGGTCGGAGTCCGGCCAGTCCATGGGATCAGATGCCCAGGCGTCCCATGTAGATCCAGAACGGCAGGGTGACGGCGGCGGCCAGGGTGCTGGTGGCGATGATGGCGGCGACGATCTGTCCGTCTCCGCCCATGCGCACCGCCAGGATATAGGCGGACGATGCGGTGGGCAGGGCCGCCAGGATCAGGGCAGAGGCCAGATACGGGCCGGTCAGGCCGAACAGGGTGGCCGCGGTCAGGGCGACGGCCGGGACCAGCAGCAGCTTGACGATGCTCAGGTAGGTCACCGCTGGCAGGCGGCTGCCCAGGCCCGCCAGCCGCAGGCCCGCACCCACGGCGATCAGGCCCAGGGGCAGGGCGGCCTCGCCCAGAAAGCGCAGGGTGGTGTCCGCCATCTCCGGCAGGGGCCAGCCGGACAGGGACCAGGCCAGCCCGGCGAAGGTGGACAGAACCAGGGGATTGCGGGCCAGCTCCCGCAGCAGGCCCTGATTGCCGTGGCGCGCCAGGGCCCAGACCGCCCCAAGGTTGGCCAGCGGCACCATGAACCCGGCCAGGATGGCGAACACCGCAACCCCATCGGCTCCATACAGCCCGCCGAGGATGGCAAAGCCGATGTAGGTGTTGAAACGGAAGGCGCACTGGAATGAGGAGGCGAACTCGATTTCCGTGAGCCTGAGCAGGTATCGCCCCAGGTATCCCAGCAGCATTCCTGCCGTCATGAAGATGACCCCGGTGTAGATCATGCCCGCCGCGCTCTGCAATTCCAGGGGGCGGCGGGCCAGGGCGCCGAACAGCAGGGCGGGAAAAAGGACGTAGTAGATCAGCCATTCCAGGTCCGACCAGAAACCCGGGCTGAAACCGGCATGACGACGCAGCAGATGGCCCAGCACCACCAGGGCGAAGGTGGGCAGCAGGATGTTTAGTGGATTCATGGGTAAAAGATTATAAAAGTTCGACTCGTTCCGCTCCCGGCGCCTCGATGCCCCGCCGCAGGAGCAGGGTGCCGCTCTGGCGGTAGAGTTCGGTCAGGGCCTGGCGATGGCGGATCAGGGATTCAATTTCTTCCAGCTGGCTTTCCAGCAGGTCCCGCTGGGCCTGGGAGACCGCAAGGGCCGTACCAGTACCCACCCGGAACCGGACCTGTTCGGTCCGCAGTACCTCCTCCTGCAGTTCCCGGGTGAGGCGGGTGGCCTGGATCTGTTCCCGGGTGCGGTTGGCCTCGAACCAGGCATTCTGCACGTCCAGGGCGGTGAGCTGCTGGAGATTGCCCAGGGCCTCCAGGGATTGCTGACGGGTCAGCCCCGCCCGTTGGGACTCCGCCCGGGCGGCGCGGTTGCCCAGGGGGTGTTCCAGGCGCAGTCCGGCGCTGTAGTCGTAGCCGGGGCCGTCGATTTCTCGCCAGGCCTCGCCGAAGGCGGCGGCATAACCGGTCTGGCCCAGGGTGATGAACAGGTCCAGCCGGGGCAACAGGCCCTGGCGGGTGCGGATCACCTCCAGCTCTCCCCGTTGCACCCTCAGCCGGGCCTCGTTCAGGTCCGGGCGATGGTCCCGGGCCAGGGCCAGATGCAGGTCCACCGGCTCCATGGCGGGCACCTGATGATCGGGCCGGTCCTGGGGCGTGACGGCGGTGCCCCAGTGGGCATGCCGGGGGTTGATCAGTTGCAGTAGCCGGATACGGGCTCGGGCCTGGTCGGAACGGGCGTTGATCAGCCCCTGGCGGCGCAGGGCTTCTTCGGCCCGGGCGGCGGTTTCCTCGGTTTCCGGCCGTTCTCCCACCCGGATGCGCTGGCGGGTCTCTTCCAGCTGCCGGCGTGCCACCGCCAGGGATTCCTCGAAGATGGCGGTGCGACGACTGGCCAGCACATAGTCCCAGTAGGCCGCTTCCACATCGGCCACCAGGTTTTCGGCAAAGCCGCGAAATTCGTACAGGGAGCTTTGGGTATCCAGACGGGCCTGACGCAGACGGGCCAGATTGGAGTCGATGCGTGCCCCCTGCAGCAGCGCCTGGGTCAGGGTCAGTCCCGCCCGCGAGGTGAACTGTTCGCTGGTCTGGGTGGATTCGCTGCGCACCGTGCGCAGGGATAGCTCCAGGTCCGTGCCCGTGGGCAGGCGCTGGCGCAGGCCGCCCTCGAAGATGTCACGGTCGGAGCGGGTGATCTGATCGGGCAGATCCGGGCGCTGGTCGAACTGGCGTACCGTCTCGTCCCGACGCAGGGACATCTCGGCGAACAGCACCGGATCGAACACCGCCCGTTCCACCGCCTCGAAGGTGCCGGTAATCAGGGGCTGGAGCTGCTGAACCGCCAGGGACCGGTTGTGCGTCAGGGCCAGGAACACCGCCTGTTCCACCGACAGGGACAGGGCATCCGGCCCCAGGGTGTCCAGGGGCAGGGTACCGTCCCCGTCCCGGGCGGGTGTGACCATGGGCAGGTCATCGGGGGGGAGCAGCCCGTCGGGCAGGTGGGCGTCCAGCCGCTCATCCAGCCAGCCGGGCGGGGTGTAATGGGCCGGCGCCTCCTGCCGGGCCTGGGCGCCGTCGCCGAGCATGAGCAGTGCAACGGCCGCCGCCAGGGCGATCCGTGCCGGCCGGGGATGGGGTCGATCAGGCTGGGGCATGGGTCAAGGGTCCGTCAACGGTTTGCCGGGTGGGTCGGTCCCGGTGGAACAGGGTGTAAAGGGCTGGAATCAGCAGCAGGGTGATCAGGGTGGAACTGATCAGGCCGCCGATCACCGCCCGGGCCATGGGGGCCTGGGCCTCGGCGCCTTCACCGAAACCCACCGCCAGGGGGATCAGGGCCAGGATGGTGGTGAGGGAGGTCATGAGGATGGGACGCAGGCGCCGCCGCGAGGCCTCGCGGACCGCGTCACGGACCTTGAGGCCCTCCCGCCGGTGCAGGCGGGCGCTCTGGTCCACCAGCAGGATGGCATTGTTCACCGAGATCCCGGCCAGCATGATGATGCCGATCAGGGACTGCACGTTGAGCGTGGTGCCCGTGACCAGCAGCATGAGCACCACCCCGATCAGGGCCAGGGGGACGGCGAACATGACGATGAAGGGATCGCGGAGGGATTCGTACAGGCTGGCCATCACCATGTAGACCAGGGCGATGGCCATCAGCAGGGCCAGACCCAGTTCGGTGAAGGCCCGCTGCTGTTCTTCCACGTCGCCGGCGAACAGGATCTCCACATCGCGGGACAGGGGCATGGCCGCCAGTTCGGCGCGCACGTCGGCGACGATGGACCCCAGGTCACGACCTGAGATGTTGGCATTGACGGTGTTGACCCGTTGCTGTTCCTTGCGTTCGATCTGCAGCGGAGCAATGGCCGCCTCCAGGCTGACCAGATTGCGCAGGCTGACTGGTTCTCCGTCCCGGCCCGGCAGGGTGATGTTGAGGATGTCGTCCAGACCCAGGTGCTCGGCATCCCGTAGCTGAACCCAGATGCGGGTCTCGCTGCCGCTATCCCGGAACTGGCCGGCCATGCCGCCGCTCAGTGCGGTTTCCAGGGTGCGGGCCACCTGTGCCACGCTGATGCCCAGATCGGAAGCCCGGGCGCGGTCGATGCGGACCAGTTGCTGGACGCGTCCATCTTCCCGGCCCAGGCGCACGTCGGTGATGCCGTCGATGCCCCGGATCCGTACGGCCAGGTCGCGGGCGGCCAGATCGATGGTCTCCAGATCAAAGCCGCGGACTTCGATGCTCAGCTGTTCTCCGTCCTGCCCGGCCCCCATGCCACGCATCATCATCCCCTGGCTGGCGCGAATCCGCACCGTGATGCCGGGGATCTCCGTGACCTGACGCCGCAGGGCGGTGGCGATCTGTTCCGTGGAACGGCTGCGCTCCGACAGCGGCACCAGCGCGATGTTCAGGCTGGCGGTGGAAGGGGAAGTGGCCCGAAAGCCCGAGGCCCCCACACTGGCGATCATGCTGCTCACTTCCGGGACTTCGGCGGCGATGACGGCTTCGATCCGGCGGACGGCATCATCCAGGACCTCGACGCGGGTGCCCGGCTCCATCTCGATATTCACCCGCAGCTGGCCTTCATCCGTGGCGGGCATGAACTCGGTGCCCAGGCGGGGGATCAGGGCCATGGCGCCGACGAAGAGTACGAGGGTCAGCACGATGACCACCCAGCGATGGGTGAGCGCCCGGTCCAGCAGGGTCAGGTAGCCTCGCTCCAGTCCGCGTACCAGGCCACCGGCCGCGGTTCCCAGTCGATGGATGCCGCCGGGGGTGGTGCGGGTCTTCACCGTGGCCTCCCGTCCCATCAACATGGGGACCAGGGTCAGGGCCACCAGCAGGGAACAGAACAGGCTGAAGGCCACCACCAGGGCCAGTTGCTTGAACAGGATGCCGGCCAGCTCCTGGGCAAAGAACATGGGCAGGAAGATGGCCAGGGTGGTGAGGGTGCTGGCGGTGATGGCGGCCGCCACGTCACCGGTGCCCCGGGTGGCTGCCTCTATTGCGCTCAGGCCTTCTTCCTTGCTGCGCCGGGCGATGTTTTCGATCACCACGATGGCATTGTCCACCATCAGGCCCACGCCCAGGGCCAGTCCGCCCAGGGTCATCAGATTGAGGGTAAAGCCGCCGAAGTAGATCAGCCCGAAGGTGGCGATGACCGATACCGGGATGGCGGTGGCGGCCACCAGGGTGAAGCGCAGATGGCGCAGGAAGAACAGCAGCACCAGCACCGCCAGGCTGCCGCCGTAGAGAATGGAACGGCCCACGTTCCGGATCGAGCGTTCGATGTGCCCCGAGGTGTCGATGGCGGTGGCGATATTGAGTTGGGGAAAATCCCGGTCCAGGCGCAGGATCTCTTCCTGGACCGCCCGGGAGACCTGTACCGTGTTGGCATCCGACTGCTTCTGGATGGCCAGACGCACGCCGGGGACGTCATTGATGCGGATGATGCGGGTGATGCGTTGATGGGTATCGCGCACCTCGGCCACCTGGTGCAGATGAATGGGGGCGCCGTCGCGTACCGCCACCACGGTGGCGCGGATCTGATTCAGGTTTTCGAACTCGCCGGGGGTGCGCAGGCGCAGGTCCATGCGGCCCCGCGCGATCTCGCCGGCGGGGTGAATGACGTTGGCGTCCCGCAGGGCCTGGCGGATCTCGTCCAGGCCCAGGCTCAGGGCCTGGAGCCGGTCCGGGTCCACCTCCACCCGGATTTCCCGTTCCAGTCCCCCCCATACATCCACCGCCGCCACGCCGGGTACCCGCTCAAGGCGGGGACGGATGCGGTCGTCGATCAGCCGGCGCAGGTCGATGGGGTCCAGGTTCCCCCCCACGCCGATCATCATGATCGGGAAGGCGGCGCTGTCGAAGCGCCTGACCAGGGGGCGCCCGGCCTCTTCGGGCAGGGCGTTGATGATGCGGTCGAGACGATCTCGCACCTCGTTGGTGGCGGCGTCCAGATTGGTCCCCCAGCCAAAGGAGACCCGCACGTTGCTGGAGCCTTCCGATGAGGTGGAGGTGACTTCCTCCACCCCGGGGACCGCCGAGACGGCTTCCTCCACCGGGCGGGTGATGAGCTGTTCGATCTCGTCGGGGCCGGCATTCTCATAGCTGGTCATGATCGAGACGGTGGGAAAGGTGATGTCCGGCATCAGGTCGATGGGCAGGCGGAACAGGGACATCAGCCCCAGGGTGACCACGATGGCGGTCACCATGGCGGTGAAGATGGGACGGGGAACGGTGAAGACGGCCGGGTTCATGACTCGGTGCTCCCGCCCTGGGTCGGTTCCGACTCATCCCGGTCCACCGGGCGCAGGCGTGTCCCGTCGCTGATCAGATGGTGCCCCAGAGTGACCACCCGGCCTTCCAGGGCCGGGCTGATGATCTGGACCCGTTCCCGTTCCTCAATGCCGGTGTCCACCGGGACAAACCGTGCCGTGGGTCCCGCTTCCGTGACCTCGACCAGGAACAGGCCGGATCTGCCCTGTCGTTCCACCAGGGCATCCACGGGGACCAGGGTGACATCGGACAGGGCGCGGGTGGCGATGCGGGCTTCCACGAACATGCCGGGCCGCAGGCGCTGATCCTCATTGGGGACATGGATCTCAACCCGCGCCTGGCGGGAGGCCTCGCGGAATTCCGGTGACAGCCGCTCCACCCAGCCCTGGAAGGTCTCTCCCGGGTAGGCGATGGTGGTCAGTGTGACTGGTTGGCCTGGTGACAGACGGGCATAGTCCCGTTCCGTGACGAACACCCGGGCCCGCAGGGGGGTGAGATCCACCAGGGCCAGGATGGGGGTGTTGGCCTGCAGGATGCTGCCCCGATCCACGAAACGGTCCGCCACCAGCCACTGGGGATGTTGTTCCGCCTTGGCGTCGGCGTGGATGCGGGTGTAGGCCTGCCGGATTTCCGCGTTTCGCACGGCGGCCTGACGCTGGTCGATCTGAGAACGGGCCAGGGCCACTCGGGCCTGCTGGGCATCCAGTTCGGTCTGTGCCGCTTCCAGTTCGGACTGGGAGGCGATGCGTTGTGCCCGCAGTTCCTGGGTGCGGATGAGGGCGCGCCGGGCGGCGGCCAGGGCGGCCTGGGATTCTCCCAGGCTGGCCCGGGCCACGGCCAGCTCGGCCCGGGCCTGTTCCAGGCTTTGCACCACCTCGTCGTCATCCAGTTCCGCCAGCAGGGTGCCGGGTGCCACGGCATCGCCGATATCCACGTGCAGATGTTCCAGGCGTCCGGCAATCCGTGTGGCCACCTCCACCCGATGGGCGGCCACCAGGGATCCGGTGAAGACCACCCATTCAGTGATGTCACCGCTGACGATCGGTGTCACGGCCACGGGAACGGTCGCCGGAGTGCGCTGGGAGGCGGGGGGCGGGGTGGCATCGTTTTCGCCGCCCGGCCGAAACAGGAGCAGGATGAGCAGCACGAGGATGGCTGCGGTAGCGGCGGTAAGCAGGTATTTTTTGTTCATTGGTGGCGGTGATTGTCCTGAAACGTGGGCAATGCATCCAAGGGACCGCAATCCGGTCATCGGGTTCGGTAGAATGCGGGTCTCCTACTATCTTCCCATGGATTCATCATCCGATGTGCCCCGTGTCACTGGCACCCTTGCCCTATCCCGAGGATTCCGCCCGTCTGTTCGAGACGCTGCATGAGGAACCCTGGGCCGTCTTCCTGGACAGTGCCCGTCATGGTCAGGCCAGGGGCCGCTTCGACATTATCACCGCAGACCCCTATCTCACCCTGGTGACGGATGGGGATCTGACCCGGGTGCGGAATCGGGAAGGCGAACAGCTGGAGATAACCGGAGCCGACCCCTTCGAGGTCCTGCGCACACGCCTGGGGGCGCCCATCCGACCGCTGGCCGGACTGCCCTTTGCTGGCGGGGCCGTCGGTTACTTCGGCTATGATCTGGCGCGGCGCCTGGAACATTTGCCCACTCTGGCCGGGGATCATGAATCCCTGCCCCAGATGATGCTCGGCATCCATGACTGGGCGGTGGTGGTGGACCATGATCTGCGCACCTGCGTGTTGGTGGGGCAGGGCAGGGATCGACGCACCGCCGAACGCTGGGAGTCACTGGTGCGGCGGTTCAGTCACCCCCCTTCACTGTCTTCCCGGGGCGGGTTTGTCCTGGGTGGGCCGCTGCGCGCCAACCTCTCGCCCGGTGACTACCGCCGCCGCTTTGATCGCGTACAGGCATTCATCCGCGAGGGTGACTGTTATCAGGTCAATCTGGCCCAGCGGTTCGAGGCGCCTGCCCAAGGGGATGACTGGGGCGCGTATCGACGGTTGCGCGAACTCAGCCCCGCGCCTTACGGGGCCTTTCTCCGGTTCCCCGGGGTGTCCATCCTGAGCAATTCTCCGGAACGCTTCCTGCATCTTCGGGACGGCATGGCCAACACCCGTCCCATCAAGGGCACCCGGCCCCGGGGAAAGACGCCGGAGGAGGACCTGCGGCTGCGGGAAGCCCTGGCGACCAGTGACAAGGATCGCGCGGAAAACGTGATGATCGTGGATCTGTTGCGCAATGATCTGGGCAAGACCTGCGACGTCGGCAGCGTGGCGGTGCCGGAATTGTTCGCGGTGGAAAGCTATGCCACGGTGCATCATCTGGTCAGCACTGTGACTGGCCGGCTGGCGCCGGGTCGGGATGCCGTCGATCTGTTGCGGGGCTGTTTTCCGGGAGGGTCCATCACCGGGGCACCCAAGTTGAGGGCCATGGAGATCATCGAGGCCCTGGAGCCCCATCGCCGCGGGGTGTACTGCGGGGCTATCGGATTCCTGGGCTTTGACGGCACCCTGGATACCAGTATTGCCATCCGTACCCTGGTATTCAGCGATGGAACACTGCGGTTCTGGGCGGGGGGTGGCATCACCACCGGTTCAGTGATGGAGCAGGAGTATCAGGAAACCCTGGACAAGGCGGCGGCAATGATGCAGCTCCTTGAAACGGGCGTTTCAAATGACGCTTTGATTCAAGAAAATAACCGGGAGAGCCGATAAAGTCCTAAGATGGGGCATGGCCGATTGAAATGCGGTCGCCTCACCACTGTCAGGACCCCGGTCGGCCGTGGCCGTCCTGTTGCAATGACCTTCGAGGGCATCCGATGTTGGACAACATCACCATCCGTACAAGACTGATTCTTCTAGCCATCGTCGGCCTGACCGTTGTGGGCTGTCTGCTGGCCGCCGTGTCCTATCAGTCCGCGGCCAGCACCGCCCGCAGCCTGGTGGAACACAGCCTGCTGGTCAAGGCGGATGGCGATCTCAAGGCCGCCCGGGTCTATCTGCAACAGTATTACGGCGAATTGAGGTTGCAGGACGGTCGCCTGGTGGATGCCCGGGGCGTACCCCTGGAAGGGCGCCATGACATGGCCGACGCTATCAGCCGGGATCTGGGACTGTTATTCACCTTCTTCGCCGCCGATCGCAATGAATTCGTCCGGGTGTCCACCAGCGTAATCGGGGCCGACGGGCGCCGGGCCGTGGGGACGCCTTTGGGACGGGATACACCGGTCCACCAGACAGTGGCCAGAGGTCAGCGTTACGTCGGTGAGTCTCTGGTGGTTGGCGTACCTCACCTGACCGCCTATGAACCCATCTTCAATCAGCGCAATGAGGTCATCGGCGTTATGGGGTTGGGTGTTCCCCGCACCCAGGCCGACGCCATCGTGGCTTCGGGCATGTCCAGTCTTTTGGTGCGCATGGTCCTGACGTTGGTGACCGTGATCGCCCTGGGCATGGTGGGCGCGGTGCTGTTTGCCCGGTCCATCGTCAATCCGATCCGGCATGTCGGTGCCACTCTCCGGGACATTGCCGACGGCGAGGGGGATCTGACACGACGACTCACGGTGACCGGCAAGAACGAGCTGGCCGACCTGTCCTCGGCCTTCAATGCCTTTGCCGAACGCATTCACGAACTGGTGCGCCAGGTGTCCGTGGCCACGTCCCAACTGGCGTCCGCCTCGGAGCAGCTCTCCACCACCTCTGAGGAGACCCGGGAGCAGGTGCGTCATCAGCATTCGGAGACGGATCAGGTGGCCACCGCCATGAACGAGATGACCGCCACGGTGCTAGAGGTGGCCAGGAATGCCGGCGAGGCGGCCCAGGCCGCTCAGGAAACCCAGCATGAGTCCCGTACGGGTAGCCAGGTGGTGAAGCAGACCATCGCCTCCATCGAGGCCCTGGCGGGCGAGGTGGAAAATGCCGCCGAGGTGATCGGGCGCCTGTCCGCCGACAGCGAGGAAATCGGCAAGGTACTGGATGTGATCCGGGGTATCGCGGAGCAGACCAATCTGCTGGCGCTGAACGCGGCCATCGAGGCGGCCCGGGCGGGTGAACAGGGGCGGGGGTTTGCCGTGGTGGCCGATGAGGTGCGGACCCTGGCCAGCCGGACCCAGTCATCCACCAAGGAGATCCAGGCCATGATCGAGCGGCTGCAGAGCGGAACCAGCGGCGCGGTCAAGGTGATGGAGCAAGGGCGCGGCAAGGCCAGGGAGAGCGTGACCCAGGCCGCCAAGGCAGGTCAGTCGCTGGAGACGATCAATCAGGCCATCACCGGTATCAACGACATGAATGCCCAGATCGCCAGCGCGGCGGAGGAACAGTCGGCGGTGGCCGAGGAGATCAATCGCAACGTCTCCAATATCAGCCATTCCGTGGATCAGACGTCCCGGGGCGCCGCCCAGATTGCTTCGGCCAGCGAGGAGTTGGCCCGCCTCGCCGCCGATCTGCAGGGACGGGTCGGGCGCTTCCGTATTTGACTGGACCCGATTGTGCCTCTCCCCTCCGCCCCTCCTTCGGGGAGGGAAGAGGCCGCGCCCCCTGTCTCCCGAGGGCGTGGCCTTGGGCCTGGAACAAGGTTACGCCCCTGAATCCGTGAATCAGGGGGTGTCGGCATCCCCGGACAGGAGCAGGGTGAGGGCATCCAGGGCCTGGGCACGGGCACGGGACTCGGTGCCGGTTGCATCGCTGTTCAGTCTCGACCACTCTGGATAGAGCCGCGCCTTCTGCACTGGCTTGGGCAATGAACCCTTGCGCCAAGTGTCGTCCGTCGGTGCGTCCAGCTGCAGTGCCTGGTCGGCACCGTGTCCCCGGTGAATCAGTGCCTGCACCAGCTGGCACTGGCGCAGGGCCAGCAGTCTCAGGGTGTTGTTGTTCACTCTCAGTTCCCGGTGCCCCTGCATCCGGTGCATGAGCCGGCGTCCCAGATCCAGGGTATTGCCCAGCAGGGCGCCGGCAGCCGCGCCCACCGCCGTGCCGGCCCCCAGGGTGGTGCCCAGGGCCATCACGTCCACCGCCATTCCCATGGCGCCACCGACGGCGGCGCCTTCACCGGTGCGCAGTCCATAGTGGCGCAGTGCCTCGGGGGTGAACAGGTCCAGCCCCCACTGACCATCCTCCAGGGGCAGGCGCTCGCCCAGGTAGTCGCTGGGACGAAACCGGAACAGGTTCAGCAGGGCATCCACACAGGCCTGCTCCCGTTCCCGGACCCGGTCCTGCAGGGTTTCCATGGCCTTTTCGGTATCGTGCCGGCCCCCGCCCTCCACCACCATCACGCAGGCGGCCACGTCGATGAGCATGTCGGCCACGGTTTCCGCCGCCGCCTGCCGGAGCCAGTGGGCCTCCCGTTCCCGGGCCTGCATCAGCCGTTCCAGGGGAATGCGCCAGGGGTCCAGCAGGCTGCGGAGCTTTTCGTACAGACGCAGTTCGCCCTGAAGGTCATAGACCACGGAATCGAAGGTGATCACGGCATGCAACCCCAGCCGCGCCAGGGCATCCCGCCATTCCTGGGCCCGGTTGTGGGGACCGGCGACGAAATTCAGTACCGGCAGCAGGGGGCGGGCGCACAGGCCCAGCACGGTCAGTTCGTCCCGGTATTTCCCCAGTACCGGTTCCCGGGCATCAATCACGTACAGCCCCACCTGAGAGGCCCGTAACTGGCGCAACACCTTGGTTTCCTGATCGAACCGGCCGGCGGCATCGGGGGATTCCAGAAAACGCTCCAGATCATCCCCTCTGGCCTGACGTCCACCGCCGGTTTCATCCAGCCAGTCCAGAATGCCGGAGGCATCTTCCAGGCCCGGGGTATCGTAGAGGGTCATGAGGGGTTCCCCGTCCACCAGCAGCTGGGTGCCTTCCACATGCCGGGTGGTGGCCGGGGCATCGCGGACTTCACCGAATTCCGTATCCCGCGACAGGGTGCGCAGCAGGGAGGTCTTGCCGGTATTGGTGTGGCCGACCACGGCCACTTCCAGGATCGATGTCATGGGGTTGCATCCTCCGATGCAGCAAAGGCTGCCTCCAGAATCTCCGCCGCCGCCCGGTCTTCATCCGTCGGTCGCTCCGGCAACAGCCGATCCACGCCAGTCCGTTCCGCCAGTTGTTCCCACGCCGTGCGACGGGCCCGGGGGTCGATGCCCCGGGCCCTCGCCATGTCCTGCTGGTCCAGAAGGAGCCAGACAGGGGCACGGGTCCGGGTGCGCAGGTCGGTAAGGAACCCCTCGGTACTGCGATCCGGGGTTCGGGCCAGGGAGCAGACGACCACCACCACGGCGGGGGGGGGCTGCAGGGCCTGGGCCGCGGCCAGGACATCCCGCCGCGTATGACGGTCATCCACTTGGCCCAGGGGTATCCATGCAGGGTGCTTGTGATGTTGAATCCAGTGTTCGTTGGCCTGTTCCAGCTCATAGCCCAGCAGGGCCAGGGTGGCGCCTCCGTGGCGCTCTCGGTGGCGGGGCGGTTCGGGGGGCAGGAGCAGGCTGAGCGGTGGCGGGTCAACAACCCCCAGGCGCTGGGAATTGGGCAGCAATCGGGGAGCCAGACGGGCGTAACCGGGACTGGCCAGGTCCAGACGCAGCCGCCGCCGGGCCCGTCGCGCCATCAGGGCGCACCACAGACCCAGCCCCAGTCTGGGCAGCAGGCCGTAGAACAGCAGGCTGCCCAGCAGCCAGCTTGACCACTGCACCCGCCCCAGGGCGTCTTCGGTCACGCCCAGCCGGCTGGCGCGGATCAGGGCTTCATCGGGCATGGGCAGTCCCAGCCAGCCGGGCAACAGGCCCAAGGCGGTGATCAGGGCGACGAAATGATCTTCGGCCAGCAGGGTGGTGCCCCAGATGAAATCGTACTGGCGGACGCTCAGGGCCCACAGGCACATGAGCAGGGCCCCGGCGGTGAAGGCCGCCCAGATGAGATGGGTGAGGGTGCCGGCGGACCAGCGTCCCAGGCCATTGCGGCTCATGAGTTGCAGCAGGGCGCGGATGGCCAGTACCGGGGCCTGCCCCCGGACCATGCGCCGGGCCAGTCCCCCGCCCAGGCCCAGTACCCCCTGGCCCAGCAGACCTCCGCCGCCCCGGGGGCGGACCAGCATGAACATTGCCCATAGCAGAAGCATCAGCAGTTGCACGCCCAGCAGACTGCCCAGGGCCCAGAGGATGTTGATCTGGGAGCTGCCCGCCACCAGGGGGGCTGCCAGGGCCGCACCGGCGGCGGCCATGCCGCTCAGGCCGGTGAGCAGCAGGATCAGGATCAGGAGCCAGCCTGCCAGGGTGCGTGCACCGCCAAGGGATTCCCGCACCTGGCCACCCAGGCGTGTGGCCCCCGCGCGAACCAGCACCCGATGCTCCAGGTCGCCGCCGGCATCACGCCCGGCCTGCCAGGCCGATGTCTCGTCGATCACACGGCCGGCGCGATCTTCGTGCAGGCGCACGGCCTCGGCCACGAGACGGTCGGTGAAACGTCCATGGGGGGCTTGGCTCGCCTTGTCGGAAATATGGGTATTCATTGCGGGCACACTATAAGGCCATGTCCCCGGGACGCCAACCTGGGTGCGAGGAAATCAGTGGTATGGTCATGTGCTTGGGAATGACGGATTTGGAATATCCCGCATACAATCGTCGGAACATCCCTTGATGAAATGGAAGCCGGCATGTTGCGATGGTTGTTGATCCTGTTGGGCGGTCTGTTGTCCCTGGTGCTCGTGGCGGGCCTGTTGGGGCCGTTCCTCATTTCCCCCCGGCCGCTGCCCGATCTGTCTTCGGCGGTGGATGTGGCCTTGCCGGAGAGTCGTTTCCTGACCATCCCCCATGACGGCACGGACGGCCTGATGATTCACTACCTGGAGCGGGAACAGGAGGCCGCCGAGGGCCCCGTTCTGGTGCTGCTGCACGGCTTCACCTTCAACGCCTTCACCTGGAACGGGATGATGGACGACCTGGACGGGGCAGGCAGGGTCCTGGCCTACGATCAGGTGCCCTATGGCCTGAGCGCCAAACCGGTGCGAGGGGAATGGTCCGGCAGCAATCCCTTTACCAAGACCGCGGCCCTGGAACACCTGTTCGCCTTTCTGGACGCCAAGGGGGTGGGGCAGGCAGTACTGGTGGGGAACTCCTCCGGCGCCACCCTGGCAATGGAGGCGGCCCTCAGCCGGCCCGAACGGGTGAGCGGACTGGTGCTGGTCAATCCCTGGGTCTATGTGAACCGCCCCAGCTTCCCCGAGTCGGTGGCGGAATGGCCCCAGTTGCGGCGTCTGAACCTGTTGCTGGCCCGCCGACTGGGCAGCAGCGGCGCCCTGCTGGATCTGTCCTACCATGACCCGGAGCGCATCACCGACGAGCGCCGGGCACTGACCACCCTGCATACCCGGGTGCGGCATTGGGATCTGGCCTGGGGTGAACTGTTCGTGCGGGCCATGTCCAGTCCGGTGGATGTCAGCGCCCATCTGGCCGACATCCTTCAGCCGGCGCTGGTGATCATCGGTGAGCAGGACCGGGTGGTGCCGCCGGAGGACTCCATCCGCGCCGCCCTGGCCCTGCCGTCGGCGGACCGGATCATGCTGCCCGAGTGCGGGCACGTACCCCAGGAGGAATGCCCGGCGGCGGTGGCGGCGGCGGTGCGTGACTGGCTACGGGCGCGGGCAGCACCCGGGATCTCACCATGAACCACTGCGGATGACCCCGACGCCGATACCCTCGATGTCCAGGGACTGGCTGCGCAGGTCCACTTCGATGGGCCGGTAGTCGGGGTTTTCAGGCTTCAGCCGGACCCGGTGACCCTGCCGTTCAAAGCGTTTCACGGTTACCTCGTCCTCCAGACGGGCCACCACGATCTGGCCGTTACGGATCTCGTGGGTGCGGTGGACCGCCAGCAGGTCTCCGTCCAGGATGCCGGCCAGGCGCATGCTGTCACCCTGGACCCGCAGCAGGTAGTCCGGCCGGGGCCGGAACAGGCGCTGATCCAACTGGTAATGATCCTCGATATGGGCCTGGGCCAGGATGGGCGCCCCGGCGGCCACCCGGCCCACCAGGGGCAGTCCCGTTCCCCCCAGCAGGCGAATGCCCCGTGAAGTGCCGGCCAGGATCTCGATGGCCCCCTTGCGGGCGAGGGTGCGCAGGTGGCATTCGGCGGCGTTGGGGGAACGGAAGCCGAAGGCCCGCATGATCTCTTCCCGGGTGGGCGGCAGGCCGTTGGATTGCAGGCAGTCGCGGATGAAATCGAGGATTTCCGTCTGGCGGGGGGTGAGCTTTTCCATGACAGGTTCTCGTTGACGCCGGGGATGCCGGCGGCGGGCCGGGGCCTTCGATCAATGGGCGAAGGTATATCTTTGCACAGTAGGGCAAGCCCCGGTCATTGGCAAGTCGGTATCAGCGCATCAGCCGTCGCCGCAGCAATGCCGTGGCCACGGTCAGCCCCACCAGACCATAGACCAGAATCACCGACAGGTGCAGCGGTACCTGGGATGGCCAGGCCCCGGTCATCAGGGGACGGACGATCTCCACCACATGCACCAGGGGCAGGGCCCAGGCCAGGGCCGCCACGGCGGTTGGGAGCTGTTCCAGGGGAAAGAACACCCCGGAGAGCAGCAGCATGGGGGTGACCGCCAGGGTGAAGTAGTAGAGGAAGAAGTCATAGCTGCGGGAGACGGCGGTGACGATCATGGCGCAGGCGCCGAAGCAAAAGCCCGCCAGCAGGATGACCGGCAGGGCCAGCAGGGCGCGCAGGTCGCTGATCAGGCCCAGCACGGCGGCCACCACCAGGATGGCGCCGGCACTGAACAGGGCCTTGGTGGCGGCCCAGATGATCTCGCCCAGCACGATGTCGTCCAGGTTGAGGGGGGCGCCCAGCATGCCGTCCCAGGTCTTTTGTTCCGACATGCGGGTATAGGCGGAGTACATGCCTTCGAAGCTGGCGGTATACATGGCACTGGAACAGACGATGCCCGAGGCCAGGAAGACCATGTAGGGCAACTCGCCCAGATCCCCCACCAGGCGGCCGAAGCCATAGCCGAAGGCCAACAGGTAGAGCACCGGCTCGCCGAAGTTGCCCATGATGGAAGGCACCATGATCTTGCGCCAGACCCGCAGGTTGCGGCGCCACACCGGGATGAATCGCAGGCTGAGCCTGGGTAGGGGGAAAGCGGACATGTCAGTCCCTCAACTCGTGACCGGTGAGCTTCATGAAGACATCCTCCAGATTGGCGGGACGATGCAGGTAGCGGATGCCGGCCTGTTCCAGCGCGGCGGTCAGGGGGGCGGCCTGCAGGGTGTAGAGCAGGGCAAGATCGCCCATCCGCCAGAGTCGTGCCGGTAGATCCCCGGTCTGTGCATCCAGCCAGGCCATGGCGGTTGGCCCGTCCAGTTCCAGCACGTGGGGTTCGATATGGGTCCGGATCAGGGATTGGGGCGAGTCCTGGGCCACCACGCGGCCCCGATCAATGATGGCCAGGCGATCGCACAGCCGCTCTGCTTCTTCCATGTAGTGGGTGGTGAGAATCAGGGCAGTGCCGCTCTTGAGCAGGCCGCGCAGGCATTGCCAGATATGATGCCGGGCCTGGGGGTCCAGGCCGGTGGTGGGTTCGTCCAGCACCACCAGTTCGGGCTGGTTGATGAGGGCACGGGCCAGGGTCAGGCGCCGTTTCATACCGCCGGACAGGGCGCTGATGGGGGCGTCCCGACGGGATTCCAGGCTGGCGAACCGGAGCAGATCCTCCACCCGCTGACGGCGTGCCCGTCCCTTGAGGCCGAAATAGTCGGCGTAGGTGTGGAGGTTTTCCCGTACCGTGAAGTCCGGGTCCAGAGTGTCGAACTGTGGCACGATCCCCAGTCGCCGGCGGGCCTCCCGGGCCCGCTCCGGGATGGGTTCACCCAGTACGGACAGGGCACCTTCGTCGGGCGGGGTCAATCCCAGCAGCATGCGCAGGGTGGTGGTCTTGCCGGCCCCGTTGGGGCCCAGCAGTCCGAAGCACTCGCCCGGCTGGACCGTGAGGTCGATATGATCGACCACGGTGCGGCCATCATAGCGCTTGACCAGTCCCTGGGCCTGGGCAATGGGGGCGGGGATCGAGGGGGGATCGAGCGGGTCCATGTGAGGCAAGGCAATCCTTCCGGGTCTTGGGGCGGTGGACAGGCTAACCTATCGGCAGGCATTTTTGTCAGTCCCGTCCCGGTGAAGGGGGGATGTCGTCAGACAGCAAACCCCGAGGGAATATCCAGGGATGTTCTGAAACGGTTTTTTTCAATAACGCTGAGGGATTTTTTTCAATGACGCTGAAAATCGGCTGTATCGGTCTTGGCATCATGGGGCGCCCCATGGCGGGGCACTGGCTGGCGGCGGGGCATGAGGTCACCGTCTGGGCCCGTCGCCCGGAGACCTTGACCGCCCTGGTGGGGCAGGGCGCCCATCGGGCCGACAGTCCCGCGGATCTGGCCCGGCAGGTGGACGTGGTCTTCACCAATGTGTCGGATACACCCGATGTGGAGCAGGTTTTGCTGGGGCCTGGCGGCGTGGTTGAGGGCGCCAGGCCGGGGATGATCGTGGTGGACCACAGCACCATCTCGCCCACCGTCACCCGGCGGCTGGCGGACACCTTGGCGGAGCGGGGGATCCATCTGCTGGATGCCCCGGTGTCCGGCGGCGAACGCGGCGCCGTCGACGGTACCCTGACCATCATGGTGGGCGGCGAGACCGCCATCCTGGAGCGGGTGCGGCCGCTGCTGGAGGTGGTGGGCCGGACCATCACCCATGTGGGGGGGGCTGGGGCCGGTCAGTTCACCAAGGCCTGCAATCAGCTCATCGTTGCCCAAACCATGGTGGCGGTGTCGGAAGCCATCAGCCTGGCGGAGGCTGCCGGAGTGGACCCGGCAGCCATGCGAGAGGCCCTCATGGGCGGCCTGGCCTATTCCCGGGTGTTGGAGGTGCACGGGGAGCGCATGATCCGGCGGGAGTATCCCCCGGGTTTCAAGGCCCGTTTGCATAACAAGGACATGGCCATCGTCCTGCGGGCGGCGGCGGATCTGGGCCTGCCCCTGCCGGGCACCGCCCTGTCCGCCCAGTGGATCAGCGCCGCCGTGGGACTGGGGCATGGGGAGGAGGATTCCGCCGTGGTGGCCGAGGTGCTGCGCCGACTGGCGCCTCCGGGACCGATGAACGGCAACGGGAACTGAGTGCCCCTGCAATGGCCGAACAGGAATAGAATCTTCATTGATCCAGTCACCGGAGCCAACGTGAACTCGCCTGAAGCCCTCAAGCCGTCTTCCATCGACCCGGAGGAAGTGGCCCGTTATACCGCGCTGGCGGATCGCTGGTGGGATGAAAGCGGCCCCTTCTGGCCCCTGCACACCCTCAACCGGTTGCGCACTGATTACATTTGCAACCGGCTTTGTGCCCATCTGGGCCGCGACCCAGCGGTGTCCCGCCCCCTGGAGGGTCTGCGCCTGCTGGACATCGGCTGCGGCGGCGGCATCCTCAGCGAGTCCATGGCCCGTCTGGGCGCCCGGGTCGAGGGAGTGGATGTGACCGAAAGAAACATCGCCGTGGCGCGGCTGCATGCCGGTCATTCCGGACTGGACATCCATTACGAGGCGGTGCCTGTTGAGACCCTGGCCGCCCGCGGAGAACAGTACGATGTGGTGCTGAACATGGAAGTGGTGGAGCATGTGGCGGATCTGCCGGGCTTCATGGCCGCCTGCAACCGGCTGGTCAGGCCGGGAGGGTACAGCTTCATTGCCACCATCAACCGCAACCCGGTGTCGTTCATCGTGGCCATCCTGGGGGCAGAATACATCCTGCGCTGGTTGCCCCGAGGCACCCATCAGTGGCGCCGTTTTCCAAAACCCGCGGAACTGGAGGCGCTGCTGGCGCCGGACGACTTGCGGGTGCTGGAGCGGACCGGTGTCAGGGTCAATCCCTTCAACCGCGGCATGCACCTCACCGGCTACATGGGGGTGAACTATATGCTGATGACAACCCGGACTCCCGCTTTCGCGGGAGTGACGGAGTCGAGGAGTCGCACATGTGGTGGTTCGTGATCGGATATGCCCTGGGCCATGTGGGTTTCCTGCTGGGATCCATGCCTGTCATCGTGGCGGGCGGCGTGCTGTTTCTCTACGGGGCCTATGTGGTGGTGTACGGTCGGGACGGGCGGGAGTGAGCGTCACCCGCTGGTGAGCGTCGGCAGCGGCTTGTTCCCGGGTTTGCCCTTGGCCTATAGTCACCCCCCATGACGATCTCGCCGGAATCCGTGTTCAAGGCCCTGTCCGATTCCACCCGCCTGAGGTGCCTGGTCCTCCTCGACGAGGAGGATGTCCTGTGCGTGTGCGAGCTCACCCACGCCATCGGTGTGCCGCAGCCGAAGATGTCACGTCATCTGGCGTTGCTGCGGGAGAGTGGGCTGGTGGCCGACCAGCGTCGGGGCCAATGGATCTTCTATCGCATCAATCCCGCGCTGCCGGCCTGGGTGCGGGAAGTGCTGCGGCAGACGACAGCGGCCTGTGGCGGCATGAGTCCTTACAGCGAAGACCGCTCGCGTCTTGATGCCATGGATGGCCGCCCCGGGAGGGGCTGCGCCGCGTGAACTAGAAATCCCGTCTTTCCCACAGGTCCTGCCGGCTCCTGCGCCGGTCCCTGCCGGATCTGCGGGGCTCCTTTTCCAGCTCGAAACGGATCATTTCCCTGCGATCGGGCAGCTTGCGCCGCTCTCCCTTGCGCCGTTCGGATCCGTCATGGAGCTGAGGGTTGTCCGTGGATGTGTTTTCTTCGCGCACTGGTCGCCTCCTGCCCGGCCTGTCCTTGAGGGCGGGCCGGGTTGTTGATGGCGCGGCCTATTCCTTGCCGCGCAGTTGCGAGATTTCCTGCCGCAGGGCCGAGATCTCCTGGCGCAGGGCCTTTAGGTCTTCGTGGAGCTGGGCGTTTTCCGTATGCACCACCTCTTCGATGGTGTCATGCTCGAATTTCTGCTGCTCCTCCTGCATGGACTGCATGGTGTTCACGATGATGGCAATGAACAGGTTGAGTATGGTGAATGTGGCGATCAGGATGAAGGGCACGAAGAACACCCAGGCCCAGGGATAGGTTTCCATCACCGGACGGGAGATGCCCATGGACCAGCTCTCCAGGGTCATCACCTGGAACAGGGTATACATGGATCTGCCCAGGTGACCGAACCACTCCGGATAGGAGTAGCCGAACAGGCCGGTGGCGATGACCGCGAACACGTAGAAAAGCAGGATCAGCAGCCCGAAGATGGACAGGATGCCGGGGATCGCCTTGAGCAGCGCCTCGACGATGAAGCGCAGCTTGGGCACCATGGATACCAGGCGCAGGACACGCAGGACACGCAGTACGGCCAGCGGGCCGGTGGTGGGAATCAGGGCAATGGTCACCACCAGGAAGTCGAAGACGTTCCAGGGGCGGCGGAAGAAGCTCAGGCCCTGGGCGTAGAGCTTGAGCAGGATCTCCACCACGAACACCCCCAGGATGACGCGGTCGGCATTCATCAGCCATGGGCCGGCCATTTCCATGAGTGTGGGTGAAGTGGCCAGACCAAGTATCGCTGCATTGATCAGGATCAGCGCAATGATGATGCGTTGAATGCGATCGGATTCGATGAAGGCGCCCACTCGGGCGCGAAGGCCGGCCTCGGCTTGCATGGTCTGGGACTCCCGGGTGCTCAATTGCGGCTGGAAAGGCGGGCCAAAGCCCGAGCGAGGGGCAGATTAATGAAATCCGCCCTTCGATACAATCATCCGCTACATGGAATCAGGCCAGTTGAACACCCTGCAGGCTGCGCCTGAGGACGTCGGCGGAATCCTGCATGCCCTTGAGTTCTTCCGGGTTGAGTAACGGGGCAACCTGGGCTTCGATGCCGTCCCGTCCAATGATGCAGGGGATGCTCAGGCAGACGCCCTGCAGGCCATAGGTTCCGTCAGGGTTGACGCTCACCGGCAGGACGCTCTTTTGGTCCTCCAGGATCACCCTGACCAGGTGACTGATCACCAGGCCAATGGCGGTGTTGGTGTAGCCCTTGCGTGCAATGATGTCGTAGGCGGCGTTTTTCACTCCCAGGAACAGACGTTGCATGGCCTGGGCATCGAAATCCCTGCCGTTGATGGTTTGCTGATGGATGCTCAGTCCTCCCACCTTGGCGGTGCTCCAGATCGGGACTTCCGAATCACCATGTTCTCCCATGATGTAGGCGTGGACGGAGCGGGGGTCTACCCCATAGTGATCACCCAGGGCAGCCCGGAATCTGGAGGTGTCGAGCATGGTGCCGGTACCGATGATACGTTCCGGCGGGCGTCGGCTCAGGTGTTGCATCACATGGGTCAGGATATCCACCGGATTGGTGGCAATGACCAGTATCGCTTCCGGGGCATGGTGATCCAGCTGGGCGGCGATTTCCCTGAAGACGGCAGTATTGCGGTTGAGCAGTTCCAGACGGGATTCCCCCGGTTTCTGGCTGACCCCGGCCGTGATCACGATCACGCCGCACTCGGAAAGATCCGGGTAATCCCCGGCCAGGACCGAAACCCGACCCACCAGCGATTGCCCATGCATCAGATCCATGGCCTCGCCCTCGGCCCTTCTCCGGTCCCTGTCCAGCAGGATGAGGCGGCTTGTGACCTGCCGCTGGAACAGGGAGTAGGCGGCGGCGATACCCACATTGCCCGTGCCAATGATGCCCACGGTATTGAGTCTGGTCATCTGTCATGTCCCCGGCTATGCGTTACACTGTAAAGGATAGTGAACCTGATGGTGGTTGTCTCTTTCCGCCGTTTTTGTATGAATTCTGCAGACGATCACAGAACATTTTTCAGGACTCAGGACATAATAGGCAGATGACCTATTGCCGACCAAGGTGATTCCCAGATGAATTCCTCTTCCGGCATCCCGGATGACGACTATGAAGAAGGCTCTCCGACACAGCGCATCAGTGCAGATGCCGTGCGTGCCCTGTACAACCTCAATGCGGTCATGACGTTTTCGGTGCATGGTGAGAAGCATGATTTCAAGGCCGGGGCACGGGTGTTTGTGGTGGGTCGCAGTCCCGACTGCGATCTTGTGGTCAATGTACCCGTTGCCTCACGGCACCACGCCCGGGTGATCTATCGGAAGGGTAAGTTTGTGCTGGTGGACCAGAGTACCAACGGTACGTATGTTCGCGTGCACGGCATGGAAGAGATCTGCCTGCTGAACGGGGAAGAACTGCCGCTGGTGGGTGAGGGCGTCATCAGCCTTGGGCGTTCCGTGGTGGAGGGTGATGTGGATCTGGTGGCGTTTTCCGTGCCTCACTAGCAAGTAGCGAGTATCCCTCTTCGGATTAAAGGCCATTGTAAGGAAGTTCTGCGTCCACTTGCCGCCCGCGCCCTGGAGGGGCTTTTCGTTACCCCCGGAGTATCCTTCCCGTCACTCCCGCGAAAGCGGGAGTCCAGGGTTTGTGCGCCTGACCGGGTTCCCGCTTTCGCGGGAGCGACTGCCCGGAGCGGGAATGACCGCCCTGGGCAGTTACAAGGTCAGTCGGTTGCCGAGAGTTTCAAGACCGGCATCCCGATGTGGACAAGCATCCGGCACAGGCGGATCAGGGGCAGTCCGATCAGGGCCGTGGGGTCATCACCCTCCATGCGCTCGAACAGTGCAATGCCCAATCCTTCCGACTTGAAGCTGCCGGCACAGCCGTAGGGCTGTTCCCGGCGCACGTAATCCTCGATCTCTTCCCGGCCCAGGGTGCGAAAGTGTACCCGGAAGGGTTCCACCGCCTCCTGTCTCTCACCGCTTCCGGTATCCAGCAGGCACAGTCCGGTATGAAAGGCCACGCTGCGTCCCGAGGCCGCGCTCAACTGGGCGACGGCCCGTTCATGGTTGCCGGGCTTGCCCAGTATCTTTCCATCGAGTTCCGCGCACTGGTCCGAGCCGATGATGAGGGCGTCGGGAAATCGGTCCCGGACCGCTTCCGCCTTGGCCCGGGCCAGGCGGGCCACCATGGCCGCGGGAGACTCCCCCGGTAGGGGGGTCTCATCCACGTCCGGGGCGCAGGTCGAAAACGGCAACCCCAGCCGTTCCAGCAATTCGCGCCGGAACGGTGAGGTGGAGGCCAGAACCAGGGTGCGTGCCGCCTGTGCCATCACCATCAGGCTTCCTCGATTTCCACCAGGGCATCATCCGGGTTGACGCTGTCGCCCTTGGACACGTGAATGGCCCTGACCACGCCGCCCACCGGGGCCTGGACCTCGGTTTCCATCTTCATGGCCTCCAGGATCAGTACGCCGTCACCGGGCTTGACCGTATCCCCTTCCTTGACCAGCACGTCGATGATGGTGCCCGGCATGGAGGTGGTGACATGGCCAGGCTTGGTGGCCCGGGGGCGGCCGCTGCCCTGGGGGCCGCCGCGCCGTGCGCCGTTGTCCCCGTCCACCAGGATCTCGTCCAGGGTTTCGATGACGATCTCTTCCGGCATGCCGTCGACGGTCACGTAGAAGGGACGCATGTGATCCCGCTTGTGGCCGGTGCCGGTGAGCTTGATATGGTAGGTCTCCCCATGCAGGGTGGCCTTGAATTCCACCGGGGCCACCTTGTCCTCGCCCTGGCCGCCCAGGGGTTCCAGGGGTTCGGGGACCAGCTTGCCGTCGCGTCGCTGTTCCAGGAACTCCCGGCCGATCTCGGGGAACATGGCATAGATGAGGACGTCTTCCTCGGAGTGGGCCAGTTCGCCGATCTGGCCGCGCAGGGCGTCCATTTCGTCCTCCAGCAGATCCGCTGGCCGGCACTCGATGACGTCGGCGTGGCCGATGGCCTTTTGCCGGACCACGCTGTTGACGTGGCCGGGGGTACGGCCGTAGCGGCCCTGCAGATAGAGCTTCACCTCGTTGGTGATGGTCTTGTAGCGGGACTCGGTAAGGACGTTCATCACTGCCTGGGTGCCCACGATCTGGGAGGTGGGGGTGACCAGGGGCGGATAGCCCAGATCCTCCCGTACCCGCGGGATTTCGGCCATCACCGCGTTCACCTTGTCCAGGGCACCCTGGGCCTTGAGCTGGCTGATGAGGTTGGAGATCATGCCACCGGGGATCTGGGTGGTCTGCACCCGGGTATCCACGCCGGTGTATTCGCTCTCGAACTGATGATACTTCTTGCGGACTTCGTGGAAATAGAAACCGATCTCCTGCAGCAGGTTCAGGTCCAGACCGGTGTCGTACTCGGTATCCCGCAGTGCCGCCACCATGCTCTCGGTGGGGGCATGGCTGGTGCCGCCGGCAAAGGCGGACATGGCGGTATTGATGTTGCTGCAGCCGTTTTCGATGGCCTTGAGGTGGCACATCTCGGACAGGCCCGCGGTGGCGTGGGTATGCAGGTGCACGGGCACCTTCACCGCGTCCACCAGGGCGGCGGTGAGTTCGCCGGCGGCCCGGGGGGTGAGCAGGCCCGCCATGTCCTTGATGGCGATGCTGTCGCAGCCCATCTCCACCATCTCCCGGGCCATGGTCACGAACTGGTCCAGGGTATGCACCGGGCTGGTGGTGTAGCTGATGGCGCCCTGGGCGTGCTTGCCCGCCTTTTTCACCGCCTCGATGGAGACGCGCACGTTGCGGGTGTCGTTCATGGCATCGAAGATGCGGAAGACGTCCATGCCGTTGTCGGCGCAGCGGGCGACGAAATCCCGTACCACGTCATCGGCATAATGGCGATAGCCCAGCAGGTTCTGGCCCCGCAGCAGCATCTGCAAGGGGGTGTTGGGCAGGGCCTCGCGCAGCTTGCGCAGGCGCTCCCACGGGTCTTCCTTCAGAAACCGCAGGCAGGTATCGAAGGTGGCGCCGCCCCAGACTTCCAGGGACCAGAACCCCACCGCGTCCAGCTTCTCGCAGATGGGGAGCATGTCTTCCGTGCGCATGCGGGTGGCGATCAGGCTCTGGTGGCCGTCACGCAGGGTCAGGTCAGTAATCGTTACCTTGGACATCTATCAATACCTTTTGTCTTAAAGACCCTTGTGAGCCGTGATGGCGGCGGCGATGACGGCGGCCAGTTCGCGGGTCGGGCGGCGTACGGAGTAATCGGTCAGTTCCGGATGGGCATCCACGTAACCGGTGTCGAAGCTGCCCTGGCGGAAGGCCTCGCTGTTGAGGATTTCCAGGTGATAGGGGATGGTGGTCTTCACCCCGTAGACCCCCATGTCGCCCAGGGCGCGCCGGGCACGGCGGATCAGGCTGTCCCAGTCCATGGCCCAGACGACGAGCTTGGCGCACATGGAGTCATAGTGAGGCGGGATGTGGTAGCCGGTATAGATGGCGCCGTCGGTGCGCACGCCCGGTCCGCCGGGGGCGAAGTAGCGGGTGATGCGGCCGAAACTGGGCAGAAAGTCGTTCTTGGGATCCTCGGCGTTGATGCGGAATTCCACCGCGAATCCGCGCCGGGTGATCTGATCCTGGGGGTAGGTGAGGGGCAGTCCCGAGGCCACGCGGATCTGTTCCTGCACGATATCCACGCCGGTGATCATTTCGGTGACCGGGTGTTCCACCTGCAGCCGGGTGTTCATCTCCATGAAGTAGAAGCGACCGTCGGCGTCCATGAGGAACTCCACCGTACCGGCATTTTCATAGTTCACCGCCCGGGCCGCCCGTACCGCCAGTTCGCCCACCTCCCGGCGCTGGTCCTCGGAGAGTTGGGGAGAGGGGGCGATTTCCACCAGCTTCTGGTGGCGGCGCTGGATGGAGCAGTCGCGCTCGAACAGGTGAATCACGTTGCCGTGGCGGTCGGCCAGGATCTGCACCTCGATGTGGCGCGGATTGATGATGGCCTTCTCCATGAAGATCTCGGTGCTGCCGAAGGCCTTGGTGGCCTCGGAGCGTACACGCTCATAATTTCGGCGCAGGGCGGCCTCGTCGTCGCAGCGACGGATGCCGCGACCGCCGCCACCGTTGGTGGCCTTGAGCATGACCGGATAGCCGATCTCCCGGGCCAGGGCGGCGGCTTCTTCCACATCCTTGAGATTGCCTTCGCTGCCGGGGACCACGGGGACGCCGGCGGCGATCATGGCCTCGCGGGCGGCTACCTTGTCCCCCATGCGGCGGATGATGTCAGCGTCCGGCCCCACGAACCGGATGCCCCGCCGGGCACAGGTCTGGGCAAACTGGGGGTTTTCCGACAAAAAGCCGTAACCGGGGTGGATGGCATCGCAGCCGGCGCTGCGGGCCACGTTCACCAGCCGATGCACGTTCAGATAACCGGACAGGGAATCGGGGCCGAGGGAGTAGGATTCATCGGCCTTCTTGACATGGAGACCGTGACGGTCGGCGTCGGTGTAGACCGCCACCGAGGTAATCCCCATTTCCGCGCAGGCACGGATGATGCGGACGGCGATCTCACCGCGGTTGGCAATCAGTAACTTATTTATCACGCAAGCATCCCGCACGTTATAAGCAAAGCACTAAGTATCCTTGAACAGGGCAGGGCTTTTCAAGCAAACGGTCATGGCGATATGCGCCACCCTTGTTGATGGAAACGGAATAATCCCACCTCTCTCCCGAAGGGAGAGGGGGAGTCGGGGCGCGATTCACGGTTTTCAGGTCATGGGGGAGATTGCTTTTGACACTGGTGCGAGAACGCCTTTAGAATTGCGCGCTTATGTCCGACAGCCTGCTACCCGAACTGGTCGATCCCTTCCGCCTGGCGGACAAGTCCCGTGTCCTGGACGGTGTGCTGGATCTTGCCGCCATGCCGCGTCTGGCCGAGGCGCTGGGGCGACCGGGCGAAGGTCTGTGCCGGGTTGAGCTGTGCTTTGACCGTGTGCCGTCGGGCCGCCCCCGGCTGAGCGGCCATGTGGTGGCCGAGCTGGCTCCCCTGTGTCAGCGCTGTCTGGAGCCTATGGCCCTGCCGGTGGACACCCGTTTCGAGATGCAGCTGGTGCAGGAAGATCGCCAGACCGCCGGCGCCCTGGGCGAGGAAGACGTGCTGGTGGTCGGTGACGAGCGCCTGAATCTGGTGGCGCTGGTGGAAGATGAACTGATGCTGTGCCTGCCGGTGGTGCCCCTGCACCCGGAGCAGGCATGCGAGGCCGGGTTTCAGCCCGAGTTCAACGGTCGGGACGTGAAGGCCGCGCAGAAAGAAGAGAACAACCCGTTTGCCGTGCTGGGCCGCCTCAAGGGCGGGCAGGGCGCAGACAGTTGAAACACCCCATGCCCCCCGGGTTCCGGTCGGGACCCGTGGGGCATTGATGTTTTTCAGTATAGATTCAGTATAGATGGAGATGACACCATGGCTGTTGCACAAGGTCGCACCACCCCTTCCCGTCGGGGCATGCGTCGTTCCCACGACGCCCTGAAGGGCCCCACCCTGTCCACCGAACCCACCACCGGTGAGATCCACCGCCGTCACCATATCAGTGCCGACGGTTTCTACCGTGGCCGGCAGGTGATCAAGGCCAAGGAACAGCAGGACGAAGAGTAAGACGTTTGCCGGCCGGATCTCTGGATTCCGGCCGGTGTGCTTCTGCCTCGTCGAGGCAAGCGGCTCGCATCTGGCCGGCGTGTGTGTCATCCTGCCCGCGTCGTCCCGCCTGCCGGACGGAGCCGAGGGCTGTATTCCATGGGCTTCGTGGGTGTTTTATCCACGAAGCTTTTTCGCGCTGATTCAAAGCAGGTTTTCCCATGAGTGGAATCTTTACCATCGCACTGGATGCCATGGGCGGTGATCATGGTGCCCACGTGGTTGTCCCTGCGGCAGTCAAGGCCCTGGAGGAGTTTTCCGACATCCACCTGATCCTGGTGGGCGACAAGGAACGGGTCGGGCAGGAACTGGCCGCCTGTGGCAAGGCGCCCTCCGACCGGTTGCGCCTGCATCACGCCAGCCAGGTGGTGGGCATGGACGAGCCCCCGTCCCAGGCACTGCGCAACAAGAAGGATTCGTCCATGCGGGTGGCCATCAACCTGGTCAAGCACCAGCAGGCCGATGCCTGCGTCAGTGCGGGTAATACCGGGGCCCTCATGGCCACGGCGCGCTATGTGCTCAAGACCCTGCCGGGCATCGACCGGCCGGCCATCATCACTGCCATTCCCTCCATCAAGGGCCATACCCACATGCTGGACCTGGGGGCCAATGTGGACTGTACCGCCACCCATCTTTATCAGTTTGCGGTGATGGGGTCCGAGCTGGCCAGTGCGGTGGACAATATCGCCTCGCCCCGGGTCGGCCTGCTGAACATCGGCGAGGAAGAGATCAAGGGCAACGATCAGGTCAAGGAGGCGGCCCGCATGCTGGAGGCCAGCCACCTGAACTACATCGGTTTCGTCGAAGGCAACGACATCTACTGCGGTGATGTGGATGTGGTGGTATGCGACGGCTTCGTGGGTAATGTCGCCCTCAAGACCAGCGAGGGGGTGGCGCGCATGGTGTCTCACTACATGCGGAGCGAGTTTTCCGGCAGTCTCTACAGCAAGCTTGCCGCCTTGGTGGCCATGCCCGTATTGAGGGCGTTTCGGCGACGTATCGATCCCCGTGCCTATAATGGTGCCAGCCTTCTGGGTCTGCAGGGGGTGGTGATCAAGAGCCACGGGGGGGCCGATGCCGTTGCCTTTGAAAATGCCATCCGCATCGCCCGTCTGGAGGCGCGCAAACGGGTGCCGCAGCGTATTGACAAGCGGCTGGAAGAACTGCTGAAAGAGGCAAAAGACCAGTGATTTACTCCCGGATCACGGGCACCGGGAGCTATCTTCCGGAAAAGGTGCTCACCAATCACGACCTGGAAAAGTTCGTGGAAACTTCCGATGAATGGATTCGTGAGCGAACGGGCATCGGTCAGCGGCATATTGCCGCACCGGATGAAACCACCTGCGATCTGGCGGAAAAGGCGGCTCGCGCCGCGATGGAGATGGCGGGACGCCGGCCCGAGGATATTGATCTCATCATCGTGGGAACCACCACGCCGGATCAGGTCTTCCCCAGTACCGCCTGCCTGCTGCAGCAGCGCCTGGGAATCCACAACGGTTGTGCCGCGTTCGATGTCCAGGCGGTATGCACCGGCTTTGTCTATGCGCTTGGCGTGGCCAATCAGTTCATTCGTGCCGGTAGCGCTCGTTGCGCCCTGGTGGTGGGGGCGGAAACCATCTCCCGCATTCTTGACTGGAATGATCGCGGTACCTGCGTCCTGTTCGGGGATGGCGCCGGAGCTGTGCTTCTGGAGGCCTCGGATTCACCGGGTATTCTTGCCACCCACCTGCATGCGGATGGCCGATACGAGAGCCTGCTCAATGTCCCCAGGGGGGTAGGCAAGGGATATGCCGACATGATGGCCGGTGAGGCCTACCTGCAGATGAAGGGGAATGAGGTCTTCAAGTGGGCGGTCAATACCTTGGGGCGCATTGTCGAGGAGACCCTGGAATCCAGCGGCGTGGATCAGTCCCGGGTGGACTGGCTGATTCCCCATCAGGCCAATATCCGCATCATCCAGGCCACCGCCCGCAAGTTGAAGATGCCCATGGAGAAGGTGGTCGTAACGGTGGAAAAGCATGGCAATACCTCTGCCGCCTCCGTTCCCCTGGCGCTGGATGCCGCGGTGCGTGACGGGCGGATCAAGCAGGGAGACCTGGTGCTGATGGAGGCCTTTGGCGGCGGCTTCACCTGGGGGTCGGCCCTGCTTTATTTCTGATTGCTGCATTGCGTCAGTCACTTCCCGTTATCCTTGTGAATCGTGGTAGGATGTCGGGCGTATCCACAGCAGGGTTGTGCGTCGGCGGCCATGGGACTGGAAATTGAAAAAAAATTCCTCGTGGTTTCGGATGCCTGGAAACAGCAGGCTTCCAGATGCGTTCAGTATCGCCAGGGCTATCTCTGCGGTAACGAGAGGACATCCATCCGGATTCGTATCTCGGACGCCTCGGCCCACCTGAACATCAAGAGTGCCACCCTTGGGGTCAGGCGGCAGGAGTATGAATATGCCATCCCGGCCGAAGATGCCCGGGAGTTGCTGGACACCCTCTGCATCCATCCTCTGATTGAGAAGACACGTCACTTTGTCCCCCATGGAGATCATGTCTGGGAAGTGGATGTCTTCGAAGGGGATAACGCCGGGCTGGTGGTGGCCGAGGTGGAACTGCGGCACATTGACGATTCCCCCAGTTTGCCGCCCTGGGTGGGAGACGAAGTCTCCCATGATGTCCGTTATTACAATACGAGCCTTGTCAGACATCCTTATAAGGACTGGTGAACCATGTCTTCCTCAATCGGGATACATACCGCAGGGGAAGCTGCCAGCAAATCTGAAAATACCGCCCTCATGGTCGATGTGCTGCTGGTGGATGACCATCTGCTGGTACGTCGCGCGATCCGCGGTCTCCTTGAAGCCCAGACGGCATATACCGGTATCAAGGTGATCGGTGAGGCCGCATCCGGGGAGGAAGCCCTGGAACAGCTGGTGCGCCTGCGGCCTGACGTGATTCTGATGGATCTCAACATGCCCGGCATGGGAGGGCTTGAAGCAACGCGCAAGGCACTGGAATTTCGGCCGGGCATCAAGATCATCGCCCTGACCGTGGAGGAGGAGGGCCCTTACCCCCGGTGGATGCTGGATAGCGGTGTGGCCGGCTATCTGAGCAAGGGCTGTCAGGAGGATGAGCTGATACAGGCCATTCGTCTGGCCATGCGCGGGGACTGTCATGTCACCCCGAAGATTGCCCGGCAGCTGGCGGAAACCGGAGACAAGGCCGCCGACCCCCTGGCCAGGCTCTCCCATCGGGAACGGCAGATCCTGATCATGATGGTGGAAGGCAAGAAACCCGGTGAGATTGCGCACCATCTGGGGCTGAACGTGAAGACGGTCAGCACATACAAGGGACGGTTGCGTGACAAACTGGGGTGTGTGTCCGATATCGAATTATTCCGCATGGCGCTGGATCACGGTATTTCCACCCCGTCACTCCCTGATCGTTAGATGTCGATGCACCGGATCTGGAAGGCCGTTTACGGCCCTTGACCCGACGCGCATCAGCCTCGACCGCCTGCATGACGTAACCCCTATCCGTTCCAGCGACAGCGATTTAGAGCCATGAACCCTGTTGTTCCCGTTCCTCCGGAGTGTTTTGATCCGGCCTGTTCCCGTTGTCCGAGACTGGTGGATTTTCTGGCTGGGGTGCGGGCGCGGCATGTTGAGTACCATGCCGCGCCCGTGCCTCCCTTTGGCGATCCCGAGGCCCGGTTTCTGATCGTGGGACTTGCTCCCGGGATGCATGGCGCCAACGCCAGTGGCCGTCCGTTCACCGGGGATCATGCCGGGATTCTGCTTTACCGGATGTTATATGAGATGGGTTTTGGCAGTGCCCCGGAATCAGTCAGCCGTGATGATGGTCTGACGTTGCGGGATTGCCGCATCACCAACGCCGTCAAGTGTCTGCCCCCGGAGAACAAGCCACTCACCCGTGAAATACAGGCCTGCAATGATTATCTGGCCCGCGAACTGGCCTTGCTCGCCGCCGGCAGCGTTGTGCTTGCGTTGGGAACCATCGCCCACAATGCCGTGCTGCGGGCCCTGGGGTTGAGGCAGTCGGCCCATCGGTTTGGGCATGGGCATGAGCACGTCCTGGAATGCGGGCTGGTGCTGGTGGACTCCTACCATTGCAGCCGTTACAACACCCAGACGGGGCGACTGACGGAGCCGATGTTCAGGGCTGTCTTTGAGCAGGCCAGGCGGTGTCTGGACAGCCCATGATCATTAGTGAAGGCTCCCCGGCCGAGACATTTGAGCCAAGGCGTTTTCTTGCCAGCCTGACCACGCAGCCCGGCGTCTACCGGATGCTGGGTGAAGGCGGGGAGGTGCTTTATGTGGGCAAGGCCAAAAACCTGAAAAAGCGGGTGGCCAGTTATTTCCGGCGCACCGTTGCCAGCACTCGCATCGCTGCCATGGTGGCCCAGATCCGTGATGTCCAGATCATCGTCACCCGCGGCGAGGCAGAGGCCCTGCTGCTGGAAAACAACCTCATCAAGGAGCATCGTCCCCGCTATAACATCCTGCTGCGGGATGACAAGTCCTACCCCTACATCTTCATCTCCCACCACCCATACCCCAGGCTTGCCTTCCATCGGGGTGCCCGCAAGAGTTCGGGCCGTTACTTTGGACCCTATCCTTCCGGTAGCGCGGTCCGTGAAACCATCAATCTGTTGCAGAAACTGTTTCTGTTGCGCCCCTGCGAGGACAGTTTCTTTCAGAACCGCTCACGGGCCTGCCTGCAATATCAGATTCAGCGCTGCAGCGGCCCCTGTGTCGGGCATATTGATTCCACCGCCTATGACAGGGATGTGGAGCATGCGGTGGATTTCCTGGAGGGACGGGGCGAAAAGGTGATTGCCGATCTGGTTCGCGGGATGGAGCAGGCGGCGGAAGTCCAGGAGTATGAGCGGGCCGCGCGGATCCGTGATCAGATCGCCCGGCTGCGCCAGCTCTCCGAGCGTCAGTATGTCAGCGGCGAGGGTGGGGACGTGGATATCATCGCGCTCGCCCAGGCATCGGGAGAGGTCTGTTTCCAGGTATTCTCCATCCGTGGCGGGCTGAATCTGGGGAACCGGTCGCTGTTCCCCCGGGTGCCGGAAGAAACCCCTCCAGAATCACTGATGACCGCGTTTCTGGGGCAGTATTATCTGAGTCGCGATATTCCACCCCAGATCATTCTCAGTCATGCTCCCGAGGATCACCATGTCCTGCTGGAAATGCTCACCCTGCGGCGCGGTCAGAAGGTGGCGCTGGCCTGGAATGTCCGGGGCGATCGCGCCCGCTGGCTGGAAATGGCCTGCCGTAACGCACAGATGACCCTGGCCACCCGGCTGGCCGGTCGTGCCGGCATGCAGGCGCGTCTGGAGGCACTGCAGGATGCCCTTGATCTGGATGACCCGCCCGGACGGATGGAATGCTTCGACATCAGTCATACCCAGGGCGAAGCCACCGTGGCCTCTTGCGTGGTCTTTGACGCTGAGGGCCCCGTCAAGTCTGATTACCGTCGTTTCAACATCAAGGACATCACGCCCGGAGACGACTATGCCGCCATGCGCCAGGCCCTCATGCGGCGCTATACGCGCCTCAAGGAGGGAGAGGGCAAGTTGCCGGATATCCTCTTCATCGACGGGGGCAAGGGGCAGGTGCGTCAGGCCCTGGAGGTGCTGGAGGAATTGCAGGTCAGCGGTGTCATGGTTATTGGCGTGGCCAAGGGAGAAACCCGGCGTCCCGGTCTGGAAACCCTCGTCTTGAGCGATACGGCGCAGCCGTCTATACTTTCGCCGGGTTCAAAGGCGCTGCATCTCATCCAGCAGATTCGTGACGAGGCCCATCGTTTCGCCATCACCGGGCATCGGCAGCGCCGCGCCAGAGCCCGCAGTACCTCTCCGCTGGAACAGATACCCGGCATGGGTCCCAGGCGACGCCAGCAGTTACTGAAGCACTTCGGCGGACTTCAGGGCGTTCACCGTGCCGATGTGGAAGCGCTCGCCAAGGTTCCCGGCATCAGTCGCAAGCTGGCGCAGCAGATATTCGATTCGCTACATGACGACTGATCCATGACACCTTCGATTCCCAACCTGCTCACCTGGCTGCGCATCGCGCTGATCCCCCTGATCGTGGTGGCTTACTACTACCCGCATCCATTGTCCGGACCCGTGAGCGCCATGATCTTTGCCCTTGCGGGGATCACCGACTGGCTGGACGGTTACCTGGCGAGGCGACTGGGGCAGACCTCCAGTTTTGGTGCGTTCCTGGACCCGGTGGCGGACAAGCTGATGGTGGCCACCGCCCTGGTGTTGCTGGTGGATAATCCCGGGGGCATGCTGCTGGCCGTGGCGGCCGCCATCATCATCGGAAGGGAAATCGCCATTTCCGCGCTCCGCGAGTGGATGGCCGAGCTGGGGCAGCGGGGCAAGGTGGCCGTATCCTGGATCGGCAAGCTCAAGACGACCGCCCAGATGGTTGCCATCTTTCTGCTCCTTTTCGGTCAGCCCATCCTGGGGCTGCCCACGTTCACCCTGGGACTGATCCTGCTCTATGTGGCCGCTGCGCTGACCCTGTGGTCCATGTTCCACTATCTGCGTGCGGCCATGGGCGTGGCCGAGAGCTAGGCCGGGGAGGTGTGCCGGCGCCGTGTCAGTCCGTTGACCGGTTCCAGGGTCAAAGGGAAGTCGCTCCCTGTGCCTCCGGTCTCAGGCTGGGGTCGAAACGCATGTTCTGGGGATAGGGGAACACATCACCATGGATGCCTTTCCTGACGTCTTCCTGCTTTCGCTGCCAGTAGCGGTAGTCAAACAGATCCGGATGCAGTTGCATCAGCATGCGCCGTATCCGCGGATCGGTACTCAGGAAGGTGGGGAATTCTTCCGGAAAGATCTCGTTGGGGCCGGCTGAATACCATGCATCGGAGCTGAGTTCGTCCTCAGGGAAAGGACACGGGGGAATCTTCCGGAAATGACATTCCGTCAGATAGCAGATCTCGTCGTAATCGTAGAACACCACCTTGCCGCTGTCGGTCACCCCGAAGTTCTTGAACAGCAGGTCTCCTGGAAAGATATTCACACCAATCAGTTGCTTGACAGCCAGGCCCCATTCTTCCAGGGCGGCCCGGGTGCCGGTTTCGTCCGCCTGTTCCAGATAGACGTCCAGCGGCAACATGCGCTTTTCGATGTAGAGATGCTTGATGACCAGGTTGCCATCACTGATTTCAACCTGGGACGTCACCTCGTTTTTGAGTACTTCGAGCAGCGCGGGTGAGAAACGCTCCAGCGGGAAGGCGACTTCTGAAAATTCCAGGGTATCCGCCATGCGCCCCACACGGTCGTGCAGCTTCACCTGCAGGTAGCGTCGTTCGATCAGTTCATGGGTGACGTCTTTCTGAGGCGGAAAATGATCCTTGATTACCTTGAACACATAGGGATAGGAAGGCAGGGTGAACACCACCATGACCAGCCCCGGGGTACCCTGGGCGATGGTGAAGTGATCGGTGCTGTTGGCCAGGTGGCGCAGGAAATCCCGATAGAACTCGTTCTTGGCCTGCTTGTGAAAACCGATGCTCATGTACAGTTCGGCCACCGGCTTGCCCGGCATCAGGTCCTGCAGGAATTCGACTGTTGCGGCCGGCACTGGGGTCTTGACCACGAAATAGGCCCGAGCGAAGCTGAAAATGGCTTCAGCCTCCTCTTCGGTGGTGAGCAGGGCATCCGCCACCAGACCCATGCCCTCAATATTATTCAGGGGGATGATGAAGGGGTGGCTGAGTCCATCATGGACCACGCGGCCAATGAGGTAGGCAGCCTTGTTGCGAAAAAAGGGAAATTCCAGCACATCGATGCGCAGGTCTCCCATGGAATCGGGGCCAAAGGCCGAGCGGCTTTCGAGGGCCCTGGCGATGTTGTGTACATCCTTGGACAGATCTGCGTGGGAGAGGTTGAAATAAAAGGCCGACAGGATTTCCCATATGCAGGTATCCACGCCACCATCACGGGTATGGAAGGACAGATAACCCCGGTAGCGTTCTGCCAGCTCACGGCGATTGGCCACTGACTCCAGAAAGATCATGTCGTTGTTGTAATACTTGCGTTCGAACAAACGGCAGAACACGGAGTTGTAGAAGGTTTCAGCCAGTTCCGGGCGGGAGTGATGCTGCAACAGGTCCATGTAGGAGATCTTGACCTGTTGCCACAGACTTTCCTCAAGCCCATTGATGCCGAAGGTGGCGCGAACCTTGGTCAGCGTTTCCTGCACCCGTTGATCATAGGAACTGATCCGCTTGACCGATGCCGCCCGGACCGCGTCCCAGTCTGCATTCTCGAAGCGTTCTCGTGCACTGCTGGTGATTTCCTGGAAGAACGAGAAATGACGCTCGAAACCGGTGAGGATGGAGCGGGCGATCTGTCTCGCGCGTTCGATCATGATGGTCTGGCTGCCTGTGACTGTGGGCTGGTTGGCGTTTGGTAATAGCCAAATGTACTACACTCCGGAGGGAAGGGTAGCGGGTCTGACAGCGGTGGGCCGTGGGTCGTGTGTTGCGGGGCTGCTTTCCTCTGGTGGACCGGATCCACAATAACAACATTTCCCCGTTTTCCCGAGGGGGCAAAGGGATCTGTTCGGACATGAGATATCGGGTCAAGTTGGGGCGCCGAACCGGGTCAGGTATGCCTCCTCCTGTGGACGGGGAGTCTTCGTTATCAGGCGCCCGGCCGTCCCGTCAGGATGCCCAGTCCGTCAATGTGCGGCAGCTGCAGTCTCTCATGCTGGAGTTGGCCACCTCATACATCACCTGTCCCGCTGAAGATATCGATGCCACCGTCCAGGCGTCCCTGGCCCTGATCGGCGCCTTTGTGGGCGCGGACCGTGCCTACGTGTTCGAATGTCTGCGCGAGAAGCGTCTGTTTATCAATACGCATGAGTGGTGCGCGCCGGGAGTCACTGCCCAGATCCGGAATCTTCAGGCGGTTTCCTTTGCGGAAGTGGCGGACGGTCTGGCGCTGTTCGAGCGGGGTGAATTGTTGCATATCCCGGATGTTTCAGTGTTGCCCCTGGACAGCCCCATGCGGCGCCAACTGGAACCCCAGGGCATCAGGAGCATGGTGTCCATGCCCATCATGGATGGGGGGCTTTGCATCGGCGTATGTGGTTTTGATTCGGTTCGGGAGACCCGTTCGTATTCACGGGAGGAATGCCATCTGCTGGGTCTGTTTGCACAGATGCTGCTCAACCACAAGCGTCGCTGTATTGCCCTGGCAAGAGTGGAAGAGAGTGAGCAGCGCTATCAGTCCCTGTTGGGCAGCATGCATGACCTGGTATTGCTGCTGGATGAGCGCCTGATCGTCAGGATCGTCCATCATGCCGCTTCCCAGTCGGCGTCGCTGTTCACGGAAAAGAGCATCGGTTGTCATTTTGATGACCTTGACATTCCGCAGCCTGTGGCGGGCCTGATCAGGCGGGCGCTGGCGGAGACCCTCGCCACGGGAGTCAGTCAGCGCGTGGAATACTGGCTGGATACCAAGGATTGCCGCAGGTGGTACGATCTTTGCGCGACCCCCTTTTATTCGCGGCTGCGCCGGCAGACCGGTGTCACTGCCGTGGTCAGGGATGTCACGGATCGCAAGCAGGCCGAGGAACGCCTTGCGGATCAGGTGTGCCTGCAGAGCATGCTGGCGGACATCGCCTCGGAATTCATCGCTGTCAGTCCCCTGGATATCGACCGGAAGCTGGAAGACACCTTGAGTCGAATCGGTGAATACTTCGCAGTGGATCGTTGCCAACTGTTCCAGTTGTCCAGTGACCACAAGACGTTCACCAAGACCCATGAATGGTATCGGTCTGAACTGTCCGCCTTGCAGGACAGGTTCATTGACCACCCGGTGTCTGATGTCCCGCAAATCTATCGCCGTGTGATCCAGGACAACTCCGTGCTACAGATTCCGGATGTCCACGAGCTGCCTCCCGGATGGGCAACCGAGCAGGCGATCATGCGATCCAACGGCATCCGGTCAGCCCTGTTCGTCCCGATCCAGGGTGAATCACGGGCATTTGGTGCCCTCGGGCTGCAATCGGTGCGTCGGCGCCTGGAATGGTCGCAAAGCAGGATCCAGGGACTCACCGTGGTGTGCCAGATCCTGCGAAATGCCCTGATGGGTATTGAAACCCGACGGCGGTTGGTTGAACTCAAGGAGCAGGCCGAGGCGGCAAATCACGCAAAGAGTGATTTTCTGTCTTCCATGAGCCACGAGTTGCGTACGCCCCTCAATGCGGTTCTGGGGTTTGGCCAGCTGCTTCAGGACGAGCGTTCGCTTGATCATGGGCAACTTGAGTGCGTGGAACAGATCGTCGCCGCGGGTGAACACCTGTTGAAGCTGATCAACGAGATACTGGATCTTGCTCGCGTGGAAAGCGGCAATGCGACCCTGGAGCTGGAGAGGGTGGATTGTGGTGAAGTGCTGAACGAAGTGGTGGCGCTGATGCACCCACTCTTTGAAAAGCATTCAGTGCATCTACAGGCGCAGTGTCAGGGTTCTCTCCAGGTGTATGCGGATCGTCAGCGTTTCAGGCAGATCCTGATGAATCTTCTTTCCAATGCGGCGAAATACAATCGGGTGGGGGGGGAAATCAGGGTCGATGTGTGTCTTGATCAGGCCCGGGATCGGGTCCGGATTTCCGTGGCGGATACCGGCTATGGAATACCCGGGTCGCGCCGGGGGGAGTTGTTCAGGATGTTCAGTCGCCTGGGAAGGGAAAATGGAGAGATAGAAGGGACGGGTATCGGTCTTGCGCTGTCCAGACAACTGGTGGAGCTCATGAATGGGAGCATCGGGGTGGAAAGTACCGAAGGTATCGGTAGCTGTTTCTGGTTCGAGCTGCCGGCCGCCCGGTCGCCGAGCGAAGCGGGGCTGCCGGAGGACGCCGGATCTGACGGACTGGAAGAACTGCCCGGCTTCCGCCTCTCGCCACTGAAGGTGCTTTACATCGAGGACAATCCGGCGAGCCTCAGATTGGTACAGCGTGTTTTGGCCCGCGCGGGTGGCTATCACCTGATGGTTGCCCGGTGCGCCTCTTCAGGTATGGAACTGGCCCGTACTGGCCGGCCGGATGTGGTGTTGGTGGACATCAATTTGCCGGATGCGGATGGATATGCGGTGCTCCGTGCCCTGCGCACCAGCAGCTTCGGCAAGGGCATGCCGGTCATCGCCCTTACCGCCATGGCCATGGAGGATGATGTGAAACAGGGACAGCAGGCTGGTTTTGATGACTACCTGACGAAGCCGATCAAGTTGAATGAACTGGTCGCCGCCATCCATTCCGTGATGGACGGCAGTGACGCCCGGCAATGAGGGCGCATTCTGGAAATAACCTTATTTACAAAAGCTTACGTCAAATTATCGGCGTTTCTCCGGGTTTATTATTAACCCGGATTAAAGCAGCGTTGAAGTAGCATTTGTTTTTTTAATGTTAAATATTGAAATTTATTTCCCGCTACGGTCTCAGTCTGGACTACGCTTGCTGCCTTCATGCTGAAAGGTCAACCAGAATGCTTGGGCATAAGCATCTGGCCATTGCCGGGTGCGACGCCCTGGCCCCTGGCTTGCGGGATCGGGTGGCCGGTTGATCCTTTCCGAATGAAGACCTAACACAGTCCCGCAAATGACGCCGGACTTCATCGTGACCCAACAGCGGTCGACAGGATCGCCGTTCCGTGGAGCCGGGAGGCAAGTCAAGCCGGGAGGCGCTTCATCATGAACGCCGCCTTCCACGGGTTCATTCCGTGGAGACCGGGCCGGAACGACTCAGACATCATAGAGGACCAAGGCAACATGAACAGAGAAGAACAGATCAAGGCGCTTGAGGCGGACTGGGCCAACAATCCCCGCTGGAAGGACGTGAAGCGTGGTTATACCGCCGCTGATGTGGTGCGCCTGCGCGGCTCCGTTCAGCCTGAGTACACCCTGGCCCGCATGGGCGCCGAGAAACTGTGGAAGCGCGTCAACGGTGAGGCCAAGAAGGGTTATGTGAATGCCTTTGGTGCCATCACCGCCGGTCAGGCGATGCAGCAGGCCAAGGCCGGTCTTGAGGCCGTGTACCTGTCCGGCTGGCAGGTGGCCGCCGACGGCAACACCTCCGAGACCATGTACCCGGACCAGTCCCTGTACGCCTATGATTCCGTGCCCACCATGGTGCGTCGCATCAACAACACCTTCAAGCGCGCCGACGAAATCCAGTGGTCCCGCGGCATCAATCCCGGTGACGAAGGTTATGTGGACTACTTCCTGCCCATCGTGGCCGACGCCGAAGCCGGTTTCGGCGGTGTGCTCAACGCCTTCGAACTGATGAAGAACATGATCGCCGCTGGCGCCGCCGGTGTGCACTTCGAAGACCAGCTGGCCGCGGTGAAGAAGTGCGGTCACATGGGCGGCAAGGTGCTGGTGCCCACCCGCGAGGCCGTCGAAAAGCTGATCTCTGCCCGCTTCGCCGCCGACGTCATGGGCGTGCCCACCATCGTGCTGGCCCGTACCGATGCCGAGGCCGCCAACCTGATCACCTCTGACCACGATGAGAACGACAAGCCGTTCCTCACCGGCGAGCGGACCCAGGAAGGCTTCTACCGGGTCAAGAACGGCCTGGAACAGGCCATCAGCCGCGGCGTGGCCTACGCCCCCTATGCTGACCTGGTGTGGTGCGAGACCGGCACGCCCGATCTGGGCTTTGCCCGTGAGTTCGCCCAGGCCGTGCATGCTGCCTGCCCCGGCAAGCTGCTGTCCTACAACTGCTCCCCGTCCTTCAACTGGAAGAAGAACCTGGACGACAAGACCATCGCCAAGTTCCAGGACGAGCTGTCCGCGCTGGGCTACAAGTACCAGTTCATCACCCTGGCGGGTATCCACGTCAACTGGTTCAATACCTTCAACTTCGCCTACAACTATGCCCGTGGCGAAGGCATGAAGCACTACGTGGACATGGTGCAGGAGCCGGAGTTCAAGGCCCGCGAGCGTGGTTACACCTTCGTGTCCCACCAGCAGGAAGTGGGTGCCGGTTACTTCGACGATGTCACCACCGTCATCCAGGGCGGTTCCTCCAGCGTCAAGGCGCTGGCCGGTTCCACCGAAGAAGAGCAGTTCCACGGTTGATGCAGTCCGTCCCGGATGCCCCTGGCGGGTGTCCGGGACATACCGTGAACCGGTCGGGCCGTACTCGCTGCATGGCGGTACGGCCCTGCTTTTTTACACATTTGAAAAAGGTGATGGACAATGGCTTCCGATGCGCTGAATTTTCAGGGAACGGCGGATCTGTGTGATGAATATGAAGATCATCCGGGCCTGCAGGTGGCCGAGCCCCTGTTCAGGGATTTCGGCGGCGAGCGGGCCTTTTCCGGTGAAATCGTGACCCTCAAGTGTTTCGAGGACAACACCAAGGTCAGGGAGATGCTGGGTGAAGATGGGCGCGGCAAGGTGCTGGTGGTGGATGCCGGCGGCTCCCTGCGCTGTGCCATGCTGGGGGATCAGCTGGCGATGCTGGCGGTCAAGAACGGCTGGGCCGGTGTGGTGATGTACGGCTGCATCCGGGATTCCCGGGCCTGCGCCGGCATGCCCCTGGGGGTCAAGGCCCTGGCCACCCATCCCCTCAAGAGCCGCAAGCTGGGAGTGGGGCAGGTGAACATACCGGTGAAGTTCGCCGGGATCTGTTTCAAGACCGGGGATCGGCTGTTTGCCGACGAGGACGGCATCGTCGTGCTGCCGGCCTGACCCTGGCCGCCATCACCGCACCACCTGAGGTCCCGGCTGCGCTATCATGACCGCTCGTGCCCGCGGCCTTCGGTCGGTGCGGGCGTCCGACCCTTTCCGGCAACTCCAGCGAGATTCATGAGCTATCAGGTCCTGGCCCGCAAGTGGCGCCCCCGCAGTTTCGAGGAACTGGTTGGACAACCCCATGTGGTCCGTGCCCTGTCCAACGCCCTGCGCGAGGATCGGCTGCACCATGCCTACCTCTTCACCGGCACCCGGGGGGTGGGCAAGACCACCATCGCCCGGGTCCTGGCCAAGTGCCTCAACTGTGAAACGGGGGTGACCGCCACCCCCTGCGGTCGTTGCGGTGCCTGCCGCGAGATCGACGCCGGGCGGTTCATTGATCTGATCGAAGTGGATGCCGCCTCCCGCACCCGGGTGGAAGACACCCGGGAACTGCTGGAGAACGTGCCCTACGCCCCCACCCGGGGCCGCTTCAAGGTCTATCTGATCGACGAAGTGCACATGCTCTCCACCCACAGTTTCAATGCCCTGCTCAAGACCCTGGAAGAGCCTCCGCCCCATGTGAAGTTTCTGCTGGCCACTACCGATCCCCAGAAGCTGCCCGTTACCATCCTCTCCCGCTGCCTGCAGTTCAATCTCAAGGCCATGCCGGCACCGATGATCGCGGATCACCTGCGCCAGGTGCTGCAAAGCGAGGAGATCGAGGCCGAGCCCGCCGCTGTTCTGCAGATTGCCCGCGCCGCCTCCGGCAGCATGCGCGATGCCCTGAGCCTGCTGGATCAGGCCATCGGCTTTGGCGACGGTGCGCTGCGCGCCGAGGAGGTGCGGGAGATGCTCGGTACCATGTCCAGGGATCACCTGTTGCGTCTGCTGGAGGCTCTGGCCGCCGGAGATGCAAGGGCGGTGCTGGCGATGGTGGAGGAGCTGTCGGCCCAGTCTCCGGACTATGGGGAGGTGCTGGGCGAACTGATCACCCTGCTGCATCATCTGGCCCTGGCCCAGCAGGTGCCCGAGGTGCTGGACAACCTGCCGGATGAACGGGAGGCCCTGGCCGAACTGGCCCGGAGACTGGCGCCCGAGGACATCCAGCTTTTTTATCAGATTGCCCTGATCGGCCGTCGCGACCTGCCCTTGGTTCCCGAACCCCGCGGTGGCCTGGAAATGATATTGCTGCGCATGCTGGCCTTTCGTCCCCTGGCGGATGCCTCGCCACGGGTACAGGCGCCGGTCGCGCAACCCGGGCCGCCCCGGACCGAACCGAAGCCGGCAACGCCGGGGGCGGTTCCCCGGGGGCCACGGGATATCCTCGCCCAACTGGAGGGCGGGCGTGCCTCCGCGCCGGCTGGACGTACCGATCCCCCGCCTGCGCCATCCGTACCTGAGCCGGTGCCGGTACCCCGTCCGCGGGCCGCGCCGCCAGGGCCGGTCGAGCCTGATTTGCCCGAGCCTCCACCCTGGCTGGACGAGGAGTTCTCGTCTCCACCCGCCGCGGTGCCATCCGCCCCGGCCGCTGAAGCGCCTGTGCCGGAACCCGTCGGTCGTCCTCTCCCGGCGCCGGCCGATGCGGATTCAGGAGGGGGCCTGGACTGGGGAGCACTGGTGTCCACCCTGGGCCTGGGGGCGGTGGCCGGGCAGCTGGTGAGTCACTGCGCCCTGGAAGGCTATGACGGTCAGGAGCTGGTGCTGAGTCTGGAGCCCAAGTATGACCACTTGAAGACGGACATGTCCCTGCAACGGCTTGAGTCCGCCGTGCAGTCCCGGCTGGGTCGGCATGTCAGGGTGCGCATCCGGCTGGGACAGCCGGCTTCGGATACCCCGGCGGCGGCGGTGGCCAGGGCCCGTGCCCAGCGCCAGCAGGCGGCGGAACAGGACATGGAGGCAGACCCCGTGGCCGGTGCCCTCAGGGACCGTTTCGATGCGGAGCTGGTGGCCGGCTCCGTGCGCCCCGTGGAGGGAGATTGATCACGGGTGCGTGTTTCATGCATCGGGAGGCTTTACACTACCCCTCCCTGGATTAACTGAACCCTAGAAAGGTGATAGATATGCTCAAAGGCGGACTTGGGAACCTGATGAAACAGGCCCAGAAGATGCAGGAAGATATGGCCCGTGCCCAGGCCGAGCTGGCCGGGATGGAAGTGACCGGCCAGGCCGGTGGCGGCATGGTCAGTGTGGTCATGACCGGCAAGCACTCCGTGAGCCGGGTGACCATCGATCCCAGCGTGCTGGAAGAAGATCGCGACATGCTGGAAGACCTGCTGACGGCTGCCATGAATGATGCGGTCCAGAAGGTGGAAGACATGACTCGCGAACATCTGGGGGCCGTCACCCAGGGCATGGGTCTGCCGGGCGGATTCAAGCTGCCGTTCTGATTCATGGACGGGGCGCCCCTTCTCGATCGTCTGGTGGAGGCGTTGCGCTGTCTCCCCGGTGTGGGTCCCAAATCGGCCCAGCGTATGGCTCTGCATGTGCTGGAACGGGACCGGGAAGGGGCGCTGCGGCTTGCCGCGGTGCTGAAGGACGCGGTCGAGCGCATCGGTCATTGCGGGCGCTGTCGCACCCTGACCGAGCACGAGCTCTGCCGGGTCTGTGCCGATAGCCATCGGGACAGGCAGTCACTGTGTGTGGTGGAGACCCCGGCGGACCAGATGGCGATCGAGCAGGCCACCGGCTTTCGTGGCCAGTACCATGTGTTGCTGGGCCAGCTTTCTCCCCTGGATGGCGTCGGCCCGGAAGATCTGGGTCTGGACCGGCTGGAGGCCCGTCTGGCCGAAGGCGAGATCCGGGAGCTGATCCTGGCCACCGGGACCACGGTGGAAGGGGAGGTCACCGCCCACTATATCGCGGACATGGCCCGGGCGCTCGGGGTGCGGACCACCCGCATTGCCCACGGCATCCCGTTGGGCGGCGAACTGGAATATGTGGACCGCGGCACCCTCTCCCATGCATTTTCAGGCCGGCGTGATCTCTAGGCCGGTCATCCATCGAGTGGAAAGAGAATGACAGACTGTATCTTCTGCAAGATCGCCGAGGGCAGGATCCCGGCGGATATCGTTCATCAGGATGACCGGGTGGTGGCGTTTCGCGACCTTAACCCCCAGGCTCCTCTGCATGTGCTGGTGATCCCCAGGCAGCATTTCGATACCGTCGCCGACATGACCCGGGCCGACATGGACCTTTTGGGTCACATGCACTGGGTGGGTCTTGAAGTGGCCCGGCAGGCGGGCGTGGTGGAGGACGGTTTCCGTCTTGTCATCAACTGCAACGCCGATGGCGGCCAGTCGGTTTATCACCTGCACATGCACGTTCTGGGTGGCAGGCAGATGGAGTGGCCCCCGGGCTGATCAATGGCGACGGGGGCGAGTGCGGATCGCTATGCTTCGGCTGCTTCCAGCAGGGTGCGGTAGCTCTCGTAGCGCCGTGGATTGATCCGCCCCTGTTCAAGGGCGGCCTTGACCGCGCAGCCCGGTTCCACCGTATGGGTGCAGTTGTGAAACCGGCACTCCGGTGCCAGGGCCCTCAATTCCACGAATCCTTGCGCCAGTTCCCGCTGGGGGGTGGGGCCGGGGCTGAAGTCGCGCACGCCGGGGGAGTCGATCAGGGCACCGCCGCAGGGCAGGCGGTAAACGGTGGCGTTGGTGGTGGTGTGGCGTCCCTCGCCGCTGAGTTCCGACAGGGCGCCGATGCGGATCTCAAGATCCGGCAGCAGGGCCTGGACCAGGGATGACTTGCCCACGCCTGACTGACCCACCAGCACGCTGGTGCCCATGGCCAGGAAGGCTCGCAGTGCTTCCATGCCCTGTCCATTTGCCACGCTGGTTCTGAGCACCGGATAGCCAAGGGCCTCATACCCTTGCAGGGCGGCGGCCGTGCCCTCCGGGTCCGGGGCGGGCTGGTCCGCCTTGTTGTAAAGGATCAGTGCCCGGGCCGGCAATCCTTCGATGGCCACCAGATAGCGATCCACCAGCGGCCAGCTGGGGGCAGGGGCGGCGGCGGCGACGACCACCACCTGATCCACGTTGGCGGCGATGTTCTTGCGCTGTCCGCGGGGATCGACACGTTCCAGCAGATTGCCGCGGGTATGGATGTCGGTGACCACGCCATCCCCGCTGGGCTCGGGATGCCATGACACGGCATCATTGCAGACCACGTGTTCAAGCCGGCGGCGGGGCGTGCAGCGGTGGACATGGCCGTCCTCGTCCTCCACCAGCACCTGTGAACCAAAACGGGTGATGACCCTGCCGGGTCTGGATGCCTTCATTGCCGTCCCATTGGATGTCCGATTCAGTTGTCCAGCAAGCGGTCCACCCGGGCGGCGCAGATGAAGTCATTCTCCGACAAACCGCCGATGGTGTGAGTGGTGAACCGCACCAGACAGCGATCATAGCCTACCTGAAGCTCAGGGTGGTGATCTTCCCGATGGGCCACCCAGGCGGCGGCGTTGACGAAGGCCATGGTCCGATGAAAGTCGGGAAACCGGAACATACGTTCGATGGCGCGGCCCTCATCCACCACTTCCCAGTCCGGGGCCAGGGATTTCATGAAACTCTGGATGTCCACCATGTCCATGGTGGGGCTGCCACCCTCGCAGGGGGTGCAGTGTCGGTCATGGAGCTGGCTCATGGGATTCCTCCTTTCCTGGCGGGCTTGCCCGACCTCGAAAAAGCGTTCATGTACAGTGTAGACTGTGGCCCCGCCGTTGGCGTTCGCCCCCGGTGACGATCCTCTTGCAATGAACGCTCAGAGCGTGCCGTCACGGCACAAAGGATGCCCATGAATCCCAATCCGGAGAATCTGGTCTGGATAGACCTGGAAATGACCGGCCTGGATCCGCAGTCCGACTACATCATCGAGATTGCCACCATCGTGACGGACAAGGAACTGAATGTCCTGGCGGAGGGGCCCGTGATCGCCATCCATCAGAGCGAGGAGATCCTGAGCCGGCTGGATGACTGGAACCGCAATACCCATGGCCGTTCCGGCCTGCTGGATCGGGTGAAGCTGAGCCTCTACAACGAGGTGGAGGCGGAGCAGGAAACCCTGCGGTTCCTCAAGCAGTATGTGCCGCCGCGCTCATCACCCATGTGCGGCAACAGCATCTGCCAGGACCGGCGTTTCCTGTTCCGCTGCATGCCGGACCTGGAGGCCTTCTTCCATTACCGCAATCTGGATGTGAGCACCCTCAAGGAACTGGCCCGTCGCTGGGCCCCCGGCGTGCTCAACAGCCTGTCCAAGGATGCCACCCACAAGGCCCTGCAGGACATTCGCGACTCCATCGCCGAGCTGCGTCATTACCGGGAGCACATGCTCAAGGTCTGAGCCGGCCTGCTTCAGGTTTCGATGGGGGTGTCATCCTGATTGCCCCAGTCGGACCAGCTACCCGGATATCCTCGCACCCGTGCATAGCCCAGGTGTTCCAGCACCAGCCAGTTCAGGGCGGAGCGGTGGTGGGTGTGGCAGTAGACGACGATCTCCTTCTCCGGTGTGATGCCCTGCGCCTCCAGATCCCGGCGCAGGGCATCTTCGGGACGCAGCCGACGATGCCGGTCAAGATCCATGCAGCGCGTCCATTCGAAGGAGACGGCGCCGGGAATATGGCCCCCCCGGGCCGCATAGGCCGCCTGGCCCGTGAACTCGTCGGTGCTGCGGGCATCCACCAGGATCACTTCCTCATCTTCCAGGTGATCCAGGATCCAGCCCCGGTCGGCCACCCGTTCGGTGCCATAGGCGAGGGGGTATTCCGTCCGGGTTGGTGCGGTTTCCGCGGCGGGCCGGGTGGTTGTGGAGAGACCTGCCGCCGACCAGGCGGCCAGTCCTCCGTCGAGCAGTGACAACGCTTCATGGCCGCACACCGCCAGGGTCCATAGCATGCGGGCGGCCTTGCCGCCGCCTTCCTCGTCGTAGCACACCAGATGGGTCTCGGGACCGATGCCCAGTTCCGTCAGGATGGCGCGGATCGCGCCGATGTCCGGCAGCAGTCCCATGACCGGACCGGCCGAGGTGACGAGGCGCCCGTAATCCAGGTGGATTGCTCCCGGTACATGGCCGGCGGCGTGGCGGTCGGCGGGGCTCAGGTCTACGATCCTCAGGCGCTGGTCCTGCAGCCTTGCCTCAAGGGCCAGAGGATCGATGACGAGTGGCGTGTCCTCGCTCATGGGCGTATCTCCTGATTCATGCCGGGGAACCGGGCGGGGTCAGTACGGTGGGTCTGCCGGCCAGTGCCGGATCGGTCTGCGGGTAGTCCAGAGTGTAATGCAGGCCTCGACTTTCCTTGCGGCTCTGGGCGCTGCGGATGATGATTTCCGCAACCTGAGCCAGGTTGCGCAGTTCGATCAGATCGTTGGTAACGCGGAAGTTGCTGTAGTACTCGTGGATTTCACCCTGCAGCAGTTCGATGCGCCGCTGCGCCCGCTGCAGTCGCTTGCTGGAGCGTACGATGCCCACGTAGTCCCACATGAAGCGGCGCAACTCTTCCCAGTTGTGGGCCACCACCACCTCTTCGTCGGAATCGGTGACCCGGCTCTCGTCCCAGGCCGGGATCAGATCCATCGGCACCGGCTGCGGGCGCCGCAGGCCCATGTCCTGGGCCGCGGAGCGGGCGAATACCAGGCATTCCAGCAGGGAGTTGCTGGCCATGCGGTTGGCGCCGTGCAGGCCCGTGCAGGCCACTTCACCAATGGCATAGAGTCCGTCCAGATCGGTGCGGGCCGCCAGGTCTGTCATCACGCCGCCGCAGGTGTAGTGGGCGGCGGGCACCACCGGCAGGGGGTCCCGGGTCATGTCGAAGCCGTATTCCAGGCAGCGTTCATGGATGTTGGGGAAATGGGATGTGATGAAATCCGCCGGCTTGTGGGAGATGTCGAGGTAAACGCAGTCGGCGCCCAGGCGTTTCATTTCATGGTCGATGGCCCTGGCGACGATATCCCGGGGGGCCAGTTCCTCCCGGGGGTCGAACCGTTCCATGAAGGGCGTGCCATCCGGCAGCAGCAGTCTGCCGCCTTCACCCCTGACCGCCTCGGAAATGAGGAATGACTTGGCGCTGGGGTGGAAGAGGCAGGTGGGATGAAACTGCATGAATTCCATGTTGGCCACCCGGCAACCGGCCCGCCAGGCCATGGCGATGCCGTCGCCGGTGGAGCCGTCCGGGTTGCTGCTGTAGAGATACACCTTGCTGGCACCGCCGCTGGCAAGGACCACGCAGGGCGCGGCAAAGATTTCCACCTGGTGGGATTTGAGATTGAGCACATAGGCGCCCAGGCAGCGCCGGGGACCCGTCAGGCCGAACTTGTGGCTGGTGAGCAGGTCCACCGCGATGTGGTGCTCGAACAACTCGATGTTGGGATGACGCCGGACCTGTTCCACCAGGGTGTTTTCGATGGCCTTGCCGGTGGCGTCGGCGGCATGCACCACGCGGCGGTGACTGTGGCCACCCTCGCGGGTCAGGTGCAGCTGAACCCGGCCGTCATCTCCGGGTTCCCGGGTGAAGGGGACGCCGAGTTCCTGCAGCCACTGGATGCTTTCCGGGCCGTGTTCCACGGTATGGCGCACGGCGGCCTCGTCGCACAGGCCGCCGCCGGCGTCCAGGGTGTCACGGACATGGGCCTCCAGGGAGTCGTGGCGGTCCAGCACCGCGGATACACCGCCTTGGGCGTAGAAGGTGCTGCCCTCGCAGACGGGACCCTTGCTCAATACGGCCACGCGCTGTTCGGAGGCCAGGTGCAGGGCCAGACTGAGGCCGGCCGCGCCACTGCCGATCACCAGGACATCAACGGATCTGCGGGCCCCCGCCCGGGTTGAATCTTGCATTGCCGGTTATTCTCCAATGGATGGGCCTCGGCCCGGGTGGGGACGACGACCGAAGAAGCTTCACGAAAGGCCGGTGTCCGAGCGGGGGGCTCGCTTGAGGCGATGTCTCGATCTGGGTTATTTTGTCACGGTTTTTTTCAGTGTTACACGCAACGGGCAGACTGACAAATTGACCTGTGCCATGAATTCCCGGGAATGTCTGGAGCATGGTGTAGATTGGGCGTCATTTGCAAGAACTTAACGAGGGTTTTCATGTCCATCGCAGTTAGGGTACAGGACGTGCCCTCAGAGGGGGAGTGCCCGAATGGGCAATAAAGTAACCGACGAGGAGCTGGTCAGGCGTGTTCAAGCCGGAGACAAGAAAGCCTTCGATGTACTGGTGCAGAAGTACCAGCACAAGATCGTCAATCTGGTTTCCCGCTATGTGCACGATCCCGCCATGGCCCTCGATGTGGCCCAGGAGGCTTTCATCAAGGCCTATCGGGGCATGGCCAATTTCAGGGGCGAGAGTGCCTTTTATACATGGCTGTACCGGATTGCCATCAATACGGCCAAGAACCACCTGGTTTCCCAGGGCCGCCGCACGCCGGATATCGAGGTGGATGCCCAGGATGCCGAACAGATGGGAGGGGAGTCCGCTCTCAAGGAATATGCAACCCCGGAAGGGGAATTGCTGTCCGAGGAGATACGCCTTGCCGTGCAGAATGCCATCGGTACATTGCCGGATGATTTGAAGACAGCCATTACCCTGCGTGAGCTGGAGGGAATGAGCTACGAGGAGATTGCCCAGACCATGGGGTGTCCCATCGGTACGGTGCGATCCAGGATTTTCAGGGCGCGGGAAGCGATTGATCGCGTCTTGCGGCCATTGCTTGATTAAATGTGCTTTCAAGAGCGAGACGTATCATGACGACCACTAAAGAGGAAAGACTCTCGGCGTTGGTGGATGACGAGGCCGAGGCCTTTGAGACACGCCGATTGCTGGATGAGATTGAAAAGAACCCCGAGGATCTGGCCCGCTGGGGCCGATATCACCTGATGGGGGATGTCATGCGGGGCAACCTGGATCGCATCGCCCCCCCCGATTTTTCCGCCCGCGTCATGGCGGCGGTGGACCAGGAATCCACGCCGGAAAGTATGTCCCCCCAATCTTTTCAAGGGCGTCTGCTCAAGCCGGTAGCCGGCATGGGCATGGCAGCCGCCGTGGCCGTGGCTGTTCTGGTGGGATTGCAGAACTTCACTGCTGATCATTCCGAGCCGGGTATTGAGCCCAGCCTGGCAGGCAGCGAGCCGGTGATCCGTGCCGCCCAATGGGATGCCGGCCAGCGCAATGCCCTGCAGTCGATACTGGAGCCGGACAGCCGTGCCGCCCAGGTACAGCACTCACCCCTGGAATATGGCGGGCAGCATATCCTGCGAATCGGCATGGATGATGCCCGTTTCAGCAGCTATCTGATCAATCATGCTGAATCCGTGGTGGGACGTGGGCCGGTGTCCCCCTACGCCCGGACGGTTGGTCACGGATTCATGGGTGAATAACCCGTGTCGAGGCGCCTGCACCTGACGTTACTGGTGGCGGCGCTGCTGGCCACCGCGACGGCAGCCGCCTCGGAGCAGGCTGCCCATGGCCTGTTGCAGAAGATGATCAGGGCGGTGGATGAACTCAATTACGAGGGCATCTTTGTCTTTGCCCATGACCAGCGCATGGAAACCCTGCAGATCATCCATGCCAGGGATGAGCGGGGCTCCCGGGAACGGCTGGTGGCTCTGACCGGGTCTCCCCGCGAGATCATCAAGGACGAGAACAGCATCATCTGCGTCCGTCCCGACGACCTGGACCCGGCGCTGTGTCTGGATCCGGGCAAAAGCCTGCTGGGCCTGTCCGGTGTGATGCCCATCCGTCAGCAGGGCCTGGACGGCCTGGGCGAGAACTACCGGCTGCGCCTGGGAGAACGCTACAGGGTCGCCGGCCTGCCTTGTCGGGAACTGGCGATCATCCCGAGGGATCATCTTCGGTATGGTCATCAGCTCTGCATCCACGAACCCACCGGCATGTTGTTGCAATCCCGGTTATTGAGCCGGGAAGGACGCATCTTCGAGCAGTTCATGTTCACCCGTATCGAGTTTCCCGCCCGGGTGGCCGATGAGCGTCTGCAGGCGCGGATGGAGGGGAAGGGAATGACGGCCCGCCCCATGGAATCGCCTCCCGCGAAGACACATTTCATGGAGCCGGATCCCCAGTGGCGGGTAGGATCCATGCCGGCGGGATTCCGTGTCTCCGGCGTCAGCAAGCGCAACATGGCGGCCAGCCCCCATCCGGTACAGCACATCATCCTCACCGATGGCCTGGCGACGGTATCCATTTTCGTCACGCGGATCGATCGTGCGGAAGATCGCGCGAGCGGAGTGACCCGATCCGGTGGTTTGCACGCCATGGCGCTGCCCTGGGGGGATTACCAGGTGACGGTCCTGGGGGAGGTGCCGGAGGCGACCGTCCGGCTGATTGCCGAATCGGTATTTCATGATGATGAGGATGGCAAGTGATCGAAGAGAACGCCCGTGTGATTGCAGTGGATGAGGTCGGTTTTGCGTGGGTGGAGACCCTTCGCAAGACCGCCTGCGGGACCTGTTCCGTGCAAAAGGGATGTGGCACCAGCGTGATTGCCAAACTGTTCGGGCAGCGGCGCACCCAGGTGCGGGTCATTGATCCCGTCGGGGTCAGCCTGGGCGACGAGGTGATCATCGGCCTGGAGGAATCGGCCCTGGTGCGCGGCTCGCTGGCGATCTACATTCTGCCCCTGCTGGGCATGCTGGTGTTTGCCGCCTTCGGGCAGTGGTTGTGGTCCGGCCATGGCGAGCTTCCCGTGGTGGCGGCCGGAATGACGGGCCTGCTGGCCGGGCTGGGTGCCGTGGCCTGGTTCACCCGACGCATCCGCAGGGATCCACGGTATCAGCCGGTCGTGGTCCGTCGCCTGGGGCCTCCGGCCATCCGGGTTCATGGTGTACTCGCCCCATGAGTGCATTTCCATTTCCCGCGACCTGTCCATGGAAGCGGTTCCGACAACATGCGAGTCCGAAGATGAAGACAGCAAGCCAACATCTGCATGCCTTTCTGCTGATCCTGCTTGTGTCCCTGTGCATGGCTGCAATCCCCGCTCAGGCCAGAGGGCTTCCCGATTTCGTGCCCCTGGTGGAGGCCAACAGCGCGGCGGTGGTGAATATCAGTACGTCCAGGGCCATGGAGCTGCCCAGCGGTCATCCTCCGTTGCAACTGCCCGAGGGGCTACCCGAGGACGGGCCGTTCGGTGATCTTCTGCGTCGCTTTTTCGGTGAACGTGGCGGCAGCAGCACCCCGCCTCCCAGGGGATTTGACAGTACCTCTCTGGGGTCGGGATTCATCATCTCCGCGGACGGCTATGTGGTTACCAATCACCATGTCATCCAGGGGGCTGACGAGATCGAGGTCCGGCTCAGTGACCGGCGAACCTACACCGCCGAGCTGGTGGGTTCCGATCCCAGAACCGATGTGGCGGTCCTGCGGATCCTGGCCCAGGACCTGCCGACCCTTACCCTGGGGGATTCCGAAAGCCTGCGGGTGGGGGAGTGGGTACTGGCCATCGGTTCGCCGTTCGGATTTGATCATTCCGTGACGGCGGGTATCGTCAGCGCCAAGGGACGCAACCTGCCCAGCGAAAGCTATGTTCCCTTCATTCAGACCGACGTGGCCATCAATCCGGGCAATTCCGGTGGTCCGCTGTTCAACATGGATGGGGAAGTGGTGGGGATCAATTCCCAGATCTACAGCCGCACCGGGGGGTTCATGGGCCTGTCCTTCGCCATACCCATCGAGGTGGCCATGGACGTGGTCAACCAGTTGAAGGACAAGGGTTATGTGAGTCGTGGCTGGCTGGGTGTCGTCATCCAGGAAGTGACCCGGGAACTGGCGGATTCGTTCACGATGGAGCGGCCTACCGGGGCACTGGTGGCGAGAGTGTTGCCTGACAGTCCCGCACAGGCCGCGGGACTTCGTACCGGAGACGTGATACTCAGCTTCAATGGGGTGGAGGTGCCCCGTTCCTCGGCACTTCCACCGATCGTTGGTCGGGCGCCCATCGGCAAGCCGGCCCAGGTGGAGATTCTGCGGGACGGCAAGCCCATGACCGTGGAGGTGGTGATTGGCGAGTTGCCCACAGAGGATGAACTGGCCCAGTCCCGTCCCATTGCCCCGGTACCTGCCGAACCCGATTTCAAGCCCTTTGGCATGCATCTGGAAAAGGTCCCCGATGAGTTGCGGGAACGCCTGGAACTGACCGACGGAGGGGTATTGGTCACCGAGGTGGAGGCAGGGCCCGCCCAGCGAGCCGGCATACGCCGCGGTGATGTGGTGCTCATGATCAACAGTCATTCCGTTCAGTCTCTGGAGCGGATGAAGGAGATCGTGGATGCACTGCCTCCGGGACGTGCTGCCCGGGTGCTGGTGCAGCGGACCCAGGGGCCCCTCTGGTTGCCGCTGGATGTGCCGGAATGAACGTTGAACTGACCATCTACCATCGTGATGGTTGTCACCTGTGCGAACGCATGCTTCATCAGCTGCGTTCGCTGCAGGATGAACTGGATTTTGACATCCGTGAGATTGATATTGACGGGGATCCGGCACTGAAGCAGCGCTTCAGTGCCAAGATCCCCGTCCTCGCCGTCGGCGAGGAGATCCTGTGCTGCCACTTCCTGGACGAGCGTGGCCTCAGGCTGGAGCTGGCGGGAGACTAAGGCAGGGTTCAGGATGTGTTTCAGTAAGGCCAGTAAACCAGCTTGTAGGTGCCGATGGCGCCCACCAGGGCCAGAGCGATGAAGCCCATCACCGCAATGCGCTCGGTCCGTTCACGATTCACGATGCGAAAGCCCGGCTCCAGGCGATAGCGCAGGGCAAAGACGCCCACATAGCCCAGAATGCCCGCCGAGGGCACGAAGAAAATTCCCATCAGGACCGACCAGGCCACGAACGGGAAGGGATACTGGGCCAGGGTGAACAGGAAACTGATCACCAGGGCGATCAGGGCTGGAAGGACGGCACCGAGCATCGGGTTTTTCCAGGCCGGATCCGGGCGCCGGGCCTGTGCCTCCGCTTCCAGTCTGGCCGTGAACATGGCGGCGGCCTCTTCCAGGTAGGCGGCCCGGGCCGCGTCCGCGTCCTGATCCGCCATCATCAGGCATCGTTGCCAGAGGATGTCGTCGCGGTCCTGCGCAAATGCCTGCTCCGCGAGTTCCCGGGCCTGTGGGTGATTCTGTGCTGTCATCGAGATCTCCAGTGATTCCGCGAGTGCCGGGTTTACCGCATGTGGTGCCGTAAGGCAATGGTTGCCGCGCCACGATATGGTCGTTGCTGTTACTGCCCCGGTCGAGCCTGTACAATGCGCAGTCCAATCTTGATCAACCCGGTGGGTACATGGCCGGACCATGTGCGTCAGGGTCCCCATATCCCGAGCAGGCCCCATGAGCAGTCAATCCAGCGATTCCAAGATCAGCAGAATCAGAAACTTCTCCATCATTGCCCACATCGACCACGGCAAGTCCACCCTGGCGGACCGCTTCATCCAGGTCTGCGGCGGGCTGGAAGACCGGGAGATGTCCGAGCAGGTGCTGGACTCCATGGATCTGGAAAAGGAACGCGGCATCACCATCAAGGCCCACAGCGTGTCGCTGATGTACACCGCTCGGGACGGTCAGGAGTACCAGCTCAATTTCATTGATACTCCGGGGCACGTGGACTTTTCCTATGAAGTCTCCCGCTCCCTGTCCGCCTGCGAGGGCGCCCTGCTGGTGGTGGACGCCTCCCAGGGTGTGGAGGCTCAGAGCGTGGCCAACTGCTACACGGCCATCGACCAGGGTCTGGAAGTGGTGCCGGTGCTCAACAAGATTGACCTGCCGGCGGCGGAGCCGGAGCGGGTGGCCCACGAGATCGAGGAGATCATCGGCATCGAGGCCCGGGATGCCGTCCACGTCAGCGCCAAGACCGGCGTCGGCGTGCCCGACCTGCTGGAGGCCCTGGTGGCCCGTATTCCACCGCCCCAAGGGGACCCGGATGCCCCCCTGCAGGCCCTGATCATTGACTCCTGGTTCGACAACTACCTGGGCGTGGTGGCCCTGGTGAGGGTGATGCAGGGTGTTCTGCGGCCCAAGCAGAAGATCATTGCCATGTCCACCGGGCGCGCCCATCTGGTGGACCAGGTGGGGGTGTTCACTCCCAAGCCCACCCCTCGGGAGGAATTGGGGGTGGGGCAGGTGGGTTTTGTCATCGCCACCATCAAGGACATTACCGGCGCCAAGGTGGGGGACACCCTCACCGGCGCCGACCGTCCCGCCGCCCAGGCCCTGCCAGGCTTCAAGGAAGTCCAGCCGCGGGTGTTCGCCGGCATCTTCCCGGTCAGCGCCGATGACTACAACAGCCTGCGGGAGGCCCTGGACAAGCTCAAGCTCAACGACGCCTCCCTGCAGTACGAGCCGGAAACCTCCCAGGCCCTGGGGTTCGGGTTCCGTTGCGGATTCCTGGGCATGCTGCACATGGAGATCATCCAGGAGCGCCTGGAGCGGGAATACGACCTGGACCTGATCACCACCGCGCCCACCGTGATCTACCAGGTGGAAACCACCGCCGGCGAGGTGCTGTCCATCCACAATCCGGCGGAGCTGCCGCCGGTGAACACCGTTGCCGAGATTCGCGAGCCCATCATCAATGCCAGCATCCTGGTGCCCCAGGACTATGTGGGGGCGGTGATCACCCTGTGCATCGAGAAGCGCGGGGTGCAGACCCGCATGCAGTACGTGGGCAACCAGATCTCCCTGGGTTACGACATGCCCATGTCCGAGGTGGTATTGGACTTCTTCGACCGCCTGAAATCGGTGAGCCGGGGCTATGCCTCCTTTGACTATGTGCTGACCCGCTTCCAGGCGGCCCCGCTGGTGAAGCTGGACGTGCTCATCAACGGTGACCGGGTGGACGCCCTCTCGCTGATCACTCACCGGGATCAGGCTCAGTACCGGGGCCGCGACCTCACCGAGCGCATGGCGCAACTGATTCCCCGGCAGATGTTCGAAGTAGCCATCCAGGCCGCCATCGGTTCCAAGATCATCGCCCGCTCCACGGTCAAGGCCCTGCGCAAGAACGTGACCGCCAAGTGCTACGGCGGGGATGCCAGCCGCAAGCGCAAGCTGCTGGAAAAGCAGAAGGCGGGCAAGAAGCGGATGAAGCAGATCGGCCGGGTGGAAGTGCCCCAGGAGGCCTTCCTGGCGGTGCTGCAGGTGGATCAGAAGAACTGAGTGATGGGATCGGGTTGTTTGGATTTGAGCATGGAATACGGGTGCCGACAGGGGAGGGCCCATGACGTTTGATCTGGAATTGATTCTGGTTCTGGGAACGCTGGTGACCGGCCTGATCTGGCTGGCGGATGTGGTGTGGTGGCGCAAGGCCCGGGGGGGCGGAATGGAAGAGGCCGGCAAGACCCGGCCCTCCGAGCCTTGGTATGTGGATTATGCCCGCTCCTTTTTTCCCGTGCTGCTGATCGTGCTGGTCCTGCGCTCCTTCGTGGCCGAGCCCTTTCGCATTCCCTCCGGCTCCATGATGCCCACCCTGCTGGTGGGGGACTTCATCCTGGTGAGCAAGTACAGCTACGGTATCCGGCTGCCGGTGGTGCGGACCCGCGTCATCGATCTGGGGCAACCGGAACGGGGAGATGTGGCGGTGTTCCGCTATCCAGAGAATCCGCGGGAGGACTACATCAAGCGCATCGTGGGTCTGCCGGGTGACAAGGTGGCATTTTACGGTAAGCAGCTCTATATCAATGATGTGCCGGTGGAGCAGGTATTCAAGGGACGCTATGAGGGTAGTGGCTCCGGGACGGTGATGGATGGTGCCCACCTGATGGAGGAGCGGATCAACGGTGTTTCCCACCAGGTGTTGCTGTGGCCGGACCGACCTTCCGTGGAGGGCGAGATCATCGTCCCCGCAGGGCACTACTTCACCCTGGGTGATAACCGGGACAACAGTAACGACAGCCGGTTCTGGGGGTTCGTACCGGAGGCAAACCTGGTGGGCAAGGCGTTGTTCATCTGGATGCATTGGGATCATGCTGCCAAGGAAATGGATTTCAGTCGCCTGGGTACCCGCATCCGCTAGGGATGCTCTGAGTCATTCCCGTGCAAGCGGAAATCCAGTCTTGGACCGGGAGTTCTGGACTCCCGCTTGCACGGGAGTGACGAAATAGAGATGGGACTGACGGCATTAAAAGGCGGCGTTGCCTTGGTGGTGGTTTACTCAGGCAGTTCCGATCAAGTCAATTTCTGATGGCAATACAATAGATATCTTCAATGGGGGTCTACGCATGAATCGCATCAACAGGCAGTCGGGCATCGGCCTGATCGGTTTTCTGATCATCGCCGGTTTTCTGGTCGTGATCGGCACCGTGGGTCTGCGGCTCTTCCCGGTCTATACCCAGTACATGACGGTGATTTCGGTGATCAAGGATGTATCCGCTGAATCCGGCGCGTCCGGCAAGAACATTCGCGTGCTCTGGGGCGAGGTGGATCGCCGTTTCCAGATCAATGGCGTGACCCATGTCACCCGTGATGACGTGACCATCGTCGAGCAAAGCGGTGTACGCAGCCTGCGGGTGAAATACGAGGTGCGCACCCCCATGATTGCCAATGTGGATGCCGTGGTCAGTTTTGATCGCAGCTTCACCCTGTCGGAGTAAGGCATGACGTCAAGGGGTCTGGAGGCGCTGTTGCCGGCGTCACTGCATGGATCGGATCTGCTCCGGCAGGCGCTGACCCACCGCAGCGCCAGCCAATGCCACAACGAGCGACTGGAGTATCTGGGGGACAGTGCCCTGAACTTCATTGTCGCGGCGCATTTGTTTGCACTGCGTCCAGAGGCCCCGGAAGGGGAGTTGAGCCGGCTGCGGGCTTCCCTGGTCAACCAGGACAGTCTGGCCCAGATCGCCCGCGACCAGGGCATGGGCACCCTGCTCAGCCTGGGCGACGGGGAGCGAAAGAGCGGGGGGCACCGGCGGGATTCCATCCTGGCGGATGCCCTGGAGGCGGTCATCGGCGCGGTCTACCTGGCCACGGACTTTGTCACCACCCGCGACTTTGTGTTGCGTCTGTACGGGCGGCGGTTTGCCGCCCTGCCCAGTGCGGAAGACCTCAAGGACCCCAAGACCCGGCTGCAGGAGTGGCTGCAGCGCAAGAACCTGGACATTCCCAGCTACCAGGTGCTGGAAGTGACCGGCAAGCCCCATGACCAGCATTTCAAGGCGGCCTGTCACATCAAGTCCCGCAACATCTCGGTGATCGGGGAGGGCAGCAGCCGTCGCCGGGCCGAGCAGGCCGCCGCGGTCAAGGCCTTTGCGGCCCTGACCAATACCGAGGAACAGCAGTTTGGTTGAAGAATCCGAATCCATGGCAGCGGAAGAGATGCCCTCCCGCTGTGGTTATGTGGCCATTGTCGGTCGTCCCAATGTGGGCAAGTCCACCCTGCTCAACCATCTGGTGGGGGAGAAGATCGCGGCCGCCAGCCGCAAGCCCCAGACTACCCGACACCGCATTCGCGGTGTGGTCACGCGCGGCGCGGATCAGCTGGTGCTGGTGGATACCCCCGGGGTGGACCCGTCCACGCCCAAGCTGTTGGGCAAGGTCCTCAACCGTACCGCCCGCGCCACCCTGGATGATGTGGACGGGGTGGTGTTCGTGGTCGAGGCCGGTCGCTGGGAGGCGGGAGACGAGCAGCTGGCCGGCTGGCTGGCCGCCGGCAGCCGCCCGGTGGTGCTGGTGATCAACAAGGTGGACAAGCTCAAGGACAAGGACATCCTGCTGCCGTTTATCGATCAGGTGCGCGGCAAGCTGGATTTCCATGACGTGGTGCCCTTGTCCGCCCTGCGCGGGGTGAACGTGGACCCCCTGGTGACCACCCTCATCGACCTGTTGCCGGCAGGACCGCACCTGTTCCCCGATGACGAGATCACGGACCGCAGCCAGCGGTTCCGGGTCGCGGAAGTGATCCGGGAACAGTTGCTGGAACGCCTGGGACAGGAAGTCCCCTATGCCACCTCGGTGGACGTGGAAACCTGGGAGGACACCGGTACCGCGATCCATATCGGGGCGGTGATCTGGGTGGAGCGGGACAGCCAGAAATCCATCGTCGTCGGCAAGGGCGGTCGCATGATCAAGGCGGTGGGCACCGGTGCCCGGCATGAACTGGAGGACCTGCTCCAGCGCAAGGTGATGCTCAAGCTCTGGGTGAAGCTGCGGGAAGGCTGGCAGGGCGATATCGACGGCATCCGCCGCATGGGGATCGACGTGGAGCCGTGACGACGGTCTCCGGCACTATCGCCTTCGTGCTGCATGCCCGCCCGTACCGGGAGTCCAGTCTGTTGCTGGAATTGCTGACGGCCGCGGAGGGGCGCATGGGGGCCGTCCTGCGCGGTGTGCGGGACCGGGGCCGTCGGCCGCCGCTGTTCGCGTCGCTGGAAGTGACCTGGCGCGGCCGCGGCGAGCTGCGTACCCTGACGGGCTGGGAAGAGCTGGGCGGTGTGTCCCTGAGCGGCAATCGGGCCGTCTGCGGTCTGTATATCAATGAACTGGCGGTGAGGTTGCTGCCCCGGCAAATTCCGCAACCGGAGTTCCTTGCCGTCTATGCCGGGACCCTGTCCGCGCTGGGCGATCCCGGCCTGGCCCTGGAGCCGGCGCTGCGGCGCTATGAACTGGCCCTGCTCAACCTGCTGGGAGAGGGGCTGGAGTTCGTGGTGGTCGAGGATCTGGAACCACGGCGACTCTACCGGGTCGACCCCCTGTCGGGGGTTCGTGAGGCCGATCCCCACGACACGCCTTCATCTCCCCGGACCATCCAGGGGGAGGCCCTGGCGGCCCTGCTCACCGACCGTCTGGATACGCCCGCCCACCGGATCCAGGCCAAGCGGCTGCTGCGCGGGTTGCTGGATCATCATCTGGATGGCAAACCCATTCTGTCACGTCAACTCTTCGCCCGCGGGCGACCGGATGTTTCATCATGAATTCAGTTCCCTCACCCCTGCGCCTGGGTGTCAACATCGATCACATCGCCACCATCCGCCAGCAGCGCCACACCGTCTATCCGGATCTGGCCCAGGCGGTGGGCCTGATCGAGGATGCCGGCGCCGATATCATCACCCTGCACCTGCGCGAGGACCGGCGCCATATCCAGGACGCGGATGTGCGCGGTCTGCGCGGCGTGATCAGGACCGCCATGAATCTGGAGATGGCCGCCACCGAGGAGATGCATGCCATCGCCCTGGAGGTGCGTCCCCGGGCCTGTTGCCTGGTGCCCGAGCGCCGGCAGGAGCTGACCACGGAAGGCGGGCTGGACGTGCTGACCCACGAGGCGCGTCTGCGGGATTACTGCGCGGGTCTGGTCGAGGCGGGCATCGAGGTGTCGCTGTTCGTGGAGCCGGAGCCGGCCCATCTGGATGCGGCCGCGCGCATCGGCGCCCCGGTGGTGGAGCTGCATACCGGGGCCTATGCCTCGGCGACGGATCCGGCTGGCCGGGAAGCACTGCTTGCTCGGATCCGCCGGGCGGCCGCCCATGGGCAGTCGATCGGTCTGACGGTCAATGCCGGTCACGGTCTTGACTACGACAATGTGGGCGCCATTGCCGCCATCCCCCAGCTGCATGAACTCAATATCGGCCATGCCATCATCGCCCGGGCCCTGTTCTGCGGCATCCGCGAGGCGGTGGTGCAGATGCGGGCAGCCATGGACGCGGGGCGTGCATGCGCCTGATCGGCATCGGCACCGACATCACCAGCATCGTGCGCATGACGGCGATGCTGGAGCGCCACGGTGATCGCCTGGCCCGGCGCATCCTGCACCCCGCTGAATATGCCGGTTTCCAGGCCGCCGCCCAGCCGGCCGCCTTCCTGGCGCGGCGTTTTGCCGCCAAGGAAGCCGCCTCGAAGGCCCTGGGGGTCGGGATCGGTGCCCACATGCGCTTCGAGGACGCCCGCGTGGATCATGATGAACGCGGGCGTCCCTTGCTGGTGCTGTCCGGCCCCGCCGCGCTCACCGCGAAGGGGCTGGGAGTGAGGGATATCCAGATCAGCCTGTCCGACGAGCGGGAGTACGCCCTGGCCTTCGTAATCATGGCTGGCTGAGGATGTCGTCTTCCCGTGAAAGCAGATCCTCGACCTCCGTGAGCAGCGCCAGCCGGAGTCTGGGAATGGAGGTTTCCCGCCCGTCGCGCAGCGCACTTTCCAGGGCGCTGGCCGCGGTTTCCAGTCTGGGTGTGGCGCAGTAGCGGGAAGCCCCCTTGAGCTGGTGGGCGAGCTTGAGCAGGATCTGGCGCTTGAGTCCGCTGTCCTTGAGTTGCTGACGCGCCCGCTTGAGATCCCTGAAAAAAAGCGTCGCCAGTTCGTGGGCCAGTTCCGCGGACCCTCCGGCCATGCGCAAGGCGCGCTCCGGGTCATGGGTTAACGCTGTATTGACCGATTGTGCGGGGGCAGGGGTGGCGGGCAGATCCCGCGGGAATCGTGTCAGGCAGTCCCTGATATCTGACTGGCTGGCGGGCTTGGTGAGTACATGATCAAAACCCGTAGTCATGAGACGCTGGTGCACGGACTGGCGGGCATCCGCGGTGACCGCAATGATTCTGGCCCCGGGATCCTGCCGGCGGATCTCCAGAAGTGCCGTCATGCCATCCATCACGGGCATGTGCATGTCCATCAGGATCAGATCATGGTAGCTGGTCAGATATTGGTACATGGCCTGCTCACCGTTTTCCGCCTCATCGACCCGGGCACCGCAATTCAGCACGAACTCACACAGCAGCCGCCGGTTGGTTGCATTGTCGTCGGCCACCAGGACCCGAAGTCCGGACAGGCTCTCGTTCCGGGGGGAATTGTCATCGGTTGGTTCAAGGGCCCCGTTATTCGGGCCGACCCGCAACCGGCGCTCCAGATGCGCTTGCAGCATGTCCAGCGTGAGGAAGGGGGGGATCAGCAGTACACCCTGGCGTCTGAGTTGCTGGAGTAATGTCTCCGGGATCGTGATGAAGGCGGTCAGGATCACCCTTCTGGCCAGGTGCTCGTGGCGAATTATGGTTTCGATCAGTTCCTGGTAGGGTTCTCGCAGCCATATCAGGCCAATGGTTCCGCTGGTGCTTTCAAGCCCCTTGAGGAATGCCGAGGCACGTTGAACACTGGTTACATCAAGACCGAGCATTTCCAGGTGGCTACGGGCGATGAATCGAACCTCGGCATCATCGGTGAGCAGGATGACACCTTCCGGGCAGATATCGTGACAGGAACGCGGCGGGTGAACGGGGCCGCCCATGACTGGAAGATGCAGATGGAAGATGCAGCCTTCGCCCGGTTCGCTGTCTACCACCAGCTCCCCACTGAGTACGCTCACCAGGCCGCGGGCGATGCTCAGGCCAAGACCCGACCCCACCTGCAGGGCGTGTTCATTCTTGCGAATCTGGTAGAACGGTTCGAAAATCTGGTCCAGATACTCCTTCTCTATGCCGGGACCGAAATCTTCCACTGACAGTGAAAGAATCCCCTGGGCATCCGGGTGTGGGCCGACACGCAGGATGACATGATTGTTGCCGGTGAATTTAACGGCGTTGGTCATCACGTTCGTCAGCAATTGCTTGATGCGCAACGGGTCGCTGGTGATCCAGCTGGGGGTGGCCGGGTGCATGAGCAGTGTGATGTCCACATTTTGCCGGCCGGAGCCCTTGCGGCAGAGGCCGATGACTTCCTGCAGCATCTGTCTGAGGTCGAAACGGGTATGGTGGATGGCCACCGTGCCCGCTTCGATGCGTGAGATGTCCAGGAGGTCGTTGACCAGTTTCAGGCTGTCACGGCTGGCATCCTCGATCACGTTGACCCACTGCCGTTCCTGCTCATCCAGGCTGCCATGCTGGCATAGCAACTCGGAATACCCCTTGATGGCGCTCAGGGGGGTTCTCAGCTCGTGGCTGATGCTGGCCAGGAACCGGGTTTTGCGCTGGTTGATGAGTTCGGCCCTTTCATGAGCGGCAGTGAGGGCCTGATTCTTTTCATCGATGAGGTCCAGTTTTTCCCGCAGGGTCACGGTGGCGGCATTGATCCGGTCAATCATCAGCTGGTGAGAGCGTTCAATGCTTTCGGCCATGCTGTTGATGCCCTTTTGCAATGTGCCGATCTCGCCACCCGCCCGCACGCGGCTTCGGGCCGCCAGGTCACCTTGCTGAATCTGGGTGACGGTGGCGGCGATCCTTTCCAGCGGACGGGACAGGGAAAGGGTCCAGCGTGGGATGATCATCAGAATCCCGATGACGATCAGTATGATCAGCGCAACACTCTGCAGCATCCACTGGAACTGCTGAACGCTGGTGTGCAGGTTGCTCAGGCTGATCTGCACACTGCCGATCAGCCGGGGGTCCTGCATGGACGAACCGGTGCCTTCGGGCATCGGCAGGTCGCGCAGGTCCAGGGCACTCAGCAGAATGTCCTGGTGGAACAGCGCACTTTTTTCCGGGAACAGGCGGGTTGCGAAGCGATATTTCCAGTGAGGAATGTCGCCCTGTCCGTGGTGATTTTCGTAGGCGTAGATCAGGTTCCCCTGATGATCCTGAATGAGGATGCTCGCTACGTCCGGCTGTGCCTTGGCCTTGGCGGTGATGGCATCCAGATAAGCCTGGTTACCGGAAATGATCCCGTATTCCGCCGCGGGTCCGAGGAACGCAACCAGGGTTTCTCCCCGTTCCCGGGTCTGGGCCTCCAGTTCCATGACCTTGACACTGCCCCAGTAGATGGTCAGCACAATGGCCACCAGCAGGGTGGGTAACAGTGACAGAGTCAGGACCCGATAGCGGATGCGCCACTGCGTCATGGCGCCTCCACGGTGATGCGCAGGGATCTGGCCACCTGATGATTGACCGATACCTGGTAGAGTTCGGTATGCCGGCGAAGCGCCTTCCAGCCTTCCCTTGCCTGTCCGCGGATCACTGCCAGGGCTTCTTCACCGAGCATTTCAGGTTCGGCATAAATGGAGATCAGGGCACCGGCGCGGTGTAGTGCTTCCGAGTGACCGATCAGTGGCGTCCCAAGGCGGTAAGTGGTCATCATGATGCTGACGATGTTCCTGGGATTGTAGATCTCCCGATCCGGAAGGGTGAGTATGGCGTCCGAGTGCCGGGCCGCCTGAATGAATACATCAAGAAGATTCTGATCGGGTTGTTTTACGAAATATTGCAGGTTTTCGACGGGGGTGCCGGTATCGGTTTGTGACTGGGGCTGGCTTTCCACGACGCTGAAACGTCTGAGGGCCGGTACATGCCGTCTGGCAATCAGCATGCGCTTTTCAAGGGGGATGTCCATGTAAAGGGCGGCAAAGCGTTCCTGATCCGCCACCGACCGGATGAGTCGCTCATGGCTTTCCATGGGAATCATGAAACTCAGTACCCGTGCCTGTTGCGTGAAATTCAACACGTCCTGCAAGGCTCTGGTCCCCGATGTGACGATCATGCAGTCACGGCAATCGAAATGTCCTATCCACTGGGCCGCATTGGTGTCGTCGGCGGATATGAACAGCGGCGGGGGATAGGCCAGGCCGCGACGCAGCGGTGCATAGGCACTCTGATGGATCTCGCTGTCCTGACTGGCCACGAAAAGGATGCGGGGAACCCCTTCATGAAAGATATCTGTAGCCTGTGCCGTGGCCGGGGATATCCATATCCCGATCCAGGTCAACAGGATCATCACTGGATTGAGAAATGCGGCTGTCCTTGTCATGGAAATAGCTTATCCAGAGCCCGTTGACATGTGCCGGAATGTGGCGCTCAGGAAGACGGAGTCCATCTTTTACCGGGACCGATGATCCGGACCGACGGCATGATGGCGAGCCCACGCCCTCTGGGTGGCGGATCGTCCCGGTGGTTTGCCTTCCCAGCCGCACTGGGTAACCGGAATGTCCCGACCTGGATTCCCGGCTGGGCACGGCGGATGTTTCCGGCGTTGCCAGGTGGGATGAAATCGTCATCCATGGCGTGGGCTTCAGCGCGGTCCCGCCGTCTTTCTAACTCCGGTGACACCATGTATATAATGGGGTCCGTCTTTTGAGGCTGTTTTCGCATGAATCATCCAACCCTGGAATCCTTTGTGGGCAATACGCCCCTGATCCGCCTGCAGCGTCTGCCAGGGCAGACCTCCAACACCATTCTTGCCAAACTGGAAGGAAACAATCCCGCCGGCTCCGTCAAGGACCGCCCGGCCCTGCACATGATACAACGTGCCGAAGCCCGTGGTGACATTCGTCCCGGCGATACCCTGATCGAGGCCACCAGCGGCAATACGGGTATTGCCCTGGCCATGGCGGCGGCCATCAAGGGGTATCCCATGATCCTCATCATGCCGGCCAACATGAGCGCGGAACGGCGGGCCGCCATGAAGGCCTTCGGTGCCCGGATCGTCCTGGTCAGCAAGGAGGAGGGCATGGAAGGCGCCCGCGACCTGGCCCAGCAGATGCAGGCCGAGGGCAAGGGGCGGGTGCTGGACCAGTTTGCCAATCCGGACAATCCCCTGGCTCACTATGAAACCACCGGACCCGAGATCTGGCGCGATACCGAGGGCGGCGTCACCCACTTCGTCAGCGCCATGGGTACCACCGGCACCATCATGGGGGTTTCCCGTTACCTCAAGGAGCAGAACCCCGGAGTGAATATCGTCGGCGTGCAGCCGGCGGAGGGGGCCGCCATTCCAGGTATCCGGCGCTGGCCCGAGGCGTATCTGCCCAGAATTTTTGACCCTGCCCGGGTGGATTCGGTCATGGACGTGACCCAGGCCGAGGCGGAGGACACCATGCGCCGTCTGGCCGCGGAGGAGGGCATCTTTGCCGGCGTCTCTTCCGGCGGCGCTGTGGCCGCCGCCCTGCGCCTGTCGGCGGAACTTGAGAATGCGGTGATCGTGGCCATCATCTGCGACCGGGGGGATCGCTACATCTCCACCGGGATCTACCCCGCATGAGTGTGGCATTGTCCGAACCAGTGATGGTCTTCGATATCGAGACCATTCCCGACGTGGCGGGTGGTCGCCGGCTCCTGGGTCTGGACGGGCTGGGAGACGCGGAAGCCGCCAAGGCCATGTTCCAGCTTCGGCTCCAGAAGACCGGCAGTGAGTTCCTTGCCCACCACCTGCATCGGGTGGTGGCCATCTCGGTGGTGCTCGCCACCCGGGATCAGCTCAGGGTCTGGTCCCTGGGGGGACCGGAATCCGACGAGGGCGAGCTGGTCCGGCGCTTTTTCGAAGGCATTGAGCGCTATGCACCCACCCTGGTGACCTGGAACGGCGGCGGCTTCGATCTGCCGGTGCTCCACTACCGCAGTCTGTTGCATGGGGTGTCGGCCCCGCGCTACTGGGATACCGGCGATGATGACCGCAATTTTCGCTACAACAACTATCTCTCCCGCTACCACTGGCGTCACCTGGACCTGATGGACGTACTGGCGGGCTTCCAGATGCGCGCTAATGCCCCCCTGGACGAGGTGGCCACCCTGCTGGGTTTTCCCGGCAAGATGGGCATGAGCGGCGCCGGTGTCTGGGATGCCTGGCTGGCCGGCGACATCCAGGGTATCCGCCATTACTGCGAGACCGACGTCCTCAATACCTATCTGGTCTACCTGCGTTTCGAGCATCTGCGCGGTCGCCTGAGTCCTGACGGGCTGGCCCGCGAACAGTCCCGCCTGGCCGAGATGCTGGCCGCCGCATCCCAGCCCCATCTGCAGGAATTTCTGGCAGCCTGGCAGGGTGCCTCCGTTTCTTCCACCTGAATCGACCAATCACATCCATGAGTTCCCGACGCCGATCCCGGCTGCCCCAGGAGGCAGTCCAGACCCGTATTGACGCCATCACCCACGAAGGCCGGGGCGTTGCCCGTATCGAGGGCAAGACCGTCTTCATCGACGGCGCCCTGCCCGGGGAAACCGTCACCTTCCGCTATCACAAGCAGCATCGGCGCTATGACGAGGGCCGGGTGGAGACGGTGCTGGAGGCCTCGCCGGACCGGGTCGAGCCCCTTTGTCCCCATTTCGGCCTGTGCGGCGGCTGTGCCCTGCAGCACATGGACCCGGCGGCCCAGGTGCGGGCCAAGCAGCAGGTCCTGCTGGACGATCTGCGGCACATCGGTGACGTGGCCCCGCAAGACATCCTGGATCCCATCACCGGCCCGGTCTGGGGCTATCGCCGCAAGGCCCGGCTGGGGGTGAAGCATGTGCCGAAAAAGGGGGGCGTGCTGGTGGGATTCCGGGAAAAGGGCAGCCCCTACCTGGCGGCCCTGACCACCTGCGAGGTGCTGCATCCGGCGGTGGGGCAGCGGATCATGGTACTGCGTGAGCTGATGGGCCGGTTACGGGCCCGGGACCGCATTCCCCAGATCGAGGTGGCGGTGGATGACGCCGACCAGGTGGCCCTGGTGTTCCGTAATCTGGACCCGCTCGATGCCGCGGACGAGGCGATCCTGACGGGTTTTGGTCAGGAAACCGGATTGCAGGTCTGGCTGCAGCCCGGCGGTCCGGAAACCATCACGCCGCTGTGGCCGACCTCCCCTCCGGTGCTGACCTATGGCCATCCCGGGTACGGCACCCGGGTACCGTTTGCCCCGGTGGATTTTTTCCAGGTGAACACCCCCATCAACCGGGCCATGGTGCCGCGGGCCTTGTCCCTGCTGGAGGTGGCGCCGGAACACCGGGTACTGGATCTGTTCTGCGGCCTGGGCAATTTCACCCTGCCCCTGGCGGGGATGGCGCGGGAAGTCATCGGCGTGGAAGGGGATGGGGCCATGGTGGAACGGGCGCGCCGCAATGCGGTCGAAAACGGCATCGACAATACCCGCTACCATGCCGCCGATCTGGCCGCCGACCCGGGCAACGCCCCCTGGCTGTCGGGTCCGGTGGACCGGGTGCTGCTGGATCCGCCCCGTTCCGGGGCCCGGGAGGTGCTGGCGCCGCTGGCCCGTCTGGGGGCCGAGCGCATGGTCTATGTGTCCTGCAATCCGGCCACTCTGGCGCGGGATGCGGGGGAGCTGGTCCACCAGCACGGGTATCGTCTGGTCGCCGCCGGTGTCATGGACATGTTTCCCCATACGGCCCATGTGGAGTCCATGGCACTGTTCGTCCGGGCCTGAACCTGCGAGGCAGTGCCGTCATGATCGACACCACCACCCTGGTCCTGGGCAAGGGACTGCTGACCGCCGCCGTGCTGCTGGGCCTGTGCGGATGGCAGATCCTGTCGGTGCGCCGCGCCCTGGCGGCGCGGCGGCGGGAGCGGGAATCCCCGCCCCCGGACCGCACCTGAAGCGGGATCAGAGATCCCGCAGCAGTTCGTTGATGCCCACCTTGGAACGGGTTTTTTCATCCACCCGCTTCACGATCACGGCGCAGTAGAGGCTGTACTTGCCGTCCTTGGACGGCAGGTTGCCGGACACCACCACCGATCCGGCGGGGATGCGGCCGTAGGTCACTTCGTCCTTCTCCCGGTCATAGATGCGGGTGCTCTGACCGATGTAGACCCCCATGGAGATCACCGAGCCTTCCTCCACGATCACCCCTTCCACCACTTCGGAGCGGGCGCCGATGAAGCAGTTGTCCTCGATGATGGTGGGAGAGGCCTGCAGGGGTTCGAGCACGCCGCCGATGCCCACGCCCCCGGAGAGGTGCACGTTCTTGCCGATCTGGGCGCAGGAACCCACGGTGGCCCAGGTGTCCACCATGGTGCCGGCATCCACATAGGCGCCGATGTTCACGTAGGAAGGCATCAGCACCACGCCGGGGGCGACGTAGGCGCCGCGCCGGGCGGTGGCGGGCGGCACGATGCGCACGCCGCTCTCCCGCAGTTCCCGGGAATTGCTGTCGGCCCACTTGGCGTCCACCTTGTCGTAATAGTTGGTGAAACCGCCCTTCATGAGCTGGTTGTCGTTGATGCGGAACGACAGCAGAACGGCCTTCTTGAGCCATTCGTTCACCACCCACTGGCCGTCGCGCTTTTCGGCCACCCGGGCGGTGCCCCGATCCAGCATGTCGATGGCTTCCATCACCGCATCCTTGAGGCGGGTGTCGGCATTGCGCGGGTTGATCTCGACGCGTCTTTCAAAGGCGTCTTCGATGAGGGTCTGGATGTCGGTCATGGAAAAACTCCGCTGATACGGTGTGATGAAGGTGATTATAGGCCGGGGATCGGCAGGTTCAGTGATCCGCCAGGAACGCCCGGATGCGCCTGGCGGCTTCCACGCATTCCGCCAGGGGGGCCACCAGGGCCATGCGTACCCGGTTGCGGCCGGGGTTGCCGGCGGCGGTGTCCCGGGACAGGTAGCTGCCGGGCAGGACGGTGATGTTCTGGCGGGCAAAGAGTTCGCGGGCGAAATGCTCGTCATCCATGGGGATTTCCGGCCATAGATAGAACCCCGCATCAGGGCGGCTCATGGGCAGGACATCACCCAGAATCTCCAGGACGGCGTCGAACTTGCGGCCGTAGAGATCCCGGTTTTCCGCCACATGGGTCTCGTCATTCCAGGCCGCGATGCTGGCTGCCTGTACCGGGGGCGCCATGCTGCAGCCGTGGTAGGTCCGGTATTGATGAAAGGCCGTCATGACCCGGGCATCACCGGCCACGAAGCCGGAACGCAGGCCCGGCAGATTGGAGCGCTTGGACAGGCTGTGGAAGACCACCACCCGGTTGAAGTCGCCCTGGTGCCGGGCCGCGACCCCGAGCAGGCCCGGCGGCGGTGGCTGGTCGTTGAAATAGATCTCGGAATAGCACTCGTCCGCGGCGATGATGAAATCATGGCGATGGGCCAGTTCCAGCACCCGCACCAGGTAGTCCTCCGGCATCACGCTGCCGCTGGGATTGCCCGGGCTGCACAGATACAGGAGCTGGCAGCGGTCCCACTGTGCCGGTGTGACGGCATCCAGGTCCGGCAGGAAGCCGTGCTCCGGCAGCAGGTCCATGAAGTGGGGCCTGGCACCGGCCAGCAGGGCGGCTCCTTCGTAGATCTGGTAGAACGGGTTGGGCATGAAGACTTCCACCGGTTGCCGGCCACGGTCCACCACGCACTGGGCCAGGGCGAACAGGGCTTCCCGGGTGCCGCTCACGGGCAGGATATGGTGCTGGGGGTCCAACAGGCCCGCGGGCAGGCCGAAGCGTCGGCCGGCCCATCCGGCGATGGCCTCGCGCAGGGCATCCGAACCCCGGGTAAGGGGATAGCCCGACAGGCCGTCCAGATGGGCGATGAGGGCCTCCCGGGCCACGGCGGGCGCCGCGTGACGGGGCTCTCCGATGGACAGGGCGATGTGCCCGAGTCCGGCTGGGGGTGTCACCCCCTGCTTGAGGGAGGCCAGCTTCTGGAAAGGGTAGGGTTGCAGTCGATCCAGATCGGGATTCATCGTGCCGTGTCGTCGGTGGTCGGTTAAGCGGCGCGACAGTATACGCCATAACGACATGATCCGGCCGATCCGGTGGTCCTCACGCGGTCTGGGGGGGGGGGCCGGGTCCTGCAGCGCCTCCCGCAGGCGGTCGGCGATCAATTGACGACGTTCCGGATCCTGGATCGGCCGGTCATCCAGGTCGGTGACGTAGAACACGTCATCGGCCTGTTCTCCGGCAGTGGCGATCTTGGCGTTGTAGACCTTGACCCCGCAGTCCATCAGCACGATGCCGATCCGTGACAGCAATCCCGGCCGGTCGGCCGTGGAAATGGACAGTACCGTGCGGTTGTGGTGGGGCAGGGGATCGAAGCTCACCTGGGTGGCCACGTCGAAATGCTTGAGTCGGCGGGGTGTGGTGCGCCGGATGACCCCGGGACGCTTGTCCGGATCATTGAGCCTTTCCCTGAGCAGTCGGCCGATCTCCTGGACCCGCCCGGCACTGGCAATGGGCTGACCGGTGTCTTCCAGTACCAGGAAGGTATCCAGGGTTCGATCGGTGCGGGTGGTGATGATTCTGGCATCCACGATGTCCAGTCCCAGTTGGGTCAGGGCCGTGGCGGTCAGGGCGAAGAGATGGGGATGATCCTGGGTGTAGAGGAATATCTCGGTGCTGCCGCGGGCGGTTTCCTGGCGGACCAGGATCAGCGGCAGATCCGCTTCATCCACTTCATGGATGGCGCGGGTGTGCCAGGCGATCTCGTCGGCGGAGTGGCGCAGGAAGTATTCCGCGTCGAAATGCGCCCAGATTTCCAGACAGTCGGGTGCCTTCATACCCTGGGCCTTGAGCAGTTCCAGGGCATGGGTCTGCACCTCGCCTACCAGTTCGTCCTGTCCCGGTGGATTGTCCAGGCCGCGGCGCAGCATGCGCTGGGTGGAGGCATGGAGGCTGGAGATCAGCGAGCTTTTCCAGGAATTCCAGAGTTGCGGATTGGTGCCCTGGATGTCCGCCACGGTCAGCAGGTAGAGATGGTTCAGACGCATGCTGTTGCCCACCTGGGCGGCGAATTCCATCACCACCCCCGGATCGGAGATGTCACGCCGTTGCGCAGTCAGGGACATGAGCAGATGGGTTTTCACCAGCCAGGCCACCAGACTGGCGTCATGGACCGCAAGGCCGTGATGCAGGCAGAAGGCGCGCGCCTCGTCGGCGCCCAGTTCGGAATGGTCACCGCCGCGCCCCTTGGCGATGTCATGAAACAGCCCGGCCAGATAAAGCAGTTCGGGTTTGGGAATCTGGCGGAAGATCCGCGCGCATTCGGGCAGGTCGCTCTCGTGTTCGGGTGCCGCGAATCGCCTGAGATTGCGAATCACCCCCAGGATATGCTCGTCCACGGTGTAGATGTGGAACAGATCGTACTGCATCCGTCCCACGATCATCCCGAAGGCCGGCAGATAGGCGGGCAGTACCCCGTAACGGTTCATGCGCCGCAACTGCCGGGTAACCCCATGGGGCTGACGCAGGATTTCCATGAACAAGGTGCGGCAGGCGAGATTACGGCGGAACTCGTCATCGATCAGATGCCGCTGGGCACGGATCTCGCGGATGGTGGACGCCCGGATGCCCTTGAGTTCCGGGTGTTGTTGCAGCATCAGGAAGGTTTCCAGCAGGGCGGGGGGGTACTGGCGAAAGACCTGGGGGTGGGTGATCTCCAGAAATCCCCGTCGGGCCTGGAAGCGGCGATTGATGGGCACCACCTCGTCACGGTGGTCCTCCAGCAGGATGGCCTCGCTGAAGTGTTGCAGCAGCATCTCGTTCAGACGCTCCAGCCCCATCACCGTGCGGAAATATTGCTGCATGAACTGTTCCACGGCCAGATTGTGGTCCTGGTCGGTGAAGCCCAGCAGGTTGGCAAGGCGGCGCTGAAAATCGAACAGCAACCGGTCTTCCTTGCGGCCGCTGAGCATGTGCAGGGCAAAGCGCACCCGCCACAGATAGCTTTGCCCGGCCACCAGGTCGTGGCATTCCGCTTCGGTGAGAAAGCCGTGGGAGACCAGTTCCGCCAGGGCGCTGGCACCGAAGTGGCGCTGGGTCACCCAGCCGATCATCTGGATGTCCCGCAGGCCGCCGGGACCTTCCTTGAGGTTGGGTTCCAGGCGATAGGCGGTTTCGCCGAAGCGCAGGTGCCGGGCTTCCTGTTCCGCCAGCTTGGCGGCGAAGAACTCGCGGCTGTTCCACATGCGCGCCGGGGCGATCCGTTGCCGCAGGGCCTCGAATTGACCCGGTGGCGTCAGCAGGGGGCGTGATTCCAGCAGATTGGTGGCGACGGTGATGTCCCGCGCGGCCTCCCGGGTGCAGTCATCCAGGGTGCGCACGCTGTGTCCGACCTCAAGGCCGATGTCCCAGAGAAAGGTGAGGAACTGACCGATCCGTTCTTCCTGTTCCCGGCTCAGGGACGTGTCGAAGAGCACCAGGATGTCGATGTCCGAGCCGGGATGCAGTTCGCCCCGACCGTAGCCGCCCACGGCCACCAGGCCCAGTCCTGCCTGCCGGTCCAGTGACAGGGCTTCCCAGGCCGCCACCAGCAGGCGGTCCATGGCGGCGGCCCTGGCCTGGACCAGGTCGGTGACATCCACCCCGTCGGTGAAGGCCGCTTCCAGGTCCTTGCGTACCCGGGTGACAAGGGCCGCATACCGTTGCCGCTCAGGCAGTTGCCCGTCGCGAAGGGCCTGGTATGCCGCCTCCCAGCCCAGACGGTGGGCGATGTGGTCCGGCAGGGGGGTCAGGAGGCTCATGGGGGGCAGTCTCAGCAACGTGGGGTCTCGTCCCGGCGCAGGGTGAGGATCTCGTGGCCGTCATCGGTTACGAGGAGGGTATGTTCCCACTGCGCGGACAGGCTGTGATCCTTGGTGACGACGGTCCAACCATCGGCCAGGAGTCGGGTATGTCGCTTGCCCACATTGACCATGGGCTCGATGGTGAAGGTCATGCCGGGCCTGAGTTCCACCCCTTCTCCCGGCCGTCCGAAGTGCAGGATCTGGGGGTCTTCGTGAAACTCGCGGCCGATGCCGTGACCGCAGTATTCCCGCACCACGCTGAAGCGCTCTCCTTCCACGTAGGTCTGGATGGCATGACCGATGTCACCCAGGCGGACGCCGGGGGCCACCATGCTGATGCCCCGCCAAAGGGCTTCATGGGCCACATCCACCACCCGCTGGGCCTGCACGGAGGGCTTGCCGACGATGAACATGCGACTGGTGTCCCCGTGATAGCCATCCCGGATCACGGTAATGTCGATGTTGAGGATGTCGCCGTCCTTGAGCCTGCGGTCACCGGGAATGCCGTGGCAGACCTGGTGATTGATGGATGTACAGATGGACCGGGGAAAGCCGCGGTAGTTCAGCGGGGCGGGGATGGCCTGCTGTACCCGGGTGATGTGGTCGTGGCAGAGCCGGTCCAGTTCACCGGTCGTGATGCCCGCCTGTACATGGGGGGCGATCATTTCCAGGACCTCGGCGGCACAGCGGCCGGCCAGGCGCATTTTTTCGATTTCTTCCGGGGTCTTGATGTTGACGGGCATGCTGGGGAGGGTCCGGGGGTAAAACGCTTCGGCTTCGCCGGTGGGATTGGCGGGCCGCGCTATGCGTTTGTTGTGAAAGACTGTTTATGGTATAAAGCGCCCGCGCTCCATGCAAACCAAACTGTGGGGGCGCTTTTTATCCAATCCGTGTTTCTGATTCCACACATGCGCCGACACGTTCAGCTGGGTGCCCTGTCACAGGGGTTGCTGTTCGGGGCGCATGGAGGCCCAACCCCGAGGAGATATTCTCATCATGCCTAACGTGACCATGCGTCAAATGCTCGAAGCCGGTGTCCATTTCGGCCATCAGACCCGTTACTGGAACCCCAAGATGGACCAGTACATCTTCGGGCATCGCAACAAGATCCACATCATCAACCTTGAAAAGACCGTCCCCCTTTTCAATGATGCCATGAACTATCTGGGCAAGATGGCCTCCAATGGCGGCAAGATCATGTTCGTGGGCACCAAGCGCTCCGCCCGCGACCTGGTGGCCGAACATGCCCAGCGCTGCAAGATGCCCTACGTCAACCACCGCTGGCTCGGCGGCATGCTCACCAACTTCAAGACCGTGCGCGAATCCATCCGTCGCCTCAAGGAACTGGAGGCCATGAAGGAAGACGGCACCCTGAACCGCCTGAGCAAGAAGGAAGCCCTGATGCGCACCCGCGAGATGGAAAAGCTTGAGCGCAGCCTGGGCGGCATCAAGGACATGCCCGGTCTGCCCGATGCCATGTTCGTGATCGACGTGGGCTATGAGCGCATCGCCATCAGCGAAGCCCGCAAGCTGGGCATCCCCGTGGTCGCCGTGGTGGACAGCAACAACTCCCCCGAAGGTGTCGACTACGTCATTCCCGGCAACGATGACGCCATGCGTGCCATTCAGCTCTATCTCTCCGCCGCGGCCGATGCCGTGTGTGATGGCCTCAACGTGGCCCGCACCACCGCCTCCAGCGAGTTCGTCGAGGTGGAAGAGGCCGCTGCTGCCCAGCCTGCCGCCGAAGCCGGCGACAAGTAACACGCTGCCGGGGCCGCGCCCATCCGCGGGAACGGCCCCGGCGACACAGAATTGAATCAGGAGTCACCCCATGCAGATTACCGCATCCATGGTTAAGGAACTGCGCGAACGTACCGGCGCGGGCATGATGGAATGCAAGAAGGCGCTGGTCGAAGCCGGCGGCGACATGGAAGCCGCCATCGAACAGATGCGCAAGTCCGGCGCCGCCAAGGCGGTGAAGAAGGCCGGTCGCGTGGCCGCCGAAGGTCAGGTGATGGTCGCCGCCAGCGAAGACGGTCGTCGTGCCGCCATCGTGGAAGTCAACTGCGAAACCGACTTCGTGGCCAAGGATGACAACTTCCAGGGCTTCGTCCGCCTGGTGGCCGACACCCTGGTGGCCCAGGCCCCCGCCGACGTGGAGGCCCTGATGGCCCTGTCCACCCCGGAAGGGACCCTGGAAGAAGTCCGTGCCGGCCTGGTGGCCAAGATCGGCGAGAACATCCAGGTGCGTCGTTTCGAAGTGATCAACAGCGAAGGCCGTCTGGGCCATTACCTGCACGGCACCCGTATCGGCGTGCTGGTGGAAATGAACGGTGGAAATGATGACCTGGTCCGTGACGTGGCCATGCACGTTGCCGCCAGCCGTCCGGTCTGCGTCGATGAGTCCCAGGTGCCCCAGGAACTGCTGGAGCAGGAAAAGAACATCTTCCGTGCCCAGGCCGAGGAAAGCGGCAAGCCGGCCGAAATCATCGAAAAGATGATCGGTGGCCGCATCAAGAAATACCTGGCGGAAATCACCCTGGTGGGTCAGCCTTTCGTCAAGGACCCCGACAACACTGTGAGCAAGCTGCTGCAGGATGCCGGCGCCAAGGTGAACCGCTTCGTGCGTTACGAAGTGGGTGAAGGGATCGAGAAGAAGGTGGAAAATTTCGCCGAAGAAGTGATGGCCCAGGCCAAGGGCGCTTGATATCTTCTGTATCCTGATGGCGGTGGCTCCGGATGGGGCCGCCGCCGTTTGCATGAGTGTGCCGGCTCGCCGGCGTCACCCGGTTTCAGGCTCGACACAATACAAACAAGGTTTCCCATGAGTGACGACAAGCGTCCCGCCTATAAGCGTATCCTTCTGAAGCTGAGTGGCGAGGCCCTGATGGGTGACCTGGATTTCGGCATCTGTCCGAATATCCTGGCCCGGGTTGCTCGCGAGGTGTCCGAACTCAGCCGCCTGGGCGTGGAAGTGGCCATCGTCATCGGCGGCGGCAACATCTTCCGCGGCGCCGGCATGGCCCAGGGTGGCATGGACCGGGTCACGGCCGATCACATGGGCATGCTGGCCACGGTCATGAATGCCCTGGCCATGCAGGATGCCCTGGAGCGGGAAGGCAAGTTCTGTCGCGTCATGTCCGCCCTCAAGATCAACCAGATCTGCGAGGACTACATCCGTCGTCGTGCCGTGCGTCATCTGGAAAAGGGGCGCATTGTGGTCTTTGCCGCAGGCACCGGGAACCCTTTCTTCACCACCGACACGGCGGCCAGCCTGCGGGCCATCGAGATGAACACCGATGTCATGATCAAGGCCACCAAGGTGGATGGTGTCTATGACTCGGACCCCATGACCAATCCCGATGCCCGCCGCTACGAGCGCCTCACCTACGAGGAAGTGCTTACCCGCCGCCTGGGTGTCATGGATGCCACGGCCATCGTGATGTGCCGGGACAATGACATGCCGTTGCGGGTCATCAACATATTCAAGGAAGGGGACCTGCTGCGCCTGATCATGGGCGAGAATGTGGGTACCCTGGTCGAGAGAGGTTGAACAGCATGATTGAAGCTATCAAGAAGGATGCCGCAACCCGCATGGGCAAAAGCATCGATTCCCTGCGCCAGGAAATGGCCAAGATCCGCACGGGTCGAGCCCACACCAGCCTGCTGGACCACGTGATGGTGGAGTATTACGGTAGTGAGGTACCCATCAATCAGGTGGCCAACGTGGGCGTGGAGGATTCCCGCACCCTGACCGTGACCCCCTGGGAGCGGCCCATGGTGGCCAAGGTGGAGAAGGCCATCATGAACTCGGATCTGGGTCTGAACCCCTCCACGGTGGGTGCCGTGATCCGTGTTCCCATGCCGGCCCTCACCGAGGAGCGTCGCAAGGATCTGGTGAAAGTGGTGCGCCACGAGGCGGAGAATGCCCGTGTGGCCATCCGCAACATCCGTCGTGACGCCAATAACGAACTCAAGAACCTGGTCAAGGACAAGTCCATCTCCGAGGATGAGGATCGCAAGGGCCAGGAAGAAGTGCAGAAGCTGACCGACCAGTACATCGCCGAAGTCGATCGGGTACTGGCGGAAAAGGAAAAGGAACTGATGGCCGTCTGAGCCGCGGGATGAACCACCGATAGTGACTCAAGCGCCCGCCAGTACACCGGGTATTCCGCGTCATGTGGCCGTCATCATGGATGGTAACGGTCGCTGGGCCCGTGCCCGCCACCTTCCCCGTACCGAAGGCCATCGCCAGGGCGTCAATGCCGTACGCATGGTGGTGCGCACCTGCGCCTCCCGGGGGGTCAAGGTGCTGACCCTGTTCGCCTTCAGCAGCGAGAACTGGCGTCGGCCGCGGCAGGAAGTCGGGACCCTGATGGAGCTGTTCGTGGGCTCGATCCGCCGCGAACTGCCGGAGCTGGAGGAAAAGGGCATCCGGCTGCGTTTCATCGGTGACCGCAGTGCCTTTTCCGCGCGGCTGCAGGAACGCATGGCGGAGGCGGAGCGCCGTACCCGGGACAATACCCTGATGGACCTGGTGGTGGCGGTGAGCTACGGCGGGCGCTGGGACATTACCCATGCCGCGGTCGTGGTGGCCGAAAAGGTCCGTGCCGGTGTGCTGACACCCGAGCAGATCACGCCGGAGATCCTGGATGCCCATCTCTCCACCGCCGGTCTGCCCGACCCCGACCTGTTCATTCGCACCGGCGGGGAAAAACGGGTGAGCAATTTCCTGCTGTGGCAGCTCGCCTATACGGAGCTGTTCTTTACCGACGTGCTCTGGCCGGATTTCAGCGAGGACGACCTGAACCAGGCCTTTGCCTGTTTTGCCGGCCGTCAGCGCCGTTTCGGATATATCGAAGAGCAACTGGCCGGAGGCAGTGGTGCTTAAACAGCGAGTCATAACCGGCCTTCTGCTGGCCGTGGTGGTGTTTTCGGCGGTGCTGGTGCTGCCGTCCTTCTGGTTCGGTCTTGCGGTACTGGCCGTGTGTCTGGGAGGTGCCTGGGAATGGGCCCGGCTTTGCGGGCTGGAATCCGTCCGGCAGCGGGGTCTGTATGTGGTCGGTGTCGCCACCCTGGCCGGGCTGGGTGCCCTTGCCGCCTTTACCCTGGAGCAGATCTGGCCCGTGGTGCTGGGTGTGGTGTGGTGGGGCGGGGTTCTCGTGGTGCTGGCCTTCTATGAGCCGGCTGTCCGGGAGGATCGGGAGCGGTTGCGACGCTATGGACTGGGCAGTGCCGGGGTGTTGACCCTGGTTCCCGCCTTCATCGCTCTGGTCTGGTTGCATCAGGTACAGCCGTCCCTGGTACTCTACCTCATCCTGCTGACGGCCACGGCGGACAGCGCAGCCTATTTTGCCGGACGCCGCTTCGGTCGCCGCAAGCTGGCGCCCCGCATCAGCCCCGGCAAGACCCGCGAGGGGCTGCTGGGTGCCCTGATCGCCATTGTTCCCTTCGGTCTGCTGGGTGCGTGGTATTTTGGCGTGGTCCCCGCCCTGTGGTTCTTCTTCGTCTGCCTGTGCCTGGTCACGGCCCTCATATCCGTGGCGGGTGATCTGTTTGAAAGCGTGCTCAAGCGGGAAGCCGGCGCCAAGGACAGTGGCGCCCTGCTGCCGGGCCACGGCGGCATCCTGGATCGCATCGACAGCCTCACCGCGGCAGCCCCCGTCTTCCTGACGGGCCTCCTGTGGGGCGTAATTATGGCAAGATAAGCCCTTGCCGGGGCCCGGCTTGCCGTTTCACCCCAAGGTCAGTTTACCGGGAGACTTCCAATGAGTGCTTCACCAAAGGGCGTCACCGTCCTTGGCGCCACAGGAACCATCGGCGTCAACACCCTGGACGTCATCGCTCGCCATCCGGACCGCTATCGCGCCGTGGCCCTCACCGCCAACGGCAATGTGGAACGCTTGCTGGAGCAGTGCAGGACCCATCGGCCCGACTATGCGGTGGTGGCCGATCCGGAACATGCCGGCGCGCTGCAGGCCGGCATCCGTGCCGCCGGCCTGTCCACCCGCGTCATGGCCGGCCCCGAGGCCCTGGCCGAGGTGGCTGCTCTGCCGGAAACCGATTACGTCATGGCCGCGATCGTCGGCGGGGCGGGGTTGCTGCCTTCCCTGGCCGCGGCCCGGGCGGGCAAGCGGGTGTTGCTGGCCAACAAGGAGGCGCTGGTGATGTCCGGACGCCTGTTCATGGATCAGGTGCGGGCCTCGGGCGCGGAGCTGTTGCCCATCGACAGTGAGCACAATGCCATTTTCCAGTGCATGCCGCCGGACTTTTCCCGTGGCTTGCCCGAGGTGGGGGTGGAAAAAATCCTTCTGACCGCATCCGGCGGCCCCTTCCGGCGTCTGCCCGCCCAGGATCTGGAGGCGGTGACGCCGGATCAGGCCTGCGCCCATCCCAATTGGGTCATGGGCCGCAAGATTTCGGTGGATTCCGCCTCCATGATGAACAAGGGCCTGGAACTGATCGAGGCCTGCTGGCTGTTCGATACCACGCCCGAGCGTGTCGAGGTGGTACTGCATCCCCAGAGTGTGATTCATTCCATGGTGGCCTACACTGATGGTTCGGTGCTGGCCCAGTTGGGCAACCCGGACATGCGCACCCCCATCGCCCACGCCATGGCCTGGCCGGAGCGTATCACCTCGGGCGTGGCACCGCTGGACATCATGGAGATTGCCCGCCTGGACTTCGAGCGCCCCGACATGGAGCGTTTCCCCTGCCTGCGCCTGGCCTACGAGGCCTTCAGCGCCGGCGGTACCGCCACTGCCATTCTCAATGCCGCCAACGAGGTGGCCGTGGATGCCTTTCTGTCGGCGCGCATCCGCTTCACCGATATCCCCCGCCTGATCTCCCATGCCCTGGAAACCCTGCCCCATCAGGAAGCCGACTCCCTGGAGCGGATCCTGGCGGCGGATCAGGAGGCCCGGGAAGTGACGGCTGCTGCGGTGCGTGAAGGCCGACTGCTTGAGCGATCACTGCATTCATGAGCATTCTGATCAGCATTCTTGCTTTCATCGTCGCCATCGGGTTGCTGGTGACGGTGCATGAGTTCGGCCATTACTGGGTGGCCCGGCGCTGCGGGGTGAAGGTGCAGCGTTTCTCCATCGGTTTCGGTCGTCCCCTGTGGACACGGGTGGCAGGCCGGGATCGCACCGAATATGTCATCGCCGCCATCCCCTTGGGTGGTTACGTGAAGATGCTCGATGAGCGCGAGGAGCCGGTGCCGGAGACAGAGCTTCATCGCGCCTTCAACCGCCAGACCGTGGGTCGGCGCATGGCCATCGTCGCCGCCGGCCCGGCGGCGAATTTCCTCTTTGCCATCCTTGCCTACAGTCTGATGTTCATGGTCGGAGTCAGTGGCATCAAGCCCGTGGTGGGCCATGTGGAACCCGGTTCCCTGGCGGCCGAGGGCGGTTTCGAGGCCCGGGACCTGATTCTGCGGGTGAACGATACCGAGACGGCCACCTGGGAACTTGCCGCACTGAATCTGCTCGAACAGGGGCTGGATGGACGCCGGGTGGATGTGCTGGTGCGTGATGCTCAGGGCAGGGAAGTGATTCGTTCACTGGACCTGAGCGATCGGCGCCGACTGCTGGATGAGGGCCCTCTGCTGGACAAGCTGGGCATCGTTGCCTGGCACGCCTGGTCGGAGCCGGTGCTGGGGGAGCTGATCCCTGAGGGCGCCGCGGCCCGCGCCGGACTGCGATCCGGAGACCGGATCCTGCAGGCGGACGGTATCCGCATCGACAGCTGGCAGTCTTGGGTGGGTCATGTCCAGGCCCGCCCCGAGCAGTCGATGGATCTGTGGATCGAACGTGAGGGGCGGCAGGAATTTCTGGTGATCCGGACCGACAGCCGCGAGGTCAACGGCGAGCGGGTGGGTCTGATTGGTGCTTATCCTCACGTGGACGAGCTCACTGCAGAGGCCATGCGGGCCCATGTCCGTCATGGGCCCTGGACTGCATTCGTCCAGGGCGTGGAACGGACCTGGGACATGAGCATCATGACCCTGCGGGTGATGTGGCGCCTGCTGACCGGCGAGGCGGCGGTCAGCAACATTGCGGGCCCCATCAGCATTGCCGAATATGCGGGCGTGACGGCTGTGATCGGATTCTCCGCATTTCTGGGTTTTCTTGCCATCGTCAGCATCAGTCTGGGGATCATCAATCTGTTGCCGATCCCCATTCTCGACGGTGGTCATCTGCTGTATTACTGCGTGGAGCTCATCAAGGGCAGTCCAGTGTCACCGACGGTGGAGGCCATCGGCCAGCGGGTCGGAATCATGCTGATTGGTCTTTTGATGACGCTTGCCTTTTACAATGATTTCATGCGAATCCTGGGTTGATACCGAATGTCCCATGACTCACGACGTCTGCTTGCCGGATTGGCCCTTGCCGCCATGCTGGGTTGGTCAACATCGGCGCTGGCCGATAACGGCTTTGTGATCCAGGACATCGAGGTGGAGGGTCTGCAGCGCATTGCTGCCGGCACGGTGTTTACCTATCTTCCAGTAGCCGTGGGGGACGCCTTTGATGACGGCCAGGCACCGGAGATCATCCGGGCCCTGTTCCGTACCGGTTTTTTTTCCGACATCTCCCTGCGCCGTCGTGACGATGTGCTGGTGGTGGTGGTGGAGGAACGGCCCGCCATCAACGAGATCCGCATCAGTGGCAATCGGGACATCAAGACCGATCAGCTCATGGATGCCCTCCGGCAGGTGGGCATGGCCCGGGGGCGTGTCTTCAATCGCACCGTGCTGGAGCGCATGGAGAATGAACTGCTGCAGCAGTATTTCGCCCGCGGCAAGTACAACGTGCAGGTGGATGTGGAGGTGGAGCCGCTACCCCGCAACCGGGTGGACGTGGTCATCGAGATCGCCGAGGGGCAGGTGGCAAGGATCCAGCAGGTTCGGGTGGTGGGTAACGAGGCCTATTCCGAGCCGGATCTGATCCGCCGTTTCGACTCCGGCATACCCCGCTGGTACGCCCTGTTCAGCCGCCGCGATCATTATTCCAAGCAACGTTTGGCGGGGGACCTGGAAAAACTGCGTACCCGTTACCTGGATTCCGGCTTCATCAATTTCAATGTGGATTCCACCCAGGTCACCCTGACGCCGGATCGCAAGGATATTTACGTGACCATCAATATCGATGAAGGAGAGCAGTACCGGGTCAGCGAGGTGAGCCTGGCGGGCAACCTCATCGTGGATGAACAGGAACTCCGGGATCTGCTGGCCATCAGTCCGGGTGACATATTTTCCCGCAGCCGGATCACCGAGACTTCCAACCGGATTACCCGGCGTCTGGGGGACGAAGGATATGCCTTCGCCAACGTCAATCCCATTCCCCAGCTGGATGAAACCGATCAGACGGTTTCGCTGACCTTCTTCGTCGATCCCGGTCAGCGGGTCTATGTGCGCCGGATCAACTTCACCGGCAACTCCCGTACCCGGGATGAGGTCTTCCGACGCGAGATGCGTCAGATGGAAGGAGGGTGGTACTCCGCGTCCAATGTGGATCGTTCCCGTGTCCGGCTGCAACGCCTGTCCTATGTGGAGGACGTGAATGTCGAGACACGCCGGGTAGCCGGAACCGATGATCAGGTGGACCTGGACATCACAGTATCGGAACGCATGTCCGGCAGCTTCATGATCGGTGCCGGCTATTCCCAGAGCCAGGGCGTGCTGTTCAATACCAGCCTGTCCCAGGAAAACTTCTTCGGCACCGGCAACCGGGTCTCCCTGGCATTGAACAACAGCCGGGTGAGCACCCTCTATAGCCTGTCCTTCACCAATCCCTACCATACCCTGGATGGCGTCAGTCGCGGGTTCAACATCTTCTACCGGGAAACCGACGCGTATCGGGCGGACATATCCCGTTACTCTTCCAATCGGCTGGGCGCCAACGTCACCTATGGTATACCACTGACCGAATACAACACGTTCCGCATCACGCCAGGGTATGAGCGGGTGGAGATCCTCACTTCCGACAACACCCCGGACGAGATCTTCCAGTATCTTGAGGATAATGGCGAACGCTATGACCTCTATACCCTGAACACCAGTTTTATCCATGACACCCGCAATCGGACGGTGTTTGCGGAGAAGGGCAATTTGCAGCGGATCAGCCTGGAGGCTTCATTGCCGGGCAGCGATCTTGAATATTACAAGGTCGATTACCGCAACCAGCTTTTCGTCCCCGTACGGCCGGGGCTGACCTTCGCCCTGTCGGGAGAGGTGGCCTATGGTGATGCCTACGGTGATTCCAGTGATCTGCCGTTCTTCGAGAAATTCTTCGCCGGTGGTACCCGCTCGGTGCGTGGTTACCGGGATCTGAGCCTGGGTCCCCGGGACAGCCGCGACGATCCGTTTGGCGGTAATTTCCGGGTACTGGGCAGTGCCGAACTGATCTTCCCGCCGCCGTTCATGGATGAAGCGCCCAATGTGCGCATGAGCCTGTTCCTGGATGCCGGCCAGGTGTTTGCCAGCTATGATGATTTCGAAACCGGAGAGATCCGGGCTTCCATCGGTGCCGGCATGACCTGGCTGTCCCCCGTTGGTGCGTTGACATTCAGTCTGGCGCAGGCGTTAAATGACAAGCCCGAAGATCGCCTGCAATCTTTTCAGTTCAGCATCGGTGCATCCTTCTGATGGCATCCCGCGGGACCACGGTGTAGTCGTTCCGCGAGGTTGATATGCCTCCTGTCCGAACATGTATTGGAGAAACAGTTTGAACCGCAACATCCTGAGAATCACGACCAGCCTGCTGCTGGTGTGTCTGTTGGCGATCTCTGGTACTGCCGCGGCCAATGCCAAGGTGGCCTTCGTGAACATCAATCGTGTCATGGAGCAGTCTCCCCAGGCGGAGGCATCCCTGCGAGCCCTGGAAGAGGAATTCTCCCCCCGGGATGCGCGGCTGGTGGCGGAACGGGATGCCCTGCGCAGCATGCAGGAACGTCTGCAGCGGGATGCAGATGTGATGGGAGCGGATCGCCGCGCCGAGCTTGAGCGCGAATTCCGTACCCGTTCCCGGGACTTCACCCGCGACCAGGACATGTTTCAGGAAGACCTGAACGTACGGCGCAATGATGAACTGGCCAAGCTCCAGCGATTGGTGCACAACGTGATCATGGAGATTGCCCGTGCCGAAAACGTGGACCTGGTGGTCACCGAGCGCACGGTCATGTTCGCCAGCGATCGCATCGACATCACCGGCAAGGTACTTGAGGAGCTGCGTCGCCAGCACCAGAGAAGTCGGCGCTGATCCGGGCACGGGTGATGGGGGTTTCACTCAAGACGCTGGCGCAAGCCATCGGGGCCGAGATTCATGCGGCCGGCATCGACGCCGGGGCTTTGGTCCTTGAAGGGGTGGCTACCCTGGGCCAGGCCACGCCCCGGCAACTGGGCTTCATGAACAATGAGCGCTTCCTCCCGGATCTGCGCCAGACCCGGGCGGGCGCGGTTATTCTGAAGGCCGGCCATCAGAGCCAGTGTCCGGTACCCGCCCTGGTCTGCGCCAATCCTCATCTGGCTTTTGCGCGAGCGGCGACCCTGCTCCATCCGCCTCCCCTTCCAGAGCCCGGAATCCACGCATCCGCCGTGGTCAGCGATCAGGCCCGGATACACCCTACGGCATGTGTCGGGCCACAGTGTGTTGTGGAGGCGGGGGCGCGGCTGGATGCCCATGTGATTCTGGGGCCGGGTTGCATCATTGGCGAGGATGCCCTCATCGGAGAGGGTACCCGTCTCTTTGCCCGGGTCACGGTGGGGGCGCGGGTCCGGATCGGTCGCTTTGGGCTGTTGCACCCTGGGGCCGTGGTGGGGTCGGAAGGTTTCGGATTTGCCAGGGACGGGGAGTCCTGGGTGAGGGTGCCGCAGTTGGGTTCGGTGATCATCGGCGACGATGTGGAGGTGGGGGCCAACACCACCATTGATCGCGGGGCGCTGGAAGACACCGTGATCGAAGATGGCGTGAAGCTGGATAACCTGATTCAGGTGGCCCACAACGTCCATATCGGCGCCCACACCGCCATTGCAGGGTGCGTGGGTATTGCCGGTAGTGCCAGGATCGGCAGAGGCTGCTCCATCGGGGGAGGGGTTGGTATCGCGGGGCATCTCCAGATTGCCGATGGTGTAACCGTGACCGGCATGACCCTGGTCAGTCGCTCCATCCCGGAGCCCGGTGTGTATTCCTCCGGCGTACCATTTTCACCGGCGCGGGAATGGAATCGCAGCCTGGCGCATTTGCGACGGCTCGACAGTCTGTCGCGGCGGGTCAGGTCCCTGGAGGATAAGGCCCCACGCCAGGGTGCCGGAGATGGCTCCGACAACGAATAATTGGTGGTTCGCGGGCAGTGTGCAGGCGTTATCTGCAGGGTGATCGTGAACGAATGATCATATGAAGGATGTTCCGGGCAAGTCCCTCCCGCGCGAGCGGGAACCCGGTCACGGGCTGACAGTGCTGGATTCCCGCCTCCGCGGGAGTGACGTCAGGGGGGCTTGTTCGGGAGTTCCTGAAACAACATAAGGAATGACAACTTGGATTCCATGAGCATACATGAGGTGCTGCGTTACCTGCCGCACCGTTTTCCTTTTCTGATGGTGGATCGGGTGACCGAGGTGAAACCGGGTGAATATCTGGAGGCCATCAAGAATGTCTCCATCAATGAGCCCTATTTCCCGGGGCACTTTCCCATTCGTCCGGTCATGCCCGGTGTACTGATCCTGGAGGCACTGGCCCAGGCCACCGGTCTGCTGGCCTTCAAGACCCAGGAACATCGGGGCGAGACCGACAAACAGCAGCTCTATCTCTTCGTGGGGATTGACGAGGCCCGTTTCCGTCGCCAGGTGGAGCCGGGCGATCAGCTTCACCTGCGGGTGGAACTGCTGCGGGTGGTTCGGGGTATCTGGCGCTTCAATGCCGAGGCCCGGGTGAATGGCGAGGTGGTGGCCACTGCAACGCTCATGTGTGCCGGTAAGGATCTGGAGTCATGATCGATGCCCGTGCCGTCGTGGACCCAGGGGCGCGCATCGAGGAGGGAGTGCAGATCGGGGCCTTTTCCGTTATTGGCCCCGGGGTGAGTATCGGCAGGGGGAGCTGGATCGGTCCCCATGTGGTGATCACCGGGGATACCCGCATCGGTGAGGACTGCAAGATCTATCAGTTCGCCTCCCTGGGGGAAGCCCCTCAGGATCTGGGGTACCGGGATGAGGCCACTGCCCTGGAAATCGGTGATCGCACCGTGATCCGGGAGTACGTCACCATCAGCCGCGGCACCCCCAAGGGCGGCGGTGTGACCCGGGTGGGTTCCGATAATCTCATCATGGCCTATGTTCATATCGCCCATGACTGCCATGTGGGCGACCATGTCGTCTTTTCCAATGCGGCCTCCCTGGCCGGGCATTGTGAGGTGGGTGACAGGGCGGTGCTTGGGGGATTCACCCTGGTCCATCAGTTCTGCCGGGTGGGACATCATGCCTTCACCAGCATGGGCTCAGCCCTGAACCGGGATCTGCCACCCTACTGCATGGCTTCCGGCAATTATGCCCGTGCCGTCGGCATCAACAAGGTCGGGCTCAGACGCCGCGGTTTTTCCGGCGAGACCATCCGTGCGCTGCATCAGGCCTTCCGGCATCTGGTGGATGGGCGTGACCGGCAGCAGGGCCTGGAGGCCGTGGCACCGCTGGCTCAGGTCCATCCGGAAGTGGCGGATTTCGTGGCATTTGTGCGGGCAAGCCCCCGGGGCATCCTGCGCACCGACCGGCGCCGCTCCACGGACTGATCAGCACCGCTTTCGCGGGAAGGCCGACACATTCAGAACCGGGAGTCTTCGGACCCGGACTCCCGTTTCAATTTTACGTCCACGATCCGCACCTGCCTGATCGCTTCGATCTCATGGTCGGCGAACAGCTGTTCCGCCAGCCTGCGCATGTCACCCAGGCTGACCTTGGACAGGGCGATGTCCAGTTCCACGGTCACTTCCACTTTCATCGGCACACACCTCAGAATGAGCTGGTGACCACCCGTCCGGACGGATCCAGCATGTCCCTCAAGGATTCCGGATCCGCGATTCCGGGCAGTTTCAGGCTCTGTCCGCCATGGCAGATGATGCCCACCTTGCCGTAGCCGAGCAGACGACCCAGCCAGCTTCGGTAAATCCCCGCCGCCTTGATCTCGCCCAGTTCCATGACCCGGGTCCGGCGCAGCACCGTACCTGTCACGGTGATCATGCGTCGATCGGTGATGGAGACTTCCGTGTTGAGGAAGATGGCCAGTGCCCGGGCCATCATGCCTGGCAGCACCGCCAGGTAAATGATGGCGGCAATGACCTCGCCCCCCAGCCCGAAGGGGCCCAGCACCAGCAGCAGGCACAGGGTCACGAGCTGGATGGGAGGCAGGAATATGGCCCAGTGGGTATCGGCCTGAAAGACCAGGTGTTCGTCTTCGGCCAGCACGGTCTGGGTCACGTCGGAACGTCCCAGGGAAAAGGACAGGATGGCCATGATGATGGCCGGTGGCAGCAGCAGGGTGCCGGCCACCAGCAGGGTGGTCCCGAGCGGGGTGCCGAAGAAGTTCACCCCGGCGAACAGGTTGATTCCGGCCGCCACCAGCACCCCCGCCGCGGTGAAATTCAGGCGGCGTTTCCAGCGTCTTTCGTTGCGCATGCGTTCGCAGCGATGTCGCGGCCACCAGCGCACCAGCAGGTTGATGAGCGTGATGGGGAACAGGATGATGAACAGGGTCAGGGAGATCAGCGCCCCTTGTCCCAGCAGGACCATGGACCCCATGAGACTGGCCAGGGAACTCAGGGCCAGGGTGATGGGAATCCAGCGGGGAGATCGGGTGGTGTCCTTCGTTGTCGTACTCAAGGTGAGGCTCCAGTTAGGCACGATGGGACCCCGGGCCGGGTCGAGCCTTCATTTTGCCTCATATCCGGTCCCGATGCCCATGCCCGGGATCAGGGGGTGGACGGATCCTGCTTGCGTCCCTTGAGCTCCCGTACCCGTTCCACGCCCTTGCGGCGCTGGGCGTAGATCACCTGCAGTTTCTGCACAATCTCCCCGTGCTCATCGCCGGGCGGGGTCTGTTCCAGCCTGGCATTCAGATCCCGTTCCTTGGCCTTGAGTTTCTTCAACACCTTGCGGATGGATTTGAGCTCTTTTTGCTGGGCGGTCTGATCCGCGCTGAGAAAACCGGCCAGCCTAGCCAGCAGTTTTTTCGTTTTCATCAGTGTGCGTCCGAGTCCTGGGATTGGTGTTGCCCCCGGCCATCCGCGCAATATCCTGTTCATTCAGTGCCAGCTGACCTTCGGCGGACTGTTCCGCCCGCGTGGGTGGGAGCAGCAGTGCATGGCTGGCCTCGATCAGGTTCGAGCAGATCTCGAAGGCATAGTTCTCGTCGTTCATCATCGACGTGGCGATGGAGGAGGACAGGCGTCTGCCACGGATCAGCTCATTGAGGTCCGCCGTGAAGCTGCGGCCGGATTTCTGCACCGACAGCTTAATGGCATCCAGTGACAGTCTGGTGACAGTCTCCGGGTCCTGGGTCCGGAGCTGGCGGATTTCCCGCAGTACCCTGGCAATCTGCAGGCGGATCACGTCATAGCGCTCCCGGATCAGCGGATTGGCGGAGAGACCGTGGCGGGAGAGGTTCTTCTGCAGATGGGGTAACCGGAATATCTGGTTGATCTCTACCTTGGCGTTCATTCACAAATTTCACTTTCTCAACGGAAAAGCTGGTTGTTTTGTTGCCTCCTAACCATATATCACATAATATCCACCTGTG
>NZ_NRSM01000009.1 GCF_016584105.1 Ectothiorhodospira shaposhnikovii | reverse complement strand
AGTACATCGAGATGGAGTACAACAGCGACCGGCTCCACTCGTCCCTGGGGTACATCACCCCTCAGCAACATTTTTTAGCGGTTGCTGCTTAATCCGTGTCCGCTGCGACTTGACCAGAACACCGGAACGTGGTCGTCGTGCAGTGGGCTGGGCACAAAGCCGGTCTTTTGGTCGACGAACTCAAGGGACAACTTCAGGCAGTCATCAAACCCCTTGGGCCATTGTTTGCAGGTCTGCCCGGTATTTCCGGTTCCACCATCCTGGGTTCGGGTGAGGTGGCCCTTGTTCTGGACGTTTCCGGATTGATGGATGTGGCCTTGGTGCGTGACGCCCGGACACTGAAGGATTCAACAAATCATGATATTGGGAGCAGGGGACATGGCTTGGTTCAATAATCTTCGTGTAGGCATCAGGCTCATCCTGGCCTTCGTTATCATGGCGCTGATTACCGCCATTGTGGGCTGGGTGGGTGTGAGTAACATGGGCCGAATTGACGCGCTCAAGGATCGCATGTTTGAGCACGAGTTGCTCGGAATATCCTATATCAAGGAAGCGAATGTTCATCTCTTGAATGGGAGTCTTGCCATCCGGAACATGGTGCTCGCCGGGAATCAGGAACAGCGCCAGCATTACATTCAAAGAATCAGGGTTTATGCTGCCGATGAAGCCAATTATGTGCGCCAGGCACGGGATCTGATTGATGCGGATGAGGCCACACTGCTGTTTCAGCGTTATGATGCCTTGAGCGCGGAGCGTGCCAGGCTGATTGAACGACTGCTGACCATGATGCAGTCCGAAGACATTCAGCAATCTCCAACGCCAGCGCAATTTATCAGCCAGGAACTCAGGCCCGTCGACGAGGAGGTTGATCAGGTTTTGAGCCAGGTGAGTCATCTCAAGGAGCGCAACGCCGAAGCACTTTCACAACTAAGTAATGAAGTCCATGAAAGCAGCACTCTGTTCACCATCATCCTGATCTTGGGCAGCGTTGTCATCGGGCTTGTGATGGGCTTGGTGATTTCCCGCTCCATTTCAAATCCTCTGAGACAGGCGGTGACGGTGGCCAATCAGCTTGCCGAGGGTGACATGCGCGTGACCATTGGTCAGCAATACCGGGACGAAACCGGGCAGGTCATGACCGCCATGGGCAACATGGTGGAGAAACTTTCCCAGATCATTTTCGAGGTGCGTTCCGCCGCCGATAATCTGGCCAGTGCCTCCGAACAGGTCAGCAGTACTTCCCAGTCCTTGAGTCAGGGCGCCACGGAACAGGCCAGCAGCATCGAAGAGACTTCCGCTTCCGTGGAGCAGATGACGGCCTCCATTAACCAGAATACTGAAAACGCCAAGGTCACGGACGGAGTGGCTTCCAAGGCCGCGGAAGAAGCCAGAGAAAGCGGCGAAGTTGTCAGGAGGACCGTGACGGCGATGAAGAGCATCGCGGACAAGATCGCGATCATTGACGACATTGCCTATCAGACCAATTTGCTGGCCCTCAATGCGGCCATCGAAGCGGCGCGGGCTGGTGATCACGGCAAGGGCTTCGCCGTGGTGGCAACCGAGGTCCGGAAACTGGCGGAGCGCAGTCAGGTGGCCGCACGGGAGATTGGCGAGCTGGCAGGCAACTCGGTGGAGGTTGCGGAACGGGCCGGCCGTCTGCTGGAAGAAATGGTGCCTTCCATTACCCGAACCTCCGATCTGGTGCAGGAGATCAGCTCTGCTTCGGAAGAACAGGCCAGTGGCGTTGCCCAGATCAACGCCGCAATCACCCAGCTTAGTGAAGTGGCCCAGCAAAGTGCCGCTGCCTCCGAGGAGCTTTCGGCGACCGCCGAAGAAATGAGCGGTCAGGCCGAAGAGCTGCAATCCAGCATGCGCTTCTTCAAACTGGAGGATGATGACGTTTCCGTCAGGAAGGCAACGCCCCCCAGCCGCCCTTCAACCCCTGGCGGAAAAAAGCGCCCACCCGCGCCCAAGCGCACACAGGATGTGAGTGTGGAAGTGAATGAGCGTGAGTTCGTGCGCTTTTGAAGGAGGTGATCCATGAAGGCGCTCAAGCCGGTCGATCAGCATCGGAAGCCTGATGCCGATGTGTTCAAGCAATATCTTTCCTTCATGCTGAAGGGGGATATCTTTGGTATTGGAATCCTGAATATCAAGGAGATCATAGAGTATGGGAAAGTCACCTCCGTACCCATGGTGCCGGACTTCATAAGGGGGGTCATCAATTTGCGCGGATCGGTGGTGCCCGTGATTGATCTGGCACGCCGCTTCGGCAAGTCCCTGAGTCAGATCAACCGCAGGAGTTGCATTGTGCTGGTTGAGTTGGTGGATCCGGAAGGAGATCAGCAGGTGGTGGGGCTTATGGTGGATGCGGTCAATCAGGTGCTGGAGATTTCGGATGCCGATGTGCTGCCGGCACCGGCCTTCGGGGCCCGCATCAGTACGCGCTTCATTCAGGGCATGGGACGGGTCGGGGAGGATTTTGTCATTATATTAAAACTGGATCAGATATTGTCCGCGGAAGATATTCAATTTTTGGCGGATGTTGGCGACAAGGCGGTTATTGCTGAAAACCCGCATGCCTATGATCCGGGCGGTAGAGAAGACAAGTTGATACCGTAACCCATATGCCTGACATCGAGCTTAAGCCGCATGAGTTTGCTCACTTTCAGAAAATGATCCATGAGCTGGCGGGCATCAGTCTTACGCCCGCAAAAAAGGCCTTGGTCCAGGGACGTCTCACCCGGCGCCTTGTTCATCATGGTTTGGCCAGTTTTTCTGAATATTACAAGCTTGTCAAAAGTCAGCCTGCTGAACTTCAGGTTGCCATTGATCTTCTAACGACCAATGAAACTTACTTTTTCAGGGAGCCCAGGCATTTTGAGTTGCTTCGTGACCGGGTTTTGCCCGAGTACAAGATAAAGCGCCTTCGTGGCCCTTCCAATCCGTTACGGATCTGGAGCGCCGCATCTTCCAGTGGTGAGGAGGCTTACAGTCTTGCCATGGTCTGTGATGACGTGCTCGGCGCCACAGGATGGGAGGTCCTTGGCTCCGATATCAATGCGAGTATCTTGGACAGGGCGCGTCTGGGACTTTATGAGATGTCACGGATCGAGGGCATCCCCCAGGCCTATCTGAAGCGGTATTGTCTGAAAGGGACCGGCTCTTACTCTGGTCAGTTGCTGATTGATGCTTCAGTACGGAGCAAGGTCGGTTTCATGCGGGTGAACCTGAATGACTATCTGCCGGATGTGGGAGATTTCGACATCATTTTTTTGAGGAATGTCCTGATCTATTTTGAGATGGCCACCAAGCAGAAGGTGATTTCCCGTGTTTTGAAGCGGCTTAATCCCGGCGGCTGGTTTTTTGTCAGTCACTCTGAAAGCCTGAATGGCATTCAGCATGATCTGGCTCTGCAGGCACCCGCGGTGTATCGGAAAGAGATCGTGACGTGATGAAGCAGGATGATGTGGTTCAGGATGTTTTTCTGGGCCCTGGCGATGTGAGGATCGGGGATGCGAATACCCGTCTGCGTACTATCCTGGGTTCCTGTGTTTCAGTGACGGTCTGGCATCCCCTGAACAAAATTGGCGGCATGTGCCATTACGTTATCGCCGAATCCCTGGTGCATCGGGAGGGCTCGGAAACCCGGTTCGCGGATCAGGCCATCCATGCGCTGATTGAATCCATGCGCCAGGCTGGCTGCCCACCCCGTGAGCTTGAGGCAAAACTCTTTGGCGGTGGCTGCATGTTTCTGGACGAACGGACGGGGCAGTGCCGGAGTGGTTCACGCGTATATGCTGAAAATGTCGTCAAGGGTAAGACCTTGCTTGCCCAGTATGGCCTGAGCCTGAAAGCGGAGCATTCAGGAGGGGCGGGGCACCGGCAATTGGTATTTGACATTCGCACCGGCGATGTCTGGCTCAAGCACCTCCCCTTGCCGGGGGCTGTACAGGTTCCCATCCTGGAAAAACGCCCATGAAAAAGATCCGTGTCATGCTGGTGGATGATTCGGCCACGGTTCGCCAGGTGCTGTCCGAGGTGTTGTCCACGGCGCCGGATATCCAGGTGATCGGAACGGCCGCCGATCCACTGTTTGCCCTTCAAAAGATGAATCGCGACTGGCCGGATGTGCTGGTGCTGGATGTGGAAATGCCTCGCATGGATGGCATTACATTCTTGAAAAAACTGATGGCGGAGCGGCCCACGCCGGTGGTGATCTGTTCCACTCTCACCGAAAAGGGGGCCAGTACCACCCTGCAGGCCATGTCTGCCGGGGCTGTTGAGGTCGTTGCCAAGCCCACCCTGGGTGTGAAGCAGTTTCTGCAGGAGGCGCAGGATGACCTGATTCGCTCCGTACGGGCGGCCGCCCATGCGCGTCCCAGGATGATCACCCGGCAGGAGCCGGTGCCTCCGAAGCTTTCCGCGGATGCGGTGGTGGCCGCGCCAGGCAAGACGGTCCTGCATCAGACCACCGACAAGATCGTTGCCGTGGGGACTTCGACGGGTGGAACCCAGGCGCTGGAAGTTCTGCTCACCCGGCTGCCACGCACCTGTCCCGGACTGGTGATCGTGCAGCACATGCCGGAGAAATTCACGGCGGCATTTTCCGACCGGCTGGACGGACTCTGCAGCATCGAGGTCAGAGAAGCACGGGATGGTGACCGGGTGCTGCCAGGACTGGCCCTGATTGCGCCGGGTGGGTTTCACCTGTTGCTGCACCGGAGTGGCGCGCAGTACCGGGTCACGGTGGAACAGGGACCGGCGGTCAACCGCCATCGCCCTTCGGTCGATGTGCTGTTCCGTTCAGTGGCCCGTTGTGCGGGGGGCAATGCCCTGGGGATCATCATGACTGGAATGGGGGATGACGGTGCGCGGGGTCTCAGGGAGATGCGTGAGGCCGGTGCGTTGACTCTGGCCCAGGATGAGGCCAGTTGCGTGGTCTATGGCATGCCCCGTGAAGCCGTGAGGATGCAGGCGGTGGAGCGTAGCCTGCCCCTGCAGGCCTTACCCGAGGAGATTGTGCATTTCGGGATGGGCAAACTGCGCAGGGGATGACTCCGGGCATGGGGGACAAAACCTGAATCCCGTGGTCTGTTTTGAGGATGCAATGCGGCGCCGCCTGCGCTAGTCTCGTCACACGGGCATTTTCAATTCAAACCTGAGAGGAAACATGAGCGAACAAGTGCGAACCCAGTCAGTCCCCGGTGCCGATTATTCCAGTGAGGTCAGGAACGAAGCTCTGGTCCGCTGGGTTCAGGAAATGGTGGATCTGTGCAAACCGGACGCAGTCTACTGGTGCAACGGCTCTCAGGAAGAATACGACTTCTTTACCAGTCAGTTGGTTGAGCAGGGGACCTTCATTCGCCTCAACCCGGAAAAACGTCCCAACAGCTTTGCCTGTTTTTCCGACCCCAGTGACGTGGCCCGGGTGGAGGATCGTACCTTCATCTGCAGCCTGCGCAAGGAAGACGCCGGCCCCACCAATAACTGGGAAGACCCCCGCGCCATGAAGCAGACTCTCAGCGGCCTGTTCGATGGTTGCATGCGGGGGCGCACCATGTATGTCATTCCCTTCAGCATGGGGCCGCTGGGCTCTCCCATCTCCCAGATCGGCGTGGAGCTGAGCGATTCCCCCTATGTGGTGGTCAACATGCGCATCATGACCCGCATGGGACGCAAGGTCATCGATATCCTCGGCGAGGGGGATTTCGTCAAGTGCCTGCACTCGGTGGGGGCCCCCCTGGCTCCGGGCCAGCAGGATGCCAAATGGCCCTGCAATCCCGACACCAAGTACATCGTACACTTCCCCGAAGAGCGCTCCATCATGTCCTACGGCAGCGGCTATGGCGGCAATGCCCTGCTGGGCAAGAAGTGCTTTGCCCTGCGCATCGCTTCATCCATGGCCCGGCAGGAGGGATGGCTGGCGGAGCACATGCTGATCCTGGGGGCGGAATCTCCCGAAGGGGAAAAGACCTATCTGGCGGCCGCCTTCCCCAGCGCCTGCGGCAAGACCAATTTCGCCATGATGATCCCGCCAGAGTCTCTGGACGGCTGGAAGATCACCACGGTGGGTGACGACATCGCATGGATCAAGCCCGACTCCTCCGGACAGCTTTATGCCATCAACCCCGAGGCGGGCTATTTCGGGGTGGCGCCGGGCACCAATTACAAGACCAATCCCAATGCCATGGAAACGGTCAAGGCCAATGCCATCTTCACCAACGTGGGCGTGACGCCGGACGGAGATGTCTGGTGGGAGGGCATGAGCGACGAGCCGCCCAAGGGCACCATCACCTGGACAGGCGCGGTGTACGACCCGTCCTCCGGCAAGCCGGTGGCCCACCCCAATGCCCGTTTCACGGTGCCGGCCGGTCAATGCCCGAGCATTGATCCCGAGTGGGAAAACCCCAGAGGGGTGCCGATCAGCGCCTTTATCTTCGGTGGTCGCAGAAGCACCACCATTCCCCTGGTGTACCAGTCCTTCAACTGGAGTTCCGGGGTCTACCTGGCGGCCACCATGGGCTCGGAGATGACCGCCGCGGCCTTCGGCAAGCTGGGGCAGGTGCGCCGGGATCCCTTCGCCATGCTGCCCTTTGCCGGGTATCACATGGGGGATTATTTCAATCACTGGCTGCAGTTCGGTCGCGATCTGCCGTCACCACCGCGCATCTTCGGGGTCAACTGGTTCCGTAAGGATGAACACGGCAACTTTGCCTGGCCCGGTTTCGGCGAGAACATGCGGGTACTCAAGTGGGTCATCGATCGCGTCAGAGGCAGGACTTCGGCGGTGGAGAGCCCCATCGGCTGGATGCCCCATTACAACGATATCGACTTCAAGGGCCTGGATTTCTCCATGAGGGATTTTGACAAGGTGATGGAGGTGGATCGGGAGGCCTGGAAGGAGGAGTTGATGGCCCACGAGGAACTGTTCTCCAAGCTCTATGACAAGTTGCCCAAGGAATTCTTCTTCATGCGGGAACTGCTGCTGTCGGGGCTGTGGCGTTCGCCGGAGCACTGGCATCTGGCGCCCGAACGGGAAGTCTGATCCCTATACCGGCCGTTCCGGGCGCACGGACGATGTCCCGGGCTGAAGGCATCCTCCACTGGGTGGAGGATGCCTTTCAGGGATAGGCAAGATGTGGTCCTGGTGGCGGCCATGTGCCGGCTCCACCGGGGCGCCAGACGGGGCGGATTGGCCAGAGGAGAGCGCAGTGCTCGGATTCGTCCCGCCCGGAGAGAATCAGGCTACCCGGGAGTCCTTGTCCACAGTCGCGGACTGGCTGTACAGGGCTGAGTTCGTGTCCCTGATCATGTCCAGCAACTGGTGTCGCCGGTAGACCCCCGTCTTTTGAAAAATGCGATGCATGTAGGTCTTCACCGAGGATTCCGAGATGGACAGGGAGTCGGCCACCTCGCGATAGGTTTTTTCAGCGAGTACCTGTTTCAGGACCTGCTGTTCCTGGTCCGAAAGCAACTGAATCAATGCCTCCGGCAGTTCATGCTCCGGGTGTGCTCGGGTTGGGGCATCACTGGCTTCCGTCCTTTTGCGGGGAATGAACAATACCAGGACGGCCATGTTCAGCAGGATCAGGGCGACGAAGGCCATGGTTTCTGCCGCCCCTCCCAGGGCCATGCCGAGCAACTGCCCCGCCAGAATACCCGCGCAAAGCACCCCGACCCCATGGCCGAAGGCGCGCACCAGATCGGCCTGATTCAGAACCAGGGAAAGCAGCAGCAGATCAACGATGCCTGCCGCGGCCATCATGAAGAACATGGCTCCATGGATGCCGGGTCCACTGGGCAGCAGCGACCAGAGGGCAAACGCCGCCAGCGCCGAGGCCACTCCCACCAGCATGGCGGTGGGTTGAGTGTATTTCACCAGCCAGAGGCAGCCGATGGCACCGGCGCCATAGAAGACGACTTCAAGTCCCGGGATGATGGCATGGGCATCATAGGCGGGAATCAGCCCCCCATACATCAGTCCTGAGACGATCTGAAAGACAAAGATGAAGGGCAGATAAATCAGTAACTGATGCGGATGGGGGTTGATTGCCTCTCTGCGCTGCCGCGCGGGTCCCAGTGGTGTCAGCAGGAATAACAGCATCACGCTGATGAGGGTGAGCTTGAGATGGGGGGACAGAGGGGCCAGTCCCACGACCAAGGCAAGCAGGTTGCCGGAAGCCAGGGCCATGGCGGCAAAGACGACGGGGCGTTCCGAGGCCTTGAGACACTGCCCCATGCGCAGGGAAACCGGGGCGGAGACAATTCCCAGCAGCACCATGAGGAGGGTGGCCAGACCTCCTCTGAACTCCAGTGACAGCAGGCTGAGTGCCACGGTGCCGATCAATCCGGCGTAAATCAATCGCTGGAGACGCTGCGCCGGCATGCCCGGGCCGAAATGGGCCAGTGCAAACAGGGCAAGGATATGGGGGGCAAGAAACCACATCATCAGGTGGTCCTGTTTGAGGAATACCCCCGACATGGGAAACAGTGTCAACCATGCGATAAACAAGGCGGCAATGCCGATCCTTGCAATGTGTTGGGGAGCAAGCGTCATTGAAGGCCCAAGTCGCTGATATTTTTGAGAGTCTACACCATGGTTTACAAGGGGCCAATCCAGGGTTGACAGGCTGACGACTTATATGGGAGTGGGTGTCCGGGTCATGATTGCCCATCACTCAAGGCCCTCCCGCGGGAAGTCACCGATGAATGTTTCGCCTGTTGCCAAACGTCACGTCAGTATGTTCACGCTCAGTCTTGGGATAGTGCTGATGTGCGGCGCCCCTGCACTGGCCGACCTTTCCGCGCTGGAAGGGACCGTGGGTCATTCATCTCCCGCATCGGCCCTGTGGGACCTTGAAGGCGCCCACGGGCATGAATCCCCTGTCGCCGCGGATCTCAGGGAGGACGAGATCCGCTGTTCCGGGGAAGTCCCCTGCGTGGAGATTGCCACCGATCTGCCAGTCCGGGGGCTTCCCCGTCCCTTCTCCCATGTCTACCGGGAACCCAGGGCTGAAGAGGGGATGATTGTCCTGGCCAATGTGCCCGCCTTTCGCCCCCTGTATGTGTTCGAGCGTCGCGACCTGGACTTCACCCAGGGGGCGGACCCCCGGGGCTGGTACCGGGTAGGCGCCACCCGCGCCAAACCTGACGGCTGGATGCAGGCCAGGGACTTGCTGGAGTGGCGTCAGGCGCTGCTGGTTTCCTATACCCATCCGGGTGACGCCATTGAAGGACGCAACCCGGTCCTGATGTTCAGGGATCGTCAGGCACTGGAGTCGGTGGTGGATGACATGGACATGTCGGGTCGGGCCAAGGCGATTTATCAGGGTATCGGCAAGGGTGAGGTGCCGGAGACCGTCATCAGCATGGAACCGGCCCGTTTCGTGGACATCACGCGCCAGTTCTACATGCTGCCCATCATCGACTGGCAGGAAACCCGGATTCACGGCGACGATGCCCGCCTGCTCCAGCTTGCCGCCGCCGTGCCGCGCCAGCGTGGCGCCGACACGCTGGACGACGAGGCGTATCGCACCCAGTCCCTGATGGGCAGAACCCAGGCCGGGGCGAGTGCCAGGGACCTGAACGTGGATATCGTGTTCGTCATCGACACCACCCGCAGCATGCAGCCCTTCATCGACATGACCCGGGAGGCGGTGGTCCGCATGACCCGCCAGTTCACCGCCGAGACCACGGACCGGTTCCGTTTTGGTCTGGTGACGTTCCGGGATTCCACCGATGTGATCCCCGCTCTGGAATACGTCACCCGCAACCACACCCCGACCCTGGTAGACAGCAACAGCCTGGTCGATCTGCTGGGCAATTCCGCCCGCGCCACCCAGGTGGGTAGCCTGGATTACGCGGAGGAAGTCTTTGCCGGGGTGGATACCGCCTTGCGCAGCCAGTGGCGCGAGGGGGCCTTGCGTTTCATGATCCTGGTGGGGGACGCCAGTTCCCACCCCAAGGGACACCCCCAGAACGTGACCGGCAAGGATGAGGTGGACCTGCGCCGGGAACTGGATGATGCCCAGGTCCATCTGCTGGCCATCCACCTGCAGGATCCCCGCGCGGTGGAGGATCATCCCGTCGCCCAGGCCCAGTTTGCCCGCCTTTCCCGTATTCGCGGTGATGAGTCCCATTCGGCCCTGGAGGCCGTGGATGCCTTCAAGGAAGCCGACTATCAGGCCCTTGCCGACCGGGTGACCAGGGATATCAACAAGCTGTTGACCACCACCATCGGCGCCGGGGAGGTCGTGGCCGAGGGTGCGGCAAACGGGGCACCGGCCGGCGGGGCCGAGCCGGTTCTGGAATCCGTGGCCAGCCTGTGGAAGGCAGCCATGGTGGAGTATATCGGCCGGGATGCCAATCCACCCAAGGATGTGGTGGCGTGGTCCCTGGACCGGGATCTGGTGAATCCGGCCGACCGCGCCCTGGATGTGCGCGTACTGGTGAACCGGGAACAGCTCAGCACCCTGGCCCAGTCCCTGGACATGGTGGTGCAGGCCCTGATGCGCGCCGAAGTGACCCAGGCCCAGTTTTTCGAGGCATTGCAGGGCGTGGCCGGGCAGACGATGAAGCGACCTGACGAGATCGGTCAGGGCGCGCGCCTGGCGGAGACGGGCCTGCTGCCCGCCTTCATCCAGAGTCTGCCCTATCGCAGCGATATCCTTTCCCTGACCGACGAGATGTTTGCCAGCATGACCACCGAGCAGCGGTCCCAGCTGGAGTGGAGCATCCTCGCCAAGCTGGAGCAGTACCGGGCCATCAACGAGCAGGTGGATGCCTGGTTCCGTCTCAACGATGCCGATGAGGACAGGGACATGGTCTACCCGCTGCATCTTGATTACCTGCCCTGAGCGGGCGGGGAGGGCACACCGGCATGTCCACGGCCATGCTCTGTCTGGATGGGGTCGTCAAGTGCAGGGAACAGGGAGGCAGCCGTTTTGAACTGGAGATCCCGGCCTTTTCGGTGAGCGCCGGTGAACTGGTGGCGGTGGTGGGTGCCAGCGGTTGCGGCAAGAGTACCCTGCTCGATCTGCTGGCCATGGTGATGGAACCCACGGAGACGGACCGGTTTCATTTCAGGCCCAGTCAGGATGCCGCGCCCATCGACGTGGGTGGGCTCTGGACCCGCGCCCGGGAGGGTGAACTGGCGGGACTGCGGCGAGACTATCTGGGCTATGTGCTGCAGACCGGAGGGCTGCTGCCCTTTGTCAGCGTGCGAGACAACATACGGCTGCCGGGACGGATCCGGGGCGGTTCCGACGCCGGGCAGGTGCGGCGCATCGCCGCCCTGGCGGGGCGTCTCGGCGTGGCGGCCTGTCTGGATCGCATGCCCCATGCCCTGTCGGTGGGGCAGCGGCAGCGGGTGGCCATCGCACGGGCCCTGGCCCATGCCCCTCGCCTGGTGCTGGCCGATGAGCCCACGGCGGCAGTGGACAAGGCCCGTGCCAGGGACATCATGCAGGACTTTCACGCCCTGGCCCGGGATGAAGACGTGGCGGTGGTGATGGTGACCCATGACGTGGAACTGGTGATGGACCACGCCGATCGCTTCTATACCTTCGATGTGCAACAGATCACTGCGCAAAGGACTCGCTCCGTCTGTCGTCCGCTCCATGTCGTGCAGTAGGTTTCCATGTCCAGCCTGAGCCCGTTTCGAGTCATCCCGGCCCTGGCGGCCTCCCACCTGCGTCATGACTGGATTCTCACCCTGTGTCTGGTGGTGGCCCTGGCGGCGGTGATCGCCCCCTTGCTGGTGTTGATGGGGCTCAAGCACGGCACCATCGAGACTCTGCGCGATCGCCTGGTGGAAGATCCGGTGTTCAGGGAGATCCGGCCCGCCCAGACCCGTCAATATACCCCGGACTGGTTCGAGGACGTGGCGCGGTGGCCGGGACTGGCCTTCGTCACGCCGACCATCCTGCCCCTGTCATCGGTGCTGCAGGTGGTGCATCCGTTGTCGGGTCGCGCGGAACTCTTTGACCTGGTGCCCACGGCGGCCGGTGACCCTCTGCTGCTGGAAAACAATGCCCGGATCCCCGGTGAGGATCAGCTGGTGCTCAGCCATGAAGCCGCGCGCCGTCTGGGGGTGTCCGCCGGAGAACGCCTGACGGTTCGGGTGACCCGCTCCCGCGCGGGGCGCACGGAGCAGGCCGAGGCGGAACTGCTGATCGTGTCGGTGCTGGCACCCCGGGCCGGGCATCTGCCGCGGGTATATGCCCCCCTGCCGCTGGTGCTGGATGTGGAGGCCTACAAGGAGGGCTATGGCGCCCCCCGGCGTGGCTGGCCGGGTGAGACGCCGGAGCCCTACCTGAGTTTTGACGGTGCCATCCTGTTGCTGGAGACGCCCCTGGATCCCATTGCCCGCACCGGGCTGGTGATCAATACCGGCTTTGCCAGGATGCAGGAGGCATCGCCCGAGCGGGTGAGGGCGCTGCTGGGGTTTGTCCCGCCGTCCGGGTTTCACGCCTATGAACTGCTGACGCCGGGCACCGCGATCACGGTATCGAACCTGCGGGTCATCGAACAGAAGCTCAGGGGGCAGGAACGCTGGCTGTTGCCCTATGTGGACGCCTTGCAGACCCATGCCGGATCGGGACTTCCCTGGTCGCCGGTGGGACTTTCCCTGACGCCGGCGCAGACGGCTCGCCTGGGCATCGATCCCTTGCCCTGGGGCGGTTTCACGGCAAGTGCCTCCCCGGGTGAACGCCTGGTTTCGGTTCTGTTGCCCGGTGATGCGGTGTCACCGAAGCCCCGGCTGGCCGTCGGCAGCACTGGGGTGGCCCCCCTGTCGCTGGAGCTGGTGGTGCGGGGGCAGACCGCTCTGGATCGTCCCGTGGTGCCGGTGGAACTGCTGGGGGTGCTGCGCACGGCCACTCAGCGTGCGGTACTCCATGACCCCGATACCCTTCGCTTCGAGATGGCCCGGGGCGGCTACCGTGGATTTCGTCTTTATGCCGCGGGCATCGATGATGTCCCCGCCCTGGCCCGACGCCTGGAAGCCCAGGGCATCGAATACCTGGCCGAGGTGGAGGCCATCGAGCGCATCCAGGTTCTGGATGCGGGGCTGGGCCGGCTTTTTCAATTGATAGCCATCCTGGGCATCAGTGGGGGGACCGCCGTGCTGATCGCCAGCCTCTATGCCGCCGTGGAGCGTCTGCGGCGGGATCTGGGCGTGCTGCGTCTGCTGGGATTGGCGCGTCGACATGTGTTTTTTTTCCCGGTGGTGGAAGGGGCGATGATTGCCGCCCTGGGACTGCTGGCCGCCTTTGCCGGCTACGGAGCCCTGGCCATGACCATCAACCACACCTTTGCCGGTGAACTGGCGCCGGGAGAGCGTTTCTGCACCTTGCCGAACAGCCATGTCCTGGTGGCCGTGGCCGCCACGCTTTCGCTGGCGATTCTGGCTTCACTGGTGGCCGCCTGGCGGGCCACTCATATCGATCCGGCGGAGGCCATCCGTGAACAATGAATGGAGACTGTCGAGACAGATTCCGCGGCACGGAATCTGTCTGCTGCTGATTCTGGTCTTGCTGGGTTCCTGGGCGGGCGCGGATGACACATTGACGCCCACCTTCTTCAACCCCCGGCCCGCGCCGGGGGATATCGTTCTGCCCATGCCGGACAATGCCGAAATGGTGTTTCGTGCCATCCGGGTGCCGGGCAGCGGGTTCTGGGGGGACCGGGACCGGATCATCCAGATCGGTGACGCGGCCGGGGGGATCTTCGAGGGACTGCAGCGCACCCAGATCAGTGGTTCGTTTCCCAGTGGGGACGGCGAGGGCTGGGACATCATCCTGGCCAAGTATGAACTGACCCGGGCCCAGTATGTGGCGGTGATGGGCATGGATTCCCTGCTGGCGGTCAGCGGCGACCCGGAGGATCAGAAGCTGCCAACGCTCCAGGGGCGGGCACTCCGGGACGCCCTGACCCTGCCGCTGACCTTTGTGAGTCATCAGGATATCCAGACCTTCGTTCGCCGTTATAACCGCTGGCTGTTTGATCCGGATCATCCGGAACGGATCCGGTCACTGCCCCGGGTGGACGGTGTCCCGGGCTTTCTGCGGCTGCCCACCGAGGATGAATGGGAGTACGCGGCCCGGGGTGGTCTGCCTGCCCTGCAGGCGGGGACATTCAATGACCGGCTGCCCTTTCCGGAGCGGGAGATCAATGAATATGCCTGGCATCTGGGCAATGCCCGCCATCAGCTCCGGTCTGTGGGGCTGCGCAAGGCCGATGCCCTGGGATTCCATGACCTGCTGGGCAATGCCCAGGAGATGACCGCCGGCCTGTTCAGGCCCGAAGTCTGGCAGGGCAAGCCGGGCGGGGTAGCCGTCCGTGGCGGCAGCGTTTCCACGCCACCCGCGGAACTGCGAAGTGCCCTGAGGGCTGAGTTGGATGCCTACGCCTGGAACGCGGACCAGGGGCGCATGGAAGAACGGCGCTCCTTCAATACCGGCGTGCGCCTGGCCATCGGTGCCAACGTGGTGGTCAATACCGCGCAGCGCAGCCGCATCGAGCAGGAATACGAGCAGTACCGGGCGGATCTGCGCCGCACCATGCCCGTGGGACGCACCCTGGACAATCTGGTGGCCCAGGCCTCGGTGCAGCTGGGGACGGTGGAACCCATCCTGGCCCGCCTGATGGAGGATAACGCGGCCCTGCGAGAGCCGCTCACGGCGGTCCAGGCGCATATGGACAGGGCCCGGGAACGCCTGGAACTGGCCCAGCGGGAGAGCGCCCGCAGTCTGGCCCAGGACGCCGCCCGCAACGGCGTCAATCTGAGTGTCTATCTGTCCCGTCTCGACCGGCTGCAAGGCAGCCTGGAAACCGCCCGTCGGCTGGCGGAGCTCTCAACCCGATATCAGGAGCAGGTCACCGCGGTGGAGATTTCCATCAAGGACCTTGAAGGGGCCGCCAGGGAACAGATGCAGGGCTACCGGGACAAGGTGTCCGCCCTGGGGGATTATGAGCCCGCCTACATCGAACAGGCATTCACGGCCCTGGCTGCCCGTGAAACCCCCAGACGGGAGCAGGTGGTGCTGGAACTGCTCAGGAGCCATGCGGAGGCGTTCAATGAACAACGCAGGGCCGATACCGAACGCTGGATGGAAGATTACCGGGAGCGCTTCCGGGGCTTCACTGATGGCTGATGATCTACTTGACCGAGACAATCTAAGGGGAAAGACCATGAATAGCACATGCAAGGGTCTGTCACTGCTCTGTGCCGTGGCACTGCTGGGGGGGTGCGCCACCATGGATGATCAGCAGCGCACGCGGGGGGAAGGTGCCGCCGGCGGAGCCCTGATCGGCGGCCTTCTGGGCTACGCCATCGACCGTGAGCGCGGCGCCGCCGTTGGGGCCTTGCTGGGCGCCGGGGTCGGTTTTGCCGTGGGCAATGAGATCGCAAAGCGCAAGCAGGCCTATGCCAGTACGGAAGACTTCCTGGACGGCGAGATTGCCCGGGTGGCTGAGTTCAATACCACGACCGTGGCCTACAACCAGCGTCTGGGCACCGAGATTGCCCAGCTGGAACGGGAATCCCAGACCCTGCGTACCCGCTATGAGGCCGGCAACGCGGACCGCAGGACCTTGCAGGCCCGTCGGGATGACCTCAGGGGCCGTATCGAGACCGCTCAAAAACTGGAAAAGACCCTGGAAGATGAACTCAAGGTCCAGAACGCCATCCTGGCCCAGGAAGGCAAGGATCGACCCAAGGATGACCCCTACATCGCCCGACTTGAGCAGGAAGTGGCGGCCCTCCAGGCCAACCTGGAGCAGTTACGGGAAGGCAGCGCCCAGCTGGCCCGTATCGACCAGAGGCTGTCGGTATGAAGGTGAACAGACTGATGGTGGCCACCTTTCCCCTGGCGTTGCTCACCGCCTGCGCCACTTCCACGGACCCTCGGGAAGGGGGATTGCTGGGGGGGATGCAGGGACTGGGCAGCGGCGCCTATGAGGCCCGGGTTCAGGAACGGGAGGCGCGTCTGGAGGAACTTCGCCAGACCCAGCGCATGCTGGAGGGTGAACGGGATGATCTGGAGCTGCGCAAGGCCGAGCAGAATCGGCAGGTGGCCGCCGAGCGTGCCCGTCTGAGCCGGCTCGATGCGGATGTGTCAGCCCTGGACCGGGAGGTGCGGACCTTGTCCACCCAGCATGGACAGGGGGATCGGCGGGTACAGGAACTGCAGGCCCGTCTGGCCGGCCTCAAACAGCAGATGGGGCAGCAGCAATCCGCCCTGGATGCCCTGGAGGGGGAGGGGCTTGGCGACACTGACGCAGACCTGAAACGGCGTCAGCTGGAGCAGCAGCGCCTGGCATTACAGAAGGAATATGAATTGCTCATGCAGCTTTCCCTGGAGCTGGCCCGTTGAAACGAAGTCTGGTGCTGTTGCTGGCCTGTCTGACCATCACTGCGGGGGTTGCCCGGGGCAGTGAGAACGGTGACGCGCTGATTCCCCTGGATGAGATTCGTCAGATCATCCGGGAGCGCGCACTGAGTCCGCCCGCCGAATCGATCCTGCAGGGGTTGTCAGTCGAAAATCTGGAGCAGGATCTGCGGGTCCTGGATCCCTATGCCCGCTACTTTCCTGCGGGCACCTGGCGTTCGCCCATGTTGAGCCGGGATGCCTGGGTGGGGATCGGTGCCGATCTGGTGTTTCAGGACGGCAAGGTCATGCTGTTGCCTTACCAGGGCGGCAGTGCCGCCCTGGCCGGCATTACGGAAGGCATGCAGCTGCTGCAGGTGGATGATGCTCCCGTGGCCGGGCTTTCTCCCCGGGAACTCCTGCGCGTGCTGCAGGGGCCGGAGGGAAGCCCCGTGACCTTGACCCTGTTACCCGGGGGGCTGAACACCGGGCCCGTGAAACAGATGATTACCCGGCAGCGGTTTCGTCCCCTGGACGTGGAGCTGGTGGGCCCGTCCGGGCAGAGGATTCTCAAGGTACGGGATTTCATCGGCGGCCTGACGCGGCCGGCGTTGCTGGCAACACTGGATTTCGTGCTCGCATCATCCGGTTCAGGCACTGACGGAGACATGCCCCTGATCCTGGATCTGCGGGATTCAGGGGGTGGGGATCTGTTCGAGGCGCTGGACATGGCCGCCCTGTTCCTGCCCGAGGGTGCCGTGCTGGGCAGTGTGCAAGGGGCTGACGGTCATTCCACCGTTTTTCATGCGCCCCCCGGAACAAAGGTGGAGATCCCCGTGGTGCTCTGGGTGGGGCCGGATACGGCCAGTGCGGCAGAAGTGTTTGCAGGGGCGCTGCAGCACCATGGACGGGCCAAGGTCGTGGGGCGACCGACCTTCGGCAAGTGCAGCAGTCAGACGGATGTCAGCCTGTCGGATGGTTCGGTGCTGCGCTTGACCAACAGGATGATCCTGCTGCCCGGAAACAGGAGCTGTACGGCCACGGGCATTCAGCCCGATGTGGTGGTGAGCATGGCGATGCTGCGGGACCCTTCGCGTCTGCTGGTCATGTCCCGGGCCCTCCAGCATGGCGGTTCAGGGACTGCCACTCCGGCTGTCGGGCATGGGCCGCAGATCCAGAAATGATCACACCAGGAGAATGCTTGACGGGATGTCAATCACCTTTGCCGCCCGGTCACGGGCGGTCTTTTTTTGCGACGGGAGTCCATGCCATGAGTGTAGTGCGCGGGTTCATGCTGATGTTGCTGCTGTGTCTTCCGGGCCTGTCCGGGGCGGAGTCGGCGTCATGGCCGAACGAGTTGCTGGCACTGGAACAGCAGGATCGTCTCACGGTACGTGCAATGGCCGCCTATGGCCTGTTGCCGGATCGCTATCGCGCGCTGGCGATGGAATTGCGTGGGCAGGGGCTGGATCTGCTGGCGGCGGACAGGCGCCGGCTCGAAGGCTGGATTGATGATGGGAAACTGTCGGCCGAACATCTTGCGGCCCTGGCGGCACTGCTGGAACTCATGACTCCGCCACTGGTGGCGGCCGATGGCATCAGGGGTGAGGATATCCCGCCGCAACCGGCGAGCCCCACGACCTCGGGGGCCTGGTATGCCGTGGTCCGCACCGTCGACCTCAATCTGCCGAACCAGGAGGCACCGATCGAGGCATCCCGGTTGCTGCGGGATCACCAGGGGCGCTGGCATGTGCTGTTCAAGCAGGTCAATGATGGTCGGGCGGCGATGGCCAGACTGGATACGCAGACCCTGCAACCGGAAACGGGTCCGGTGTCGTTGATCCATGAAGGCCGACCGCTGGGTTATGTTCACAACGGGGTGTTTACCCCCGAAGGGGAACTGATCATCTCCCGCATGGCCACGGGCAGTGAATCACCCTTGCTGAGACTGTTTCCCGGTACTGAGCGGCCAGCCGAGCCGATCACCCTGACGGGCGAGATCAATCAGGTGGGGGGTGCCTTTGATCTGGATCTGGACCGTCAGGGCAATATTCACGTGGTGGAGGCCGCGTCGGACTTTGCGGGTCTCAAGGGTGTCAAGAAGTTCTCGCCGGACGGCCGTTTCCTGGCCTTTTTCAGTGGCCCCAATGGCCGTGAGGAGCACCAGTACGGCCGCATCCGTGATCTGCGCATCTCCGCCGACGGTATCATCCATGTGGGGGATACCCATCGTGTGAAGCGTCTGTCCGCCGAGGGCAAACTACTGAACATTCTGGCTTCTCCGCCTGACGAGATGGCCTGGCGGGGTGGCCCCATTGCCGTGGATGGCAACGGTGTCGTTTTCCTCGCGGATACCGCCCATGGCCGGATTCTCAGGTTCTCTCCGCAGGGGGACCTGCTTGGTGTCATTGGCCGACGGGGGAGCGATACCGGCGAGTTCATGTTCCTGCGCGATCTGCAGGTGGATGAGGCCGGGCGCCTGTATGTCCTGGACGACATGCGGGACGCTGGCCACAAGTCCCGGCTTCGATTGCAAGTCCTGGTGCCTTCAGACAAGGCGCCCGAACCCATGCTGTCGGAGCGACTGCACCTGGCTACCTGGGAGCAGGAAGGGGCCAGGGATATTGCGGTGGGTCCCGATGGTAGCCTCTGGGTGCTGGCGCGCTGGGAAGAAAAGACGGAAGACGGCACCATCGGTGTGGTCAGGATTCTGCGTCTGAACCAGGACGGTGAGCTGGCCACGCATTTCGGGCAGTGGGGGACCGCACCGGAAGCCCTGAATGTGCCGGAGTCTCTGGCCGTGGGGCCGGACGGGACATTTTATGTGCTGGATACCGGTGAACCCGGGCCGGTGGTCAAGGTCTTCGATCCGCAGGGTGGTTTCCTGCGGGGCTGGGGCACCATCGGCACCTATGAGCAGCGTGAAGAGCCGGGGGTGTTGCGCAGTCCGCGCAAGATCCGGGTGGCGCCGGATGGCACCCTGCTGATCACCGACCCCATGAAATCGGGTGTCCTGCGTTTTGATGCCCAGGGGCATTTTCTGCATCAGGCGGGACGGGAGCGGGAAAGGTATTCCAGCGAGATCAAGGGTTTCCCCCAGTATCCCGAAGATGCCTTTGCCGTGGCCGACGGGCGCATCTTCATGCCGGACAAGAACAATGGTCTGATCCAGGTGTTTGATGCCGATGGCGGTTTCCTGCGGCTCATCCGGCGCGAAGGGGGGTATCTGGGCGGGCTGTCGATTCCCAAGGGGCTGGTGGTGGATTCCAGGGGGCGGATCCTCGTTACCGAGGGCCATCATGTTCAGGTCTTCAATGGGGATGGTTCCCTGGGTGTGAGGCTGGGTGCACCAGGCGGGCGGGATGGTCATTTTGACGAATCGGTACGGATTGAAATCGCACCCGATGACGGCTTTTATGTCCTGGATACTTTTCTGATCGGCGGCCGCTTGCCTCGTATCCAGCATTTTCGGGCGTTGCCGTAGGGGCGTGCGGATGGTTGTTTGCCTGGGTCAACGCATTGTCTTGCTGTGCGTGTATGGTGTTGAAGCTCTTCACCATCAACCTTTTGGAGTGCAACCCAACCCATGGCCCCTCATCTCAAGCGGACGCTGAGCTGGTTCCATCGCTGGCTCACCCTGATCCTGCTGCCCCTGTTCGCCCTCATCATCATCACCGGAGCGATCCTGTCCTTCGATCCCATCCTGGATGATCTCCGGTCGGGACCGGCCGCCGGGGCGCCGGCGGATGCCGCCGCTCTGGTGCGTTTGCTCAACCAGATCGATCCCGGGCAGCGGGCTCGGTCCGTGGTGGTGGAAGAGGGCGGTGTAGTGCTGCTGGAGTTCCGCGAGCAGGGCCGTTCCCAATTCATGACCTTTGACATGGAAACCGGCGGATTACTGGAGCGGCGCGGTGAAAAAGGAGGGTTCTTCAATACCGTTAAACACCTGCACAAGGATCTGTTGCTGAACGCCGCCATCGTGGTGGAGATCGCCACCTATCTGATGGTGCTGGTGATCATTGTCGGTCCCTTTCTGGCCTGGCCCCGGTTGCGCCGGACCCTCATGGGTTGGCATACCCTGGGTGGTTGGATAGCCCTGCCGCTGGTGCTGATGATCGCCGTGACCGGTATTCTCATGTCCCTGCACATTGGCACGCCGCGGCTACCCCCGCTGCACCCGGATGATCGGCCCATGGGGATGGCATCGGCCATCGAGCAGGCCATGGTCACTGGCGATCTTTCCGGGGTTCGGAAGGTGACCCGGGTCAAGAACGCGGCCGCCGCAGTCTGGGGTGTGGATCCGGCCGGCGAGGCGGTTCACGTGATGAGCCGGCATGGCGTGATCCGGCAGGACCGCTTCCCGGGACTGGTGAAGGCGCTCCATGAAGGCACCTGGGCCGGTGCCTGGTCCGGCCTGATCAATCTGCTGGCGTCCGTGATCCTGATGGGATTGATGGGGACAGGGCTTTGGTCCTGGGCCCGTCGTATCCGCCAGGGCCGCCGGCGCACCGGCGATGAGGACGCGGATATCCTGGTGGCCCATGCCAGTCAGACCGGGACGGCGGCCAGGCTGGCCGACCTGACCCGCCAGGCCCTGCAGGCCGGGGGTGCCCGGGTGATGCACGCCTCGGTGGCGGGATTGTCCCCGGCGGAACTCAAGGGATTTCGCCAGGTATTCCTGATTGCGTCCACGGCGGGGGAAGGGCAGGTGCCGGAACAGGCGCGTTCGTTTCTCAAGGCCCTGGAGGGGGCGGATCTGGCTGGTTGCCGGTTCTCCATCCTGGCTCTGGGGGATCGAGGCTATACCCACTTCTGCCGTGGCGGCGAGCAGCTGCGTACTGCCCTGCTGGCAGCCGGGGGTGAGGAAGTCCTGCCCATGGTAAAGGTGGATGGGGATCCGGCGGCGGACTGGCGCTGCTGGCTGGACCGGGTGGCCGCCCTGCTGGGTATCGGTCTTGGGGATGTGGCCGCGCCCCGAGGGGATCAACCCGTCCGGCTGACCCTGCGGGAGCGGCATCAGCTCAATGATTCCGCGGATCCGGATACCCATGAGGTCTGGGCCCTTCGATTTGAAAGCGATACGCCGCTGGCATTCCGGCCCGGGGATCTGCTGCTGGTGCGGCCCGGTGCCGGTGAGCCGGCGCGCCCCTATTCCATCGGCAGCACGCCGGACGATGACCCGCGCTCGCTCCTGCTGACCGTATCCCTGGCAAGCCATCGGGAAGCGGACGGGACGCCGCGGCTGGGCAAGGCTTCGGGCCTGCTGTGCCGGCAACTCAAGGAGGGCGACATGCTGGAGGGGCAATTGCGCGTCCATCCGGACTTCAATCCCCCCGAGGACCCGGAGAGACCGATGATCATGCTGGCCGCCGGTTGCGGGATTGCCCCCTTCATCGGCTTCATTGCCGAGCAGGCCTGCCGGAAATCCCACCGGCCAACCTGGTTGATCTTCGGCAATCGCAAGCGTGCCGGGGATTTCTTCCATGGCGAGCGGCTGGAGGTCTGGCATCGGGCCGGGTATCTGAACCGGCTGGATGCGGTGTTTTCCCGGGATCCGGAGGGGGGCGGGTATGTGCAGGACCGGCTGCATGGCGTCGCCGACGAGTTGATGGACTGGGTGCTGGACCGTGACGCGGTGATCTATGTCTGCGGCAATGCCCGGACCCTGGGGGAAGGGGTGCGTACGGCCCTGGCGCAGATCCTGGCAGCTCGCGAGGGGATGACGGTGGAGCAAGCCGTCCGGCGCCTCCAGGAATGGGAGGCGCGGGGCAAGCTGCGGATGGACCTGATCGATTAAGTAAGGCGTACTTCACCGCCGGGAACGTTGAGGCAGCTTCTGCGTGACTGCCTCAAGTCCCTGATTCTCAACACCGGAACGGAAGCCGGTGACAAACCCGATGTGTTGTATTTCCCCTGGTTTCAGCTCGATCAGGGTCAGTTGATCCAGGTTGACGTAGGCGCCGCAGGCTTCGCCGGTCGTGCAAATCCGACCGTCATTGTCCAGATCCGAGCCCGCCAGCACGTAATACTGCCCCGGTTCCGCCCGTAGCGAAAAACGATACTGCCCATCCGCGGCCCGGACTTCAGCCTGTGCCCGGGTTTCAAAGGTGTCAGGATCGAGCAGCAGGATGTAATGGGGGCCCGCATCTTCCGGCTGAGCCTGGTCAGGTGCCTCGATCAGGAGGCCTATACCGATGGCGGCGGAGGGTGCATCCTCACTCCGGAATATGACTTCTCCCGAATAGGCACCGGGCATGAGATCGGCCGTATCCACGCTGACCCGGTAAGTACCCAGGCCATGGTCATCCACCTGGGTGGGGGTGACCTGGATCCAGCTTCGATTGCCGTCGGCGCCGGTGATGCGTACCTGCCCGCCGATGGCGCTGACATCGACTTCCCTGGGGCCGGTGAAGGCGCCGAACTGGAGTTGGCCGGGAGAAACCAGGATCAACGGTGTGGGGTCCTGACCGGCCTGCTGTACCGCCTTCAGGGCGTTGATGAGGCCGTATCCATGCTGATTCGTGCGGATGGCATTGCCCATCTCGCCGACCCGGTCGGTAAGCAGGCCTTGTGCCAGCCACTGCTGAAATACATCGGCTGTGATCGTGGGGTTGAGGCTGCGCATCAGCCCGAGGATTCCCGAGACGTGGGGAGCGGCCATGGATGTCCCCTGACGGAATTCATAGCTGGCCTGCGGGATGCCGGCAATGTCGTTCACATGGGTGCTGAGGATGCCGTCCGGATAACCATCCGCCGTCGTATCCACGCGCATGTCCCCCCCGGGCGCCGCCAGATCGATGTGAGGTCCGAAGCTGGAGTAGGGCGCGCGTCGGGCACGGGCGTCCAGGGCGGCGACGGAGATCACGCAGGGATAGCTGGCGGGATAGACCGGTTCGCTGGAACTGGTGTTGCCGGCCGCTGCAACCACCAGAATGCCGGCATCACAGATCTGCCGGTAGAGCGCGGCCGTCATGTCGGACGCCGCGGGTCCACCCAGACTCAGGTTGATGACATCCGCGGGTCTTGAAGGCAGTGTGCCGGAGTCGTTGGGCAGTCCGGCGGCATACCGGACTCCCTGCACGACATCGTAGAGGGTGCATGCGCCACCCTGTCCGCAGACGCGAACCGGCATGACGGCAATATCCCGCCCGGCGCCTGCGATACCAATGCTGTTGTTGGTCGCCGCGCCGACAATGCCGGCCACCAGCGTGCCATGCCAGGAACTGCTGCCGGGGAGGGGGCCGTCACCCGGATCCATGGGGTTCGGTCCTGTGGTGCCGCTGGGCCAGGCGACGAAGTTCCAGCCATCCCCCTGCATGCCGTTGGTGGTGAGCTGGTCGGACAGATCCGGGTGACTCAGGAACACTCCGCTGTCCAGGACGGCAACCACCACATTGGGTGATCCGGTGGTGATGCCCCAGGCCGATGGCAGGGAAACCATCGGATAGTGCCATTGCAGGGGATAGAGACGGTCGTCAGGCAGGTTTTGTAGCTGGTAGACATAGTTGGGCGTGGCCTGTCTGACAGCCGGATGCCGGGTAAGCCCCACGGCCAGATCCATGGCGGGATTGCGCAGGTGCCGTTCATGGTCGGCTCCGGGAGTGCGGCGGTCATTGCCCAGGGACAGGGGGTTGAGGACATCGCCGGCGGTGCGTCCGCTGTCAAGGGATAGCAGAAATCCACGCTCGGCATCCCCGCCCAGGATGCTGAGGCCGGGGGTGTCCACAAGTTGCCGAGCGAACAGGGTGGATGACGAGATGTCGTGCCGGTTGGTGCCGATGTCCGTGGATTCCTGATGCAACTGCAGCAGCACCTGGTTGGCGACCATCGGTCGATGGGGGCGGATGGGTTCGGGATATCCCATTTCCTGCAGGGACTGGATGCTTGAGCCGATGGTCAGCACGTATTTTGAGGTACCCAGTGCGGCCTGAACATCAAGGAAGAATTCGCCATTGTCCGGTGCCCGTACCTGTTGTACCGGCACGGCGCCGATGGAGGCGTCCGCAAGCTCGGGGAGTGCCTGTCCGCTCCAGCCGTCTGCCCGCCACAACACCAGGTCGACCTCGTTGCGGCCGGCCTGGAAGTCGGCAATGTAGAGGGTCGCCCGTTGACCGGCGGTCAGTCTGACCCGATAGGTGTCAAAGGGGTCGGGCTCACTGCGAAACCGGTCGTCCAGGCGACCGGTCGGTTCGGCGGTGACGAAGCCCCCCACCACGACAGGGTTGCCCAGGCGCTGGGCATCCGCAAAATCCCGATTACTGAGGAATGGGGCCCTGGGATCGTTCAGGGAGGTGTCGACCGTATGATAGGGGGGGATCGACAGGGTACCCCGGAGCTCCACGACGGAGCCGTCACCGCCTCCACCCCCGCAGGCTGCCAGCAGCAGCGCCAGGGTGGGCAGGGTGATGGCCCTGAAAGGAAATGCGGAGGTCAGTGTCATCGGACATTTCTTCCGAGCTGTGGGCAGGAGGGTGCGTTTCAAGGATCTTAGCAGTGCGCGGCCGTGGTTGAAGTCCGGGAGGCAGGTCATGTCTGTTCCGGGAACCGCGGGTCAGCGATTTTTGCCCCCCGATGCGCGCAGGGAGAGCAGGGTGGGTGTCAGCACCAGCAGGGCCAGGATGCCCAGGGGCAGCAGCAGGCCCGGGGACAGGATGTCGCTCATGGCCAGGGTTTCGGCATGGGCCAGGGTGGACAGCTCCGCACCCAGGCCCGCCACCACGAAGGAGATGGGCAGCAGCCCCAGAAAAGTGGCCACCAGCACATGGCGCAAGGGGATCGGAAACACCACCGGCAGGACGTTGATCAGCCAGGCCGGCACCAGGGGGAACAGCCGCGCCGCCAGGATCACGTTGAAGGCGTTTGCGTTCACTTTCGCCTCCATCCTCCGCAGCCGGTGCCCCCAGCGACGCTGGATGGGGGCCTGGAACAGCTGGCGCCCCACCGCTCCCACCATGACGGCGCTCAAGGCCGAGCCGGTGGCACTGAGCACGGCCCCCAGCGGACCTCCGAACAGAAATCCTCCCGTCAGCATGAGCAGGAATCCCCCGGGAAAGGGGGTGACCTTGCCGAAGGTCACGGTGATCACGTAACCGATGGCCGTCGCGACCGGATGCAGTGCCGCCCATGCAACCAGGGTTTCCTGGGATGAGGCCAGCCAGTGGGTCAGATTGAAGAGGGTCTCGTTCATCTCCGGTTCATTGCGGGTGACTTGTGATTTTTCATCAATTTCGCTAGCCTGAGCGTCGTTGTCGGGTTCACATGCTGGCAGCGCGGGGCCTCCGGTCATCCTTACCCCGGGATGAGCAGTCCGTAGCCCTTTCCCACGGGGTTTTCCCTTCATCACGAACAGCGCACGACCCCTCGTACAGGCCGGCGCAGGAGATATTCCACATGCCCGTCATCACCCTTCCCGACAACAGCCGGCGCAGCTTTGATGCGCCCGTCACCGTGGCCCAGGTGGCCGCCGATATCGGTCCCGGTCTGGCCAAGGCCACCCTGGCCGGCAGGATCGACGAACGCCTGGTGGATGCGTCCCACCTGATCGAGGACGATGCCCGTCTGGCCATCATCACCGACCGGGATCCGGAAGGGCTGGACATGATCCGCCATTCCACCGCCCACCTCATGGCCCAGGCGGTGAAGAGCCTCTACCCCGGCGCCCAGGTGACCATCGGTCCCGTGATCGAGGACGGGTTCTACTATGACTTCGCCTACGAGCGCCCCTTCCATCCGGAAGACCTGGAAAAGATCGAGGCGAAGATGAAGGAACTGGCCAAGGCCGACCTGAAGGTAGAGCGCCGGGTCATGCCCCGTGACGAGGCGGTGGCATTCTTCCGCGAACAGGGGGAGGAATACAAGGCCCGGATCATCGCCGACATCCCCACCAACGAGGACATCTCCCTGTACAGCCAGGGCGACTTCACCGATCTGTGCCGTGGGCCGCACGTGCCCAGCACCGGCAAGCTCAAGGCCTTCAAGCTCACCAAGGTGGCCGGCGCCTACTGGCGCGGGGACTCCAAAAACGAGATGCTCCAGCGCATCTACGGCACCGCCTGGCCCAACAAGCAGCAGCTGGAGGATTATCTCCACCGCCTGGCGGAAGCGGAGCGCCGCGATCATCGTCGCATCGGTCAGGAACTGAACCTGTTTTCCATCCAGGAGGATGCCGGCGGCGGTCTGGTGTTCTGGCACCCCAACGGCGCCCGCATCCGTCGCGCCATCGAGCAGTTCTGGTTCGAGATGCATGAGCGGGCAGGGTACGAGTTCCTTTACACCCCCCACATTGCCAATCTGGAGCTGTGGAAGACCTCCGGGCACGCTGACTTCTATGCCGAGTCCATGTACGAGCCCATGGAGGACGAGCATCAGGCCTTCCAGCTCAAGCCCATGAACTGCCCCTTCCATGTGCTGGTGTACAAGGACCGGCTGCGTTCCTATCGGGATCTGCCCCTGCGCTGGGCGGAGATGGGTACCGTGTATCGCCGCGAGATGTCCGGCGCCCTGCACGGCCTGATGCGGGTGCGTGGATTCACCCAGGACGATGCCCACATCTTCTGTCGGGAGGACCAGATCGAGGCGGAGATTCTGCGCATCCTGGATCTCACCCTGGCGGTGTTGCAGGCCTTCGGGTTCGAAAACTTCGACATCAATCTGTCCACCCGTCCGGACAAGGCCGTGGGCTCGGATCACATCTGGGAGCACGCCACCGCCGCACTGCGGGCGGCCCTGGAGAAGAAGGGGCTGGCCTATGACGTGGACGAGGGCGGCGGCGCCTTCTATGGCCCCAAGATCGACATCAAGATCCGCGATGCCATCGGCCGTCAGTGGCAGTGTTCCACCGTGCAGTTGGACTTCAACCTGCCGGAACGCTTCGACATGGAATACGTGGCGGACGACAACACCCGCAAGCGCCCCATCATGATCCACCGCGCCCTGCTGGGTTCCGTGGAACGCTTCTTCGGCGTGCTTATCGAACACTATGCCGGTCACTTTCCCCTGTGGCTGGCCCCGGTGCAGGCGCAGGTGCTCACCATCACCGATCGGCAGGACGATTATGCCCGTCAGGTGGCCGATTTGCTGCGTGAACAGGGCTTCCGCGCCGAAGTGGACTTGAGAAACGAGAAGATCGGCTTTAAAATCCGCGAGCATACGCTTCAACGAGTGCCGTATCTGCTGGTCCTGGGGGACCGGGAAAAGGATACGGGTACAGTCGCCGTGCGCACGCGCGATGGGCGGGACCTGGGGTCGATGGAGATCGACACCCTGATTCAGCGTCTCTCCCTCGAAACCGCGAGCCGCGGCCATTCTGTTTTGGAGGATTGACATATCAGCGCTGGTAAAGAGAACCGATTAAACGAGCAGATCAATGTGCCCCAAGTGCGCCTGATTGGTGAAGACGGCGAGAACATGGGGGTCATGCTGACGCGCGAGGCGATGCGAATTGCCGAAGAGGCCGAACTGGATCTGGTGGAGATCGTGCCTACGGCCGATCCACCGGTCTGTCGGGTGATGGATTACGGCAAGTTCAAGTTCGAGCACAGCAAGAAAACACAGGCTGCCAAGAAAAATCAGAAACAGGTTCAGATCAAGGAAGTCAAGTTCCGTCCGGGAACGGACGAAGGCGACTACCAGGTCAAGCTTCGCAATCTCAACCGCTTTCTGGAACATGGTGACAAATGTAAAGTCACCATCCGTTTCCGCGGCCGTGAGATGGCGCACCAGGAGCTGGGTGCAAGGTTGCTCGACCGGATCGAAGCCGATCTGGGCGAACTGGCCACGGTGGAGCAGCGCCCCAAAATGGAAGGTCGCCAGATGATCATGGTGATCAGTCCCAAGAAGAAGTGAGCAGTCGGCAGTAACAGGCAGCCACAAGAAAACGGATGCACGGGTCCCGGTACACCTGTGCGTTTCGACCAACATGTCGTCAGTGAGGCGACATCATCCGGAGTTCAAAGATGCCGAAGATGAAGACCAATCGGGGCGCCGCCAAGCGCTTCACCAAGACCGGCTCGGGCGCCTTCAAGCGTGCCCAGTCCCATCGTCGTCATATCCTGACGAAGAAGAGCACCAAGCGTAAGCGTCACCTGCGCTCCGCCGCCCACATCCATGCCTCGGATGTGGCCGCCGTGCGTCAGATGTTGCCCAACGGCTGAGCCGAGTCACCCAGGAGTTTAGAGCATGCCCCGAGTTAAAAGAGGTGTAACCGCCCACGCCAAGCACAAAAAGGTGCTGGACAAGGCGAAGGGTTACTATGGTGCCCGCAAGAACGTCTATCGCGTTGCCGTGCAGGCCGTCACCAAGGCCGGTCAGTACGCCTATCGCGACCGCCGTCAGCGCAAGCGTCAGTTCCGCGCCCTGTGGATCGTGCGCATCAACGCCGCGGCCCGCGAATTCGGCCTGTCCTACAGCCGTCTGATCGACGGTCTGAACAAGGCCGGCGTCGAGATCGATCGCAAGGTGCTGGCCGACCTGGCGGTGCATGACCTGCCTGCCTTTGGCCGTATCGCCGAGCAGGCCAAGGCTGCCCTGGCGTAAGCACTGCGGACGCAGGCCTGCCCCGTTCGGCGGGGCGGGAACGTCAAGAGGGGAAAGGCCTGGCCTTTCCCCTTTTTGTTTTCAACGCAACGACGGAAGCTCACGTGGAATCCCTTTCCAATCTCACCGACGCGGCGCTCACGGCGATCCGTGCATCCGCCGACCTGCGCCATCTGGATGAGCTGCGGGTGCAGTACCTGGGCAAGAAGGGCGTCATCACCGAACAGTTGAAATCTCTCGGGGCATTGCCGCCGGAGCAGCGCCGGGAGGCCGGTCAGGCCATCAACCAGGCCAAGCAGGTGGTGGCCGAGGCCCTGGAGGCGCGCCGCGAGGCCCTGGAACTGGCGGCCCGGGAAGCCCGTCTGGCGGCGGAGACCCTGGATGTGACCCTTCCAGGGCGGCGTCAGGAGCCCGGCGGCCTGCATCCCGTCACCCTGACCATCGAGCGCATCCAGGCCCTGCTGGAGCAGCTGGGCTTTGCGGTGGCGGAAGGTCCCGAGGTGGAGGACGACTACCACAATTTCGAGGCCCTCAACATTCCGTCCCATCACCCGGCCCGGGCGATGCATGACACCTTCTATTTCGATGCCACCACCCTGCTGCGCACCCATACCTCGCCGGTGCAGGTGCGGGTGATGGAAAACCAGGCGCCGCCGCTGCGCATCATCGCCCCCGGTCGCGTCTATCGCTGCGATTCGGATCTCACCCATAGCCCCATGTTCCATCAGGTGGAGGGGCTGGTGGTGGATGAGCAGGTGACCTTTGCTCATCTGCGTGGCGTGCTGGACGCCTTTTTGCGGGCCTTCTTCGAGCAGAATGATCTGAAGACCCGGTTTCGGCCTTCCTATTTCCCCTTCACCGAGCCCTCCGCCGAGGTGGACATCCAGTGCGTGCAGTGCGGTGGCCACGGCTGCCGGGTCTGCAAGCAGACCGGCTGGCTGGAGGTGATGGGCTGCGGCATGGTGCATCCCAATGTGCTGGGGCATGTGGGCATCGACAGCGAACGTTATTCCGGCTTTGCCTTCGGGCTGGGGGTGGAGCGCATGGCCATGCTGCGCTATGGGGTCAACGACCTGCGGCTGTTCTTCGACAATGACATCCGTTTCCTGCGCCAGTTCGTCTAACCCATTCCGAATCAAGGTTGAGTATCCATGAAAATCAGTAATCAATGGCTGGGTCAGTGGGTGGATCACGGCCTGGCGGTGGACGCCCTGGGACATCGCCTGACCATGGCCGGCCTGGAACTGGACGCCGTCACGACGGTGGCGCCGGATTTTACCGGCGTGGTGGTGGCCCATGTGATCGCCGTGGAACCTCATCCGGACGCAGACAAGCTGCGGGTCTGTCAGGTGGATGACGGCAGCGGCGAGCCGGTGCAGGTGGTCTGCGGCGCCCCCAACGTGCACGTGGGCATGCGCGCCCCCTTTGCCCGGGTCGGCGCGGTCCTGCCCGGTGATTTCAAGATCAAGAAGGCCAAGCTGCGGGGAGTGCCGTCCTTCGGCATGCTCTGTTCCGCCCGCGAGTTGGGTCTGTCCGAGGCCCATGAAGGTCTCATGTCCCTGCCGGACGAACCGGCGGCGGGCACGGACATCCGTGCACTGCTGGGGCTGGATGACCTGGTTCTGGAAGTGGACCTGACGCCGAACCGGGCCGATTGCCTGAGCATGGCCGGGGTGGCCCGGGAAGTGGCGACCCTGACCGGTCGGCCCCTGAAGGTCCTTGAGGTGCCGGCAGTGCCGGCGGCCTGCGAGGATGTGTTCCCGGTGCGCCTGGAGGCGGCCGCGGACTGTCCGCGCTATGCCGGCCGGGTGATCCGGGGTGTGAATCCCGCCGCGCCCACGCCGCTGTGGATGCAGGAACGTCTGCGCCGGGCCGGAGTCCGCAGTCTGGGTCCGCTGGTGGACGTGACCAACTACGTCATGCTGGAGCTGGGGCAGCCCATGCATGCCTTCGATCTTGCCGTGCTCGACCGGGCCATCGTGGTGCGTCGGGCCAGGGCCGGGGAAACCCTGGTATTGCTGGATGGCCAGCAGCTCACCCTCGATGGCGATGATCTGGTGATCGCCGATGAGGGCAAGCTGCTGGCCCTGGCAGGCATCATGGGCGGCGAGGCCAGCGGCGTGACCGATGACACCCGGGATGTATTCCTGGAATCGGCCCACTTCGTGCCCACGGCGGTGGCCGGACGCGCCCGTCATCACGGTTTGCACACCGAATCCTCCCATCGTTTCGAGCGGGGCGTGGACCCGACGCTGCCCCTGCGCGCCCTGGAGCGGGCCACACAATTGCTGTGCGAGATCGCCGGCGGCACCCCGGGTCCGGCTACCATGGCCGAGGCGGCCGACCAGGTGCCGATGCGTGCGCCCATCACCCTGCGGCCTGCCCGGGTGGGTCGTCTGCTGGGTCTGACGTTGCCGGTCGAGCGGATGCGGGAGATCCTCGTCGCCCTGGGCTGTGAAGTGACCGGGGCAGGGGAGGCCTGGCAGGTGACAGTCCCCGCGTTCCGCTTCGATCTGGCCATCGAGGAAGATCTGGTGGAGGAGATTGCCCGGGTTCACGGTTACGACGACCTGCCTTCCGAGTTACCCCTGGTACGTCCCGGCATCACCTGGCTCGATGAGACGCGGGTGGACCCCCGGCGTCTGCGTTCCCGTCTGTGTGACCTGGGGTATCTGGAGGCCATCACCTTCAGTTTCGTGGACGAGGCCCTGGAAGCCCGGTTCTCTCCGGATACCCGACCGCTCAGGCTGGCCAACCCCCTCTCGTCGGAGTTGGCGGTGATGCGTACCACCCTCTGGCCGGGGTTGGTGAAAGCAGCTCGACACAATCTCAACCGCCAGCAGACGCGGGTGCGCCTGTTCGAGACGGGGCTGAGGTTCGTGCCCGAAGGCGATGTACTGAAACAGGAAAAGGTCATCTCCGGCCTGATCTGCGGTGCCCTGCTGCCGGCCCAATGGGGGCAGGCCGAACGCCCGGTGGACTTCTTCGATCTCAAGGGGGACGTGGAGTCCCTGCTGGCCCTGGCGGGACTGGACCGGCGGGTGAACTGGCAGGTTGGCCGTCATCCGGCGCTGCATCCCGGCCAGAGCGCGGAGCTTGTGCTGGACGGAGAGTCCCTGGGCTGGCTGGGCGCCCTGAACCCGGCGCTGGAAGCGGAGCTGGACCTGGAGATGCCGGTGTTCCTGTTCGAATTGTCCCTGGACAAGGTCTGCCGGGGGCGTCTGCCCCGGTTCCAGGAACAGAGCCGGTTCCCGGCCATTCGTCGCGATCTTGCCCTGCTGGTGGATGCCGCCCTGCCGGCTGCCCGGGTGGTGGAGGTGATCGAGGGTGCCGGTCATGAGTCCCTCAAGGGGGTGAACCTGTTTGACGTGTATACGGGGCAGGGGGTGCCGGAAGGTAGAAAAAGTCTCGCTTTAGGCTTGATTTTACAGGATTTATCCAGCACTCTTACCGACGAAAAAGTGGACGAGATGATCCACGGCATCGTGACCAAATTACAAGAAGAGGTTGGGGCGACCCTCAGAGCTTGATCGATGGCATTGACAAAGGCGGAGATGGCGGAGCGGCTACATGAAGAACTCGGGCTTAACAAGCGTGAGGCCAAGGAGCTCGTGGAGCTCTTCTTCGAGGAAGTTCGTACCGCACTGGAATCGGGAGAGCAGGTGAAGTTGTCCGGGTTTGGCAACTTCACCCTCAGGGACAAGAACCAGCGACCCGGTCGCAATCCCAAGACCGGTGAGGAAATTCCCATTTCCGCCCGTCGCGTGGTGACGTTCCGTCCCGGTCAGAAACTGAAGGCGAGGGTCGAGTCCTATGCTGGAAGCGGGCAACAATAGCGAACTTCCGGCCATCCCCGGGAAGCGTTATTTCACCATCGGGGAGGTCAGCGAGCTGTGCGGGGTCAAACCCCATGTGCTGCGCTACTGGGAACAGGAATTTCCCTCCCTGAAGCCCGTCAAGCGGCGAGGCAACCGCCGCTATTACCAGCGACAGGATGTCATCCTGATCCGCCAGATCCGCAGCCTGCTCTATGAGCAGGGCTATACCATCGGTGGCGCAAGGCAGAAACTGTCGGGGCAGGAGGCCCGTGAGGATACCTCTCAGAGCCAGCAGATCATCCGGCAGATGCGGCTGGAACTGGAGGAGATCCTGCATATCCTGCGGCAGAAGCCTTCGTGAAAAATATTCGGAATTTTGACTGAAAAAGACCTTCACAAATGAAAATACACCCCCTATAATGCTGCACTTTCTCGGGGCGTAGCGCAGCCTGGTAGCGCACCTGCATGGGGTGCAGGTGGTCGGAGGTTCAAATCCTCTCGCCCCGACCAAATCCTGAAAAACCCGGCCAAAGGCCGGGTTTTTTGTGCCCGTCATTTATCCTGTTCCCGCGAACCTTGCCGGGGGTGCCGCGCATCATGAGTACCGAGGTCGTTCCAGAACACCGCCGGGACTGGCGCGCCGCCCTGGCCGTCTATCGGCATCCCCGGGTCATCGGCATGCTGTTCCTGGGCTTTGCCGCCGGATTGCCGCTGCTGCTGGTGGGAGGCACGTTCACTGCCTGGCTGCGGGACCTGGGGGTGGAACTGGCCGCCATCGGTTTTCTGAGCTGGGTGGGTATGGCCCACAGCATCAAAATCTTCTGGGCACCGGTGGTGGACCGCATGCCCCTGCCGTTCCTGACCCGGTTGCTGGGCCGGCGGCGGGCCTGGATGATCCTGGCCCAGGGGGTGATCGCCCTGGGGCTTTTGGGTATTGCCCTGACCGATCCCCGGGAACATCTGTGGCTGGTGGCCGTCTGGGCGGTACTCACCGCCTTCGGTTCGGCGACCCAGGATATCGCCATCGACGCCTATCGCATCGAGGCGGTGAGCCGGGACCGGCAGGGGGCCATGGCGGCCTCCTATATCTTTGGTTACCGTGTGGCCCTGCTGGCCGCCGGGGCGGGCGCGCTGCACCTGGCCGCAGTGGGGGATTGGAGCCTCTCCTATGGGGTGATGGCCGCGCTGATGGCCGTGGGCGTGGTCACCACCCTGATCATCCGCGAGCCGGAAGTGGTCATCGACGGCGGCACCCGGCAACTGGAACAGCGGGTGGTGGATTATCTGGATCGCACCGCTCATCGTGGTTGGCGGCGCCGCTTCACCGCCTGGTTCATCGGCGCGGTGGTCTGTCCCTTTGCGGATTTCTGGCATCGTTACGGCAGGATGGCCCTGCTGGTGCTGCTGTTCGTGGCCCTGTTTCGCATCAGCGATATTTTCATGGGGGTGATGGCCAATCCCTTCTATCTGGACCTGGGCTTTACCAAGACGGAGATCGCCAACGTGGCCGCGGCCTTCGGTCTGGCCATGACCCTGATCGGGGCCGCCCTGGGGGGGCTTCTGGTGATGCGTTTCGGTATCACCCGGATGCTCATTGCCACCGCCTGTCTGGCTCCCCTGACCAATCTGACCTTTTCCTGGCTGGCGACCCTGGGTCCGGAGTTGCATGGTCTGGTATTTGCCATCATGGCGGACAATCTCAGCGGCGGACTGGCCATCTCCGTGTTCATTGCCTATCTGTCGAGCCTCACCAACAGCGCCTATACGGCCACCCAGTACGCCCTTTTCAGCTCCATCATGACCCTGCCGGGTCAGTTTCTGGCGGGCTTTACGGGACTGCTGGCCGAGCAGGTGGGCTGGGTCTGGTTCTTCGTCTCATCCGCCCTGGTCGGTCTGCCGGCCATCGTGCTGGCGGTACTGATCGCCCGTCTGGCCAATCCGGACCGGATGGTCAGACCCGGTCGCCCGGAAGATATCCGCACATGAGGTCCTGGTGAGGGTGATGCCGAGCGCCATCGGAGATCACATCATGCAACGATCGTATCCCGTCCCCGCGGATCAGGCCCTGTACCTGGTCCTGCCGGGTCTGCTGACGTGCGCCGCCCGGTGGCAGGCCGACTATGGTGGCCTGGGGCGCTATCCCGCGCTGGAATGGTTGTGGTCCAGGGGCAGGCCGGTCGAGCCCTGTGCGGATGCCCTGGAAACCCTGCTGTGCCGGCATTTCGGTGCCGGTGCCGATGCCCCCATGGGAGCCCTGACCCGGTTGGCCGTCACCGACGGCATGCCCGAGGGGTACTGGTTTTGTGCCGATCCGGTGCACCTGACGGTGGGGATGGATGACCTGATCCTCTCCCGGGCCGTTGGCCCGTCGCTGACGGACGACGAGAACGATGCCCTGGTCGCCCGGATCAACGATCACTTCCAGGTGCGCCCCTGGACGCTGCACGCTGCCGCTCCCGGGCGCTGGCATCTGTACCTGGAGGCGGACCCGGGGTTGGCCACGGTGCCCCTTTCCCGCGCCATGGGACGGCGAGTGGGAGGATTACTGCCCCGGGAGGGGGCCGCCGCCCAGGCCTGGCAGCGGGACCTGACGGAACTGCAGATGCTGCTGTTCGGCGCGCCGGAGAACGAGGCCCGGGAGGCCCGGGGCGAGGCCCCGGTGAACAGCCTGTGGCTCTGGGGCGGCGGCCGCTGGCCCAACCCGTCACCGCCGGAGAAATGGGCGGCGGCCTGCGGACGCGGCCCGCTGCTGGAAGGGTTGTGTCGCTGGACCGGGACGCCCCTGCATCCCCTGCCGGATAACGCCGCGGCATGGCGGCCCTCCGGGTCGGGGCAGGGTCCCGTGCTGGTGGTGCTGGAAGATCTTTTTGCCGCGGCCGTCGCGGATGATGTGGAGGCCTGGATGCATGCCCTGGCTGCCCTGGAGCAGGACTGGTTCGAACCCCTGCGCCAGGGCCTGGGCCGGGGCCGGTTCCGGCACCTGGTGATCCAGGGCGAGGATGGCCGGGGGATATGGCTGGATGGCCGGGCGCGCTGGCGCTGGTGGCGGCGCCCCCGTCCGTTCGGAGAATGCCATGGGAGCACCGACGGGGGGCACGCCCCATGAAGGCCGCCCGCAGACTGGAACGGGCACAGGCCGTGACCGACGGCGCCGACCTTTTGACCCGGCTCTATGCCAATCGGGGTGTCATGGACCCGGCGGAGCTGGACCACTCCCTATCCCGCCTGGCCCCGTTCCGTGCCCTGGGCGGGATCGACCGGGCCACGGCCCTGCTGGCCCAGGCCCTGGCTGAAGGGCAACGGATCCTGGTGGTGGGGGATTTCGATGCCGACGGCGCCACCAGCACTGCCCTGGCCCTGCGCGCCCTGCGGGCCATGGGGGCGGCGGCAGTGGATTATCTGGTGCCCAACCGGTTCGAGTACGGCTACGGACTGACGCCGGAGATCGTGGAGGTGGCTGCGGGCCGGGGGCCGGACCTGATCATGACCGTGGATAACGGTATCTCCAGTCTGGAGGGGGTGACGGCGGCCCGGGACCGGGGCATGCGGGTGCTGGTGACGGATCATCACCTGCCCGGGTCGCGGCTGCCCGAGGCCGAGGCCATCGTCAATCCCAACCTGGCCGATGATCCTTTTCCCAGCAAGGCCCTGGCCGGGGTCGGGGTGATCTTCTACGTCATGGCGGCCCTGCGCGCCCGCCTGCGCGAGCAGGGCTGGTTCCAGCGCAGGGGTATCCCCGAGCCCAATCTGGGCAATCTGCTGGACCTGGTGGCCCTGGGGACCGTGGCGGATGTGGTGCCGCTGGATCATAACAACCGCATTCTGGTGGAGCAGGGACTGCGGCGCATGCGGGCCGGGCAGGCGGCGCCGGGGATCCTGGCCCTGCTGCAGGTGGCGGGCCGCAATCCGTCCCGGGTGGTGGCCACGGACCTGGGGTTCGCCGCCGGGCCGCGGCTGAATGCGGCCGGGCGCATGGACGACATGGGGATCGGCATCGAATGTCTGCTCACCGATGATCCGGTGCGCGCCCTGTCCCTGGCGCAGGCCCTGGACGACCTGAACCGGGATCGCCGCGAGGTGGAGGCGCAGATGCAGGACCAGGCCCTGGACAGCCTGAGCCGGCTGCTGGAAGGCGGGCTGACGGGGACGGTGGGTCACGGCCTGTGCCTGTATGAACCGGCCTGGCATCAGGGGGTGATCGGCATCGTGGCTTCCCGCATCAAGGACCGGATACACCGGCCGGTGATTGCCTTCGCCGATGCCGGTGATGGCGTGCTCAAGGGATCGGCCCGTTCCATTCCCGGATTGCATGTCCGGGACGCCCTGGATGCCATTGCCACGGCCCATCCGGGCCTGGTGAGCAAGTTCGGCGGCCATGCCATGGCGGCGGGCCTGAGCCTGCCGGCGGAGCATTTCGAGACCTTCCGGCAGGTGTTTGACGAGACCGTGCGCCGGAGCGTCGATCCGGCCGCTCTGGAAGGGGTGGTCCGCAGCGACGGCCCGCTGGCCCCCCATGAGTTGACCCTGGAGGCCGCCGAGGCCCTGCGCGCCGGGGGGCCCTGGGGGCAGGGTTTCCCGGAACCCCTGTTTGACGGTGAGTTCCTGGTGCTGGAGCGACGCTGGCTCAAGGGCAGGCATCTGCGCCTGCGCCTGAGCCATCCCGACGGGGGGGAGGCGATCACCGGCATTGCCTTCAACGCCGACCCGGATGACTGGCCGGAGGGCCGTGACCGGATGCACCTGGCCTATCGTCTGGACAGCAACGAGTACCGGGGCCTGTGCTCGGTCCAGATGGTGGTGGAGCACGTCTTCTGAGCGCTACATCCCCGCCATTCGCAGCACCAGGGTGGCCACGGCGAAGTACATCACGATGCCGGCCACGTCCACCACCGAGGTCACCAGGGGGGCGCTGGCGGTGGCCGGGTCCAGCCTGAAACGGTTCAGGATGAAGGGCAGTACCATGCCGAACATGCTGCCGGTGATGACCACCAGCACCATGGAAATGGCGATGGCGATGGCCACCTCCGTCCCCCCCAGCCACAGGCCGATGAGCCAGACCGCCAGTCCCAGGGTGATGCCCAGGCCCAGGGCCACCACCAGCTCCTTGCCCCAGAGCCGGAACCAGTCCCGGGCCTGGACATCGCCGGTGGCCAGGGCGCGCACCATCAGGGTGGAGGCCTGGGCCCCCGCGTTGCCGCCGGAGGCGATGACCATGGGCAGGAAAAACACCAGGGCGACCACCTTCTCGATGGCCGCCTCGAAGAAGGCGATGGCGGCCCCGCTCACGATGTTCACTGCCACCAGGATCACCAGCCAGCCGATGCGCTTGCGGTAGAGCATGCCGGCGGTGGCATCCTTCACGCTCAGGTTCAAGACCCCCACCGAGCCCATCTTGTGGAAGTCCTCGGTGTCTTCCTTCTGCACCACGTCCATGACATCGTCCACGGTGATGATGCCCGCCAGGATGTTGTCCGCGTCCACCACCGGCAGGGCCTGCAGGTCATAGTGGCCGATCAGGCGGGCTGCCTCCTCCCGGTCTTCCAGGGTGCGGATGCGGATCACATCCCGATGATAGTGCTGTTCCACCCGGGTTCGGGGACGGGAGAGCAGCAGATCCTGCAGGCTGATCCAGCCCAGCAGGTGACCCGCGTCATCGGTGATGAACAGGGTGTTGAGGGTCTCCCCCACATGGGCCTGTTCACGCACATGATCCAGGGCCTCGCGCACGGTCCAGGCAGGGGAGAGGGCCACGAACTCCGGGGTCATGAGGCGGCCGGCGCTGTGCTCCGGGAAGGCCAGCAGGGTCTTGAGCACCTGCTGGTCCGCCTCCGGCAGCATCTCCATCAGGGAGTCGGTATGTTCATCCGGCAGTTCGTCCAGGATGGCGGCGGCATCGTCGTAGGACAACTCGCCGATGAGGCGGGTCTTTTCCTCGTCAGTAAGATCCTCCAGCAGTTCGGTCTGCAGGCCGGTATCCAGGTAGGCATAGACCGAGGAGGCCCGCTCCGGCGGCAGCAGCTGCATCAGCCGCACCCGTTCGGCCCGCGCCAGTCCGGGCAGGGCGTGGGCGATGTCCGGCTCCGCCAGATCCGCCAGCAGGGCCTGGATGCACTCCCAGTCCTGTTCCGCCAGCAGGGCGGACAGATCGGCCAGGGTGGGGCGTTCCAGGGTGGCAGTCTCGTTCATGTCACAGGACTCCGTCGGCAGGCAGGTTCAGGATCGCCACGGCCAGGCTGAAATAGATCAGGATCCCCGCCACGTCCGCCACCGAGGTCACCAGCGGGGCGCTGGCGGTGGCCGGGTCCAGGCGCGCCAGGCTGAGGATGAAGGGCAGTATCATCCCCACCATGCTGCCCACCACCACCACCATGGCCATGGCCATGGCCACCAGCAGGGCGATCTCGGGGCCGCCACGCCACAGGCCCACCGCCGAGACGGCAATACCCATGGTCAGGCCCAGGGAGGTGGCCACCAGCAGCTCCTTGCCCCAGAGCCGGAACCAGTCGGAGGATTTCACATCTCCGGTGGCCATGGCCCGGACCATCAGGGTGGAGGCCTGGGCCCCGGCGTTGCCACCGGAGGCGATGATCAGGGGCAGGAAGAATACCAGTACTACCACCGCCGCGATGGTGTCCTCGAAGCTGGCGATGGCCATGCCGCCGAACATGTTCAGGAACACCAGCACCAGTAGCCAGCCGATGCGCTTGCGGTAGAGCAGCGAGGGCCGGGCATCCCGCAGGCTCAGGTTGAGGGCGCCCACCGAGCCCAGCTTGTGGAAGTCCTCGGTGGTTTCTTCCTCCACCACGTCCATCACGTCATCCACGGTGACGATGCCCAGCAGCACCCCGTCGTCGTCGGTGACCGGCAGCACTTCCAGGTCATAGTGCTGGATCAGCCGCACCGCCTCGGCCCGATCCGCGTTGACGGAAATGGTGATCATGGGCTCGGTGCCCAGGCTGGAGACCGGCTCGTCGGCCCGGCCCATGACGAAACGCCCCAGGGGAATGCTGGTCAGCAGCCGGCGCTCGTCATCAATGACGAAGATCACGTTGGCCATCTCGCCCCGTGCCTTCTGCACCCGGATGAAGTCCAGGCTGTCCTGGATGGACCAGTCCGCCGCCACGGCGACGAACTCGGGCGTCATCAGGCGCCCGACGCTGTTGTCCGGGTAGTCCAGCAGGGTGAGGGCACGCCGAATGGCGCGAAAGGGCAACAGCCGCAGCAGCCGGCGCACCTCGTCCCGGGGCAGATCCTCCAGCAGGGCGGTGAGGTCGTCGGGCAGCATCTCCGACAGGATATGGCGGGCATCGGCCTGGGCAATGCGGTCCAGCAGGGCGTGCTGGTGATGGGGGTCCAGGTAGGAAAAGACGTCCACCTTGCGGCCGCGGGCGAGGGCGCTGAAAACCCGCTCCACGGCGCCATCCTCCAGGGCCATCAGCACATGGGCGATGTCCTGGATACGCATGATGTCCAGGGTCCGGCGCAGGGCTTCATGGTCGTCCTGCTCCAGAAGGTCGCGGACCGTGGACAGGTACTGTTCGAATTCCAACTCCATCGGCGGCCTCCGCCAAGGACACACTCCATCCGCGGCAACGGATGGCACGGGGGAGGGTCGCTCAAGCGATGCGTGTTGCGGGAACCGAGGACGGCGCCATGGGCATCGGCCGCCTCTGGGTGCAGGGCGGTCGATTATAGCAATCCGCCCGGCGCTACGGAATGTCTCGGGACAGTCCGTCAACCCGGGCGCCGTTGCTGACCGCGCCGTAGAGCGCCAGCATGCGCGCGGCCATCTCCGGCGCACTCCAGTCCTGGGCACATTGCCGGGCCTGGTGCGACAGGGTCTGTTGCAACTCGGGGTCGGACAGCAGGCGGATCGCCTGCCGCGCCAGGTCCCGGTCGTCCGTCGCCACCAGGGCGCCCTCGCCGGTCAACAGGATGTCCCGGGTGCCCATCACGGCGGTGGAAACCACCGGCACGCCCAGGGCCATGGCCTCCAGCAGGACCAGCCCCTGGGTCTCGGTGCGGGAGGCGAAGACGAATCCGTTGCCGGCCCGGTAGCAGTCCAGCAGGGTGGTGCGCCGGTCCAGATAACCGGCAAAGCGCACCGCCTTTTCCAGTCCCAGTTGCCCGGTGAGACGGCGGATGTGGCCCATGGCGGGTCCGTCGCCGGCGATCACCAGCATGGCGTCAGGGATGGCCCGGCGGACGTCGGCCATCATGTGCAGCAGGGCGTCGATGTTCTTTTCGAAGGCAATCCGGCCCACATGAACCAGCAGGGGGGTGTCGTGGTCGATTCCCATGTGTTGCCGGAATGCCGCGCCGTCCCCGCCAGCGAAGGCCTCCTGGTGAATCCCCGTGGGGATGATGGACATGGGGGTTTTCACCCCGTAGCCCGTCAGGATCTCGGCCATGGCCCGGGAGGGGACGACGACCGCATCCACCTGATTGCACTGACGCCGTGATAGGTGACGTGCCACGGACCGCATCCAGGTCCGCGGCAGGAAGGAGAGGTAATGGAACAGGTATTCCTCGAAATAGGTATGGTAGGACTCCACCACCGGGATGCCCAGTCGCCGCCCCAGGGCCAGGCCCGCATGGTGGGCCACGAAGGGGGTGTGCACATGGATGAGGTCGAACCCTTCCCGGGCCAGTTCGTCGGCATGGGCCATGATCCGCCGGGCCTTCATCATCCGGTCCTCCGGATCCAGGACCACGTAGCGGGAGGGGATGCGCAGGATATGGGATTCCCCCTCGTGTCCGGCGGGATAGGCCGGGGCGATCAGGGTGACATCATGGCCTTCCCGGCGCAGCTGGCGCCGGAAGGTGGCGATGGAGGTGGAGACGCCGTTGATGCGTGGGAAGAACACATCACTGATCATCAGGATCTTCACGGGCCGGTGTGCTCCCCTCGGGTGTCAGGATCGGCCCGGTGGGGCCGTTTCGGCCGCTGATGTTAAGGTTTTCACATGACGATTCGGTGAACGGGATATCCATGGACAACCGGCAGACGCAGATCACGGATCCGACGACCCACGCCACCCGGGAAGCCCTGGTGGTGCTGGAGGCGGTGAGCAAGTCCTTTCGCGAGGGAGAGAAGACGCGAATGGTGCTGGACCGGGTGACGGCCCGGATCCATGCCGGCGAGATCGTGGCCCTGGTGGGACGCTCCGGCTCGGGCAAGTCCACGCTGCTGAATCTGATCTGCGGCATCGAGGCCCCGGATCAGGGCGGGATCCTGGTGGAAGGTCGGCGTCTGGACACCCTGGGCGAGCGTGACCGGACCCTTTACCGTCGCGCCCGGGTGGGTTTCATCTACCAGTTCTTCAATCTGATCCCCACCTTGACGGTGGCGGAAAACGTCGCCTTGCCCCTGGAACTCAATGGAGTACCCGCCGGGGAGAGGGTGGGGCGGGTCATGGCCTTGCTGCAAGCGGTGGACCTGGCGGACCGGGGCGATGCCTTCCCTGATCGGCTCTCCGGCGGTGAGCAGCAGCGGGTGGCCATTGCCAGGGCCCTTGCCCATGAGCCGCCCCTGCTGCTGGCGGACGAACCCACCGGCAATCTGGATGCGGAAACCGGTGCCCGTGTAATGGCGCTGCTGCATGGGCTGGTACGGGAACAGGGGCGCGCGCTGGTGCTGGTGACCCACAGCCCGGAGGTGTCAGCCATGGCCGACCATGTCTGGGAACTGATGGACGGCCGCCTGCGGCCGTGGGGGGCGTCATGAGGTGGCTGACCACCCGGGCACTGATTCGGGATCACCGCCGCCATCCCTGGAACCTGATCTTTGCCGTTCTGGGCGTGGCCCTGGGGGTGGCCATCGTGGTGGCGGTGGATATTGCCAACAGCAGTGCCTCCCGCGCCTTCGGACTGTCCATGGAGACGGTCACGGGGCGGACCACCCATCAGCTCGTCGGCGGCCCCGGCGGACTGGAGGAAGGGCTCTACACGCAGCTGCGCCTGCAGGGATTCCGGGACAGTGCCCCGGTGGTGGAGGGCCATGCGCGGATCCACGGCGAGACCTTCATCCTGCTGGGGCTGGAACCCTTTGCCGAACGGCCGTTCCGGGACCATGCCGCCGGCGGCCGGGACGGGCGCATCAACCGACTGATCACCGAGCCGGGCACGGTGATGCTGGCGGCGAACACGGCGACGCGATTGGGTCTGGCGGAGGATGACGCCTTTTCCCTCGTGGTGGGTGCCACCGCCCATGCGGTGACCCTGGCGGGGCGCGTGGAAATTGATGAGCCGGGGCTGGAGGGCTACGTGCTGACGGACATCGCCACCGCCCAGGACCTGCTCCGGCGTCACGGCCGCCTGGATCGCATCGACCTGATCCTGACCGATGAGGGGCACGTGGACCGGCTGCGGGAGATCCTGCCGCCGGGGGTCCGGGTGGAAACAGCCGAGTCCCGTACCCGGGCCACCGCCGAGCTGAGCCGGGCCTTTCACGTCAATCTGCTGGCCATGAGCCTGCTGGCCCTGCTGGTGGGCGCCTTCCTGATTTACAACACCCTGACCTTTGCGGTTCTCAGGCGCCGTCACCTGCTGGGTAATCTGCGCATGCAGGGCATGACCCGGGCGGGGGTGTCCGGACGGATCATTGTCGAGGCGGCCTTGTTGGGGCTGGTGGGCAGCCTGCTGGGCCTGGCGGCCGGCATCCTGATCGGCCAGGGGCTGGTTCACATGGTTACGCGGACGGTCACAGACCTGTATTTCGTGGTCACCGTGACCCAGCTGGCCCTGGGACCGGCGGTGATCCTGAAGGGGCTGTTGCTGGGCCTGGGGGTAACTCTGATCGCGGCCCTGGGACCTGCCTGGGAAGCGTCGGGCGTGAGTCCCCGGGAGGCCTTGCGCCGTTCCGGGCTGGAGCACCGGGTGCGTCGGGTTCTGCCCTGGTTGTTGCCGGCGGGCGGGGTACTCATGCTATCCGGCTTCCTCCTGGTGGGCTGGCCCGGCCAGAGCCTGCTGCCGGGTTTTTTTGCCCTGTTCCTGCTGATCCTGGGCTACGCCTGTCTGATCCCTCCCCTGGTGTGGCTCATGGCTCGCCTGCTCTCCGGCCCGCTGGGACGCGGGTTCGGCGCTCCCGGACGACTGGCGGCTCGGGGCATCGGCGCCGGCATCAGTCGCGCCGGTCTGGCGGCCACGGCCCTGGCCATTGCGGTGTCCGCCACTGTGGGGGTGGGGATCATGGTCGACAGCTTCCGCGGCAGCGTGGACCTGTGGCTGGGCCAGACCCTGCAGAGTGATCTCTACGTCAGTGCCCCAGGGCGCTCCACCCTGGGGGTGAACCCGGTGTTGCCCGACAGTCTGCCGGCCCGGGTGGCGTCGCTACCCTCGGTGACCGACCTGAGCACCGCCCGTCGGGTCCATCTCCATACCCCTTCGGGGCCTCTGGAAATGATGGCCATCGACCCTTCCCCGCGGACGCCCGATGGTTATGTCTATCTTGAAGGGGGCTCATCGGCCCGGATCTGGCAGCGCCTGGCCATCGACGAGGTGATCCTGATTTCGGAACCGCTGGCCTGGCGCAAGGGCATTGGCGTCGGCGACGCCCTGACCCTGCCCACGGATCGGGGCGAGCGCGCCTTCCAGGTGGTGGGGGTGGTGCAGGACTACAGCGCGGCCCAGGGCATGGTCACCCTGCACCGGACGCTCTATGACCGGTACTGGGATGATCCCGGCGTGGCATCGCTGGGGCTGAACCTGGCACCGGGGGTGAGCCTGGAGCGCGGGTTGTCCGAACTCCGGGCGCTGGCCGCCACGCTGGATGAGCCGGTGTTGATCACCGCCGCCGGCGAGATTCATGCCCACTCCATGGCCATTTTCGACCGCACCTTCGCCGTCACCCATGTTCTGCGGCTGCTTACCGTGGGGGTGGCCTTCATCGGCATCCTCAGTGCCCTCATGGCCCTGCAACTGGAGCGGTCCCGTGAGCACGCGGTATTACGGGCCACCGGCATGACCCCCTTGCAGTTGGCGGGCATGGTGACCTTGCAGAGCCTGCTGCTGGGCCTGGCCGCCGGTCTGGCGGCGATCCCCCTGGGAATGCTCATGTCCGATGTCCTGATCGAGGTGATCAATCAGCGTTCCTTCGGCTGGAGCATGACCCGGACCCTGCCGCCGGTGGTACTGGTCGAGGGGCTGCTGCTGGCCCTGACGGCATCCCTGCTGGCCGGTGCATATCCCGGCTATCGCATGGCCCGGGTGCGTCCGGCCGAACATCTGCGGGAGGCGTAGCCCATGTGGATCCGGAAACCATTCCCTGGCGTACTGACCCTGGTCTTGTCGGTCGTGTGGCTGACGGCCTGCAGTCCCGGACCTGGTGTGCCCGAGGCACAGCCCCTGGATGCCATGACCCTGCTGGGCGGCGACCTGGATGAGGGCTTTGAACGCGCCATCAAGCCCCGGACCTTCCTCTTTCCCGAGGATCACGGCCCCCATCCCGGGTTTCGCAACGAGTGGTGGTACATCACCGGCAACCTGGACGACGGGGCGGGGCGGCGGTTCGGCTATCAGATCACCTTCTTCCGGGTAAGCCTGGCACCGACGGCCCCGGAATCCGCCTCGGCCTGGGCCACCAACCAGGTCTGGATGGCCCATCTGGCGGTCACGGACGTGGCGGGTATCGGGCATCGCGCCTTCGAGCGGTTTTCCCGGGGCGCCATGGGGCTGGCCGGGGCACGGCTGGACCCGTTCCGGGTCTGGCTGGATGACTGGGTGCTGGCATCCGATGGGGGCAATGACTTTCCCTGGCGGCTGATGGCCTCATCCGGCGACATCGAGCTTGAGCTTCGGCTGATGCCGCAAAAGCCCCATGTGCTGCAGGGGGACCGGGGTCTGAGCCGCAAGTCCGCGGCACCGGGCAATGCCTCTTACTACTATTCCTTCACCCGTCTGCGGACCGAGGGGGTGATTCGTATCCAGGGGCGCGAACATGGGGTGTCCGGCCTGTCCTGGATGGACCGGGAGTGGAGCACCAGCGCCCTGGAGGAGGGGCAGGTGGGGTGGGACTGGTTTTCCCTGCAGCTGGCGGACGGGCATGACGTGATGTACTACCGGTTCCGGCGGGAAGACGGTAGCGAGGATCCCTTCAGCAAGGGGCTGTGGGTGACGCCGGAGGGAGAATCCGCATTGATCGGAGTCGAGCAGGCCCGTCTGGAAGTGCTGGAACGCTGGACCGGACCGACGGGGCATCGCTACCCGGTGGCCTGGCGTCTGCATCTGCCGGTGCAGGGGCGGGTGCTGGAGATCCGGGCGGTGCGTCCGGATCAGGAGATGGATCTTTCGGTGCGTTACTGGGAAGGGGCGGTGGATGTGCTGGAGGCAGGCGAGGTGACCGGGCGGGGCTATGTGGAGATGACGGGGTATTGAAGCATTTCAGCCGCTGTTTTTTGGTATGGTCGGCCTTTTCGACGGCCATCGGGAGGTTTCATGGACAAGGGTTATGCAAGACATTACGGCAAGATCATCCGGATCTGGGATCTGCCCACCCGGCTCTTTCACTGGTCTCTGGTGATCCTGCTGTTCGGGTTGTGGTACACCAGCCGGGACGTGATGACCCTGCACTGGCACATGTGGCTGGGGTATGCGCTGATCGCCCTGCTGCTGTTTCGGATCCTCTGGGGGGTGATGGGGACCCGGTCGGCCCGTTTCTCGGATTTTCTCGCCGGTCCGGTGACGGTGTTCCAGTATTTCAAGGGCCTGTTCAGCGGCGACGGCCATCGGCATCCCGGTCACAATCCCATGGGGGGCTGGGCGGTGATGATCATGCTGGGCCTATTGATGTTCCAGTCCTTCACCGGTCTGTTTGCCAATGATCAGATCTTCAACCGGGGACCCTTCGCCCGCATGGTGTCATCATCCACCAGTGACTGGCTGACCGGCCTGCATAAGCTCAACTTTGATCTGATCCTGATCATGGTGGGCATCCATGTCACGGCCGTGCTGCTGTACTGGCTGCTGAAGCGGGATAACCTGATCCTGCCCATGATCACCGGGCGCAAGCGGGTGACGTGGTACGGGGCCGAGGATGTGAAGTTTGCCAACGTGTGGTTGGCGGTGGTGCTGCTGGCGGTCTGTTCCGCCCTGGTGTGGGCGGGGATCACCTACATCCCCTGATGCCGAGGGTATGCCTGGTGGGAGCGAGCCAGCTCCCACCAGGCTGCCGAAGGGTTCACCTCAGGCATGGGCAAGGGGAGGGAGCCCCTACCTCCGGATCAGCGGCGGGAGACGCGGAAATCGTCGTGGCAGGTCCGGCAGGTCTGACCCAGGCGACCGATCTCCATGCGGATCTCGCGTTCTCCGGCATCGCTGTTCACCACCTCCAGCAGACGGGCGGCCTGAGCCTCGAAATTGCGGGCCAGCTCATCGAAGCGGGCGCGGTTGGTCCAGACTTCCGGCTTGGAGGCGGTATCACCCAGATCGGAACCGTCCACATAACCCTGCCAGGGCAGATCGGCGGTGCGGGCCATCTGTTCGGCATGTTTGGCCAGGACTTCACGGTCAAAAGGCATGTCGCCCTGGGCCATGGCGCCCATGGGGCCCATGTTCCACTTGAAGACCTGGAAGACGGCCTTGCGATACTCTATGGCATCGTCCGCTTCCACGGCCCATGCGGTACCGACGGCCAGAGTCAGGGCCAGTCCGGCAATCAGCGCTTTTGCGGTGGTCTTCATGGTGTCGTATCTCCATCGTGACTGAATCGTATGAGCGGGCAAGTCTATCAATTCCTTCTAAGTATGTAACGGTCGTCTTGGCGGATTCATTGGGTTTTCAAGTAATTCCCGCTCAGGTCGATATGAAGGAATCAACGCTTTATTCGACAGAAAGGTCCATATTCTGTCGAGTGCCTGTCAGAATGTTGACGGCATATTCAGGGGGGATCCCATGGGAATCAATCTAAGCATCCGCCAGCGCCTGTTCGTCATGATCCTGGTCAGCCTCGCCTTGATGGCCGCCATCGCACTCATGGGACTGACGGGTATGACTCAGGTCGAACGCCAGCTCCAGACCGTCTATGACGACAGGCTTGTGCCCATGGGGCAACTGGGAACCATCAGCGAGTTGCTGATGAGTTCCCGCATGAACCTGCGCATGGCGCTGAGCGACCCCAGTCAGCAGGTCATCGATTCATCCCTGGAGCGGGTGCGGGAAAACCAGCGGCGCATGGACCTTATCTGGGCGGAGTACGTGCAGACCTTCCTTACCCCCCGTGAAGCCCGATTAGCCAGCAATTTCGATGCACAGCGTGGTGAATTGCAGCGCCTGGGGATTGATCCGCTGGTGAGTGCGCTGGAGTCCTGGAACTGGCAGGAGGGGGAGCGGATCCTGCAGGGGGATCTTGCGCGGACCTATCAGCAGGCCGCGGACACCCTGCGGGAAATGATGGACCTGCAACTGGAAGTGGGACGTCAGGTTTACGAAGAATCCCTGGTGTTCCACAGCCGGATACGCAATGGGATGGTTCTGATCTTCTTACTGGGTCTGGCCATCACCGCGACGGTGGGAGGGTTGCTGATGAGGCGGATCACGTCTGCCCTGGACCAGTTGGTGACGGCCACCGGTCGGATGGCGCAGGGTGATCTGCAGGCCAGGGTGCCAGCGGATGGGAATGACGAGCTGACCCGATGCGGACGTGCCTTCAACGACATGAGTGACAGTTTTCGCACTATCCTGGGGCAGGATCCTGGGGCAGGTGAATGGTGCCACTTCTCAGCTCGCGGCGGCATCGGAACAGCTCTCCACGGTGACCGACCAGACCTTGCGGCGGGTGGGGGAACAGCAGTCCCAGACGGAGTTGGTGGCCACCGCCATGAATGAGATGACTTCCACCGTGATGGAGGTCGCCCGCAGTGCCTCGGAGGCATCAACCGCGGCGGCGAAGGCCAATGATGAATCCCGCGAATCCCAGGCCATCTCGACGCAGGCCATCCAGGCCATCCAGGAACTGGCGGACGAGATCAGCCGGGCCGCCGATGTGATCCATAAACTGGAGGCCGACAGCGAGAAGATCGGTGCCGTACTGGATGTGATCCAGGGAATTGCCGAACAGACCAACCTGCTGGCCCTGAACGCAGCCATCGAGGCTGCCCGGGCCGGGGAGCAGGGGCGCGGCTTTGCCGTGGTGGCGGACGAGGTGCGAACCCTGGCCAGTCGGACCCAGAGCTCCACCCAGGAGATCGAGTCCATGATCAAGAGTCTGCAGGACGGAGCCCGGGCCGCGGTACAGGTGATGCAGTCGGGCCGCAAGCGGGCGGAGGACACCTCGACCGGGGCCGGCGAGGCCGATAAGTCCATGCGCGCCATCGTCGCCGCAGTGGGCACCATCACCGACATGAGCAGCCAGATCGCCAGCGCGGCGGAAGAGCAGAGTGCCGTGGCCGAGGACATCAACCGGAACGTGGTGCGCATCAGCGAGAGTGGCCATGATGTCTCCTCCGGGGCCCGGGAAACCGCCCAGGCCGCCCATGATCTGGCCCGTCTGGCGGCCGAGCTGAGGGCGGCCGTGGAGCGCTTCAGGGTTTAACGTGAAGGAATCCGGGTGAGGGGCGGGTCAGCCCCGGCTGTATTCCGACCGCGCAACTGGGTATGCTTGCGGGATGAACATACGCTGCATCACCTTCGACCTGGATGACACCCTGTGGGACTGTGCCCCGGTGATCCAGAACGCGGAACGGGTTTTCCATGACTGGCTCGGTGTCCACTATCCACGCATCGCCGAACGCCACGATCTGGAGGGCATGATCCGTCATCGCCAGGCCTGGTTTGCCGAGCGTCGGCACCTGCACTACGACATGACCCGGTTGCGCAAGCACTGGCTGCGCATCCTGGCGGCCCAGTCGGGCTACGGGGACGAACTGGTGGAACCGGCGTTCCGGGTGTTCTGGGAGGCCCGCAATCAGGTTTCCCTTTACGACGACGTGCTGGAAACCCTGGATCGTCTGCGCGGGCATTTTCGCATCGGCGCCATCACCAACGGCAATGCCTGCGTGCATCACATCGGCATCGGTGACCGGTTCGATTTCGTGATCACCTCCGCCGCCGCCGGGGCCGCCAAGCCCTCCTCGCGGATTTTCACTGCTGCCCTGGACGAGGCTGGCGTGGCCGCGACCGAAACCCTGCATGTGGGAGATGACGCAGAGCGTGATGTGCGTGGTGCGGCCCGGATGGGAATGCGCACCGCCTGGGTCAATCCCCGTTCCCTGGCCTGGGAGAACGGCGGTGCGCCACCGGATCTGACCCTGCGGTCGGTGTCGGAACTGCCGGCCCGGCTGTTGCCCCGCTGAGCCGCCATTTCCTTTCCCTTCTCCCTCAGAGGGGAAGACGGATCAGACAGGTTACGGATCACCTTGTGCCAACACCGCCTCCAGCACCTTCCATACCGTGTCCAGCATGATCGGCTGGGCCTCGGCAGTGGGATGGATGCCGTCCGCCTGCATCAGGTCCGGCTCCAGGGCCACCCCCTCCAGCAGGAACGGCACCAGCGGAACCTGATATTCCGCGGCCAGTTCATGGTAGATCCGGTGGAACCTCTCGGTAAAATGCCTGCCCAAGTTGGGCGGCACCTGAATCCCCACCAGCAGTACCCGCGCGCCGCTGTCCCGGCTCAGCCGGATCATGCGGGACAGGTTCTCCCGGATTTCGCCCAGGGCGATGCCCCGCAACCCGTCGTTGCCGCCGAGACTGATGATCACCAGTTCGGGCTGATACCGTTCCAGGGCGCGGGGCAGGCGGGTCAGGCCGCCACGGCTGGTCTCTCCGCTGATGCTGGCGTTGACCACGGTCCAGGCATGACCGTTTTCCTCCAGGCGCCGTTCCAGCAGGGCCACCCAGCCCTGTTCCACGGGGATGCCCCAGGCAGCACTCAGGCTATCCCCCATGATCAGCAGGGCAGGACGTTCGGCCGCCGCCGTGGCGGGCAGGCACAACAAGCACAGCAACAAAAGGAGTCGTGATCCCATGGTGTCTCAATCCCCCGCCGCCGTGGTGTCGGCAAGCAGTCTGGTCAAATCCGTTCATGGCCCGGGTGGCGAACTTGCCATTCTAAAGGGTGTGGACCTGACCGTGGCAAATGCCGAGGTGGTGGCCATCGTCGGTGCTTCCGGCTCGGGCAAGTCCACCCTGCTGGGCCTGCTGGCGGGATTGGACCTGCCCACGGACGGCGAGGTTCAGTTGTTGGGGCGTTCCTTGGGGGGCCTTACCGAGGATCAGCGGGCCATGCTGCGGGCCGGTCAGGTGGGGTTTGTGTTTCAGTCTTTCCAATTGCTGCCGGCCCTGACCGCCCTGGAGAACGTGATGCTGACCTTGGAATTGTCCGGGCGGGGCGGGGATGCCCGGGCCGGTGCCATGGAGGCCCTGGAACAGGTGGGTCTGGCCCGGCGGATGGCCCATTATCCCGGCCAGCTTTCCGGCGGCGAGCAGCAGCGGGTGGCCATCGCCCGGGCCTTTGCCGCCCATCCCCGGGTACTGTTTGCCGATGAACCCACCGGCAATCTGGACCAGCAGACCGGAGAACAGATCATCCGCCTGCTGTTCAATCTCAAGGCGGTCTACGGCACGGCCCTGGTGCTAGTGACCCATGACATGGCGCTGGCGGCCCGCTGCGAGCGTCGCTACCGGCTCAATGACGGCGTGCTGGAGGCGGCATGAACCAGGTGTTGCGGTATTCCTGGCTGTCCCTGGGACGGGAATGGCGCGCCGGTGAGCTGCGCATCCTGGCCATGGCCCTGGTCATCGCGGTGGCGGCCGTCACCTCGGTCAGCTTCTTCACCGACCGGGTGCAGCGGGGCATGTCCCAGCAGGCCACCCAGTTGTTGGGAGGGGACCTGAGCATCACCTCGTCCGCCCCCCTGGCACCGGCCGTGGCCCAAGAGGCCTCGCGCCTGGGACTGGAGACGGCCCGTCATGTGAGCTTCCCCAGCGTGGTCATGGCCGGCGATGACTCCCAGCTTACCGAGGTCAAGGCCGTCAGCGACGGCTGGCCGCTGAGGGGTTCGGTGCGTGTCAGTGACGTCCTCTTCGGAGACGAGGGGGAAATCAGCGAGGTGCCCGGACAGGGCGAGGCCTGGGCCGAACCCCGCCTTTTCCAGTTGCTGGGCCTGGCGGTGGGTGATCGATTGCAGGTGGGGGATCTGGAGATGACCCTGACCCGGGTCCTGACCTATGAGCCGGACCGGGGCGGAGACCTGTTTCAGCTGGGACCCCGGGTGCTGATTCATCTGGAGGACCTGGAAGCCACCGGGCTGGTGGTGCCGGGCAGCCGGGTGAATCACCGCCTGCTGGTGGCCGGCACCGAATCCCAGGTGGCGGCGTTTCGTGACTGGGCCGGTGCGAACCTGACGGAGCGGGAGCGTCTGGAAGGGGTCGGTGATGCCCGACCCGAACTGCAGGGTGCCATCGCCCGGGGCGAGCAGTTCCTGGGGCTGGCGGCTCTGGTGGCGGTGCTGCTGGCGGGAGGTGCGGTGGCGGTGGCGGCCCGGCACTATAGCGATCGTCAGTCCGATGTGAGCGCCGTCATGCGCTGCCTGGGGGCGTCCCGGGCCTTCGTGCTACAGGTCTTCATCCTGCGCATCCTCTGGCTGGCCCTGCTGGCCAGTGCCGTGGGGCTGACGCTCGGCTTCCTGGCCCAGGGGTTCCTGGCGGCCCTGCTGGCCCAGTGGTTCCCGGGCACGTTGCCGTTGCCGTCCCTGTGGCCGGCGTTCACGGGTCTTGGGGTGGGGGTGGTGACTGCCCTGGGTTTTGGCCTGCCGGCCCTGTTGCGGATCGGTCAGGTACCGCCGCTGCGGGTGCTGCGCCGTGATCTGGGGGCGCCGCCCCCCGCCATGTGGCTGGCCCTGGTGCTGGCCCTGACCGCCCTGGGCGGATTGTTGCTGTGGCAGGCGGGGGATGTACGGCTGGCGGCCTGGGTCCTGGGCGGCGCCGGTCTGACGGTGGTGATGCTGTGGGGCGCGGCCTGGGCGCTGGTGTTGGGACTCAAGCCCCTGCGCACCCGGGGTGGGGTGGCGCTGCGGTTCGGTCTGGCCAATCTGTCCCGGCGCGGGGCCTTGAGCGCGGTCCAGCTGGCGGCCTTTGGTCTGGGGATCATGGCCCTGCTGTTGCTGGCGCTGGTGCGGGTGGACCTGCTTTCCAGCTGGGAGGGCAGCCTGCCGCCGGAGGCCCCCAACCACTTCATGATCAACGTCCAGCCGGACCAAGTGGAGCCCCTGCGGGCGCTGTTCGAGCGCGAGGGCCTGCCGGCGCCCACCTATTACCCCATGATCCGCGGCCGTCTGACGGCGGTGAACGACGAGCCGGTGCGTCCGGAGACGTTTGCCAACCCCAGGGCGGAGCGGCTGGCCTCGCGGGAGTTCAACCTCTCCTTTGCCCGTGATCCGCAGCCGGACAACCAGGTGGTGGCGGGACAGTGGTGGTCCGACGACACCGACGGCCGGGAGTTTTCCATCGAGGAGGGTCTGGCACAAACCCTGGGCCTTACGCTGGGCGACGTGCTGGAATTCAATGTGTCCGGCGAGATCGTGACCGGCCGGGTCACCAGCCTGCGCAGCGTGGACTGGGATTCCTTCAACGTGAACTTTTTCGTGCTGTCGCCGCCGGTCCTGCTGGACGATCAGCCCATGACCTATGTGACCAGCTTTCATCTGGCGGAGGGGCGTGCCGATCTGCTGACGGCGATGGTGAGGCAGTTCCCCAGCATCACCATCCTGGACGTGCGGGCCCTGATGCAACAGGTGCGCGACATCATCGACCGGGCCAGTCTGGCGGTGGAATACGTGTTCCTGTTCACCCTGGCGGCGGGGGTGACCGTGCTCTACGCGGCCATTCACGCCACCCGCGATCTGCGCCGGCGGGAAAGCGCCATCCTGCGCACCCTGGGCGCCGGTCGGCGTCAGGTGCTGGTGGGCCTGCTGGCGGAATTCACCGTCATGGGCGCCCTGGCGGGCCTTTTGGCCAGCGCGGGCGCCAGCGGCATCGGCTGGGTGCTGGCCCGTCAGGTATTCGACCTGTCCTATGCCTTCAACCCCTGGCTCTGGGTGCTGGGCATCGGTGGCGGTGCCCTGGGAGTGGGACTGGCCGGCTGGCTGGGTGCCCGTTCCGTGCTGCGCCAGCCGCCGCTGCTCACCCTGCGTCAGCTTACCTGATACCGATACCCATGGAACCTGCTGCCGGCGGGCGGAGATCGCCCCGGCAGCCACAGATGGATATACTTTGCGCCCATGCGTCATACCCGATACGACAAGTCATCCCTGGTCCACGAGTCCCGCGAAGCCCTGGCGGCGCGTTTCACGCCCCCCGGGAGCGGTACCGACGTGCGTCTGTCCATGGCCCTGACCCATGCCCTGGCCGAGCACGAGCGCCAGCCCCGTCAGCCCCATTGCCTGGATGTGGCCGAGAACCTGCGGGTGCTGGGGGTGGACAAGGACACCCTGATTGCGACCCTGTTGCTGGATGCCCATTTCGACGGCAGCCTTTCAGATGATGACCTGTCCCGCCATTTCGGCGAGCAGGTGGCACGGCTGGTGAAGAACGTGCATCTGCTCACCACCTTCCGCAGTGCCCCGGGCCAGCTGGACGGCGCGCCGGAGCAGGCCGAGCGGTTGCGTCGCATGTTGCTGGCGATGGTGGACGACGTGCGGGCGGTACTCATCAAGCTGGCCTATCGCCTGCAGCATCTGCGGCTGATGTCCCAGGAGCCGGATGCCCTGGCCCGGGCCTATGCCCGGGAGACCCAGGAGATCTTCACCCCCCTGGCCAACCGCCTGGGCGTGGCCCAGGTCAAGTGGGAGATGGAGGATCTGGCCTTCCGCATCCAGGACCCGGATCACTACCGCATGGTGGCCAAGCTGCTGGAGGAGAGCCGGCTGGAGCGGGAACAGTACATTCAGGACTTCACCGAGCGTCTGCGTCAGGCACTGGCGGAGGAACAGGTGGAAGGGGAGGTGCGGGGCCGGCCCAAGCACATCTACAGCATCTGGAAGAAGATGGACCGCAAGCAGCTGGAGTTCCAGGATCTGTACGACCTGCGGGCGGTGCGGGTGATCGTCGACAAGGTCGCCACCTGCTACGCGGTGCTGGGGGTGGTGCACAGCCGCTGGCCCCATATTCCCAAGGAGTTCGACGACTACATCGCCAATCCCAAGGACAACGGCTACCAGTCCCTGCACACGGCGGTCATCGGCCCCAACGGCAAGGTGGTGGAGGTACAGATCCGCACCCGTGACATGGACGCCTTCGCCGAGCTGGGGGTGGCCGCCCACTGGCGCTACAAGGAAGGCGGACGGGAGGACCAGGCCCTGATGCGCGCCATCGCCTCCCTCCGACGCCTGCTGGAGAACCAGGAGGATGACCGGGAACTGCTGGAAGACTTCCGCTCCGAGCTGTTCCAGGACCGGGTCTTCGTGCTGACCCCCAGGGGGGATGTGGTGGACCTGCCCAAGGGCTCCACCCCGCTGGATTTTGCCTATGCCATCCACACCGAGGTGGGTCACCGCTGCCGGGGCGCCAAGGTCAACGGACGCATCGTGCCCCTGACCCAGGAACTGCGCTCCGGTGAACGGGTAGAGGTTCTCACCACCCGTCAGGGCGGACCCAGCCGGGACTGGATGAATCCCAACATGGGGTATCTGCGCACCTCGCGGGCGCGGGCCAAGGCACGCAGCTGGTTCAAGCTGCAGGATCACGACAAGAACCTCCAGGAAGGACGGCAGATCCTGGAGCGGGAGGCCCATCGGCAGGGCGTGAACGAGCCTGACATGGAGGAGCTGATCAGGCGCTTCCATCAGCCCGGCCGGGACGATCTGCTGGTGGCCATCGGCGCCGGCGAGATCACGCCGGCCCAATTGGCCAGTGCCCTGCAGGTGCCCATCAGCCTGACCGCCGAGGAAACCCTCATGGGCCGGCGCACCCGTCGTCCCGCGGACAAGGGCGGCAGTGGCGAAAAAGGCATCCAGATTCGCGGGGTGGGCAATCTGCTCACCCAGGTGGCCCGCTGCTGCCGACCGGTACCGGGGGATCCCATTGTCGGTTTCATCACCCGGGGCAAGGGCGTCACCATCCACCGGCGGGATTGTGTCAATATCCTGCGCATGCCCACCGAGAAGCGATATCGCCTGGTGGAGGTGAGCTGGGGCGAGGAGCGCCAGGCCTACCCGGTGGTGGTGCATGTGGAGGCCTTTGATCGTCAGGGATTGTTGCGGGACATCACCCAGGTGTTGGCCAATGACCGGGTCAATGTCCTGGCCGCCTCCACCCGTACCGATCCGGCGGAACGCACCGTGACCATGGATCTGACCCTGGAGATCACCGATACGGGCCAGCTCAGTGCGGTGATGGACAAGATTGGCGCCCTGCCGAACATCTTCGCGGTGCGGCGGGTGGCCACCGGCTAGCCGATGCATCTGGAGGAGCCCTTTGTGAGACCCCGTGACCGATCCATCCGGTATCCGGCCGCCCTGCTGGTGGTACTGATTCTGTCCGGTTGTGCCGCCGTACCCGACATGCGGCCGCAACCTCGTGCGCCTGTGCCGACGCCCACGCCGGTGCCGCAGGAGCCGGCCCCGGCCCCGGTTCCTGTCCCCCAGCCGGAGGTGCGTGCCCCTCAGGCCCCGGTGATTGCCGGTGACACCCGCCCGCAGCGTCAGGCCCCTCCCAACGGTACTGATACCATGGGCCAGGCCCCGCCTGCAGCGGCCCGGGTCCCGCCGCCGCCTGCCGTGGTGGCCCTGGCCGGGGATGCGGACCGTCACATGGCCGACGGGCAGCCGGAGCGTGCCGCCGCCGCCCTGGAGCGGGCTCTGCGCATCGCTCCGGACGATGCCCGTCTCTGGCACCAGCTTGCCATGGTGCGGCTGCACCAGGGAGCGGCGGGAGAAGCGGAGAGCCTGGCCGCCAAGTCCAACAGCCTGGCCAGGAGTGATCGTGCCCTGCAGTCGGACAACTGGCGCATCATTGCCCAGGCCCGGCGTCTGCGCGGGGATGAACGAGGGGCCCTGGAGGCCCTGGAGCGTGCCCGGGCGCTGCAGCCGGGACGCACCGGATGACCGTGCCGGCCGAGGCGGCCGAACTGCTCGGGGATGACGGCCCTCTGGCGGATGCCATCGAGGGGTTTCGTGCCCGTCTGCCCCAGCAGCAGATGGCCGCCGCCGTGGCCCAGGCCCTGGAGGACAAGGACACCCTGGTGGTGGAAGCGGGGACCGGTGTGGGCAAGACCTTTGCCTATCTGGTGCCGGCCCTGCTCAGTGGTCGCAAGGTCATCGTCTCCACCGGTACCCGCAATCTTCAGGATCAGCTGTTTCACAAGGATCTGCCTCTGATCTGTCGAAACCTGGGGCTGTCGGTACGCTGTGCCCTGCTCAAGGGGCGTTCGAACTATTTGTGTCCCCATCGCCTGCGTCTGACGGCGGCTGAAGGCCCGCTGCTGGAGGCCCGTCTGCACGCCCCTCTGCGCCTGGTGGAACGCTGGGCGGTGGGTACCCGCACCGGCGATACCGCCGAATTGTCCCAACTGGCGGAGGATGCGGAGATCTGGCCCCGGGTGACCTCCACGGCGGACAATTGCCTGGGAACGGACTGTCCCGAGTATGGGGGGTGTTATGTGCTGCGGGCCCGGCGCCGCGCCCAGGAGGCCGATCTGGTGGTGATCAATCACCACCTGCTGTTCGCGGATCTGGCACTCAAGGACGAGGGGTTCGGCGAGCTGCTGCCGGCGGCCGAGGCCTTCATCCTGGACGAGGCCCATCAGTTGCCGGATGTGGCCGGCAGTTTCTTCGGCGTCAGTCTCAGTGCCAGGCAGTTGCTGGAACTGGCCCGGGATACGGTTTCCGAGCAGGTGAACGAGGCCCCGGACATGCCCCAGCTACGGGATTGGGCGGATGGGCTGGGCAAGGCGGTAAAGGATTTCCGGCTGGCCATGGGGGAGGGCATGCGCCGGGCCCCATGGCCGGCGTTGGCGGCCACCCCCGGCATGGACACGGCCCTGCAGCGGCTACGCGCGGATCTGCAGTCCCTGGCCGAGGCCCTGGAGGTGGTGGCGGAGCGGGGCAAGGGGTTGGAGGGCTGTGCCCGGCGGGCCCTGGATCTGCTCCAGCGCCTGGCCCTGTTCGATGGTCCCCAGGAGGATGCGGTGCAGTGGTACGAAACCTGGACCCGGACCTTCAGTCTGCATCTGACCCCGCTGGATGTGGCAGGACTGTTCCGCCAGCATCGCGGGGCCTGCGACAGCGCCTGGGTGTTCACCTCGGCGACCCTGTCGGTGGATGGCCGCTTTGATCACTTCAACCGGCGCCTGGGCCTCGGGGTGCCCCGTGGTCTGCAGCTGGACAGCCCCTTTGACTACGCCGCCAATGCCCGGCTCTATATTCCCTCGGGGCTGCCCGAACCCAATCACCCCGGTTATACGACGGCGATGGCGCAGGCGGTTCTGCCGGTGATCGAGGCCAATCCGGGCGGCACCTTCATGCTGTTCACCAGCCACAAGGCGTTGCAGGCCGCCGCCGCCTGGCTGTCCCGGCGCCTGGATCGACCCGTCCTGGTACAGGGCACCGCCCCCCGGCAGGAGCTGGTGGCGCGTTTTCGCGAGGCGGGCAATGGTGTCCTGCTGGGGGCCCAGAGTTTCTGGGAAGGGGTGGATGTGCGGGGCCGGGCACTCAGTTGCGTGATCATCGACCGTCTGCCCTTTGCCTCGCCCGGTGATCCGGTGCTGGAGGCCCGCATGGAGGCCATCCGCCGCGAAGGCGGCAGCCCCTTCACGTCGTTGCAGATCCCCCAGGCGGTGATCGCCCTCAAGCAGGGAGTGGGGCGCCTGATCCGTGATCCGGATGACAAGGGGCTGCTGGTGCTGTGTGATCCCCGTCTGCAGACCAAGTCCTATGGCCGTATCTTCATGAAAAGTCTGCCACCGGTGGGCCGGGTCAGGGATCTTGACCAGGCCCGGACCTTCTTGCAGGGCCTGGGCGAACCCTCCTGCCAGCAGGCCTGAACCTTCAACCCGATCGAGTCCCTGATGACCTCCTTTCACACCCCCCTTGCCCGTCCCCTGACGGCCATCCTGCGCCATCGGCCCGAAGACTTCCTGGTGGAGGAGATCCCCGCAACCCTGCCCGAGGGGGAGGGTGAGCATGTCTGGCTCAGCATCCGCAAGCGGGGCATGAATACCGATACCGTCGCCGCCCTGCTGGGACGCATCGCCGGTGTGCCGCGCCGTGCCGTCGGGTATGCGGGCCGCAAGGACCGCCATGCGGTGACCACCCAGTGGTTCAGCGTCCACCTGCCGGGTCGGGAGGCGCCAGTCTGGTCCGAACACCTGCCGCCGGAGGTGGAGATCCTGGAGGCACGAAGACATCGTCGCAAGCTCCAGACCGGCCACCTGCAGGGCAACCGGTTTGTGCTGGTGCTACGCCAATGCGAGGGGGATCGGGACGCGGCACAGGCCAGGCTGGTGATGATGCAGCAGCGGGGGGTGCCCAACTTTTTCGGTGCCCAGCGCTTTGGTCATGACGGCGGCAATGTCGCCAAGGCCGAGGCCTTGTTCCAGGGCACTCTGCAGGTACGCGACCAGAAGCTGCGGGGGATCTACCTGTCCGCGGCCCGTTCGGAGATCTTCAATCGCGTCCTGGCGGCCCGGCTTGAGGATGGGATCTGGGATCAGGCCCTGCCCGGTGATGCCCTGCAACTGGATGGACGGGGCAGTTTCTTCATTTACCAGGAGGACGATCCCACGGTACCCGAACGGCTGGCGGCCCAGGCCCTGCATGTGACCGGTCCCTTGTGGGGTCGGGGCGATCCGGCGACGACGGGGGGGGTGGCAGCGCTGGAGGCCGGTGTCGCGGCGACCCTGCCGGTCCTGGCCCGAGGTCTGGAGGCGGCGGGTCTGACCCAGGAACGGCGTGCCCTGCGCATCCGCCCACAGGCGCTGACCTGGGAGTGGGAGGATGAACAGACCCTGCAGCTGGGTTTCACGCTGCCCGCCGGCGCCTTTGCCACCACCCTGGTCGAGGTTTTCGCCGACACCGACACCGGGGCCGACGGCGGAGAGGGATGAGGGGAAATCCGGGACGGGTGCCGGGCCGTCAGAGGGCCTGATGTCGGGGTTTTTCCGCCACCCGGTTGCGCAGGTATACCGGCAGGGCCGATTCCGCCGGGACCGCCCGGCCCCGGGCGAAATCCCGGGCGGCAAGCCGGGCCACCTCGGCGGCACTGGGCAAGGCGTCCGGCATCGGCCTTCCGCTCAGACAGTCCCCGAAGCGGGTGGTCAGTACCGTCTCGTGGGCTGACCAGCCATGGCCCACCCCCAGCCAGCCCCGCCATTCCGGCAGGGGGGCATCGTCGGGGGCGCAGACCCGTTCTTCGCCTGCTGCGACGGCCAGGCCGTCCCCGTCTCCCCGGAAGGCGCCCCAGTAGACTTCTCCCATGCGGGCATCCAGGGCGGCCAGTACCTGGTCCGCCCCTTCATCCAGGCCTTGCTGGGCCAGTGCCGCCAGGGTGGAAACGGGTACCACCGGCAGATCGGCGGCAAAGGCGGTACCCTGGATCACCCCGACGGCGATCCGGACGCCGGTAAAGGCCCCCGGTCCGCGGCCGAAGGCCAGGGCATCCAGTTGTCCCAGGGACAGCCCCGCCTCCGCCAGCAACCCCTCCATCATGGGCAGGATCAGGCGGGCATGGGCGCGGGCTTCCACCTCGAAACGGACCCAGACATCCCGGTCCAGAAGCAGGGCGGCGGAACAGGCCTCGGTGGCGGTTTCAATGGCCAGCAGTTTCATGGGGCGTCAGTGGGGTGTTCGTGAGTGGTATGGGGGGATGATGAAGGACGGAGAAGGCTGTCAGACCGCGCCGCTCTGACGGGATTCCGGGGTGAGTGCGACAGAGAGATCCGGATTGGCTTCCCGTCGGGCGGCTTCGAGGGCCTGCTCGGCCTCCACCTGGGCGGTGATGTCCTTCTGGATGCCGATGTAGTAGGTGAGCCGGTCCTCGTCGTTGAATACCGGTGTGATACTCAGCTCATTCCAGAACAGGCTGCCGTCCTTGCGGTAATTGCGCAGACGTACCCGGCAGGGCATGCCGCGTTCCATGGCGTCACGGATTTGAGTCAGGGCGGCCTGGTCGCGATCATCGTTCTGCAGGAAGCGACAGTCCTGATACAGGATCTCTTCGGCACGATAGCCGGTCAGTCGTTCAAAGCCTTCGTTCACGTAGATGAGGATGGTGTCCTCGCCCTCCCGCTCGGCGATGGTCACGCCGTCATTGCAGGCATCCACCGCCAGGGCCAGCAGGGCAGGATCAATCAGACGTTCGCGTGCCATGTCAGATCCGGGAGAGAAATTCCGAGCCGCTCAGGTTCTCAAGGGCTTCCAGGTTGTGGAGATGGATGATGCCGGCCTTCTCGGACAGATAACCCCGTCGTTTCCAGTCGGCAAAGAACCGGCTGACGGTTTCCACCGTGAGGCCCAGCAACTCACCGGTCTCGGTGCGGGACAGCGGCAGGGGCATACTGGGGTAGTGGCCGTTCTTGGCCCGCCAGTAGAGCAGAAAGGTGGCGAGCCGTTCGCTGGCTTTTTTGGTGCCCAGCTCCAGGGCCAGATTTTCCACTTGCTGCAGCGCCAGTGCCCAACGGGCCAGCAAGGCATGGTTCAGGGTGGCATGTTCCGCCTGCAGCTGCTTGAGCACCGGCAGCGGCAGGCGGCAGATCTGGACCGGGGTCAGGGTGGTGGCTGTATGATTGTAGGCAAGGCCCATCAAGCCTTCCGCCCCCATCACGTCTCCCCGGGTCAGCAGTCGCAGAATCTGATCGCGACCATTCACGGCAGTGCGGGTCAGTTTGATCACGCCGTCCTTGAGGGTGAAGGCCGCGGTGGCCGTGGCGCCCTCTCGATAGAGGACATGGCCCGAAGGCAGATCCAGATGCTCCGCCGGGTTGTTGAGGCTGAATACCACCTCGTCCGGCAGATCACCAAACAGACTGACACCCCTGACCGGGCAGCGACGGCAGTCGTTGTCCATTCGGGGCGCCACGGGACGACCCGGCAGGGCATGCCTGCGGCGCCGGTGGGGAATCGCCGGGTCTTCACCGCCCAGCATCAGATCACATGGGTTGGACAACGGTGAACGCCCCCCTTATCTGGCCTTCTGCATAGCCACGGGCCTGGTCATCGGGATACATGCGGAGCAGGGCATGCTCCACGTCATAGCGGATCGCCTGCCCGTGGCAGGTCAGGCAGGCCTCACCGGCGGGGATGGCACGCATGTAACGGAACTCCCGTTCTTCCCCGCGCTGATAGATTTCGTAGAATTCCATGGTTTGAGGAGACTCCCCGGCAGCCAGCCTAGCCTCGAAGGATTCCAGAACCAGCCGCTCCCAGCCGTCCGGGGTATTTTCCGGGTTGCGGATCTTGAGGCTGGTACGGCCGATATTGAGGCCGCTGGATTCAGAAACGGCCCGGGATATGTCTCCGGCCCGCTGGCTGCAGACCTCGATGGCATGCAAGGGGCCTCCGCTCTCCAGCGCCTGCTTGAGCTCACCCTGCAGGGTGCCGCCAAAATGCTGTACGGCGGCCCGAATGTTCTCGATGCGGGGCTGGATTTCTTCACCCGCTTCCTGGGCTGTCAGGCCCGGACTGCCGATGGCGAGCAGCACTGCCGCCAGCGTGGCCAATGAATGTCTTGTCATGTCATGCCCTCCCGGCAACGAGGCGGATATGGCCTAACGACGGGTCTGCCTATGGGTTTTCATACTACCATGGTATGGATCTGTATCGTGCAACGATTAGCGGCCTCGTGACGTTGTTACCCGGAGAGCCGGAGCAGGACCAGCACTGCTCCGGTGCCGCCCTCTGCTGGAGGGGCCGAGCAGAATGCCAGGATCTCGGATCGTTGCTGCAGCCAGTGAGCAACCCGGCTCTTGAGTACCGGTCCCTTGTTGCTGGAGCGCAGTCCTTTGCCGTGAATGATTCTGACACACCGCAGCCGTCTCTCCCTGGCGGCGGCAAGGAAAAGACTCAGCTCGGCGTGGGCCTCGCGCGCCGTCATGCCATGGAGATCAAGCTCCGCCGCGATCCGGTAATGCCCTCGTCGCAGTTTCCTGATCACCTGCCGCTGAAGGCCCTCCCGGAAAAATAACAGCTCGTCTCCAGGCTGTATGTCGGTTGCCCGAAAGGGATCTTCCGCCAGATCTTCCAGGGCCCGACGCTGATCGGCTTCGGTTTGACGGGGATGAGGGGAGGGGCGCCGCCGCTGTAGTATGGCGCGGTCTGTTTTCACGGGTTCCACCGGACCGACGGCCTGACGGAAGAGAGTGCTGTCGTCATCCTGCGGGTCTTTGACAGGCATGTTCTTGAATCCGATGTCAGTGCGCGTCTGCTGACGGGTTGGGGTGATGGGATACCATGATTCCGCCTGTCGGAAAGATGCAGAGGGCATGCGACAAGGACGGGCTTTCCAGTATATTAACCACTTGACTTCAAAGTGACTCCCTATGCGCATACTGCTCAGTAACGATGATGGTGTCCACGCACCGGGCCTCCAGATATTGGCGAAGGCCCTCAGAACCTGTGCCGAGGTGAATGTGGTGGCACCCGACCGTGACCGCAGTGGCGCCAGCAATTCCCTGACCTTGTCCAGGCCGCTGAGGCCGGAGACCCTCGATAATGGCGATGTGCGGGTGGACGGCACCCCGACGGACTGTGTGCATCTGGCCATCACGGGACTGCTGGAACAGGAACCGGACATGGTGATCTCGGGGATCAACTCGGGTGCGAATCTGGGAGACGATGTGCTCTACTCGGGAACCGTCGCCGCCGCCATGGAGGGGCGTTTCCTGGGATTGCCCGCCATCGCTGTTTCTCTGGCGGGGTATCCCAGTAACCATTTTGATTCTGCCGCCCGTGCCGTCATGGAACTGCTGGAACGGTTGCGCAACATGCCCCTGCCTTCGGACACGATTCTGAATGTCAATGTTCCCAACCTGCCCTGGGATGAGATTCGTGGATTCCAGAGCACGCGGCTGGGGCATCGCCACAAGGCAGAACCCGTGACCCGGGCGACCGACCCCAGAGGGCGCCCCATTTACTGGGTTGGGCCGGCCGGACCGGAGCAGGATGCCGGGCCTGGTACCGATTTTCATGCGATCCGTTCCGGCTTCGTGTCCGTGACGCCGATCCAGGTCGACCTGACCCGCTACGATGCCATGGATGTGGTCGGTCGCTGGCTGACGGGAGAGCAGGCTTGAACCACGATCTGGCCGGCATCGGCATGACCTCCCAGCGTGCCCGGGACCGTCTCGCGCGCAGGCTGGGGGAACTGGGAATCAGGGATCCTCGGGTGTTGTCGGTGATGCGGGCCACCCCGCGGCATCTGTTTGTGGATGAAGCGTTGGCTCATCGGGCCTATGAAAACACGGCACTGCCGATCGGATTTGGGCAGACCATTTCACAGCCTTTTATCGTCGCAAGAATGACCGAGGCCCTGCTGGAGGGGGACTTGCCGGAGCTGGTGCTGGAGGTGGGGACAGGTTCGGGTTATCAGGCCGCGGTACTGGCCCAGCTCGTTGGGCGCGTGATCAGCCTTGAACGGGTCAGGCCCTTGCAGCGGCGTGCCCGCGAGGTGCTCAGCAGCATGCGCTTGCACAATGTGAGCCTTCGCCATACGGATGGTACCCATGGCTGGCCCGAGAATGCCCCCTATGACGGCATCCTCCTTACGGCTGCTCCCAGGGAAATTCCCGAGCCCCTGCTTTTGCAGCTCAAGGTGGGGGGACGGTTGCTGGCCCCGGTGGGAGGAGAGCAGGAGATCCAGTCCCTGGTGCGCATCACCCGGACCCCGAAGGCCTTCGTCAAGGATGAGCTGGGGCCGGTCAGTTTCGTGCCCCTGTTGCCCGGAGAGGTATCATGAGGTTGTTCGGGCCGCTGTACGACCGTGTCATGGTCTGGTCAAGGCATCGGCATGCGCCGCGATATCTTGCCGCCCTGTCCTTTGCCGAATCGTCTTTTTTTCCCGTGCCTCCCGATGTGATGCTGGCCCCGATGGCGGCGGCCCGGCCCCATCAGGGACTGTATCTGGCCTTCATCACCACCCTGTTTTCGGTGCTGGGCGGGTTGCTGGGGTACCTGCTCGGATATCTGGCCTTTGGCCTGCTGGAACCCGTGATCCTGACGGCGGGCTATGGCGATGAGCTGGCACGGGCCAAGGAGTGGTTTACCCATTGGGGGGTTTGGGTGGTGCTGGTGGCTGGCTTTTCTCCCATTCCCTACAAGCTGTTCACCATCACCGCCGGCGCCCTGTCCATGGCCCTGTTGCCCTTCCTCATCGCATCGTTTCTGGGGCGGGGCGCACGGTTCTTTGCCGTGGCGCTTTTGATCAGCTGGCTGGGTCCCGTGGTGGAACCAAAACTGCGGCCCTATATCGAATGGCTGGGATGGGTGACGGTGGCCTGCCTGTTGCTGGCGGTTGCTCTTTATCATTGGTACGGATGAACGAGACACGGTGAAGGGACTGGCGCTCATTCTGTTGCTGTTGTTATCGGGTTGCGCTGCCATCAAACCCGAAGATCCGGCGTTTCGCTCCGGAACCTATACGGTTCGTCAGCATGAAACCCTCTATTCGATTGCCTGGCGTTATGGCCTGGAATGGCAGGAGCTGGCCCGCTGGAACGGGATTCGCGAGCCTTACACCATCTATCCCGGCCAGCGCCTGCGGATGAATCCGCTACCGGGACAGTCCAGGACGGCAACGGCAGCGGCAACGACTGCCACGCCGCCACGGACCACGGCGACCGCTCCCCGGGAAACCCCGGCCGACTCCCCGCCGCCGCGGGCATCCACGCCGACACCGGCACCGGTCCCGGCGCCGTCCACTTCCGCTTCTTCCGCGCCCGCCGCCCGTCCCGAGCCAACGGCCCCGGCTTCCTCCAGACCCGTCCCGACGACGACACCCCCGCCCGCTGCCTCCACGCCGCCTCGCCCGGCCCCCGTGGCCCAGCCGGTGCGTGACCCGGTCACCCCTGCACCGTCACCGGCGGCCTCAGGTGGTCCCCTGGTCTGGCAATGGCCTACCAATGGCCAGGTCATTCGTCGCTTCGATGCGCAGGGGACCGGCAAAAAAGGTATTGCCATCGCCGGTCAGCGTGGCCAGCCGGTGCGCGCCGCCGCCGCCGGTCGCGTGGTTTACAGTGGAAGTGGACTTGTCGGATATGGGAAGCTTATTATCATTAAGCACAACGATAGTTATCTAAGTGCTTACGGTCATAATGACAATATCCTTGTCAACGAAGGTGCCAGGGTAGCTGCGGGACAGCAGATCGCCCTGCTTGGTGACTCCGGTACGGATCGACCCATGCTGCATTTCGAGATTCGCAAGGATGGAAAGCCGGTGGATCCCTTGCGTTACATGCCAGACCGATAACAAGGGGCGTGGCAGCCCCGCACAGGAGGTCACATGCCCAGGCGGCGAGACAAGAACCCCGTGTTTGAGGATGAGGAAGAGCGGCCGGATGAGGATGAACGTGTCGAGGAGGAAACACTAGACCCTGAACAGACTCCATCGTCATCACTGGCGGATGTGGATGCCGATGAGGCGGAGTCGTCAGTGGCGGAAGATGAAGATCAACCCAGGGTTTTCGCCGCGGGCGAAGTGCCCAAGAGCGACATGGATGCCACCCGGATCTATCTGAGCGAGATCGAGTTCTCACCCCTGCTGACACCGGAGGAGGAGGTCCATTACTCGCGTCTGGCCCAGCGGGGGGACGAGTACGGTCGATGCAAGATGATCGAATGCAATCTGCGCCTGGTGGTCAAGATCGCCCGCCGGTACATGAATCGCGGTCTGGCCCTGCTGGATCTCATCGAAGAGGGCAATCTGGGGCTGATCCGGGCGGTGGAAAAGTTTGACCCGGAACGGGGCTTTCGCTTTTCCACCTACGCCACCTGGTGGATCCGCCAGACCATTGAGCGTGCGATCATGAACCAGACGCGGACCATCCGTCTGCCCATCCATGTCATCAAGGAACTGAACGTCTATTTGCGCGCATCCCGACAGCTGGCCCAGGAACTGGATCACGAGCCGACGGCGGAGGAGGTGGCCAGACACCTGGACAAACCGGTGCAGGATGTAAAGAAGATGCTGGCGCTGTCGGAGCGGGTGACTTCGGTGGACCTGCCCATCGGCAAGGAGAGCGACCGTCCCCTGCTGGATGTCATTCCCGACGAACAGACGCCGGAGCCCTCCGAACTGATCCAGGACGAGGACGTGGTCCATTATGTGGACGAGTGGCTGATGGAACTGGACGAAAAACAGCGGGAAGTGATCGTGCGCCGCTTCGGGCTCCATGGCTTCGAGCGCAGTACCCTGGAACAGGTGGGGCTTGAACTGGGCGTCACCCGGGAACGGGTGCGGCAGATCCAGATGGATGCCTTGAAACGTCTGCGCAAGATCCTGGAAAGCCGGGGGTTTTCCGAAGAGACGCTGCTGCAGAACTGAAGCCTTTCCCGGCGGGTGGGCCTTCAGTTTCCCGGCAGCATCAGGGCGGCGGCCACCCGCCGCCCTTCGCTCATGATGGCATTGTAGGTGCGGCAGGCGGCGGGGGTGTCCATGATTTCCAGGCCGATGCGAAGATCCCGGAACCGCTGCAGAACTTCCCTGGCAGGGAACCGCGGTTCCGGACCGGTCCCCAGCAGGATGATCTCCGGTGAGTGCGACAGGATGGGTTCCAGACTCTCCAGGGACAGTGCCTCCCTGGAACCCACGCCCCAGTCTGGGATGAGGGCGTGGGGCAGCACCACCAGGCTGCTCTCGTAGCGGGTCTGGTTGACCTGAATCCAGGTCGTGCCATGGGCCGTGATCACGTGCTGGCCGTCACCGTATTCGCGAGTCATCTTCATGGGGTCGAAGCTAACGCCACGGTCCCGGCAAGGCAAGTGCGGATCCACCTGATTGACAGGTTTCCGGGTGCCCAGTATCGTTTCCGGTTTATCTGCAGTCTTCTCATTCTTCCCCTTCTGCAACGCGGATTACCCCTGTGATCGAAGAGTTTCCGAGAATCAAGCGACTTCCCCCCTACGTCTTCAGTATCGTCAATGACCTGAAGGCCAAGGCCCGTGCCAGAGGCGAGGATGTGATTGATTTCGGCATGGGGAATCCGGATCAGCCCACCCCGGATCACATCGTCGAAAAGCTGGTGGAGGCATCGCGGCGCGGTGACACCCACCGCTATTCCATGTCCAAGGGCATCCCGCGTCTGCGGCGGGCCATCTGCCGCTGGTACAAGGATACCTATGACGTGGATCTGGACCCGGAGACCGAATCCATCGTCACCATCGGTTCCAAGGAAGGGCTGGCCCATCTTGCGCTGGCGACGCTGGGGCCCGGCGATGCGGTGCTGGTGCCCAATCCGGCCTATCCCATTCACCCCTACGGCTGCGTCATCGCCGGCGCCGATATCCGCCATGTCCCGCTGACGCCGGATGTGGATTTTTTTGCCGAGCTGGAGCGCTCCATCCAGGATTCCTGGCCGCGTCCCAAGATGCTGATCCTGAATTTCCCCGCCAATCCCACCACCCAGTGCGTGGAGCTGGAATTCTTCGAGAAGGTGGTGGCCATTGCCCGTGAGCACAAGATCTGGGTAGTTCATGACCTGGCCTATGCGGAGATTGTGTTTGACGGCTACAAGGCCCCTTCCATCCTGCAGGTACCCGGCGCCAAGGACCTGGCGGTGGAGTTCTACACCCTGTCCAAGACCTACAACATGCCTGGTTGGCGGGTGGGTTTCATGTGCGGCAATCCCACTCTGGTATCCGCCCTGGGCAGAATCAAGTCCTATCTTGACTACGGTACCTTCACCCCGATCCAGGTGGCAGCCATCACCGCCCTGGAAGGCCCCCAGGAATGTGTCGAGGAGATCCGCCAGCTGTACCGGGTACGCCGGGATGTGCTCTGCGACGGCCTCAATGCCCTGGGCTGGCCGGTGGAAAAACCCAAGGCCACCATGTTCGTGTGGGCGCCCATTCCAGAACAGTACCAGCACATGGGGTCCCTGGAGTTCTGTAAGAAACTGTTGCGGGATGCCAAGGTCGCGGTGTCCCCGGGGATCGGTTTCGGCAGCTACGGCGATACTCACGTCCGTTTCGGCCTGATCGAAAACGAACACCGGACCCGTCAGGCCCTCAGGGGAATCAAGGCCATGTTCCGTGCCGATGCCAAGGCCGAGGCTGAAAGACCCGGTTGATACGGTAGGTCGGCTGGGCGACTTCAAGGGGGTGGCCTTCGGGCCACCCTTTTTTTTGGCGTAGCCTGTCAGTGATACAGGTTGTACGGGTTGCTGGTGCCAGTGCTTCGGGTGACGCCTTTGTGCGGTCCGTCACATTTCGCTTACGTTCTGTCTTCTTTGAAATTAGGATATATGCTCAGTGGAACCGGTTGGGCTCAAGAACGCTCACTCTGAGCCGACTATTCGGAGTAAGACATCAAGGAGAAGTTCGCAATGCCCAAGACGATCCTCACGGTGGATGACTCCGCCTCCATTCGCCAGATGGTGTCCTTCACGCTCAAGGGGGCGGGATATGCCGTTACCGAAGCGGTGGATGGCCAGGACGGCCTCGACAAGGCCCGTGCGGGACAGTTCGATCTGATTTTTACCGATCAGAACATGCCGCGAATGGATGGTATCAGTCTGATCAAGGCCCTGCGTGGCCTGCCCCAGTACAGGACGGTCCCAATCCTCATGCTGACCACCGAGTCGGGGGATGCCATGAAGTCCCAGGGGCGGGCTGCGGGGGCCACCGGATGGCTGGTCAAGCCCTTTGATCCCCAGAAATTGCTGGAGGTCGTCCGTAAGGTCATCGGCTGAAGCGTGAAGCCTCAACCCATGCAGGGGCAAGTGGCATGACCATCGATATGAGCCAGTTTTATCAGGTGTTTTTCGACGAGGCTGCCGAGCACCTGACCGAAATGGAAAGCCTGCTCCTGGAACTGGACGTGGATGCGGCCGACAAGGAGATGCTCAACGCCATCTTTCGTGCCGCCCACTCCATCAAGGGGGGGGCCGGCACCTTCGGTTTTACCGACATGGCGCGGGTGACCCATGTACTGGAGACGCTGCTGGACCGCCTGCGCAAGCAGGAGCTGCAGCCCACCACTGACATGGTGGACGCCTTTCTGGACGCCGGTGACGTGCTCAAGGCACAGCTGGCGGCACACCAGGAAGGAGGGCTGTATGAAGCCCCCCGTATTGCGGAAGTCTGCAACAGGCTGGAAAGACTGTCCGATATGGAGGTGACACCGGGTCCGTCTGCCGTGCCCCTGTCCCCGGATTCCTCTGCTGAGCCGGGTTCCTCAACCGGGCATGATGGCGATCAACAGTACTGCCCGGCGTGGGTGATCCGTATTCATCGGGAACAGGCGGGACTTGGGCCTGATGACTCTCTGGATGGACTGGTCGCTGCCCTGGCAGAACTGGGGCACCTTGAGCCAGAGGACATGGGGGAGGGCACCCTGTGCTGGCAACTGACCGCGCCGGTTTCCCGTGCCCGGATCATGGATCTGCTGGACTTTGTCTGTGATGCCGCCGGCGTGCATGTGGAACCCCTGGACGATCCCGGGGCGTCGGATGCCGATCCCGGTTATGGCTTTTTCGAACCACTGGTCGACGGCGTTACAGCCTCCAGTCCGGTGGTGGAAACCATAGCCGGGGTCGGTGGGGAGGAGGCATACGGGCTGTTCGAGGATGCCCCGGGGAGTGGCGGCCAACCGGTGGAGCGGGAGCGTTCCGGGTACGGGTTGTTCGAGGGTAACCCAGGCATGCTCCAGGTCACTGCTCTGGAGACCCGGGAGCAGGAGGAGGTGACGCAGGGTTTTGGTTTCTTCGATGACGCGCCCGGAGGCCCTGGGCGAGTAGCATCCGTCGACAACCCGGCACCCCCCCCGGGGCCGCCCTCCGACGGTGCCGCTCCGCTCCCGGGAGGCGGGCGCCGCCAACCCCCGCCGCGGCGGGTGCCTGCCGGGGGAGATGCCTCCATCCGGGTCAGCGTGGAAAAGGTGGATCAGCTTATCAATCTGGTGGGCGAACTGGTGATCACCCATGCCATGCTGGCGGAATCGGTGTCCAGTCTGGACCCGGCGAGCCATCAGTCCATCTTCAACGGCCTGTCCGGCCTGGAACGGAATTCCCGGGATCTGCAGCAGGCCGTCATGTCCATCCGCATGATGCCCATCAGTTTCGTGTTCAACCGTTTTCCACGGGTGGTCCGGGATACGGCCGCCTCCCTGAACAAGAAGGTCAACCTCAAGCTGGTGGGGGAAGATACCGAACTGGACAAGGGGCTGATTGAGCGGCTGGCCGATCCACTGAATCACCTGGTCCGCAACAGCATCGACCATGGCATCGAGCCGCCCGGGGAGCGCCGGGCTGCCGGCAAGCCCGAAGTGGGGCAGATCGTGCTGCGCGCCAGTCATCAGGGCGGCAACATCGTGGTGGAGGTGAGCGATGATGGTGCCGGCCTGAACCGGGATCGACTGCTGGCTAAGGCGCAGGAAAAGGGCATTCCCGTGTCCGACAATCCGTCCAGCAAGGAGGTCTGGCAACTCATCTTTGCCCCGGGCTTCTCCACCGCGGAGAAGGTTACGGACATCTCCGGTCGCGGTGTCGGCATGGATGTGGTGCGCCGCAATATCGAACAGATGAATGGCCGGATCGAGATCGACTCCGAGTTGGGGCAAGGGACAAGGATCGTGATCCGGTTACCCTTGACTCTGGCCATTCTGGACGGCATGTCGGTGCGCATGGAAGACGAGATCTTCATCTTGCCGCTCACCGCGATTCGCGAGTCCGTTCAACCCCGGCGTGAGCAGGTCAGGACGATATCCGGCAAGGGGCGTGTGTTTCAGGTGGGTGAAGAATACCTGCCCCTGATTGAACTGGGGCGTATCTTCTCGCGGCAAGGGCGCAGGATGTCGGTGGAGGATGGCATCGTGGTGATCGTGGATACCAACGAGGGCCGGGCGGCGCTGCTGGTGGATGAACTGGTGGCCCATCACCAGGTTGTGATCAAGAGCCTGGAAACCAATTACCGAAAGGTGGAAGGGGTGTCCGGTGCCACCATCATGGGTGACGGGAGGGTGGCCCTGATCCTTGACGTGGATGAACTGATGCGACTCAATCGCAGGCTCGGGTCGCCCATGGTGGCCCCTATGGAGCCGGGAGCTGGTACATGACTGAAACAGCGCGGGGCAAGGCCGTCATCAGTAGTGATGAAAGCCGTGAATACCTGACTTTTACCTTGGGTGATGAGGAATACGGCATCGACATCCTCAACGTACAGGAAATACGTGGCTATGACGCAGTCACCAAGATTGCGAATTCCCCTGATTTCATCAAGGGCGTGATCAACATGCGCGGGGTGATCGTCCCGATCATCGATATGCGGCTGAAATTTCATCTGGGCACGGTGGAGTATAACCAGTTCACCGTGGTCATCATCCTGAACATCGGTGGCCGGGTCGTCGGCATGGTGGTGGATGGGGTATCCGATGTCATTGCCCTCAAGCCGGAGCAGATACATCCTGCCCCGGAATTCGGTGCCCTCCTGGATACGGCCTATATCGAGGGGCTGGCCACCCTTGAAGAGCGAATGGTCATCGTTGTGGACATTGAAAAGTTGATGAGCAGCGGTGAGATGGGATTGGTGGATCAGGTTCAGTCCGGCTCGGTCTAGCCGTCTTCACGAAGGAACCCGGTGGGGGATACGCACATGCGCTGGTTCGACAATCTTTCAGCAGGAATCAAGATCGGTTTCCTCGGTGGGGTGCTGATTCTGGCTCTGGGATATGCCGCTTATGAGGCCTATGTGGGTTTCAGCAGCTGGTCCGGCTATTCGCAGCAGATCCGGGATAACCGTCTGCCATCCATGCGGGCGTTGACCAGCCTCAATACCGAACGGATGGCTATCCGTGCCCAGACGATGGAGGTTCTGGTCCATCATGACGCCTATGTGGACAAGGCGGGCCTGCGCAGCATTGCCGGCCAGCGGGTGCGGTCCTGGGAGAATATCGATCGCAACTGGGCCGAGATCAGCGACATTCCCCGATTGACGGAAGAAGGGCGACGGATATTCACCCGGCTGACGGGTGAATATCTGGCCTGGAGGACCATCTACGTCGACCTTGACCGCTTGCTCCAGGAGATGATCAGCACCACGGATCCGGCGCGTTTCGACCAGCTGATGAATGAATACCGGGACATCATGCACCGCATGATCCCCATTTCAAACACCATGGGTGCCACTTTCGATGAGCTGGTGGAAGGCAACATGGCCCGTGCCACGGCCCAGGCCACTCAGGCGGTCGCGGATTCCCAGGCAGAGATTCGCAAGGTCATCTGGCTGGCCGCCATCACGGTCATCCTTGCCATTGGGCTGGCCACACTGACGTTCATCAGTCTGGTTCGCCCGCTTCGTTCACTGGTCACACATTTCGCCGCCATCGGCGAGGGGCATTATGATCAGAAGATCCAGGATAATCGCAAGGACGAGATCGGTCTGGCCCTCAGGGGGCTGTCCGAGATGCAAGCCAAGCTCAAGGCGGATATTGCCGAAACCCGGCGCATCTCGGCCGAGAACCTGCGCATCCGCTACGCACTGGATAGCGTATCGTCCAGTGTGATGGTGTCGGATCCTGGCGGTCAGATCATCTACGTCAATCAGGCGGTCCTGGAGATGTTCCGCCGCGCCGCCAACGACATCCGCAAGGATCTGCCGAATTTCAATCCTGATCAGATTCTGGGCTCCAATGTGGATATCTTCCACAAGAATCCCTCCCACCAACGTCAGATGATGGAGACCATGCGTTCCACACTTGATACCCAGATCAGGATCGGAGTTCGAACCTTCCGTCTGGTGGCCAATCCCATCATGAATGATTCGGGAGAGCGGGTCGGGGTGGTGATGGAATGGACGGATCGCACTCAAGAGCTGATGGTGGAAGAACAGGTCAGTACACTGGTGGAAGGTGCCGTCAAGGGGGATTTCTCCAAACGTATCCCCACAGGCGAGCTGACGGGGTTCTTCAAACGCCTGGGTGAGGGTGTTAACACCCTGATGGAAAAGACCGCCTCCGGATTGGCGGAAGTGGCCCGGGTCCTGGATGCGGTCTCTCATGGCGATCTCACCCAGCAGGTCACGGGGCAGTACGAAGGTACCTTCGGCCAGCTCAAGGACGACACCAATACCACCGTGTCCCGCCTCAGGGAGTTGATTTCTCAGATCAAGGAATCCGTGGACGCCATCAATACTGCGGCGCGGGAAATATCCATGGGCAATGCCGACCTGTCCCAGCGTACCGAGGAGCAGGCCTCCAGTCTGGAGGAAACCGCTTCCAGCATGGAGGAGCTGACATCCACGGTGAAACAGACCGCGGATAATGCCCGCCAGGCCAACCAGCTTTCCAATACGGCCCGTGAAACCGCCACCACCGGTGGGGAAAAAGTGCGCGCCGCAGTGGCTTCCATGAAGGCCATCACCGAGAGCTCCGAAAAGGTCAGCGAGATCATTGCGGTCATCGACGGTATCGCCTTCCAGACCAATATCCTTGCCCTGAATGCCGCCGTGGAGGCAGCCCGTGCCGGTGAGCAGGGGCGCGGATTTGCGGTCGTGGCCGGAGAGGTGAGGAATCTGGCCCAGCGTTCCGCGTCCGCGGCCAAGGAGATCAAGGCCTTGATCGCGGAGGATGCCGCAACCATCAGTGAGGGGAGCACGCTGGTGCTTGAAGCCGGTGACGCCATGGAGGAGATGGTGAATCAGATCAAGCGCGTGGCTGATCTCATCTCCGAAATCTCCGCCGCCGCCGATGAGCAGAGTTCGGGCATAGAGCAGGTCAATACTGCAGTGACCCAGATGGACGACGTGACCCAGCAGAATGCGTCCCTGGTGGAAGAGGCCGCCGCCGCGGCCGAGTCTCTTGAGGAACAGGCCCAGGGCCTGGCCCGGGCGGTCAATGTGTTTCGTATTGATGATGCCGCAAGAGCACCATCCGGCACGCCTTTGTTGGCGGCTGCGGCGCCGGCTCAACGGAAGATCCCGCCAGTCAGGGGGGCATCAAAATCCGTATCCCAGGGGACCCCGCGTCTCTCATCGAAGACCCACGGTGCGAGGCCGGGAGCCGCCGGTTCGAAAAAAACTTCGCCTGGTCACAGCCCGTCCGAGGATGAGTGGGAGGAATTCTAGTTTTTCAGGGATTGGACCCTTGGGGGCCGTTTCCCTGGGTACGGACGGTGAGGATTTGGTGATGAGATCAGCCTTTCATGCGCCAGCGTGAGTTTGTCTTCACGGATCAGGATTTCGAGCGCATTCGAAGTCTCATTTATACCCATGCAGGGATTTCACTGAGCCTGACCAAGCGGGATATGGTTTACAGCCGACTGGCAAGGCGGCTGCGTGCAAACGGCATGACATCATTCCAGGTTTATCTGGATGCCCTGATGGAGGATGGGGCCGAATGGGAGGAGTTCGTCAATGCCCTGACCACTAATCTGACCGCTTTTTTCAGGGAATCCCATCATTTTCCCGTGTTGGCCGAGCATCTTGCCAGTGCCAGGGCACGTGTCGAACGCCCGCTGCGAATCTGGTCCGCCGGCTGTTCCACGGGGGAGGAGCCTTACACCATCGCCATGACGGCCATCAACGCCTTTGGTGTCTGGAATCCTCCCGTGAGGATACTGGCCACGGATCTGGATAGTCAGGTGATCAGGCAGGCCGCCCAGGGTATTTACCATTCGGATCGGGTAAGCAAAGTGCCCGAGGGAGACGTGAAGCGTTTTTTTTTGCGGGGCTTCGGAAGCAATGCGGGCATGGTGCGGATGCGGCCTGAAGTCAGAAGGCTGGTGACTTTCCGGACGTTGAATCTTCTGGGGGCGGCATGGCCCCTCAAGGGGCCTTTCGATGTCATTTTTTGCCGAAATGTACTGATCTATTTCGACAAGCCGACACAATACAGGCTGATGCAGCGCTTTCATCAGCTCATGACTCCCGATTCCCTCCTCTTTGTGGGACATTCGGAGAGTCTGGCCCATGCCACGGACCTGTTCCGTCTCAGGGGAAAAACCATTTACGAGCCTGTCAGGAGGAGCCAATCGCTCTGCGAATGAAGAATACCCATGAAAATGTATTGGCGAAAAATCATTATTTTGACAGGCATTTCGAGATCAACGCCGTCAAGATCCTTCCGGGAGAATACTATGTTACCGGACTGGACCTCATGCTGGTGACCGTGTTGGGTTCCTGTGTCGGGGCTTGCATCCGGGATCGGGTGAGCGGTATCGGAGGCTTGAATCATTTCATGCTGCCGGATGACCGGCGGGGAGAAGATGCCCGTGTGGGTAGCGCCATGCGCTACGGTGATTACTCCATGGCGATCCTCATCAATGAAGTCCTCAAGCTGGGTGCCCGGCGGGAGAATCTTGAGGCAAAGATCTTCGGCGGCGGGAATGTTCTTCAGGGATTCACCCATAATCCGGTGGGAGAGCGGAATGCACGTTTTGCGGTTGACTATCTCAACGCCGAGGGTATTCCCATCGTGGCAAGGGATCTCATGGGGATTTATCCCCGAAAAGTGTATTTCCGCATTTCCGATGGAAGGGTGTTGGTGCGCAGGCTCAAGACGCTGAAGAATGAAACCATCCTTGACCGTGAGTTGAGATACAGCCAGAGACTTCGTCAGTCCCCCATGTCGGGGGAGGTGGAATTGTTTTCCTGATGCATCGGGATGACTGGTGCATGGGCGGATGGGAACCCATTTCTGTCCAGGGAGTGTATAGAACATGAGGAGTCAACATATGCAGGACAGCAACGCACCATCATTCCTGGCCGTGTTGGCGGATCATTGGGCGGCAGTTTTGAGCACCCTTGTATTTTTTTTTCTTGCCATGCTGTTTCCCTCGGTGTTGCCCGGATGGTTGGGGGTTCTGCTGGTGGGTCTGATATGGCCCTCGTCATTCCTTTTGGTGCGGGCTCGGGAGAAGGCATCCAGAGCGCGCCGGCAGGTTACTGCCATCCAGGAGGATGCCTCCCAGGGGCAAGACCGGGCGTTGTGGGAACTGGTGCTGGAAATAGACAAGCTGATGGCAACCGAGATCACCGAACTGCGTGAGCTGGTAGGACAGACATTGAAGCTGGTTTCCCACGCGGCCGCTGATCTGCGTAAGAGTTTCGAAAACCTGTCCTTTGTTTCCGAGGAGCAGCAGCAACTGCTTGTGACCCTGGTGGGAGATCTTGCCGGTAACAGTGGGTCCGCCGAAGTCTTCGACATGAATACATTCATCCTTGAGAACTCACGGGTGATGAATGATCAAGTGCAGATGCTGGTTGAAATCAGCAAGCACAGCGTGGACGTGGCTCATCAAGTGGATGACCTTTCAAAGCAGATGGATGAGATCTTTTCATTGCTGGACAGCGCCAAACATATTGCTGGTCAGACCAATCTGCTTGCACTCAATGCCGCCATCGAAGCGGCCAGGGCGGGAGAAGCCGGCAGAGGCTTTGCTGTTGTTGCTCAAGAAGTGCGCAAGTTGTCACGGGATTCCCACCAATTCAACGAACAGATCCGCACCTTGGTGGAGCAGGCGAGCCGCGTGTTTGACCATACCCGCGAGATCGTCGGCCGCATGGCATCCCAGGACATGAATGCCTCAATCACGGCGAAGGGTACGGTCGATGACATGATGGACCAGGCAAAGATGCTGAACCAGACCATGGAGCATGGCCTGAGTCGGGTTTCAGAAGGGGTTGGGCAGTTGCAGCAGAATGTGGGTGCCGCCGTGCGCCTGTTGCAGTTTGAGGATATTGCCACTCAGGTTCTGGAGCGGGCCTTTCGCAGGATTGACTTCATGGAGCGATTCATTACCGAGTTGCGACAACTGCCGCTGGCTGGGCAGGGTGAGTCCCGGTTGCAACTGGATGAGGCCAGAAAGCGGCTTGAGCTGTTGCGCTCAGAGTTACGGGAGGCATCCCATCGGCCCGTGCATCAGAAGTCCATGGACGAGGGTGAAATCGAGTTCTTTTGATCTGGACTGGCGATTCCGTTCCTGTTCGTTCGGCCAGTGAAGAACTTCATGATGAGGATTGTGTGAACAATAAAATTCGCGTACTGATCGTGGATGACTCCGCGCTGGTCAGAAAGGTGCTGAGTGAGATCCTGAGCGCAGCCCCTGACATCGAGGTGGTGGGCACCGCCCAGGATCCCTTTGTGGCCCGGGAGCGGATCAAGCAGCTGAGTCCGGATGTCCTTACCCTTGACGTGGAAATGCCGCGTATGGACGGACTCACTTTTCTTCGCAATCTCATGCGGTTGCGTCCCATGCCGGTGGTCATGGTCTCCTCCTTGACGGCTCGGGGCGCCGATGTCACCCTTCAGGCCCTTGAGTTGGGCGCGGTGGATTTTGTCACAAAGCCGACCCTTGATGTCACCCGTGCATTGACTGATTACAGCCAGGAATTGATGGCCAAGGTAAGAATGGCGGCGATTGCCCGTCCGCGCAGCCGGATGACGCTGGCTCCGCCTCCCGTTCGTTATTCTGTGGATGAGGTGGTACCAAAGCGCCCATCTGCCGGGCAATGGCGTACCACGGATCGTGTGCTGGCAATCGGTGCCTCCACGGGGGGGACGGAAGCAGTCAAGGATGTGCTCATGGGATTGCCTCCCGATTGCCCCGCCGTGGTGGTGGCCCAGCACATACCGGCTGGTTTCAGCCGGGCCTGGGCGGAGCGTATGAATCGCCAGAGCCCGCTGGTGGTCCGGGAAGCTGAAAATGGTGATCGTCTGGTCAATGGTCATGTCTACATTGCTCCCGGGGACCATCATCTGCTGGTGGTCAGGGATGGATCCCGCTATGTCTGCCAGCTCAGTCAGGCTGCGCCGGTTAACCGCCATCGTCCCAGCGTGGACGTGCTGTTTCGTTCGGTGGTTCAGTCTGCCGGGACCAATGCTTGTGCCGCGTTACTGACCGGCATGGGAATTGATGGCGCCCAGGGGCTCAAGGAACTTCACGACGCAGGGGTTTTCACTGTTGCCCAGGATGAAGCCAGCAGTGTGGTCTGGGGCATGCCGGGCGAGGCGGTCAAGCGTGGCGGGGCCTCCAAAGTGTTGCCGTTGCATGAGATAGCCTCTGCCCTGCTCAAGGCTTCCTCCTGAACCGGACATGCGGTGTTTCGACCGGTTCCCGGTTGATGGCCAGTCGATGATTCTATTGTTTTCGGAGCATGATTCATGAGTATCAGCCGCCACATTGATGAGCAGAACAGTCTCATTACCATCAGGATTCAGGGACGTTTCGATTTTTCCGAGCACCGTCCATTCAGGGATGCCTATCGGGATATTCCACCGGGTTTCGCGCGTTATCTGGTGGATCTGTCCGAGGCCAGTTACCTGGACAGTTCGGCCCTCGGGATGCTGCTGCTGTTGAGAGAACACGCGGGTGCGGACATCGGTCGGGTGACGATTGAGGGATGTACCGGTGATGTCATGAGAATACTGAAAATAGCCAACTTCGATCGTCTGTTCATTCTGGCATAGGTGCCGGTCGATGGGTTCTCGCGCGACCACACCCAGCGCAAGGCAGGATGTTGACGGTTCGGTGGGACACCGTGGCACGGCATTGATCGTGGACGATGAAGCCACGAACCGGCTCCTCCTCGGTACCATGCTCAGGCGAGAAGGATTCCACGTCATCGAGGCGGAGGATGGGTATCAGGCCCTGAGCCTGTTCGACGCCTCATCCCCCGATATCATCTTCATGGACGTGATGATGCCGGGCATGGATGGTTTTGAGACGACGCGCAGGATCAAGGCGCGGTCCGGCGCGGATTTCGTGCCCGTGATCTTCCTTACCGCGCTGCATGATGATCACTCCCAGGTCCGCTGTATCGAGGTCGGTGGCGACGACTCCTTGTCCAAGCCCTTCAGCTTCACCATTCTCAAGGCGCGCATCGTCGCCATGGAAAGGGTGCGTGACCTGCATCGCAGCATCGCCGCCAAAAACCGGATGCTGGCCGGGTTACTGGAAATCGACAGACAGGAGCAGGCCCTTGCGGAGCGGATCTTCAGCTATGCTGTCAATGATCGCAATGTGGCGAGAGAGCATCTCGGGCTGTTGCTGCGGCCGGCGGCGACGTTCAACGGGGATCTTTTTTTGAGCCAGTATCTTCCCGACGGCAGTCTGCGGGTCCTGCTGGGTGACTTCACCGGGCACGGTCTTGCTGCGGCTATCGGCGCACTGCCTGTATCCGACGCCTTTCATTCCATGACCCGCAAGGGCGTGGTGGATGAAATGGTGCTGGAGGAAATCAATAGCAAACTATACCGGGTGTTACCCGCCGATCGCTTCATGTGTGCCTGCATGGTGACCTTGCCTGCCTCCGGAGATGTCATGCGTTGGTGGAATGGCGGCATGCCGGATGCCATGCTGTGCCATGCGGATGGAATTCGCAGGCTGTCTTCCCATTCCCTGCCTCTGGGGATCATGCCCGAGCTCACGGAGCGTGACGTGCCCCGTGAAGCCCCCCTGAAGAGGGGAGATCGCGTGCTTCTCATGACGGATGGGTTGCTTGAGGTGCGGGACACTCAGGGCCGTTCATTTGGTGAGACGGGCTTGAAATCTCTGATCGAAAGCTGGCGGCATGGCAGCAGCTTGATGACGGCACTTGAACCGGCTCTGGATGCTCACTGCAAGGAGACTCAACCTCAGGATGACATTGGTGTCGTTGAGATTCCGTTTGTGCCAAGGCTCTTCGGCAGAATGTCCGCAAGCACCGTTCAATACCCATCCCATACGGGGGAATGCTCCTGTTCCATCGTGTTGAGGGATGAGCGTCTTGGCAGTATTCCCTCGGTGGAGTCGTTACTTGCGTCTCTGGGGTTGCTTGAGGAACTCTGGGAGCATGTGGGTTCCCTGGAAACCATTCTCCACGAGCTCTATGCCAACGCACTGGAGCACGGGGTGCTCAAGCTTCCCTCCTGGATGAAAACGACACCCGACGGATTTTCTTCATACTACACTGAACGGGAAAACCGCCTTGCGGCGGTTCCCGTCGGCAGCATTCGAGTGGACCTGCACTATGAGCCTGACTCGCCGGCCAGCAAGGTCAGGATTACCATCACGGACAGTGGTCAGGGGTTTGACATTGACAGGCCCTGTGAGCCGTTGCATGTTTCGGTCAGGCCTTGGGGGCGTGGTATCGCCCTCGTCAGGGAGTTATGCGAATCAGTCAATTATTACAATCAGGGTACGCAGGTGGAGGCTGTCTATCGATGTGCCTGATCATGGGTAAAGATTTGTGAAATACGGTCATCGAAATCAGGATGGACAGTACCAGCTTGATCGCAACTCAGCCCGCATCATGGTTGTGGACGATGAGCGTGCCAACCTGATCCTGATGGAGCGTCTGCTGCGAAGTGATGGTTACGGCAATCTGGTCATGGTGCAGGATCCACGCGAGGTCATGAATGCCTACCGGGCGGAAAGGACTGACCTGATCCTGCTGGATATCCAGATGCCCTATCTGGATGGATTCCAGGTCATGGAGCAGTTCAGTGCACTGGATGACCCCCTGGTGCCGCCGATCCTCGTACTCACCGCGCAGGCCAGCCGCGAGTACATGTTGCGTGCCCTCAATGTGGGAGCGCGAGATTTCATCGGCAAGCCATTTGACCGTGCCGAAGTGCTGGCCAGGGTCCGTAACATGCTCGATGTGCAGCTTGCACATCGTATGACCCATGACCAAAAGGATGTGCTGGAGCAAATGGTGCGCGAACGCACTGAAGAGATTCGCAGCACCCGCCTGCAGGTGGTGCAGCGTCTGGGGCGGGCCGCGGAGTATCGCGACAATGAGACCGGTTACCACATTCTCCGCGTGAGCCACACCTGCGAGTTGCTGGCCCGTCATCTGGGGTGGAGCCATGCACAGTGCGAGCGCATGCTTCATGCCAGTCCCATGCATGATGTGGGCAAGATCGGTATTCCGGACCATATTCTGCTAAAGCCCGGCAAGTTGACCCCGGAGGAATGGCGCATCATGCAATCCCACACCATCATCGGCGGGGACATACTCGGCGGTGATGAGTCCGGTGTGCTGAATCTGGCAAGAGAGATTGCCCTGACTCACCACGAGAAGTGGGATGGCAGCGGTTATCCTCTGGGGCTGAGCGGGGAACAGATCCCTGTGAGCGGGCGTATCGTCGCGCTGGCGGATGTGTTCGATGCCCTGACTTCCGAGCGGACCTACAAGAAGGCCTGGCCGGTTCAGGATGCCCTGGATCTGATCCGCAATTCCAGTGGCAGTCATTTCGACCCCCACCTCACCGAATTGTTTTTCAGGCTGGTGCCCGAAATACTGGCCATCCGGGACCGTTTTGCCGAACCGTCACTGCTGGAAACAGACCGGTACTTCACCATGGGTGACCAGTACCACCCCATGGGTAAGGATCCCGGCTGACCCCCCGTGAGCGGTATCATGCTCCATAGGGCATTCTGATTCCGTTATAATCCCGCGATTTCCCGCGCCGAAGGAGTGTTCCTGTTGAAACCCGTCAAGCTTGGCCTGCTGGGCCTGGGTACCGTGGGCAGCGGTACCGCCAACGTGCTCAAACGCAACAGTGATGAGATCACCCGCCGGGCCGGCCGGGGCATCGAGATCGTGGCCGCCGCCGGCAAGAACCTGGAGAGTCACAATTGCCGTGACGTCACCGGCATGCGCCTGACCGAAGACGCCTTCTCGGTGGTCAACGATCCCGAGGTGGAGGTGGTGGTGGAACTGATCGGCGGCACCACCCTGGCCCGCGAGCTGGTGCTTTGCGCCATCGACCAGGGCAAGCATGTGGTCACCGCCAACAAGGCCCTGATCGCCCTGCACGGTAACGAAATCTTCGCCCGTGCCCAGGAAAAGGGCGTCATCGTCGCCTTCGAGGCGGCGGTGGCCGGCGGCATTCCCATCATCAAGGCGATCCGCGAGGGGCTGGCGGGCAATCGCATCAACTGGGTGGCCGGCATCATCAACGGCACCGGCAACTTCATCCTCACCGAGATGCGCGACAAGGGCCGCGATTTCCAGGATGTGCTGGCCGAGGCGCAGCGCCTGGGCTATGCGGAGGCCGACCCCACGTTCGATGTGGAAGGCATCGACGCCGCCCACAAGCTGACCATCCTGGCCTCCATTGCGTTCGGCATCCCGCTGCAGTTCGATCGGGTCCATACCGAAGGTATCACCGGCATCACCCGGGAGGATGTGGCCTATGCCAATGAGCTGGGTTATCGCATCAAGCACCTGGGGATTGCCCGCCGCACCGAGCAGGGCATCGAACTGCGGGTGCATCCCACCCTCATTCCGGAGCGACGCCTGATCGCCAACGTGGACGGGGTCATGAACGCGGTCCTGGTATCCGCCGACGCCGTGGGTCCGACCCTCTATTACGGTGCCGGTGCCGGTTCCGAGCCCACCGGTTCCGCCGTGGTGGCGGATATCGTGGACGTGGTGCGGGCCATGACCACGGACCCGGAGAATCGCGTGCCCCATCTGGCCTTCCAGGCGGATACCCTGTCGGATACCACCATCCTGCCCATGGAAGACGTGAAGACCTCCTTCTACCTGCGGTTGCGGGTGCTGGATCGTCCCGGCGTGATGGCCGACATCACCCGCATCCTGGCCAGCCTGGACATCAGCATTGAAGCCATCCTGCAGAAGGAGCAGGATGACGACACCACGGAAGCGGACGTGATCCTGCTCACCCACGAGGTGCGCGAAGGCAACATGGTCCAGGCCATTCGGGAGATTGAGGCCCTGGAGACCGTGAAGACGCCGGTGATCCGCATTCGTCTTGAGAATCTGAAGTAAGCCATCCGTACCCGAGAGACCATCATGCCTTTTCGACCCCGCTACACCGGTATCATCGAGCGTTATCGCGACCGTCTGCCGATCCACGATGACACCCGCATCATCGGTCTGGGGGAGGGCAATACGCCCCTCATCCGCCTGAACAACATTCCGCGCCTGATCGGCAAGGAAGTGGATATCTACGTCAAGTACGAAGGTCTGAATCCCACCGGTTCCTTCAAGGACCGGGGCATGACCATGGCTGTGACCAAGGCGGTGGAGGATGGCTCCAGGGCCATCATTTGCGCCTCCACCGGCAACACCTCCGCGGCTGCGGCGGCCTATGCGGCCCGGGCCGGCATCACCGCCTTCGTGCTGATCCCCGACGGCAAGATCGCCCAGGGCAAGCTGGCCCAGGCCATGATGCACGGCTCGGTGGTGATCCAGATCAAGGGCAATTTCGATGACGGCATGCGCCTGGTGAAGGAAGTGGCCGACAGTGCGCCGGTGACCATCGTCAATTCCGTCAATCCCTATCGTCTGCAGGGCCAGAAGACGGCGGCCTTCGAGATCGTGGAGGAACTGGGCCGGGCGCCGGATTACCACTGTCTGCCGGTGGGCAATGCGGGCAACATCACCGCCCACTGGATCGGTTACTGCGAGTATTCCTCCGCATCCGGCGACCATGTCACCGAATCCTGCGGCTTCTGCAAGGGGCGCTGCATGTATGCCGGTGGCGCGGTGGTGGGCAACCGGCCCAGGATGGTGGGTTATCAGGCCGCGGGCAGCGCACCCTTCATGCGCGGCCACATGGTGGACAACCCGGAAACCGTGGCCACCGCCATCCGCATCGGCCATCCCCAGTCCTGGGACTATGCCTGGAAGGTCAAGGAAGAGTCCGGCGGCTGGTTTGACGAGTGCAGCGACGAGGAGATTCTGGCGGCGCAAAAGCTGCTGGCGGAGAGAGAAGGGGTGTTCTGTGAACCGGCTTCTGCCACCTCCCTGGCGGGTGCCTTGCGGGATGTGCAGCAGGGCAGGATCCCCGAAGGCTCCAGCATCGTCTGCACCCTGACCGGTCATGGCCTGAAGGATCCCGATACCGCCATCAGCCAGTCCACCCGGGCACCGCTGACGGTGGATGCCAGTCTTGAGTCAGTGAAGCGGGCGATCCTGGAGAATATGTAAGGTCTCCTGCTTTTCGTCATTCCTGCGTTCATGCGCCACTCCCGCGCAAGCGGGAGCCCGGCGTTTTCAGTTCACCAGTGGATTCCCGCTTTCGCGGGAATGACGACGTTGGCAACCTACAGGGATGACGTTGGCAAGCTCACTTCACGTGAAGCCCCCCCACCCAATCACGGGCAAACTGCCACGCCACCCGGCCACTGCGCGATCCTCGCAGCAGGGCAAACCTCAGCGCCTGTGTCCGGCAGTTTTCGTCCATGGCCACGCTCCCAAGCCGTGCCAGCCAATGTTCCACCACCGCTAGGTACTGTCCCTGGTTGAAGGGATGAAACGACACCCACATCCCGAACCGCTCCGACAGTGACACCTTCTCCTCCACCGCTTCGCCTGGGTGGATCTCGTCTCCTTCTCGCCGTACCTCCAGGTTATCCGCCAGCCGTTCAGGCATCAGGTGGCGTCGATTGGACGTGGCATAGATCAGCACGTTCTCCGGGGTGCCTTCCAATGCACCGTCCAGAGCCGCTTTCAGGGCTTTGTAGGCGGGTTCGTCCGCCTCGAAGGACAGGTCATCGGCAAACAGGATGAACCGTTCGGGACGCTCCCGCAGCGGGGCGACGATCTCCGGCAGATTGACCAGGGCCTGGGCGTCCACCTGCACCATGCGCAGACCTTGATCTGCATACCGGGTGAGCAGGGCGCGCATCAGCGAGGACTTGCCAGTGCCTCTGGCACCCCACAGCAGGGCGTTGTTGGCGGGAAGCCCCTGCACGAACTGGCGTGTATTACGGTCCAGCAGGGATTTGGGACGATCGATGTGCAGCAGGTCATCCAGATCAAGCGGCGGCACATGGGGGATGCACTGCAGATGATGGTTTCGCCAGCGGAAGGCGGGCGCTTGCCAATCGGGTGCCGGGGCGGTTCCTGGCAGCAGGGTGTCCAGGCGGTTCAGCAGGGATTCCGCCTGATCCAGCAGTTGATGCAGTGGGTGGGTCTCGTGCATGGGTGATCCCTGGAATCGGTGTCGTTGCCGAAGGGTAGGCATTTTATCCCACTTGGCAGGCCGGGGGAGGTTGCAAGCGGTCATCACTCGCCGATCTTGGTGAGATTGAGGCTGCGGATGGCCAGGAAGACCTCTCTCAGGAAGGCTACCAAGGCGCCGATGAGGCAGAACATGGCAAGTACGAACAGGGTGCCGATGAGTAGAGGATTATCGATACCGAGAAAATACTCGATGAATGCGGAGACGATGGTCAGGCAGATCAGCAGGGCGGTGGTGATGCCCAGGGTGATGCCCAGGTGTACCATCCGCACCCTGGCTTCCAGCAGTTCCAGTTCCCGGATGGCGGTCTTGTGAAATTCATGGTCTTCGTAGCGTATGCGTTCCAGCAGGTGACGCCGCCGATCCACCACCCGGGACAGTCTTGAGACAAAGGCGTTGATGAAGCCGGCGATGCCCACCAGCAGGAATACCGGGGCAACCGAAAGCTGGATCACGGTGGAGATATCGAAAAGGGTCTGTGCCGACGACATGGTTTTTCCTGATGGGGTTTCCTATGGTGTTGTAACGGCCCGCGCGGACCGGTTTCATTCCCTCACAAACGAGCGTCCAGTGGAAGTAATGTATCCCGCTCCGCTGTGCTATGGTCATAGGCAAGATGAACAGACCGATCGAGAGGTGCCGCATGATGACCGAGCACACCGAGTCTGCAGATATATCCCAGGTGACGGAAAATTTCATGGACAAGGACCATGACGAGGCCATGGCCTTGCTGGCACGGGTGGTCCAATGTCTTGAGGACATGCCGGCATCAAAGGTGGAGAGTGGCCGGTTGCGTGATGATCTGCGGGATTTCATTGAGCACAGCCGTGCCCACTTCCGGCGTGAAGAGGCGCTGATGAAGGCGGTGGAATTCCCGCCGTTCCAGCTCCACAAGCAGGAGCATGATGCCCGCCTGGAGGCGCTGGTGGCCTATGTGGATGATCTGGATGCCGGGGTTCTTGAGCCGGCGGATTTGAAACGGTTGTTCAATGAGGATTTCGTGCCATGGTACAGGCGGCATTGCGCCACCATGGACAAGGCGACTGCCCGGTTCGTGGCTCGAAAGGAGGGCGGTGAGACGTAGAGGCACGGTATGCCGTGCCTCTACGGTCCATCCTCGGGTCAGCCCTCCAGGCGTCGGTACTTCACCCGGTGGGGCTGGTCCGCCTGGGCACCCAGGCGCTTCTTGCGATCTTCCTCGTACTCCTGGTAGTTCCCCTCGAAGAACACCACGCTGCCGTCCTCCTCGAAGGCCAGGATGTGGGTGGCGATGCGGTCCAGGAACCAGCGGTCGTGGGAGATCACCACCGCGCTGCCGGGGAAGGCCAGCAGACCTTCTTCCAGCGCCCGCAGGGTTTCCACGTCCAGGTCGTTGGTGGGTTCGTCCAGCAGCAGCAGGTTGCCGCCGCTCTTGAGCAGCTTGGCCAGATGCACCCGGTTGCGTTCCCCTCCGGAGAGCTGCTTCATCTGTTTTTGCTGATCGCCGCCCTTGAAGTTGAAGCGGCCCACGTAGGCCCGTGAGGGCATCTGGTACTGCCCCACCTGGATGATGTCCTGGCCGTTGGAGATCTCTTCCCATACGGTCTTTTCATCGGCCAAGGCGTCACGGCTCTGATCCACATAGGCCACCTGGACCGTCTCGCCGATGCGGATGGTGCCGCTGTCGGGCTGTTCCTGGCCCACGATCATGCGGAACAGGGTGGACTTGCCCACGCCGTTGGGTCCGATGACGCCGACAATACCCCCGCGCGGCAGGCTGAAGCTCAGGTCCTCGTAAAGGATCCGGTCGCCATAGGCCTTGCCGACCCCGTCCAGTTCCACCACCACGTCACCCAGGCGGGGGCCCGGCGGGATGTAGATTTCCTGGGTCTCACTGCGTTTCTGGAACTCCTGGGAAGAGAGTTCCTCGAAGCGCTTGAGGCGGGCCTTGCTCTTGGAAGTACGGCCCTTGGGGTTGCTGCGCACCCATTCCAGTTCCGCTTCCATGTTCTTGCGGCGGGCGCTTTCCTGCTTTTCCTCGATGGCCAGGCGCTTTTCCTTCTGTTCCAGCCAGGAGGAGTAGTTGCCTTCCCATGGGATGCCGTGGCCCCGGTCCAGTTCCAGGATCCAGCCCGCCACGTTGTCCAGGAAGTAGCGGTCATGGGTGACGGCCACCACGGTGCCGGGGAATTCCTGCAGGAAGCGCTCCAGCCAGGCCACGGATTCGGCGTCCAGGTGGTTGGTGGGTTCGTCCAGGATGAGCATGTCCGGGGCGGAGAGCAGCAGGCGGCACAGGGCCACGCGGCGGCGCTCGCCGCCGGAGAGTTTGGTGACGTCGGCATCCCAGGGGGGCAGGCGCAGGGCATCGGCGGCCACTTCCAGCTTGCGATCCAGATCCCAGGCGCCGGCGGCGTCGATCTTGTCCTGCAGTTCCGCCTGTTCCGCCAGCAGTGTGTCGAAGTCGGCGTCCGGATCGGCAAATGCTTCTGCAATGGCGTTGAACCTGTCTACCAGGCCCTTGATCTCGCCGACACCTTCCTCCACGTTGCCGCGCACGTCCTTGGCCGGGTCCAGCTGGGGTTCCTGGGGCAGGTAGCCGATCTTGATGCCGGGCTGGGGACGGGCTTCGCCGACGATGTCCTTGTCCACGCCGGCCATGATGCGCAGCAGCGTGGATTTCCCGGCCCCGTTGTACCCGAGCACGCCGATCTTGGCGCCGGGGAAGAAGTTCAGATAGATATCCTTGAGGATTTCCTTCTTGGGCGGGACAACCTTGCCCACACCATTCATGGTGTAGATGTACTGGGCCATGGATTCAACCTGTGAGTGAAACGTAACCTGACATTATCTTGAATAACCAGCTCGGGTTCCAGTGTGGGGAGGCCTGCCGTTGATAACCGTGCCCAATACACCTGTCGGATGCAGGCTTGCAAGCCTGTGAGGGGTTTGCAATGCTGAAGCCATTCATGATGGCCCTTCCGCGGACGACCCGGACCTCCATGCCCCCTTCAGCCACCGCGCCTTCGGGAGTACCTTGATGCCTGGCCAGAGGGGGAATATGCCGTTACTGCACGCGGGGGTATTGGGTCTGCTTGCCTTGCTGCTGTTTGTGGTGGCGGACATGACGTGGGGGCAGCGACTCATGGATCGGTCACGGGCCGAGGTGACCAGCCAACTGGCCACGTTGAGATCCCGCCTGGAAGGGGAGCTTAATGCCGCCATCTTTCTCACCCGGACATTGGCCACCTACACGGCCTTGAACCCTGCCCTGAGTGAAGAGGATTTCGGCCGTGTGGCCGACCAGCTGCTGCGCGAATCCAGACAGGTCGTTCGCAATATCACGTTGGCGCCGGATAACGTCGTCCGCTTTGTCCATCCGCTGGAAAACAACCGGCCCATACTGGGGGTGGACCTGCTGAATCATCCCCTGCAGGGGGATTCGGTCCGGCGCATGATCGCCTCCGGAGAGCCGGTCCTGGCGGGTCCATGGCCGCTGGTGCAGGGCGGCGAGGCCCTGATCATACGCGTGCCGATTCATGTTCATGAGAATGGGTGGGGCGAACGCTACTGGGGGCTTGTCAGTGTACCCATTGACATGGACGCGATTTACACCATGGTGGGACTGAAAGGGTTTCAGCATGAGCTGGATATCGGCATTCGTGGCCGTGATGGAATGGGGTCACAGGGGGAGGTCTTTTTCGGCAATCCCGGGTTGTTCGACGGCAACGGCGTGCGGCAGGAAGTGAGCATGCTTGGCGGGGGGTGGGAATTGGTGGCCGTCCCCAGGAATGGCTGGAGGGCGGCGGCGGGCAGGCCTCCGGGCTGGTACCTGGTGGGTTTCCTGCTGGTTCTGGTCTGCGCCGTGACTGCCTGGAAGCTCTCCGATCAGACCCTTCGTGTCAGGGACTCCGAATTACGCTATCGAGTCCTGAACGAGCGCCTGCAGGCCATTATCGCCGCCATGCCTGATATCTGCTTCGTGCTGGACCATGATGGACGTTATCTGGACATCTTTGGAGGCATGGATGCGCGCTATTACCATGAGGGCCATCAGGGGTTGCTGGGCAGGCGTCTGCACGAAGTGTTGCCCCTGGACAAGGCGGACGCCTTCCTGAACATGATCCGGGTGGCGCTGGACAGCGGGTGCCTGCAGTTCATCGAGTACGATCTGGATGCAACCGAGGTCGATGGGCTGGATCCGGGGGCGGGGCCGAAGGAACGGCTTTGGTTCGAGGGCAGGATCATGCCTCTGGATGCACATGTCATGGGGTGCCCGGCGGTGATCTGGCTATCGGTGAACATCACCCAGCGGAAGAATGCCCAGGATCGTATCCGGTACATGGCGTTGCATGACCCGCTGACCGGCCTGGCCAACCGCGCCCTGCTGCAGGATCGCATTCTGCACGCCCTGGAGCAGTCACGGCGCCAGGGCACCTATTGTGCCTTGCTGTTTCTGGATCTGGATGAATTCAAGCCCATCAATGACCGGTTTGGCCACGAGGTGGGCGACCTGTTGCTGTGCGAGGTGGCCAGGCGTCTGGAAGGCTCGGTGCGCGCGCTGGACACGGTGGCCCGGCTCGGCGGGGATGAGTTCGTCATCCTGCTGGAGAATGTCCCCGATGCCGCGCTCCCTTGCGCCGTTGCGGAAAAACTGCTGGCCGCATTGAGTCGGCCTTTCACCTTGCTGGGCGCTGAATGCACCGTCACCTGCAGCATCGGCATCAGTATCTATCCCATGCATGGTGAGCATTATGACACGCTGATGCGGCATGCGGATCAGGCCCTGTACCAGGCCAAGACCCTGGGCAGGAGGGGTTATCGCGTCTTCACTGCCTGATGCCGATGCCCTTGTTGAGCAGGTAAAGGGCGATACCGTAGAGCGCCAGGATGAAGCCGATGATGATGCCGTAGGACAGCCACAGGCTGAAGTCCGTGACCCCCAAAAAGCCGTAGCGGAAGGCATTCACCATGTACAGGATCGGGTTGAACATGGACACGCCCTGCCAGAACTCCGGTAGCAGGGTGATGGAATAGAACACCCCGCCCAGGTAGGTGAGGGGGGTGAGAATGAAGGTGGGGATGATGGAGATGTCATCGAAGCTGCGGGCAAACACCCCGTTGATCAGCCCTGCCAGGGAGAACAGGGCCGCGGTGAGGACCACCACGGACAGGGCCACTGCCGGGTTGTGGATGCTCAGGGGGCTGAAGAACAGGGACACCAGGGTGACCGCCACTCCCACCGCCAGGCCCCGGCAGATGCCGCCGCCCATGAAGCCCAGGATGATCAGGTAATTGGGGACGGGGGAGACCAGCATCTCCTCCAGGTGGCGCTGGAACTTGGAACTGTAGAACGAGGACACCACGTTGGCGTAGGCGTTGGTGATCACCGCCATCATGATCAGCCCCGGGATGATGAAGTCCATGTAGCGGATGCCGTCCATCTCTCCGATCCGGGCGCCGATCAGGCCACCGAAGATGACGAAGTACAGTCCCATGGTGATCATGGGGGGCAGGATGGTCTGGATCCAGATGCGCGAGAAGCGCAGGACTTCCTTGATGATGATGGTCTTGAAGGCGATCCAGTTGCTGTGGGCATTGGTCATTTTGCGCGCCCCCTGTCCACCATGTGCATGAAGAGTTGTTCCAGTCGATTGGTCTTGTTGCGCATGCTGCGCACCTGGATACCTTCCCGGTTCAGGTCCACGAACAGGCGGTTGAGGCTCACGTCCCGATCCACGTCCGCCTCCAGGGTGAGTTCATCCACCCAGCGCAGGCGATGGCCGGTCAGATCGGGCAGATGCACCAGGGGGCGGGTCAGATCCAGGACGAAGGTCTCGGTGTTGAGCTGACCCAGCAGGCCCTTCATGGTGGTGTTTTCGATGATCCGGCCGTGATCGATGATGGCGATGTTGCGGCAGAGGGTCTCGGCCTCTTCCAGATAGTGGGTGGTGAGGATGATGGTGCACCCCTGCTGGTTGATGTCCTTGAGGAACTGCCACATGGAGCGCCGGATCTCGATGTCCACTCCGGCGGTGGGTTCGTCCAGGATCAGCAGTCGGGGCTCGTGGACCAGGGCACGGGCAATCATCAGACGCCGTTTCATGCCACCGGAAAGCATGCGGGCCATGTCCTTGCGCTTCTCCCAGAGACCCAGTTCCACCAGGTATTTTTCCGCCCGTTTCCAGGCCTCCTTGCGGGGGATGCCGTAGTAGCCTGCCTGGTTGACCAGGATTTCCTGTACCGGCTCGAAGGTGTTGAAGTTGAATTCCTGGGGCACCAGCCCCAGGCAGCGCTTGGCGGCATACAGATCCCGGTCAAGGTCATGACCGAAGATGGACACGCTGCCGCCACTCTTGTTCACCAGGGAGGCGATGATGCTGATGGTGGTGGACTTGCCGGCCCCGTTGGGGCCGAGCAGGGCAAAGAAGTCCCCGGGCTCCACGTCCAGGTCGATGCCTTTGAGGGCCTCAAGGCCGTTCTTGTAGGTCTTGGTGAGCTGACGGATGCAGAGGGCTTTGGGCATGGTCTGTCTGTGGCATTCCCGCAGGAGAGGGCGAGTAAAACAGAAAATTCTAACATAACCTTCGAGGCTGGGCTTCTGCACACCGTAAAACCGCGTAAAATGGTCACTCACGCCCTCTCAGGACACGCCCATGCTCGACTGCTTCGATACCCGTTCCGACGCCGATCTCATCGCCCTCGTCCCGGTGGAAGGGGATACCCTTGAGCAGTGGCTGGCGGATCAGCCGGTGCGTATCGGCAATTGGGTACGGGCCTCCCGTTTCGAGGGGCGTACCGGCAGTGTCCTGCCCCTGCCGGACGAGGACGGCAGGGTGAGGCAGGTATTGGTGGGCGTGGACAGCAAAGCCTCCACCTGGGCCATTGGCAATGTCTCCAGCCGCCTGGGAGAGGGGACCTATCACCTGGCGTGCGACTGGCCGGTGGAACGGCTGATCCGGGCGGCCATAGGCTGGGGTCTTGGGTCGTATCGCTTCGAGCGTTACAAGACCTCGGAGCGACCCCGGCCCCGATTGAGCCTGGCCCATCTGCCGGCCGCCGATGCCGATGCGGTGACGCGGATGGTGGTCGCCATCGGACGGGTCCGGGATCTGATCAACACCCCCGCCCAGGACATGATGCCCCAGCACCTGGCCGAGGCGGCCCGGGAACTGGCCCATCGGCATGGGGCCGCCTTCAGCGAGATCGTCGGCGAGGACCTGCTGGCGCAGAACTACCCCTGCATCCATGCCGTGGGTCGTGCCAGCATCCACCCGCCGCGCCTGATCGAACTGCGCTGGGGAGATCCGGCCCATCCCCGGGTCACCCTGGTGGGCAAGGGCGTCTGCTTCGACAGCGGCGGCCTGGATATCAAGCCCGCCAGCGGCATGCGCCTGATGAAGAAGGACATGGGCGGTGCCGCCCATGTGCTGGGGCTGGCCGACCTCATTATGGGGGCCGGGTTGCCCGTGTACCTGCGGGTGATGGTGGGTGCGGTGGAGAACGCCATCTCCGGCGACGCCTTTCGCCCCGGCGACGTGCTGCGTTCCCGCAAGGGGCTGACCATCGAGATCGACAATACGGACGCGGAAGGCCGGCTGGTGCTCTGCGACATGCTGGCCGACGCCGCCGAGGAATCCCCCGAGGTACTGCTGGATTTCGCCACCCTGACGGGGGCGGCCCGGGTGGCGGTGGGCACCGAGATCGGTGCCTTCTTCACCAATGACGAGACCCTGGCCGAGGGCATCGGCCGGCATGGGGAGACGGAGGAGGATCCCTGTTGGCGCCTGCCGCTGCATGCCCCCTATCGTTCCCAGCTGGACAGCCGGATTGCGGATCTGACCAATACCGGCAGTGGCCCCTACGCCGGTGCCATCACCGCCGCCCTGTTCCTGCAGGCCTTCGTGCCCGACGGGCAGGTCTGGGGACATTTCGACATCATGGCCTGGAACAACCGCAACCGTCCCGGCCGCCCCAAGGGCGGCGAGGCACTGGGGGTGCGCGCCGCCTTTGCCTGGCTTGAGGATCGCTACGGCAAACGCTGACCTTGGCCTTGGGTGTGTTTGCCTCTCAGTAGGCCCCCAGGTCCAGGCTGGCCCCGCTGATGCGGCTGATGGCCACCGCATAGGCCGCCGTCCGGTAGTCCATGACCCGGTCATGGGCCCGGCGCATGCGGTCGATCTCCTGGAAAGCCACCCGCATGGCGTCATCCAGTCCGGAGCGCACCAGGTCCAGTTCGTCGGCACCGCGCAGCAGGGATTCTCGCAGCCAGTCCGGGGACTGCTCGCCGCTCATGAGTTCTAGGGCGGAGACGATGTGCTGCCCCCGCACTTCGTCCAGGCGGCGTTCCAGGCGGCCGAAACGCATGTGGGAAAGGTTGCGGATCCATTCGAAGTAGGACACCACCACGCCGCCGGCGTTGGCGTAGATATCCGGCAGGATCACCGTACCCCTTGCGCGAAGGATCTCGTCCGCCTCGAAGGTGATCGGGCCGTTGGCTGCCTCAATGATCAGGGGAGCACGGATGCGCTCAGCGTTGCCGGCGTGGATGACCCCTTCCAGGGCGGCGGGAATCAGGATGTCGCAGTCCCGTTCCAGCGCCGCGGCGCCCGGTTCCACCCATTCCACCCCGGGAAACCCCTGTACGCCGCCGGTCCGGTTCATGTACTGGCGGACTTCCTCCACGTTCAGGCCCGCTTCGTGGACCAGGGCGCCGTCCCGTTCGATGATGGCGATGATGTGGGCGCCGTCCTCTTCCTGGAGCAGCTTGGCGGCATGGTAGCCCACGTTGCCCAGGCCCTGGATGATGATGCGCTTGTCCTTGAGACCGCCTTCCAGTCCGGCTTCGGCCATGGCTTCCGGGTGGCGGAAGAACTCCCGCAGGGCATAGTGGATGCCCCGGCCGGTGGCATCCAGCCGGCCCGGCATGCCGCCCAGTTCCACCGGCTTGCCGGTAACGCAGCCCACGTAGTTGATGTCTTCCGGGTACAGGTTCTTGTAGGTGTCCAGGATCCAGGCCATCTCCCGCTGGCCCGTGCCCACGTCCGGGGCGGGGACGTTGGTGGCCGGGCTGAGAAATCCCCGGCGGGCCAGTTCCCGGGCAAAGCGCCGGGTGATGAGTTCCATCTCGTCGCGGGAATATTGCTCCGGATCGATGCACAGGCCGCCCTTGGAGCCGCCGAAGGGAATGTCGACGATGGCGCATTTGTAGGTCATCAGGGCCGCCAGGGCCTCGGTGGTGTCCTGGTCGATGCTGGGGGAGAAGCGCAGGCCGCCCTTGGCGGGCAGGCGATGGGTGCTGTGTACCGCCCGCCAGCCGGTGAAGGTACGCACCTCGCCGCGAATCTTGAGGGGAAAGGTGACCTGCAGGATGGCGCTGCAGGTCTTGATGGCCCGGTCGGCGCCCGGTTCCAGTTTGACGAAGGCCAGGGCGCGATCCACCATCCGGGCCACGCTCTGCTGGAAACTCACGGGCGGCGGGGACTGTGTATCGTCCGGCATGGCTGACTCCTGGCGTCTGGACTGTCTGAGTTCAGCCTACACCCGATCCCGCGGGAGATGCCAATCCCGGGCCGGGGATCGCTGATCCGGGTCAGGTGGCGGGTTTTTGCTGTCGTCGACCGAGTTTGTCCCGCAGCACCCGCCGGGTGTTCTTGTGGGCGTCGCTGAAGACGAAGCGGCCGGCCAGCACGCAGCCCTTCATGCCCGGTTCACAGGGGCGGTTTTCCACCTTGTGGCAGAGCCCCTTGCTTTCATGGGGACAACCCCACCCTCCCATCATGGTCTCCTGTCTTTTGTCGTTTTCGTAATCTTCCCCGTCATCACTCCCGCCGTCTTCCGTCACTCCCGCGAAAGCGGGAGTCCAGGACTCCGGCCCATGAATGGGTTCCTGCTTTCGCGGGGAATGACGCAATTCCTGCAAAAATCTACGATGACGCCATTTCCTGCAAGCGTCCCTCCTGCAGCCTGTAATGGGTGGTGCAGGGCGGAGCCATGGCCGGCTCATGGGCGATCACCAGGGTTGCCCGTCGGGACAGCCAGGGCGTCAGACGCTGCCTGAGGCGCTCGATGGTGGCCGGGTCCAGGCCCCGGAAAGGCTCATCCAGGATTACCACGGGGGCATCCTTGAGGATCAGCCTGGCCAGGGCCAGACGTCGGGCCTGACCACCGGAGACCAGGGCACCGCCTTCGCCCACCGCGGTGTCCAGACCCTGGGGCAGGGCGGCGATGAAGTCGTCCAGACCGGCCAGGAACAGGGCCTCGCGCAGGGTCTCTTCGTCGGCCTCCGGTCGTGCCAGGCGCAGGTTGGCGGCGACGGTGTCGGCAAACAGCACTGTCTCCTGCCCGAGTACCCCCACGGTGTCGTACAGGTCGGTGTAACCCATGGACTGGACCGGGATGCCGCACACCCGGGCCTCGCCCGCCTGGGGCGCCACCAGACGCAGGGCCACGGTGGTGAGACTGGTCTTGCCCGCGCCGCTGGCGCCGGTAACGAGCACGCTCCGACCCGGTTGGAGGCTCAGATCCACCCCGTCCAGAATCCAGGGGGCATCGTTGCCGTAGCGCAACCGGATGCCCTCCAGGGTGAGGCTGCCTTCACCGTCGGGCCGTTGGGGGTGGGCCGGTTCCGGCAGGCTGGGACGGGTATGGGCCACCTCCAGCAGTCGGGCGGCGGCGGCACGGATCTGCCCCAGGCGCTGATAGGCCCCCGGCAGCATGGCCACGGCCTCGGACAGGCCCAGGGTGGCCAGAACCAGCAGTACCACGATGGGGGCCGTCACCAGGTCTTGCGACAGCCAGCCCACCCCCAGCCACAGGGCCAGCCAGACCGCCCCCAGACCCGCCAGCATGGCGGCCGTGTCCCCCAGGGCGCCCCAGCGCACCAGCCGGATCTCGGCCTCCGCCCGGTCCCGTTCGGCGGCGGCCAGGGCGGCCCGTTGCCGGGGCAGGGCGCCGAATACCCGCAGCTCCGCCAGTCCCTGCACGCCTTCCACCGTCCGTTCCCGCACTTGGGCGGCGGCCTGGATGCGCGCCTCTCCGCTGCGTCCGCCCAGGGCCACGGCGATGGCGGGCAGGATCAGGCCGGCCAGGGCCAGCACCGCCACCACCCACAGCACCGTGAGGGGCGCCAGCAGACCGAAGAACAGGGCGCCCCCGAGCAGGGTGAGGACGGCGGTAAGGGTGGGCGTGATGACCCGCAGGAACAGGCCGTCCAGGGTATCGATGTCACCCACCAGCCGCTGCAGCAGGTCGGCGGAGCGAAAGCGGGCCAGGGTGCCAGGATCCAGGGGCGACAGGGCACGGAACAGCCAGCTGCGCAGATCCGCCAGATGGCGCAGCACCGCTTCATGGTTGACGATGCGTTCGGCATAGCGGGCCACGGTACGCCCCACGGCCAGGGCGCGGATGCCGCCGGCGGGGCGGTAGACATCCAGGGCGATGATCAGCCCCGCGCCCGCCAGGGCCGAGGCTGTGATGAACCAGCCGGACAGGGCCAGCAGGCCGGTGGCGGCCACCACGGTGAGGACCGCCAGCAACAGCCCCCCCAGGAACCAGGGCAGGCGCGGCAGGGCAAGGCGAAGGAAAGGAATCAGATCGTTCATGCAGCCCCGCTGGATTCGCTGGCATCATGGACCACGCGGCCGTCCTGGATGGTGATGACCCGATCCGCCCAGGCCAGTACCCGAGGGTGGTGACTGGCGATGAGCACGGTGGCGCCGGCGGTGGCGGAGCGTTCCAGGGCTTCGAGCACCAGGGCTTCGGCCTCCGGGTCCAGCCCGGCGGTGGGCTCGTCCAGCAGCCACAGGGGGGCCTGTTTGAGGGCGGCCCGGGCCAGGGCGACCCGCTGGGCCTGCCCACCGGAGAGACCGCGTCCCCGTTCTCCCAGCACGGTCTCCAGTCCCAAGGGCAGCCGGTCGGCAAAGGCCATCACCCCGGCGTCGGTAGCGGCCCGGATCACCGTGGCCTGATCCGCGTCGGGGTGGCTTAGACGGATGTTGTCGGCCAGGGTGCCGGTGAAGAGATGGGGGCGCTGTCCCACCCAGGCCGCCTGACGCAGGGGATCGGGGGCGGCGCCGTCCACGCTCACCTGGCCCTGGTCGGGCTCGATGAAACCGGCCAGCAGGTGCAGAAGCGTGGACTTGCCCGCGCCGCTGGGTCCGGCCAGGGCCACCCGTTCACCGGGGCGGATGTCCAGGCTGATCCCGCGAAGGGCGGTGCGCCGACCTTCATCAAAGCCGACATGTACGTCCCGGAACCGGATCGACACCCCGCCGGAACGAGACGGCGTGGGCGGTGGTGGCGTGGGCGTCGGCGGGGCTTGTTGCCGCAACAGGGGCAGGATGGTCTGGGCCGCGCCCAGGGCCGCCGCCCGGTCGTGGTAGTGCAGGGCCAGCTGCCGCAGGGGCTGGAAGAAATCCGGTGCCATCAGCAGGATGAACAGCCCCGAGAACAGGGTGAGCTGGGTGGCCGGCCCCCATTGCAGATAGCCGATCAGTGCGAAACCCACGTACATGGCCACCAGGGCGATGGCGACGGCACTGAAGAATTCGAGCACGGCGGAGGAGAGAAAGGCCACCCGCAGGACCTTCATGGTGGTGACCCGATAGCCGTCGGCGGCCTCGGCCACTTCCCGGGCCGCCCGTTCCTGGGCGTTGAACAGGCGCAGCGTGGTCAGGCCCTGGAGCCGGTCGAGAAAGTGCCCGCCCAGGCGGGACACGGTTTCCTGCTGACGCCGACTGACCTGTTCGGCGCCCATGCCCAGCAGGGCCATGAAGAAGGGAATCAGCGGGGCGGTGAACAGCAGGATCAGGGCGGCGAGCCAGTCCTGGGTGAGGGCGGCGATGAAGATCCCCAGGGGCACCAGCAGGCTCACCGCCACCTGCGGCAGGTAGCGGGCGTAATAGCCGTTCATACCCTCCACCTGCTCGACGATGGCCGAGGAAAGGCTGCCGCTGTGGCGATTTGCCAGACGTACCGGGCCCAGGGCGGCCATGTGGGCAAAGAGTTCGTCCCGCAGCCGGCTCTGGATGCTCAGGGCCGCCGCCTGGCCCAGGGTTTCCCGGGACCAGTTCAGGGCCGCCCGCAGCCCCATGACCAGGGCCAGCCAGGCAAAGGCTCCCGTCAGTGCTGACAGGCCGTCGCCATGGGTGATGGCGCGATCCAGGATGAAGGCCAGCAGGCCCGCCTGGGCGATCACCAGCAGTCCGGACAGGACGCCGGCACCGCCCGCCAGGCTGAGCAGACCCCGGGCCGGGGCCACGCGGGCGTTGAGCCAGCGCTTCGCCTCGGCATTGGGGATGGCGGGGGTGTCGTGGGGGGATGTGCTTGCGTCGTTCAGTGGTAACCCTCTCCGATCCGGACCTTGCCGCGGAACACCCAGTAGGTCCAGGCGGTGTAGGCAAGGATGATGGGGATGACGAACAGAAGCCCGATCAGGGTGAACAGCTGTGCGTCGGGCGATGAGGCCGCGTCCCAGAAGGTGTGGTGGGGTGGGACTGCATAGGGCCACATGCTGATCAGAAGGCCCAGGTAGGCCAGCAGGAACAGGGCCAGGGTGGCGATGAAGGGCGTGCCCTCGGCCCGCCGACCCAGGCCGCGCCAGAGCCACACACCGGCCAGCAGGGACAGGGTGGGGAAGATCCACAGCACGGCGGCGTGCTCCAGCCAGCGTTCGAGGATATGCGGGTGGGCCACGGCGGTCCACAGGCTCACCAGCAGGAAGACGAACAGTACCGCCAACACCATGCGCCCGGCGATGCGGTAGGCCAGGGTCTGCAGGTCACCCTCGGTCTTCATGATCAACCAGGTGGCACCCAGCAGGGTGTAGCCGGCCACCAGGCCCAGCCCGGTCATGACCGTGAACGGGGTGAGCCAGTCGAAGGCACCGCCCACATAGGAGAAGCCTTCCACCTCGAAGCCCTGGATGTAGGCGCCCACCACGGCGCCCTGGGCAAAGGCGGCCACCAGGGACCCGCCGAAGAAGGCAATGTCCCAGCGCCGTCGCTTGTGGGGTTCGGCCTTGAATCGGAACTCGAAGGCCACGCCGCGGAAGATGAGCCCCGCCAGCATCAGGAACACGCCGATGTAAAGGGCGGGCAGGAACACGGCATAGATGAGCGGAAACGCCGCCAGCAGGCCGGCGCCGCCCAGGATCAGCCAGGTTTCGTTGCCATCCCATACCGGGGCTACGGAGTTCATCATGACATCGCGGTGTTCGTCACTGCCGGCAAAGGGGAAGAGTATACCCACTCCCAGGTCGAAACCGTCCATGAACACGTACATGAACACGCCAAAGCCGATGATGACGATCCAGATCAGGGTCAGGTCGATCAGTTCCATGTCTGCGCGCTCCCGGCCGTCAGGCCATGGTCTTGTCGTCGGCGGCGGAAAACGGCCGCTTGGCGTGGGCACCCGGATGGTCTTCTGACAGGTCCGTCTGATCCGGTCCCTGGCGGATGATGCGGACCAGGAAGCTGATGCCGGCGATGAATACCACCGCGTAGACGGTGACGTAGCCCACCAGGGTGAACAGGGCCATGGCGCCGGTCAGGGAGGGGGTGAGCCCTTCCGCGGTACGGATCAGGCCGTAGGCCAGCCAGGGCTGACGTCCCACCTCGGTGACGAACCATCCCGCCAGAACGGCCACAAAGGGTAGCGGAATCATCAGGCTGGTCAACCTCAGGAAGCGTTTTGATTCCACCAGACGATCCCGCCAGGTGAGCCAGGCGCCCCACAGGGCGATGACGATCATGAGCAGGCCGATGCCCACCATGACCCGGAAGGACCAGAACACGATGGGCATGTGGGGGCGATCTTCGGGCGCCCATTCCTTCAGGCCGGGGACCGTGCCGTTCCACTCATGGGTCAGGATCAGGCTGGCCATGTTGGGGATGCCGATCTCCAGGAAATTGCGTTCCTGGGATTGACTGGGAATGGCGAACAGGAGCAGGGGGGCGCCATCGGTGGTTTCCCAGACCCCTTCCATGGCCGCCACCTTGGCGGGCTGGTGCTTGAACGTGTTGAGACCGTGCACGTCCCCCACCAGCAGCTGGGCCGGGGCAGCGATGGCCAGCATGATCAGGCACATCTGCAGGGCCTTCCTGGATGCCTCCGGTGCCTTGCCCTTGAGCAGATACCAGGCCGACACGCCGGCGACCACGAAGCCGCCGGTGAGAAATGAGGCCAGGGCCACATGGAAGAAGCGGGGGACGAAGGAGGGATTGAAGATGGCCTCGCTCCAGGAAGTCAGGTGGACGATGCCGTCCCGCAACTCGGCCCCCGCCGGGGTCTGCATCCAGCTGTTGGCGGAGAGGATCCAGAACGAGGATATGAAAGTGCCCAGGGCCACCATGCAGGCGGCGAACAGGTGGGTACCCCTGGGGACCTTGTCGCGACCGAACAGCAGCACCCCCAGGAACACCGCCTCCAGGAAGAAGGCGGTGACCACTTCATAGGCCAGGATCGGGCCGAGGAAGTTGGCGCTGGCATAGGAGAATACGCTCCAGTTGGTGCCGAACTGGAACGACATGACGATCCCGGACACCACCCCCATGCCGAACACCACGGCAAAGACCTTGGTCCAGAATCGGGACAGTTGCTCGTAGGCGGGGTTGCCGGTGCGGTAGAGCAGGCCCTCCAGCAGGGCGATGTAGGAGGCCAGGCCGATGGTGAAGACGGGGAAGATGGCGTGGAACGAGACCACGAAGGCAAACTGGATTCGGGATAGGAGTAGGGGGTCAAGCTCCATCATGGGGTCGGTCCTCGGGCCCGGATTCGAAGGTTCGCATTCTGTCCAGTGTGTTCGTTATTTCCCATGATTTTGGTCAATCTTTGTCGGCTCGATACCCGTTGTGCCGGGTATTGAAAGGATACCGACCGGCTGGTATGTTCTTGCCATGAATCCCCAATCCGGCTTGCGCAAGAAACAACCGGCCCGGGTTCGGCGTGCATTGCTGGATCAGGGGGCGCGCCTGTGTTCCGAACATGGCGTGCCAGGACTGACCCTGCAGGCGGTCGCGGACGCCGCCGGCGTGACCAAGGGGGGGCTGTTGCACCATTTCCCCTCGAAGCAGGCGCTGGTGGAGGCCATCTTTGATGACCTGCTGCAGCGTTTCGAACACAGCATCGATCGTCTGATGGCCCTTGACGCTGAACCCCATGGGCGTTTCACCCGGGCCTATGTGATCGCGACGATGGAACTGATCGGCATGGACGAGTTCATCAAGTGGCAGAGCCTCATGATGACCATGCTGACCGATCCGGGCATCAGGCAGGGCTGGAAGCGCTGGATGGAAGCCCAGCAGGCACGATACAGGGAATCCGATGAGGATGGCCGGCTGGTGCTGGCCCGGTATGCCGCCGATGGAATCTGGCTGGCCGCTGTGCAGGGACATTCCATCCTGGAGTCCGGCGGGCAAAGGGATGAGTTGCTGGCGCATTTGATCGGCATGACGAGGAGTCCGTAATCCATGAATCCATCTCTGGCCGTGTACGGTGTGCTGGGAATGGCCATCCTGCTGGAAGTGATCGGCACGATGTTCCTGCAAAAATCCGATCAGTTCACCCGTCCTGCGCCAACCCTGCTCATGGGGCTTTGCTATCTTGGGGCTTTTTATTTTCTCTCCCATGTCTTGAAGAGCATCCCGGTGGGGGTGGCGTATGCCCTCTGGAGCGGCTTGGGTATCCTGCTCATTTCTCTGGTGGGTTATCTGGTCTTTCGGCAGTCTCTGGATCTGGCCGCCTGGATCGGCATCGGCTTCATCATTCTGGGGGTCATCATCCTGAATGTTTTTTCCAGTACCGTGTCCCATTGACGTGCAAGGTATCCGATTCCGTGGCCGGAGAGTGTAATCTGCCTCTTTTCAGGTTCCGCGCCGCGGATTGGGCGACGGTCGTTTCCATCAACTTTTCTGCTGGTCTGCCAAAGGCTGTGTCCCGGACATGAACAGAAGACTCATCAATCGGCGCATGATCCTCATGCTGCTGGTCGTATCCCTGCTGCTGGGCGGTGTATTCGGTTACAAGGCCTTCATTAATGCCCTGATCACCGACATCTTCGACAACATGCCCGAACCAGTGGCCACCATCACCGCCACCGAGGCCAGGGAACAGGTCTGGCGACCGCAACTGGAGGCGGTGGGCAGTTTTGCCGCCGTGCAGGGGGCCGACCTGACCACCGAGGTGAGCGGTATCGTGCAGGAGATCCTGTTTGATAACGGCGCCCGGGTCCGGGCCGGGGAGGTATTGATGCGCCTGGACAGCCGCACGGATGTGGCCCAGCTCCGCCGCCTGGAGGCGGCGGCCCGGCTGGCGGATCTGGAACTGGAGCGGGCCCGTCGGCTGGTGCGTCAGAACAATATCTCTGAAGCGGAGTTGCAGCGCCGGGAGAGCGAGGCCGAACAGGCCGCGGCGGCGGTGCAGGAACAGGCGGCCCGCATCCAGCAGAAGACCCTGACGGCACCCTTTTCCGGCCAGCTCGGCATTCGTCAGGTGAATGTGGGTCAGTTCCTCTCCGCCGGCGATCCGGTGGTGTCCCTGCAGGCCTTGAACCCGATCTATCTCAATTTCTCCCTGGCGGAGCGACGCCTGGGCGAGGTGGTGCCGGGGTTGCCGTTGCGGGTGAAGGTGGATGCCTTTGAGGATACCTTCGAAGGTCGCGTCCGCGCCATCGAGCCCGCTGTGCGGGCCTCCACCCGTACCTTCGAGGTACAGGCCATCATCCCCAATCCGGAACAACGGCTGCGCCCCGGCATGTTCGGTCGCGTGATCCTGGATGTGGGGGAAGAGGCGGCGGTGGTGGTGGTACCCCAGTCGGCGGTGAGCTTCAATCCCTACGGTGATTCGGTCTATGTGATCCAGTCCGGTGACGAGGATGAGTTGCGGGTGCGCCAGCGGTTCGTGCGTACCGGCACCCGGCGAGGGGATCTGGTGGTGATTCTGGAAGGGCTGGCGCCGGGTGAGCGGGTGGCCACCAGTGGCCTGCTCAAGCTGCGTAACAACGCCGTGGTGAAGATCAATGACGATCCCGATCTGCAGCCCGGCGAAGAGTCGGCACCCACACCGCCCAACGCCTGATGCGGCCGGAGAGCCTCGATGCGATTCACTGATGTCTTCATCCGCAAGCCGGTGCTGGCCACGGTGGTCAGCCTGTTCATCCTGCTGCTGGGTATCCGCGCCGGCTTCGACCTGAACGTGCGCCAGTTTCCGGAGATCCAGAATGCGGTGGTCACCGTCAGCACCACTTACATCGGTGCCGATGCCAACCTGATCCAGGGCTTCATCACCACCCCCCTGGAACGGGAGATTGCCGCCGCCGAGGGGATCGATTACCTGGTCTCCACCAGTATCTCCGGCGTCAGCACGGTGCAGGCCTATCTGCGCATGGACTATGATCCCAACGAGGCCCTGACCCAGATCGCCGCCCAGGTCAACAAGGTCCGTTCGGATCTGCCCCAGGAGGCGGAAGAGCCGGTGATCCAGTTGTCGGTGGGCGAGACCATCGCCGCCATGTACATGAGCTTCTATTCCGAGGTGCTCAGCGACAACCAGATCACCGACTATCTGGTGCGGGTGGTGGAGCCTCAACTGGCCACCCTGCCGGGGGTGCAGCGGGCCGAGATCCTGGGAGCACGGACCTTCGCCATGCGCATCTGGCTCGACCCGGAGCGGATGGCGGCCCTGGATGTGACCGGTGCCGATGTGCGCCGCGCCCTGCAGGCCAATAACGTCCTCTCGGCGGTAGGGAGTACCAAGGGCCGTCTCATTTCTGTGGAGCTGACGGCGGAAACGGACCTGTCCAGCGCCGAGGGTTTCGAGCAACTGGTGGTTCGATCGGAGCAGGGCGCCATCGTCCGGTTGCAGGATATTGCCGAGGTGGAGCTGGGTTCCGAGAGCTATGACAGTTCCGTGAGCTTCAATGGCCAGTCCGCCACCTTCATCGGCATCGAGATCTCGCCGGATGCCAATGCCCTGGATGTGATCGCCGATGTTCGACGGGTCTGGGAGCGGGAGATCGAGCCCCAGTTCCCCGAGGGCCTCAAGGGGGACATCGTCTATGACTCCACCCTCTACATTGAGAGCGCCATCCAGGAGGTGCTGATCACCATCGTGCTGGCGCTGGTGATCGTGGTGGGGGTGATCTATGCCTTCCTCGGTTCCATGCGCAGCGTGATTATCCCGGCCCTGGCGGTGCCCCTGTCCTTGATCGGCACCCTGTTCCTGATGCTGCTGATGGGGTTTTCCATCAACCTGCTCACCCTGCTGGCCATGGTGCTGGCCATCGGTATCGTGGTGGATGACGCCATCATCATGGTGGAGAATGTCCATCGTCATATCGAGGAGGGCATGAAGCCGGTGGAGGCGGCCCTGCAGGGTGCCAGGGAGCTGGCCTGGCCCATCGTTGCCATGTCCACCAGCCTGGTGGCGGTCTTCATTCCCATCGGCTTCGTCGGCGGCATCACCGGTACCCTGTTCGTGGAATTCGCCTTCACCCTGGCGGCCTCCGTGATCCTCTCCGGTGTGATCGCCCTGACCCTTTCTCCCATGCTCTGCTCCCGCCTGCTCAAGCCCCATGGCGAGGGCGGCAAGGGACGTTTCGAGGCCTGGCTCGATGCCCGCTTCGAGGGGTTGCATCGGCGTTACGAGCGTCGTCTCCATGGCGCCCTGGAAGATCGTCATGTGGTGCTGGTGTTCGGCCTCATCGTGCTGGTGTCCTGCTATTTCCTGTTCATTACCAGCAGCAGCGAACTTGAACCCCCCGAGGACCAGGGCTTCGTCTTCTCCATCGCCCAGGGGGATGCCCCCATGACCCTGGATCAGCTGGAACGCAACACGGCGGTGATGAACCGGTATCTGGACGAGATTCCAGAGCTTTCCAACATCTTCATCATCAACGGTTTCGGCGGGGGTACCAATTCCGCGGTGGCGGGTTTCGTGCTGGCGCCCTGGGACGAGCGTGATCGCAGCACCCAGGCGGTGCTGGATCATGACCTGCAGCCCCGGCTGGAAGAGATCCCTGGGCTGAGCATCTTCGCATTGGAGCCGCCATCCCTGCCCAGTGCCGGAGGTGGGGCTCCGGTGGAGTTCGTCATCCGCTCCACCGATCCGTCCGAGAACCTTCTGGAGGTTTCCCAGGAAATTATCGGCCGGGCCATGGCCAGTGGTCGCTTCATCTACATCGACGGTGATCTCAGGATCGACCGTCCCCGGACCGAGATCCATATCGACCGGGAAAAGGCCGCCCTGATGGGGGTGGACATGCAGACCCTGTCGGCGGATCTTTCCTCCCTGTTCTCCGGCGGTTTCGTGGGACGCTTTGCCCTGGATGACCGGTCTTACCGGGTCATTCCCCAGCTGCAGCGGGTGGATCGGCTGACGCCGGATCAGATCGAGGATCTCTATACCCGCAACCGGGACGGCGAGCTGGTACCCCTGGACACCCTGATCACCCTGAAGGACTCGGTGCATCCCCAGCAGCTCAAGCGCTTCCAGCAGCTCAACGCGGTCACCCTGTCCGGTGTTCCCCGGCCGGGTGTGACCCTGGGTGAGGCCCTGGAGGTGCTGCAGGAGATCGCTGCCGATGTCCTGCCGCCGGGTTACAGCGTGGATTATGCGGGGCAGTCACGTCAGTTCATGACCGAGGGGCGTCAGCTGGTGGTGACCTTCTTCTTCGCTCTGGTGGTGATCTATCTGGTGCTGGCGGCCCAGTTCGAGTCCTTCCGTGACTCGCTGATCATGCTGATGACCGTGCCCATGTCCATTGCCGGCGCACTGCTGTTCGTCAGTCTGGGCCTGACCACCCTGAACATCTATACCCAGGTGGGGCTGCTGACCCTGATCGGACTGATCACCAAGCACGGCATCCTGATCGTGGAATTCGCCAACAAGCTGCAGGAACAGGGGCTGTCCCGCCGGGAGGCGGTGGAAAAGGCGGCCGGAATCCGGCTCAGGCCCATCCTGATGACCACGGCGGCCACGGTGCTGGCCATGATTCCACTCCTGATCGCCAGTGGCCCGGGCGCCGGTTCCCGGTTTGCCATGGGGCTGGTGATCGCCGCCGGCATGACCCTCGGTACCTTGTTCACCCTGTTTGTGGTGCCGGCGGTGTATACCTACCTGGCCCGGGACCGGGCTGGGTTAAACGGGGCGGTGTGACCTGTTCGATTCACGGGTCGCCATCCAGCATTTGCTGCAATGTCGGCAGCAGCCTGTCCATCTGTTCCAGCAGCACATGAAGCGCCTGCCGGATCTGGGAGGATTCGGCCTGCTGCCGGCACAGGCTTTCCAGTTGTTGGGCGGCATCCCTGGCGGGCAGTGCGTACAGTGTTCCGCATTGTCCCTTCAGGGTGTGCGCCTGGATGCCCAGATCGTTGATATCAGATGCCGCCAGGCTGTGCTGCATGTCATGAAGCTGGCTATCGATACCTTCCATGAAAAGTGACAGCACCTGCTTCAGCAGAGGCTCGTCACCACCGATCTGGCTGAGTGCGTTCTGCCAGTTGAAAAGGGCAGTTTGCCCGGCAGGCGCTGGTGTCGGCATGGGAGCTTCCTGGTTCATGGCCTCCAGGAACCAGTTTGGTTCATTTTCAGTGTGGATATTTCTGATCTCCAGGGTGCCCGGCGACATTGATTCAGTGTCGGGCCGATGGTCATGGCCGATGACTTTGAGAATTTCCTGGACAAGCAGAGTGAACTGGATGGGTTTTGCCACATACCCCTGAATCCCGCTGGCGAGAAAACGCTCCCGATCTCCGGCCATGGCATGGGCTGTCAGGGCAATGATGGGGCAGGGGGTCCAGTGATTTTCAACCTCCTGCTGACGAATGTGCCGGGTGGCCTCCATGCCGTCCATGAGCGGCATCATCATGTCCATCAGGATGAGGTCAAAACGGCGGTGGGCGGCAAGTTCCACCGTTTCGATCCCGTTTTCCGCTACGGTGCATACCGCATTGATGCGCTCAAGCAGCTTTCTGATCACCAGTTGGTTGATGCTGTTATCCTCGGCAATCAATGCCTTCAGACGCATCTTTTTGAGCTGTTCGGCAAGCAGGATATGGGGGGTCCGGGCATCGCTGGTTTCTGGTCGCGTGCCGTGGCGCAGCCAAAGTCTGACCGTGAACTCAGAGCCTTTGCCCACCTCGCTGGTGACGTTGATCTCGCCGCCGAGCAATTCCACCAGTTTTTGGGTGATGGTCAGGCCCAGGCCCGTGCCTTCGAAGCACCTGCTATAGGTATTGTCCCCTTGCTCGAACGCATCGAAGATCCTGCCGATGACATGGGTGGGGATGCCGATGCCAGTGTCCCTGACCGACAGTTGCACCTCGGAGGCGGCTTCTTCGCGGGCAAGCAACCGTGCCTGGAGACTGACCTCCCCCTGCTCGGTGAACTTGATGGCGTTGCCGAGCAGGTTGATCAGGATCTGGCGCAAGCGGGTGGCGTCCACGCAGACGTATTCTGGCAGATCCGGGGCCAGGTGATGGGTAAGCCTGAGTTGTTTAGCTTCCGCTGTGGGCATCTGGCTTCCCAGAGTCTGTAGCAGCACCTCTTTCAGGTCCAGGTTCCTGGATTCCAGGACCATCTTGCCGGCATCAATCCTGGACAGATCCAGTACGACATTGATGATGCCCAGCAGGTGTTCCGCAGACAGTCTGGCCAGATTCAGCTGTTCCCTGACTTCTTTCGGTAACGGGGTATTCAGGACCACATCCAGAAGTCCTAGCACACCATTCATGGGTGTCCTGATTTCATGGCTGATGTTGGCCATGAACAGGTTTTTGGTTCTCTCGGCGCTCCGGGCGGCTTCCATCTGCTGCTTGAGTTCCTGCTCGTAAATGCAGGCGCGAATGGCCTGCGACAGTTTTTCCATCAGTTTGGGCAGGGAGTTGAAGAGATCTTCACTGATCGGTGTGCCGGTCTTGCGCAGCACCAGGATGCCGAAACCGGTCAGATGGAACACGTACCAGTGATGCGCTTCGCCGTCTTCCCTCTGCAACGGGAGACGCGTCAGCCAGGGATGGAGTGTGTCCGGTTGCTCCGGCATTCCGATCCGTTCCATGAACGCCTGGTAATAGGGTCTGTGGACCACATTCCGTGGAATGGCCGCCACGACTGCTTTTGAAACTCCCTGAGATGCCTCATCAACGAGACGCATGACGACGGCAAGGTTGAAGTTGCACAGCCGCATCATCGTGCCCAGGCTGTGCCTGAGCATTTGATTCAAGTCCAGACTGTGGCCGACCGAGAATGCAATTTCGTAAAGGATCTGTGTCGCTTCAAGTCGTCTCAATTGACGGCCCCTCTCCCACGTCAAGCAGGCAAAGCACGGATGACTTGTTCAGGAAGTCCATGTAATCGTTTCCAGTATTGGCGATTTCACCCAGTGTGAAGGCTCCGAACAGGGGCATGCCGGCACCGGCGCCCTCCAGTTCCTGGTGGATCCTGTCGCCGAGAAACAGCACCCGGGAGATACAATCGATGAAGAGGGCGGGCGAAGCCGTGTCACAACTGCCCTGTGATTCTGCGATGACACGGGCTTGGGTGGCCGCCTGAATCAGGGAGTCCGGGGTGCCGTTGAGCAGTCTGACGAAACAGCCTTCCTGGACTTCTCCCACACATATCAGGGATTGATCCCCCACTACCATCAATGGGTCGCGGACCACCAGTTCACTGTCCAGCTTGGAGATGCCGAAGGGATAGGCCTTGGCGATATCGAAAAAGTTCTCCCTGGTGATGTTCTGGCCGCCATGATCCCGGATCATCCGGCGATACACTTGGAAGGCCGGCTGCCAGTCAAGGGTATGGATGATGTTCCTTTCCGATGAGGTAACCTTGAGGGTGTCGCTGATGGGCTTCCAGCCATGGGTGACGCCGATGCGGCTGACCAGGGGAATGTGGGCCAGGACCGCCGTATCCTGACAAAGCCCGTCCGGTGTGATGATGCAAGGCCGCTTTTTAAAGCTCAGTGAGCCGGCTCCGCCGCCGACGAAGTTGACATCCAGTCCGAAGTACAGGAAAAGCGATTCGATGAGAGCGCTGATGCGGCTGGACAAGCCATCTACAAACACGATGACAGTACTGTTTTCCAGTACTTCGGGCCATGTGGCATGGGTCTGTGCAAGGCTCTGGTCAAGATCCGCGTCGGCATCACTGAGCCCCCGCACCACAGCGAGTTGTGCCGTGACGGGGAGTCCCACCAGAAGGGTGCCGCTGAAGCAGGGTCTGCGCTCATGGATGATCTGCGGGAAAATGCCGCCGAATACCGGTAACGGACATTCCCGGAACAGGCGTGTAGCCTCGTCATGGGGCCAGTTGTCCTGATCACAGCCCAACACCATGATGCTTGAGACCCCGGATTCCTGAGCCATGCGTTGCAGGCAAGGAGTCAGTGCATCGAGATGGCCGGTCGGTTCCATGTGAAGGCGGATGGGACTCGTGATCATGGGACTTGCTTCCACTGGTCGGTCATTCACTGAATATCGGTATCGTGGATGATTCCTTCACTCAGACAGCGCAGCAGTTCATCGGCCCTGACAGGTTTGGAAATCAGATAACCCTGTATCTCGTTGATGCCCAGCGCATCCAGATAGTCCCGCTGGCGCTGGTTTTCCACGCCTTCGGCAATGGTCTTGAGGCCAAGGCCCTGGCTCAGGGCCGTCAGGGAGCGGATGATGGCCCGGCTGTTTCTGTACTCGGTGATGTTCTCAATGAAGCTCTTGTCAATTTTGAGGGTGGTGAGCGGGAATCTGAGCAGATATCCGTATGATGAGTAGCCGGTGCCGAAGTCATCGATGGCGATATTGAAGCCCATGTCCCTCAGCCGCTTGAGGGTCACGATGGTGTCTTCAGGGCTGTGCATGGCGATGTTTTCGGTGATTTCCAGTTCCAGGCACCGGGCCGGGATGCAGTGCCGCTCCGTGCTGGCCAGGATTCGATCGGCGAGGTCTTCCAGTTCGAACTGGCGGGCAGACAGGTTGATGCCCATTCTCAGATCGAGTCCCTGGCGCCGCCAGATTGCTGCCTGGCGGCAGGCCTGTTCGATGATCCAGTCCCCTACATGTTGTATCCTTCCAGACTCTTCCAGCAGGGGGATGAACTCTGCGGGGGAGATGATACCCCTTTGGCTGTGTTGCCAGCGGATCAGCGCCTCGACGCCGACGATCCTGCCGCTGGACAATTCCTGCTGGGGCTGGAAGACCATGAAGAACTCGTCCTTGTCCTGGGCAAGGCGCAGGTCGGTTTCAAGCAGTATGCCCATGGCCTTGTTTTCCAGACGGCCTTGCTGGTGAAACGCCAGTTTGGTACCGCTTCCCAGACGGGCCTGGCGCTGGGCCTGCCGGGCAAGCCCCAGCAGTTCCGCGGCGCTGGATCCATCCCGTGGGTAGATGCCGCCACCGGCGGAGAACTCCACGAAGACAGCCTTGCCGTTGATGAAATGGGGTTTGTCCAGGTGGGATAGGTAAGCCTCATGGGAGCCTTCCATGGCCATGGCCACGCCGAAGGCGTCGGCTTCCAGCCGACAGAGCAGGGTGTCCGGGGCGGCATGTTGCCGAAGACGCTGGGCGAACACCCGCAGGATATTGTCGCCGGCGGCATGGCCGAAGGCATCGTTGATGCGGTGCAGACGGTCAATGTCCAGAACCATGACCATCCATGGATCCTTTTCCGTGCTCATGTCCAGTCGTTCCTGCAGCAAGCGCAGGAACAGCCTTTCCTTGGGCAAGTTCGTCAGTTCGTCATGCTCCACCAGATAGAGCACCTGATTTTCCAGGGCGCGCAACCCGGTCACATCCTGGAATGCGCCAATCATCATGCCCTGATCCGCCGATGGTTTGCCCTGCATTCGCAGAATGCGTTGTTTGCCTCCTTCTCCCAGTCGTACTTCCAGGTCCAGCCCTTCGTGATGACTCATGCTCAGTTCGAGTTGATTCTTCACCTCAGTCCGCTGTTTTGCATCTACCAGTGCGATGAAGTGATCAATGCAGTCAGGGAGCGGTTCATACCAGCCCAGCACGGCACGGGTTCCTTCCGACCAGTGCAGTGTCCCGGACTGCTGGTGCAGTTGCCAGAATCCCAGTCTGGCCAGTCTGCAGGCACTTTCCTGTTCAGCCCGTGCCTGCCTCAGTACCGATTCCCGCTCCGCACCACTGAGCACATAGCGGACGCGTCGGGACAGTAGGGGCAGATTGATGGGTTTGGTCATAAAGTCGGTGGCCCCGGCATTGAAGGCTTCATCGATCGACCGGACATCTTCAGCGCTGGTCAACATGAGAATGGGGATCCAGGCACCTTCATCCTGGGCACGGATGGTGCGCACCACGCCAAAACCGTCCATCTCCGGCATGGTCACGTCCAGCAGAATCAGATCGGGGTGATGCCGGGCAAAGGCCTCGATACCTTGCCTGCCGCCGTCCGCCTCGATGACTCGGTAACCCTGCCGTGAGAGGGCGACCCGGACCATGAGTCGGATGGTGGGGTCATCATCGATGATGAGGATGTTTGCGGTGGTGGCGGTCATTGATGACTCGATTCAGGTATCAGGCATGACTGTGGCGCATGAATGCTGTGGTGGCAAAGATTGACTGAATATGTTTCGCTCAGGCTTTTCCTGCGACGATTTGCGTAAAGATCCGGAGACAGAGTCATGTCCTTTGTCGTGCAGATTCAGAAAACCGGCGGTCCCGAGGTCCTCGAATGGGTCAGATCACCCCCGGGTGAACCGGGGCCGGGGGAGGTCTGTCTGCGCCAGACGGTAATCGGTGTCAATTTCATTGACATCTATTTTCGTCGCGGGTTGTACCCATTGCCGAAGTTGCCGTGCGGTCTTGGCATGGAGGCGGCTGGTGTGGTGGAAGCCCTGGGGCAGAACGTGACCGGGTTGCAGGTCGGCGATCGAGTGGCCTACGCCACTCCCCTTCCGGGCGCTTACGCCCAGCGGCGGGTCATGTCCGCCGACAGGCTGGTGCGTTTGCCCGAGGATATCCCGGACGATACCGCCGCGGCCATGATGCTCAGGGGCATGACGGTCCATTATCTGTTGCGTCGTACCTGGCCGGTGGCGAGGGGGCAGTATGTCCTTGTCCATGCCGCTGCCGGTGGTGTCGGGCTCATGCTCTGCCAATGGGCACGGTATCTGGGGGCCGAGGTGATCGGTGTCGTGGGCAGTCCAGAAAAGGCCGATCTTGCGACAGCGTATGGTGCCAATCACGTCATTGTGGGCACCCGGGAGGGGTTCGTTGACAGGGTGATGGAAATTACCGATGAGCGCGGTGTCGACGTGGTCTACGACTCGGTCGGCCGGGATACGTTCATGGGGTCGCTGGATTGCCTGCGACCGCTGGGTATGATGGTTAGCTTCGGCAATGCCTCCGGTCCTGTACCTCCTGTGGATCCGGCCATGCTGGCAGGGAAAGGTTCGCTCTTTTTCACTCGACCCAGCCTTTTTCATTACATTGCCGCTCGGGAAGACCTTGAATGGGCCGCAGCGGAACTGTTCGAGATGGTCAGGAGCGGTGTGGTGACAGTGCCCATTCATCAACGATACCCCCTGCAGGAAATCGCCCGGGCTCATGAGGACATGGAAACCCGACGCACCACCGGCAGCAGCATCTTGCTGCCCTGAGGATTCACCAGTTGCCGTCCAGCCCCAACCGGGTATTGCGAAGACAACCATGAAAGGCTAGCACTGAGCTGCCGACATGTTGATCCCAGCAGGATACGATGGCGTCAAAGCAGGTTTCCAGGAGGGTCATTTCCCCCCGGGCACGTTTATGGCATTCGAAGGCCGCTCTGTCGGAGAGGGTGTCAACGGTATGGTGGGTTACGGTCAGTGGGCCATGAGCCAGTATCCACTGCATGGCTTGGCGGGCCCCGTCCAAGGAGAATTTCAGAGTGATGGCGGATCCCTGTTCATTCTCCACCTTGAGGCGAATTTCACTTCCCTCCATCAGGGATTCCAGAAGGGGCGGCAGTGCATGTCCGCGGGAAGGCTCCCAGACAGGCCACTCCAGGCTTTGAACCCACGCCCCCGTTGACGGATGGGAATCAATGGGGGTGTCCGGGGCTTGCTGGAGAGCGTGCCTCCTGCAGGTCATGTCCACATCGATCTCCGCTTCCAGCAAGCCATTCCTGATGTGAATGGGGGGAACACCATTGACCAGCAGGGCAATCTTGACCGGCCCGTTCTGCGTCTGGCCCACCGCGAGGGCATGGCCTTCATCGCTGCGTGTATAGGCCAGCAGGGTCAGCGCTTTCTCACCAGGCGGCTGGCTGTAACTGATCCACCAGTCCTGAAAGCGCTCAGCGGCGAAGGCCGGCAGGCCCGTCGCTATCAGCAGACAGGCGATCAGCAATTTTGTCGGCACTGGCATGGTATCGGCTCCTTGCTGAGTCCGGGGGCATTGGTACGGTTTTTATATGAGCCAGTGAATATTTGTACGTCAACCATGAATGCGACATGGATTTAACCCGTCTTGCACCAAGAATGCCGATGAGCCTTGCAGAAATCACAAATTGACATGCAGCTATCATGCGCTTCTGCTAATCTTCGCTGCAATGCAACATAAATCAGGTTCACCTGTCTGAACCAGTGAACACCGCGACGATTGGAGGTTGCCCATGATGACTCAACCCTTTTCCATGCAAGGGAAAACCGGCATCGTCACCGGTCTCGCCAATGCCGATAGCATTGCCTGCGGTTGTGCCCGCGCGCTGCATCAGGCTGGCGCAGAAATGATCGTGACCTATGGCCATCCCAAGGCCGAATCCCATGTCCGCCCTCTGGTCAGCGACTTGGGAGATCCTGAACTGATGCTTTGTGATGTACTGGACCAGGCTCAGGTGGATTCTTTGTTCCGGCGTGCCGCCGAACGTTGGGGCAAGCTGGACTTTCTCATCCATTCCATGGCATTTGCTCCCAGGGAAGATCTCCATGGACGGGTGGTGGACTGCTCTCGGGATGGATTTGCCCTGGCCATGGACGTTTCATGTCATTCCTTCATTCGCTTGGCCAAACAGGCCGAACCACTGATGAAGGAAGGCGGCACCCTGATCACCATGTCCTATCACGGTGCCGAAAGGGTGGTGGATAACTACAACCTCATGGGGCCGGTCAAGGCAGCCCTTGAATCCAGTGTGCGTTACATGGCAGCGGAGCTGGGTCCTCGGGGTATCCGGGTTCATGCCATTTCTCCCGGTCCCATCCGTACCCGGGCGGCCTCGGGTATCCAGGATTTTGAAGATCTGGCCCATGCCGCCGAGAGCCGTTCCCCCCTGCGTCGTCTGGTTACCATCGAGGATGTGGGGAATTGCGCTGTCTTCCTGGCCTCCGGGGCCGGTCAGTCACTTACCGGCAGTACCCTTTATGTGGACGCCGGTCATAGCATAAGGGCCTGAATCATGAACAAGAAAACCGATTTGGGTTATATCGAAAACCGCACCTTTGATGAAATTCGAGTGGGTGAGGAGGCCTCCATCGAGCGCCGGCTCACCATGGATGACATCAAACTGTTCGCCATCATGTCCGGGGACGTGAACCCGGCCCATGTGGACGAAGACTTTGCGAAAAGTTCCCGCTTTCAGGAAATCATTGCCCATGGCATGTGGGGGGGGGCGCTTATTTCCACGGTGCTGGGCACTGAACTGCCCGGGCCCGGAACCATCTATCTGGGCCAGACGCTGAGATTTCGGGCACCGGTGGGGCTGGGAGACATTCTCCAGGTGAAGGTCAAGGTTCTTGAAAAGGAGCCGGAAAAGAATCGCATCAAGTTTGATTGCCGATGCACCAATCAGGAGGGCAGGGATGTCATTGAGGGGGTGGCGGATGTGCTGGCACCCACCGAAAAGATTCGCCGTCCCCGCACGGTCATGCCCCGGGTGCGTATGTCCGAGCGGGCACGTCTGCATGAACTCCTTCACGCCGCTACTCACCCCGAGCCCGTGGACATGGCTGTGGTGCATCCGGTGGACGCACCCTCCATCCTGGGCGCCCACGAGTCCGCCAGGGCCGGGTTGATCCACCCCATTCTCATTGGTCCGGAAGAGCGTATCCGCGCTGCGGCCGATGAGGCAGAGATTGACATCAGTGACTATCGGATCATCCATGTCCCCCATAGCCATGCCGCCGCCGAAGAGGCTGTCGCCATGACCCGGGCGGGCAGTGTGGGGGCAATCATGAAAGGGGCGCTGCATACTGATGAGCTCCTGCGGGAAGTGGTGCGCAAGACCGCCGGCCTGCGAACCGAGCGGCGCATCAGTCATGTCATGGCTTTCGACGTTCCCACGTATCCACGCCCACTGTTCATCACCGATGCCGCCATCAACATCTATCCAACGCTGGCCGACAAGGTGGATATCGTCCAGAACGCCATCGACCTTGCCCATGCCGTCGGTAATGAACTACCCAGGGTAGCCATCCTGTCGGCAGTGGAGACGGTAAACCCCAAAATTCAGTCCACCCTGGAGGCGGCCGCCCTCTGCAAAATGGCGGATCGGGGGCAGATTGTCGGTGCACTCATTGATGGTCCTTTGGCATTTGACAATGCTGTATCCGAAGCCGCTGCCGCCGCCAAGAACATCACTTCCCCAGTGGCGGGCCGGGCAGACATCCTGGTGGCCCCCGACCTGGAGGCCGCCAACATGCTCATGAAGCAGTTAACCTATCTGGCGGATGCCACGGGAGCCGGTCTGGTGGTGGGGGCTCGGGTACCCATCGTACTGACCAGTCGTGCCGATGATGCCATTACCCGCATGGCCTCCTGCGCCTTGGCACTACTGTTGGCGGATTATCAGAAAAAGAAGGGGCGGTAAGACATGCGTGACATCCTGGTCATCAACAGCGGCTCATCCAGCCTTAAATTTGCCATGTTGGGTCTGGATGATCTCCGCGCTCTGGATGATTTTTCAGTCCATTATCAAGGCCAATTCTCCGGGCTTGGCGGATGCCAGGCCCACTTGGTGATACGGGATGGCCAGGGGAAAATACTGCGTGATGACCATTTTGCCGCCATTGACGACCTCTATGACCATGCTGCAGCCTTGAAGGATCTGCTCAAGTGGATGGATGAAAACACCGACAGCAGCCGTATCAGGGCGATTGGTCATCGGATCGTCCATGGCGGACGACACTACCGTCAGCCCGTCCGTCTCGACGAAGGTGTTCTTGATGATCTTGAGACGCTCATTCCCTTGGCGCCGTTACATCAGCCCCATTGCCTGGGACCCGTTCGCATGCTGTTAACCTTGCGTCCCGATGTGCCTCAGGTGGGCTGTTTTGATACCGGTTTCCATGCCGGGCAGGATCCGGTTGCGCAGGCATTTGCACTGCCTCGTCGTCTTACCGAGGCCGGGTTGATTCGCTACGGTTTTCACGGTCTTTCCTACGAATACATTAGTCGTCGTTTCCCCGCGTACCTGCACCGACCCGAGACAGGAAGGGTAATTGCCGCGCATCTGGGGAATGGAGCCAGTTTGTGTGCCATGCTCAATGGGGTCAGTGTTGCATCTACCATGGGTTTTACCGCCCTGGATGGGCTGCCGATGGGAACTCGTTGCGGAAATATCGACCCTGGGCTTGTCCTGCATCTTCTGACAGCGGAGGGCATGACTGCTCAGCAGGTGGGTGACTTGCTTTACAAGCAGTCAGGCCTTCTGGGGGTTTCCGGTATCAGCGGGGACATGCGGGATCTTCTTGAAAGCGAAATGCCTTCGGCAAAAGAAGCCGTTGATTTGTTTGTCTACCGAATCATCCGGGAAATCGGGAGCTTGAGTGCTGCCCTGGGGGGAGTGGATCACTTGGTCTTCACCGCGGGCATTGGTGAAAATGCTGCTCCCGTAAGAGAAATGGTCAGCAAAGGATGTGAGTGGCTGGGGATTCGGTGTGATCATTCCCGTAATCAGCGCGGGGAAATCCGCATAAGCGAGGATGGCAGCCCGGTGGGCGTATGGGTCATCCCCACCAATGAAGAACGCATGATCGCTTGGCATACTGCCCATTATTGCCATTGATTGCGCGGAAAATCCCGTCACTCTTGACTAGACTGTTGGTATCGAAGGGAACAGGTGGGCGGTTTCATTCCAGTTTCATTCGATCAAGCCGGATAAAAATGAATTGCCGCCGCTTTCAAGCGGGAGGCGAGGAGTCTAATCATGAGTGTGTATAAAGTCATTGAACTGATCGGTACGAGCGCCACCTCCTGGGAGGATGCCGCCGCTCAAGCTGTTGCCAAAGCCCGATCCAGCCTGCGTGAACTGCGTATCGTTGAAGTCAATAAGCTGGACATGAAGCTGGATGAGGCGGGCAATATTCTCGCCTATCGGGCCCGTCTGAATGTTTCATTCAAGTACGAAGATTAGCGGGATCCCCAATGGCTGTCTAAGCTGACTGGATAATACTGAACGCGTTCCGCCATCTCCATTTCAAGGCGCTTGTTCATAACATCTCTGTCCGTAAAGGGTCGCTTATCAGCGACCCTTCTTCGTTATGAGGGCTGAAATGTCAACGCATCGCGAAACTCCTGGTATTGCCATGGATGCAACACAGAGTAGGAAGAAATATGGGATTTTTAGTTCTTATTTGCTTACTCGGGAGGGTAGTAAAAAAACTGTATGTTTTTCCATTGTTTTTTTTCGTGCATCACTGCGGGGTGGCATGAAAGCCTCCTGTGAATGATTTTCATGACAAGCGGGCACTGGAGGCAGATAGCCGGTATCAAAACATCGCGATAATTATTTGACACTTGAATAGCACCAAATGGAATAATCGTGGTACGCCATTCTGTCAGATTATTGGATCGATGCAGCTGAGCAGGTATCCCGGGCCAAAAGGCCTCTCAACCAAGGAGAAAAAGGTGATGACTTCTTTGATCGATGAGCTTGAAGGCAGTCTCAGTGATGGGGATCAGCAATTGTCTGATCTCATTCCTTCCGCCATCAATCTAGCCACCATGCTCAGGCATCGAGCGCTATCTGCTTGGTTGCGCATTGAGTTTGAGGGCTTCGCCCATGACGCTGAATTGCCGATCTATCGCGCGAGAGTCCCCGGCCATATCATGGCGCGTTCCCCGCAGTATGGCTGGATTCCCGCACCGATTGATGAAAGCCTGAAACATGAGCATGCCCATACGGAAATTCGTTATTCAGTTGCGGATATTGAAAGAACCTGCATGAACTGCAAGAAAGGGCGGGGTATCCAGCTTTCCTTGCCGGAGGAACAATTGGGTTACCTTCAATCCAGAATCAATCTGAAGGCGGATCTAGCGATCACAATTAATCGAACTTCTTTTTGCCAGATTCTCAAGGTGATCCGCGGTTCAATTTATCTTTGGGTTCGCGATGTCAAGGCCCTGGGCATCGGGGATGCAAGCAATTCTTTTACTGATGCTGACCGTGAAATTGCAGCATTCCTTGATGATCCTGAAAAACTTCACGCACTCGCATTTGATACGCTGGACAAATTGCCTTTGCCGGAAGTTCGTCAATCAAACTTTCTGGAGCGCCTTTTTTCTGTCACTGCACCCTGATTTTCTAATCAGGATGCAAGAAGGCAACTTCTTCACGCAAAGGGTGTTACAACTAAAAAAAGATATTTTGAGGTGGGGCATTCCCGCGCAAGCGGGAACCCGGCTGCGGCAGGTTTTCAAGCCGCATGCTTTTCGAAAATCTGTCTTGCCATGGATATCCCTCTCATCCGCCGATGCTTGCGACGAAGAGCCAGTGCCGACAGGGTTTCAGGAGTTCCGATAGCGGGACCGAAGGTTTTCAGTACATGATCGGCATGACGGAGAAACTGCTGTGGTTCCATTCCAAGTCTGACCAGTAACCTGGGTGATGTGTCCGGAATTAACCCACGTTTCATCGGATGTACGCAGCGCCCCAGGGTCTCACCCAACTCAAGATACTCTTCCAGCGAAAAGGGAATGGATTGTTCAAAATCATCCGATTCCTCAAAGAACATCAGTGACGCCTGAGGGATATTCTTCAGAGATCTTTCTGGTTGTAACTTGTTGTTTTCAGAGGCATGATCCTTGGTGGAACCAATGCCGCCTAGTGAAGGGGAGGGAGGCGTTTTCAGGGTTCTCAGGGGAGGGGCAGGAGCAGTTTTTGCTTTGCGATCACGGGGGCATTTTTCCGCATCCTCACGCGCCGTGACATTTCTGATCCGTCTGGCAATGGACGTGTATTCGCTGCGTTCCAGATTGTCTGCAATTCCAGCCCGTATCGGGTTGAGATCCACATAGACCATGGCTGCCAGCAGGGCCTGTTCATCGAGCAATGCCTGACTCCTGAAACGGCCCTCCCAGAACCGTCCCTTGACGCCGTCTTCCTGGTTTGCCTGTCTGGCGATGGACTCGTTCAGTACTCTCATGAACCAGGACACATCGTGCAGTCGGGCTCGGTAAATTTCGGTAAGTTCTTCTATCTGCGCCATTTCTGCGGCACTCATCCTGACTCTGTCCTCGGACAGGTAGCGCTGAACGGAAGTTGGGCCGGCAAAAAGCTGTGTCCAGCGGGTGAGTATCTGCTCGGTTGTCCATGCATGAGTGCGCGAGGAATCCACGCGGAGAACCACATGGTAGTGGTTGGACATCACGGCGTAGGCCGCGATATCGATGGCAAAGACAGAGGACAAGGAAAGGATTCGGGCTTCAATCCAGGCGCGGCGGTGTTCATAACTGGCGCCAGTCAGAGGGTCATGGCCGCACAGAAATGCCCGACGCACGCAACGACTGACCACGTGGTACCACGGGGTTTCTTCAAGGCTGATGATTGCTGCGCGAGGTTGAGTCATGTTCGGAGCATAGCCTGTTTTGGCTGAAGTTTCAAATAAAGTGGGTGTCCTTTTTAAAAGCATCAAAAAAACGGGTAACCGGAATATCTGGTTGATCTCTACCTTGGCGTTCATTCACAAATTTCACTTTCTCAACGGAAAAGCTGGTTGTTTTGTTGCCTCCTAACCATATATCACATAATATCCACCTGTG
>NZ_NRSM01000008.1 GCF_016584105.1 Ectothiorhodospira shaposhnikovii | reverse complement strand
CTGGTCCTCCTGTTGGTCATGCTGGGGAGATTGCCGCTCACGTTCCTTGCGCAACCACCGATCCAACAGGCTGCGATTGATTCCCAGAGACCGGGCAGCTTCGGCCACCCCATACCCCTGGCGCTCAACCAACGCCACTGCCTCAGCCTTGAATTCCGCCGTGTATCGACGTCGTGCCTTCTTGCTCATGAACACCTCCAATGCATAGCCTACGAGGGCTTAACGGGGTGTCCGCTACAATTGGACCACTTCACGTCTCGTCCTTAGGCGCCCTTGAGCTTCGGCAACAGGTCGGGCAGGTCATCCCGGCGGATGTTCCACAGGGTGCCGTCGTCGATGCCGAGGTAGACGTGGACCGCCCACAAAACGGCAGAAACCTGGACACCCTATGAGAGCCCCAAAGACGAACAGCGCCCCCTGTGTCCTGCCCATCACCGACTCTATTCTGCCCACCGGTATTCACCAGAACAGGCCATGCCCGGCCGACCTTCAGCGCCTTCCGGACACTTGGATCACCAGATGATACCGGCAGGCCTTTGAGGTATTCTCACGAGCGCATCCGGAAAACGCTGCGGCGCGATATCGGCGCCACCGCATCAGGAGGCCTACTTCAGAAGATCACTAGTGCTCAAACAAGCATCGGAGCAACTCATCTGCCTCTGTAGTTGTCTTGATATTGACACGCAACTCCCCATTAAGAATATCGGCCGCAGGAAAGGAACTTAGCACACGCTGTTTTCCAACAGGACCGAGCATTGCCAAACCAGGCTTCCGTATATAGCACTTAATGAAAGCACGGTTGACAGCGAAATCAAAGGGACGCTCTCCCTCAGCACCTCCTACTGAGAATACTCCGTAGGCTTTCATATAGCCGCGCTCAAACGACCTACCGTGAAAAGTTGGCAAATCACGGATATAATTTTGGATTTTATGCAAAGCATCGACCACAGCATCTTCGCGAATGTACTCTTCAAGAACAGAATCTGACACAAACTTCATCTCCCCCTCCCTTTAGTTGAGTAGACGAGTCCCGAAGCCAAAAATATGATGCAAGGCGTTTGAATCGCAAAACAGCTAACTGACCGACTCTCACGGCGACGGCAAGCAACAGGCCATACCGCCCCCCGGATCATGAATACCGAGATGCGAGCTCCTCAATAACCCCATATCCACCGATGGCGGTGCGGTGGTAACGGTCAACCATTCCTGTTTGCATCTCACTCGACTGAGCCTCGAAAAGACCCCATATTACCTCCTCTTCCTCCGCCGGCACCGAAAAGCTGAGTTCACAGGCATACCTGCGCGCCCGTTCAAGCGTTGTGAGTGCGTATTTCCAGTTCACAAGGGGCTTGAGCAAACGAACCTCACGCAAGCTGACCGATTCAGTCGCGAGTGGATGCACAACGGCAGACCACTGATCTCTCCCCAAGTGCTCGACACCCACAGCTGACAAGCCAATGTCGAACAGGCTAAGCCGCTCTGGCAATGTTGTCGGCTCAACCTTGTGAGGGATTTCGATGAGGCGCCCGGAAAGTTCGAACGCATCTGCGAAGGGCCGCGGATCCTCATACCGCGCACCACGAGCGAGAAGTGCGTCAATAAGGATCTGTCGGTCACGTTCCGATGGTGCCCACAGATCGAGGTCTCGAGGGGGACGACCGGTGAGCAGAGACTTGAAAGCACCACCGGCAAGGAAGAAACGGGCGCCCGTGTCCAGCCCTACGGTTGATCCGATCTCCCGTCGCGCAAACTCAATGACATCTCCTTCATTGAAGTTGCAAAGGGGGGTTGAGCATTGGATCTCATGGTCTCGGTAGGCAGCATGGATAACTTGCTCCTCAGCCCAGAAGAATGCACCTTCCAGGTACCATGGCCAGCAATCAAGATCGACCGGTTGGCGGAGTATGCGCCCAGCTGTGGCGCTCACCAGCGAATCATGTGTCACAAAAACATGGATTCCAGGCCGGCCGGTAGCCGCTCCGAGCATGTGCTGGACAAGGAAGCGTGCCGCCTCGTCAGGCCTCGCCATTCCTGGCAATGCTGATGGCTCAGACACGAGATGACGCACCACCCCCTCATGCCCCAATTTTTCCCAATTAGACCAAGCGCGCCGGCCATCGACCACGAACACACCCGGGTCACCGAGATGACGGTCGGGGATGACAGTGATTCCCGCGCGGGCACCCTCAGATAATGCCTCTGCAGTCTGCATGCATCGGACTAAAGGGCTTGCATGAAGGGATTGCAGACGACCTTGCAGACACGCTCCCAGGTCGAGTGCGAGTTCGCGGCCGATCGCCGTGATGGGAAGCGTATCCGCATCACTAGGAGGCAGGTGGTCACGGACGGAATGCCTGAGCAGCAGCGCCACCGGACGATCCTTGGGAATGCGCTCCAGATTCCTTAGCACCGAAGGAGGAATCTGCCAATGATCATGGGTCATGACGCCTCACCCACGATGATCGACGGAAGTGACGCTAACCTTCGGGTGGTTTCCAACCGAAACCCAGTGGAGGAAAGCAGGCGCGCAAAATCCTCCTCTGACCGTTCACGGCCACCTGTTACCATAAGCAAGTGAAGGTCACACAAGGCACCCGAGACACCCCCCTCCGGCAGGAGCATTTCAATGATGTAGATCCGGCCACCATCAGGAAGGATGGCGCGCGCATTTGCTAGGATTTGGCATGCGGCATCGTCATCCCAGTCATGAAGTACACGCGATAACAGCACGACATCTGCATCAACACCCCAGGGCGCAAAGAGGTTGCCGCTGCGCCAGCACAGGCCAGGTATTGAGGATCGACCCATCGTCACCACTTCAGGTCGTTCAAGCACCGTTACCTGTGACAGCGGATGGGCTTCGAGAATGAGTTGCCCGAGTACACCAAGCCCACCGCCGGCATCAACAATCCGCTCATCACCTCGCAGTTCAAGAGCACGACAAACCTCGGCGTAATCTTGACGAGCATAGCTTTTCAGCATGCGATGGTGTCCAGCTCGGCGATCGTCGTCGCGGGCGACATCTTCGAATACGTCCGGGGCGGCCCAGTCCGAGCCGCGACGCAGTGCCTCGGGCAGTCGCTTCCACATATCTGTAAACGCGCCCGCGTATTCCAACGCTGCATCCGCCAAGGTCATGGGGTGATCCGCCAAAAGGAATTCGCCCCGGGGCGTCAGACTCCAATTCTCCACGCCCCGGACAGCAACCCCGAGTTCGCCAAGCGCTCTGAGAAGACGCCGAGCCCCATCATTAGTGAGTCCACATCGCTCAGCGATCTCGTCTTCGTTCGCAGGCAATGACTTGACGACCCCAAGCCTCACTGCTGCGGCAATGCTCTGGGTTCGCCAAAAGCCCACCATGTCCTCGGACAGGGCTGCAAACTCCGATCTGCGAGGTGGTCGCAAGTCGGCCACTGTCACACCGGTTTCGTCGATCACGATCAATGCACCATCGAAGCGCTCGACCCGGGCCTGTCCGTTGTAAAAGGGTTCAACGCTCAAAAAGCGTTGCCGATAAGCAGGTCGCCCCCGAACGTCAACATGCATCCAGCCGTCTTCATCCCGTGCGCGGGCGAAACCTTTGTGGAAAACGTCAAGGTCGACAAACCAGCCCCCGTGGATGCGCCTCCCGTCGAAATCGATATGTGTCGAGTACCCATCGACCGCTTGCACCACCGCAACACCATCACGGTAGTCGCCCACATAGCGCCACCGTTCGCGATAGGCGGCACTGCCATCAAGGTTGATGTGATGATAAGTGCCGTCATCGCTGCGCACGCTGCTGCGCCCTTGCTGAAAGTTGCCACACCAGGCGTATCGATCGGGATAAACGTCTTCGCCATCCGGCGCAATGTGATGCCATCCATCGGCCGAGGCAACAGCCGCCAAGCCTTCGTAGTAACCGAAGGTTCTGGCGAAGCGGCGCTGATACGCGGGAGACCCATCCTCTCGAATGTGCCAAGCCTGGCCCGCCCGGTGGACAGGGGCCAGACCCGGCGCATGGAACTTCAGCACTCCATCGAAGCGCTCGTCATAGGCAGAGCCGCCAGTGATGTGGACATGATGTGTACCACATCCAGAAGGCAGCAGGTCACGCCATGACATGGCAGCCCCCTTGCCTGGCCAGTGGCCTTGATATAGGCCACACAACCAGGCAAATCGCCCGATGGATCGGTTGAGCGGGCAGTCTCCCCTTGAATTTATGCATGATCACGCATCAACTCCCCCCACCGGCTTACGCATATGGCAACCGAGACAAAGCGGGTAATTTCGATAGATTGCCGTCAGCTCTTGGTAAGCTTCGCCGTTCCAGATCTCCATAAACCCCCTCTCGTCAAGGCTACCGAAATCACCCAAGGCCCGCCGCTGGACATCAGGAGCGCAGCAGGGGGCGAAACGGCCAGTTGCGCTCACCCACGCCTCCTGCCCCAAGAAAGGACAAGCCCCCCTTGGAGCAGGATGTGCATCCTCGTTGGTATCCAGCAGGACGATATTCTCGAGGCGAATGTGCTGCCCATTCGCCAACGGTTGCTCGGCTGCTGCTTGACGTGCAGCAACCACGGCCCGGTTCCAGCGTTCGATGGCGCTAGGGTTCCGGCGCATTGATTGACCTTGGATCTCCCGGAAATGCGTCCAGAGATGATGCCCCTTGACACGATCAACGCCGAGGCGCACTGCCAGACGAATCATATCTGCCAGCTCGTCGACGTTCGACTCCAGAAAGGTCAGCTGAAACGTGACCCGACACCGGTTGCCACCGGCTGCAGCGTGCGCATCACGGACAGAAATGAAATCGCGCACATGATCGAGCATTTTCTCCCAACGGCTCCCCAGCATGATGGCTTCCTGCGTCGCCGGGCTCGCACCGTTCCAGGAGATCTTGACGTCCGTGGTGACAGGGACGATACGTTCTGCCCAGGCTGCGGCCCCGAGGCGGGGAAAGGTACCGTTCGTGGTCAGGTTCAACTTGACGTTATAGCGGTGACAGAGTTCGATCATATCCTCGAAGTGCTCATAGAGGAGCGGCTCACCCATTGTTGAAGGAATGATCTCCTGCAACCCATGCGGAACGGTCTCTGCGATTACCCGCTCAATCAGCTCGAACGGCATCAAACGCCGTGAGCGACTTTCTTCCTTGCGACGATGCTGAAGAGGACTATGCGGAGAATGCTCTTCGCACATGATGCAACTCAGGTTACAGGTATCCGGATTGGTATCGAAGGTGATCCGCCAAGGGCCGGGCCGCCGACAAACGCACGTGGATGCCTGCCGATTCAGTACTTGGTCGTAAAGCCGCTCTATCTCGCTGACATGCTGCTCGATCGAGGGGATGTCGCCTGTATCACTGTAGACATAACCGCGTGAGCCGAGCCGAGAAGCAAAATCTGGTGAATCGACGAGACGCTGCATTTGCTCAGCGAGGGCTGAAACGGAACGATGCCTGAAGAGCAGTCCATTGACCTCGTGGTGAACGTACTCTGCCATTCCTCCTGCGTCCGCCGTCACCACGGGCACTCGGGCCTGCTGCGCCTCGTGGATGACAAGCGGAGAGTTCTCAACCCAGACCGAAGGGACAACGATGGCGTCGCAGCGGTCAAACACATCCCGGACGATTTCCTGATTCCTGTACTCGGAGAACCACTCGATCCGGCTAGCAACGCTCTCCGGCAAAGATGCAGCGATGCGCCTGAGCGCTTCTGTGTCCTGACCACGGGGACGACCCCAGATACGCAGACGGGCGCCCCCCCCGAGCAAACCGAAGGCACGTATCAGATCCTGTACACCCTTGGCGGGGATGTGGGTACCGATGTATCCGAACGTGAACGGCTCGCCGGGAACACGACGTCGACCGGCCATGCGCTCTCGCGCGAAGCCATAGTCGAGGTAGACAAGCTTCCTCTCGGGGAGGCCAAAGTCGTTTCGAAAGCGATCGCGCAGATAGCGCGCGGGAGCGATGAAAAGATCCACAAGATCGGTCATCTCGCGCACATGCCGCATGCGTCGAGCCACCCATCCACGCCAGTAGTCGAGATCGGCGTCGAAATCATCCATCGCGCCACTGAAGTACCTTGCATAGCATCGCTCGGCGCATTTCCGATCGTCCTGGCCATCGCAGGCAGCCCAAAGATTGTTCGGGTCTTCCGGGAACATTTGCATGAACTGCCCGCGTGGACACATCAGCCAGTAGTCATGCAGTGTGAATACGATGGGGATCTCACGCCTCACAACTTCCCGTAGAAGTGAGGTAGAGAGGTGGTTGAGATGTCCCACATGAACGATGTCAGGCTCTACGCGATCAAGGACATGCGCAAACTGCTGGTCGATTCCACTTGCCCGATATCGGTCCTTGAGGCGAGGATTATTGACGAGGTGCAGAGTAATGCGAGGGTCATCGGCATCAGGCTCGGTGCGTAGCCGGAAGTCAGGTGCGAAGGCGTCTTCCTCGCGGGTAAACACATGAACCTGATGGTGCTTGGCGAGCCCGTGACACAGCGTCTGACTATAGACCTCCGAACCCGCGTTATAGCGCATCGGGTAGCCGTGGATAACCTTGAGAATTCTCATTGAACAATATCTTCCACTTCAATTGCGTGGGGAGACTCGTGGAAGGCGTGTACGAGCCGAGCAACTCCCTCCTCAAGTCGCACCTGTGGCTGCCACCCAAGCAGCGCTCTGGCTCGCTCGGGGTTACCAAAAAAACGTGCAACATCGAAATCGCGCGGTGCCGCAACACGAATCGTGGAGCTTGATCTGGCGATTCGGATGCTCAAGCTTGCGAGCTCTCCCAGTGTTGTCGGCCTTCCACTCACGAAATGGATAGGAGGTGGCGTGGGCTCGTCTGCAGCGAGCAGTTCCACCAAGGCGACAATACCGCGACTGACATCATCGATATGTGTGAAATCAAAGGTCTGGTCAAGCCCATCCACACGAAGCTCTCGGCCCAACACCGCCGCGCGGGCAAAAGCCGGCACCACGCGGTCGGCGTGGTCAGCCGTGGACCCGAACACATTGGATAGGCGAATCGTGCAAGCACGAACACCTGAACGCCGTGCTTTTTCGACGAGAAGCTCGCCCTCGACCTTCGAACGTCCATAGACATTCACAGGCGACAGCGAACAGTCCTCATCAACGGGTAGATGAATGGGCTGACCGTAGACCTCCCGGCTGCTCGCGAAGATCAGCCAAGGCATTCGAGGAGAATCGGACACAACCTCGAGGACATTCCTCACCCCAGTCACATTTGTGGCCCAGCACACTGCAGGATCACGCTCGCCCCAGATCACTCGGGAGACCGCGGCGAGATGGATGATGCCACTCACGTTGGCCACCACCTCCCGCAGTCTATCCCGGTCACGGACGTCACCTCGACTCTGGCCATGCGCATGAAGATCGAAGTGGACGACGTCAGCACCTTGGGCTGCAAGTCTCGTCGTGAGTGCCTTGCCGACAAGACCGGCCGAGCCGGTAATAAGAATTCGTTGATTCATTGTGATTCCTCCCAAGACACGCATGAGCACCCCGCCCGATGATGCCGACGGGGCGCATCGTTGCAGTCAGGTCAGTTAGCCCTGGCCGGGGACGGCCTAGAGGGTCGGGAGGATAACCGCGAGCTATCCCGAGGTGTGCCGTGCACGGCACTGTCAGGATTTAACTGGTTGGCACGACCGTCAAGCGAGGGCTTGCTCGATCGAGCTAATTCGCGAGCCTGCTGAAGATCCGAGCCCCTTGCCTGATGATAGGCCCGGTGTTTGGGATTCAGCTGATTGGCGCGATTGTCCAGTGCGCTTTTGGAGGACTTCGACATTTGATTTGCTCCTATCTTGTTGCCATCCCGGACCGTCATCCTCTCCTCGGGTCGTGGAGGTCACCTGGAGCATGGTGTGTGCGCGCTGGCACAGATGGGGTCAGAGCTGGCGTTCGGGTCATCATCAGCATGGATACTTCCACGCCGTCAGCTGGCGCCGACGTCTATCCGGACCCGAACCTGGGTAGCAAGTGGAGTAGCCGTGCCGATTCCACGGTATTTCTACTCCCCCGGAGCTGTCAAGCGTTATCAAGAGCTAGAAGCTGTCAGCAAAAACCAGACCAAGCTCCACGATAGTACGCACCCAAGAGGTAAATGTATTCTCTCGAAAACACAATTTCCAGTTAAATCATGCCCCCCACCTCGCCATCACACGCGCCCCCTGAACTTTTCGCAATGGAGAGATGACTGGAGCGGGAGACGCTAGTTTATCGAATCACCTACTGACTGCGGCTTGATGAACTCTTTCAATAGCAGCAAGCTCTATGAGAGCCGCACAGTTATCTACCATAACAAGATTTTCTTCTTCGACAAACCTATACCCAATGACCTCGGATAGGCGCGCATTCTGACTTAATACCTCTTTTAGAATAAGCTGATTGGGCGATATATGCGTTCTTATATCATCAAACATAAAACCATAAGTCTTGCTTTCAAAGTATGAGATAATTTTATCATTAAACTCATCCTTAGAAGGAAAGCAAGAAATCAACCAAGACATTAATATTGGACCAACATAATGACAGTCTTTAGCCTCTTGATCATACTCACTAGAATCCAACATCGCCTTTAGTTCATGCGCTGATAACTCAGGATCATCATACGAAAGCAACAAGCAGTCATGATCGTCATATGCTCTATATCTAACTAGCGGCCTCGCCATTGAGGCAGCTACAAAAACACCTGAATGATTAAGTACCTGAGGGGGGAAGAGCTGGTGTAAGACCGCGCCGCCATCACCTTCTACTCTGAACCCACTCCAACATAGACGAGCATTTCGCTCAACGACATTTACCACCTCCTCATCACTAAGAGAATTAATAAACAAACCACCACACTCCACAAGTTCCACTAGATGATCAAAAGGGTCGCACCTAAACTCACCGCAAGCCACCCTCCTACCATCAAAAAAAAACTGCAAACATAGGGCATTACTCATTAGCTTGCGTAATGCGGGCGACATTTCTCTCTGCGTAAACTCATACAACTCTAGAAGTTTATTCCTATAGCAACGACCTTTCTCTTTTTTCAATTCGCGCCTATTGGTTACCACTTCATTCTCATCCCAGTGATCTTCATGTCCAAGCTCAAGGATGCTGTTGCTGTATTTTATATTTATTTCCTGTAGATCTTTGGCAATCAAAGAACTGAAAACAACCAACCTATTGATAGCAAGAGCCATCACAGAAAACGCTTCAAGCGCAGCATCGCGTTTTTCCTTTATAATATACTGCGCCTCTCTCCTTTCATCACGAAGCGCTGTTGTGTGCGCTAAATACGCCAGTGACAATGCAACAAGCGAAACAAGGATAGACACTGGCAACCCAATGATAAGCGCCAGATACTCTGTCGAGTTCTGCACCAGAATAGTATTAAACAATTGAACATCAAGAACGCCAAACAGGTCACCCCCATCCATTAAGAATGCAACAAAAAAAACACTAACTGAAATAAAAACCAATACGAGAAGAGAAAACCCGAGCAAAGCAAGCAAAAAACCACTTAAAAATCTTTTTTTTCCAACCATATTTTCACAACCCCATCACTGGATTCTTCAACATAAGATTGGTCACGGCCAGCATCGTTTAGTAAGGCGGCTTCGATTGTGCTGAAAATTCAGGATTGGCATCAGGTTCTAAAATCGGGCTGCAAGATCGACGATCTCAGCCATCACAGCACCGAGCGCCGCCTCGACGAAAGCAGCCCTGTGGCAGGATCCAGCGCGAGAGAATCAGTTTTCTATGCTGCATGGACCCCTCCGCGCTTTACCAGTCGGACCCGATAGGTGTAGAACCCGATTTCCTCCACCAGAACCCAATCACCTGCGGCCGCGTCGTTGAGTTCGAAGAAGTTGCGGACCCAGCTTCGGGCGCGGAATAACCGCTTCGATCCATCGAGATCGGTCTGAACAAGAGCATCGCCACCCCAATCGACCGTGACCGTCCGGGCGGCCTCTTCGCGCCGGTTCGAACCGCCGATGACCTCTTCCGGAAAACGGTCAAAGAACTCACGAAGGTAGATGTGGTTGTTGTTGATGTTGCCTTGCGTGATCTGGACTTGGCCGATCAGCCGGACGTTCTTTGCAGGCATGGATGCAGGCGCCCGTTCCCCCTGCGGTGCTGCCGACCTATGCTGCGACGGTAGCGGCGTGGCAGCGGGTGCAACATGGGGCTGCGGGATCTCTCCAATCTGACGGGCGATCGCGTCAGAAACGTCCTGGCCCAACTCGACCCAGGTCACGGCGCCGTTGCGGTGCCGGTAGGGCACCGGGGAGGCCAGTCGCCGGACATCCTCGAGCTTCCAGGGTATGTTCCACTTGGCGACCTCGCCGGAGCGGATCTGGCGTTCCGGAATGCGGTGCCGTTCGTAAGTTGATACCATCTCCTCAAGGGAAAGCGGCGCCCCCACGTCAGTCAGCCTTGCGACGCCGTAGACCGCCCCGGTGCCCTTTCTAATCAAACCAAACCAGCCACGGTGCGACACGCTGGCAGAACGCATCTCCCACGTCTTTGTCCCGTCGAGGATGTGGCCGATCCACGGGTCGGCAATGATCAATCCCTTGGTAATCGTCACTTACGAACCTCCGCCCGCTCATGCAGGCTCTTGATGCTGTACAGAATGCCGCCGAGCACATCGTCCGCCCAGTGATTTCGCGCACCAGAAATCACTGGGCGGACGAGGGCCGGTACCGCTACTGGCGCAGCTGTCGGTGTTGTTGGGGGTCCTGCGGGTATGGCAATTGGCGCAACGATCGGGTTGTTGGCTGGTGTGACTGCCGCCGCTCTCGCAGAGGACAAACAAGTCAGGGTTCGTATCGGCCGCGATCAGACTCTCGAATTTGAAGTGGCCGGGCGCACTTGACGAAGCATAAAAAACTGCTGACTGACAGCCTCGACCGTGGCCTTTCGCTGCGCTGAGTGTCTTCCTGTAGAGCAACATTTGGGGGCCTCGTGGGCCAGCGCTACCGATAGCGGAAGCTGGCCAACAGATACCGCTCCTGAAGCGCATTCTCAATCGCACCCGTTCGGACCGCTCGCACCATGGCCATGGCGTCAACCGGGACATACCCGCGTTCGATCAGTAACCGGGCGGCCACCGTGCCGGCACGCCCCAGGCCGCCCTTGCAGTGAATCAGCAGCTGGCCGCCATGATCCAGCAGTGCGTGCATTGATGGGGACACACCCTGCCAGCGCTGCTCCCACCCCGGATCCGGCACCGACATGTCCGGAATGGGCAGATGATGCCAGGTCATGCCCAGGGCACGTACCATGTCGCCCAGGCCCTGCACGGACAACTCGGCAAATTCGTGATCCTCAATGAGCGTGATGACCACTGACGCGCCCCATATCTGGATGGACTTGAGATCAGCCTCAAGATCCCGCGCCCACCGACCCGTCATCGCATCCCGCTGATGCTTTCCAGGGCAGAAGGTAATCCCGATCTGCCCCCCTCCGGGCAGAGTCAGCGCGTCAATCCGCAGAGGGTGTGTTTCACTGGTGCGTGCCAGGGTCATGTCGTCGCTCCCGGATCCGTATTCAGATGAGGCCCATCCCTGCCCTCTTCGGACAGGGACAGCAAGGCATCCGCCAACTCCACCATGAGTTCCCTGGCGGTGAGCCTGGAACGCCATGCCTCGGGGATGCCCTGGTCACCGTAGAACGCGCCGGCAAGCTGGCCATAAATCGCTGCGGTCGTATCGGCATCATCGCCCAGATTGGCGGCAAGCAGCGCTCCCTGGCGAAAATCCTGGCTTCGGTAAAAAGCCCAGATCGCCGCCTCCAGACTTTGCACCACATAACCCGTGCCACGAATCCGGGGCGGATGGCCCTGACGATAGGAACCACGCATCACGGATTCCACGGCCGGTCCAACTCGTCCTCTGCCACAAAGCCCGGCAGTTCCTGCCAGGATGCGGTGCACAGTCGCTCCTTGCTCCACCCCGCCAGCGCAGCCAGCAACAAGCCACTGAACGCCCGGCAGGCATCCAGGCACTCCGGGGCTCCGTGGGTGGTTTTGGAACTGGCCACGGCGGCCGCCATGGCGCGGGAGGAATGACGGCGATAGGCCAGGGGCACGGGGCCGAGCCGCATCAAGGATCCATTGCCTGCGCTGCTCCTGGCCGTCGAGCCGCTGATGGGGTTCAGGCTGTGCAAGTAAGCAGAGAGGGCTTCCTTCACCGTGTTGCCGATATCGAAACAGGTCCCGGTGCTGCTGAGATAGCCATCGCGCCACCAGCGGCAATAGCGCTCCATCTGGTCCCGAGCATCGAATCCACCACGCTCCACCAGGCTTTGCGCCAGACACAGGGCCATGGAGGTGTTATCGGTCCACTGCCCCGGCTCAAGCTGGAAAGGCCCACCTCCCACCATGTCGCTGATCGGCTCAAAGCTGCCCGGTGAAGCGAATTCCAGCGTCGTGCCCAGGGCGTCGCCGGCTGCGAGGCCCAGCAAAACACCCCGGTAGCGTGATTTCAGGCTGGGGGATACATGTGAACTCATCAGACCCACCCATCTGGCAGTTTCTGCCCACCATCATCTTGCATCATTTGGCTTGACTCTCCTGAGTTCACCCCGTCTGAAGCAGAACCGCGGCACCACAAGGTCCCGACTGCCGCCAACCGTCAAGCATTCACATCCGATGACCCACCTGCGTGAACACGATTGCTCATCCTACGCCACGTGGTTCATTGGGAAGGATGGGTTCATACCGTGACCGCTTCGCCGGGCACTTTTATGTGGATCAAACCCTCTCTTTACAGCCCTCACCCTACTGAAAGCAAAAGCGCGCGCGATAACCCCAGAAGCTGACGGAACAGATGCTTTGGATCGCCGATCGAACCACTCCACGCCCCATCTTTCCGCCAGGATTGAAACCGTAGGACTTGCCAGTGACCGCCCCATCGGATGGGGTGTCCATTGCAGTGCTTGGTGAGCGACAATCAAGCCTCTCTCAGTACACTGAATGCCTGAAACAGCCTGATCGGCAAAGGAATGCCCAGTTTCCAGTGGATACTCATAGGCTTTTCACCTTCCGCACCCTCCAGGGTTACCGGGCCGCAGGCGTGGTAGGGGTCCCCCTTTGCTGCACGCACGAAAAGCTGGAAGCGCCAGCCGTTTCCAGGGCTTTCCAGGTAACGGCACCCGGCGGTGGTGTTAGGCCCGGCTGCATTCTGAGACTGCCAGTGGAAGCGCTCGGTGCTGATGGCGTAATCATGATAGGCGATGCGCTCATGGTAGCCTTCTCGCTTGTCCAGGGTGACGAACAGCAACTCGATCTTGCGATCCTTCAAGGGCAACACGCCCGCCTGAAACGGGGCGCGGCGCTCCGCTGTGAGCCACCCCAGCGCCGTCAATATCTCACGGATACCATAGCGGCCATGCAGGCAGAGCGGCACATCCTCCAGCCCGGGGACTGGATGATGAAGCAGACGAGAGCGCGTCTGCAGCACCTCCCCCAGCTCGCCAACCTCGGCGATGAGCTCCGGATAGGCATGCAGCCGATGCAGAAAAGCCTCGCCGGTGCCAGACTGATGGTGCTGGGCATCGATCTGGTAGGCGAGCATCTGCATCAGTAGGCGTTCCCGATCACTACCGGGTGGATAGCCTGCCTTGCTCTCTCCCACCTTGAGCAGCAGATCGATGCGCTCGGGATCATCAAAATGCAGCAGGTCGGAAAAACGACGCCCGAAATAGGCTTCCTCAACACCAGCATCCTGGTTCAGCAATCCGGCATCACGCTTGAGATGGGTCCAGCCGGAGCGGCCACTTCGGCGATAGATATCTTCCAGTTCGATGGCTTGCTCCCGCAGGAAATCGACCAGACGGATATTGTTTCGGCCACGCAAGGCAGCATAGGTCTGCAATTCGGTGCGCAGGCGTCTCCAGTTTTGCTGCACCAGCCTTCTCAGGCTGTCTAGCACCTGTTCACGCGTTTTGCGTTGCAGATGCAGGTGGCAGCCCGGGGGGAGGGAGCCGAAGCCTTTTTCCACCGCGTCAATCAGCTCCCCGCGAGGCAAACCGGTGAGGGAGGAAAGCAGTCGATCGAACCGGAATTCCTGACGATGCCGCCCCACAAAATCCAGGATCAGACAGCTTTCCTTGCCGTGGGCCAGCCGCAAGCCCCTGCCAATCTGCTGCTGGAACAGCACGGGGCTCTGGGTAGGGCGCAGCAGTAACAGGGTGTCCACCAGCGGCAGGTCAACACCCTCGTTGTACAGATCGCAGGTCACGATGGCGGAAACTTCGCCCCGCGCAAGAAGCTCCGGTGCACGCCGCCGCTCATCTGGTGCCGTGGCGCCGACCACACAGACGGCTTTGATGCCGGAAACGTTGAGCCTGTCCGTCATGTATTGCGCATGGGCCACGGAAACGCAGAACACCAAGGTTCGGCCCCGCGCCGGGTCACCGGCCAGACGACGCCATTCATTCAGCACCAACCGTGCACGCACGTCATTGCCGGTCACCAGATTGTCGATGGCCGCCAGTTCCCCGGGCTGATTCCACGGCACAGTGGAAAAGTCCGTGTCGTCGTCACAGGCGTAATACTCGAAGGGACAGAGCAGTTGCAGATCCAGAGCGTGCCAGAGCCGCAGTTCCACCGCCGGTGAGCCGTCGGGCCGATTATCAAAATAGTGCAGAATCGGCTGGCCGTCACTGCGCTCCGGGGTCGCGGTCAGGCCCAGCAGGATATTGGGCTTGACTGCGCTGACAAAGTCGTGAAATCGCTGCGCCGCCAGGCGGTGGCATTCGTCCACGATCACCGTGTGCCAGTGCTCGGGACCAAACCGGCCCACCATATTCCTGGCGGTCACACTGTCGATGGTGGCAAAGATGTGGTCGAACTGCTCGGGCTCGCGGCCACCGGCCAATATTTCACCAAAGCCGTGATCCCGCAGGACCTCCCTCCAGGTGCGCAATGCCTGTTTAAGGATCTCTTCCCGGTGCGCCACGAACAACAGCCGAGGCAACCCTCCAGCCTGTGTGCAGGTACGTTTGTAATCGAACGCAGCCACCACAGTCTTGCCGGTGCCCGTGGCCGCCACTACCAGGTTGCGCCGGCGCCCGTGGTCTCGCTCGATCTGCAACTGATCGAGCATCTCCTGCTGATAGGTTTTCGGTTCGAGATCGAAATAAGTGGGGCGAGCGATGATATCCTCGCCTGATTCCCGTTTCAGGGCCTCCCCCAGCGCTTCCCTATGCTGCTGATTGTACGGATCAAAGGGCTGAAACTCCCGATCCTCCCAAAGTGTTTCGAAATGGGCCTTGGCCCGTTCGAACAGATCGGTCTGCCCGCGCTCGGTGAACTTGACAGTCCACTCCAGGCCGCCCATCAGCGCAGCGCCCGAGAGGTTAGCGCTCCCCACATAGGCGGTGCCGGAACCTGATCTCCGGTGGAACAACCACGCCTTGGCGTGCAGGCGGGTACGGCGACCGTCCAGGGAGACACGGATTTCGCAACCTGGCAGCCGGGCCAGTGCATCCAGGGCTTGAACTTCTGTGGCGCCGGTGTAGGTGGTGGTGAGGATACGCAGCCCGGTTCGTGGTCGGCCATCGGCCCCTACTGCAGTCGCCGACTGGAGGATATCCAACAACTTGCGCACCCCGGAAAGGGTGATGAAGCTGACCAGAATATCCACCTGATCGCAGGCGGAGAGTTCCCGGCGCAGTTCGGACAACAGGGATGGCGAGCCCTTGCCGGCTGTGAACAACCAGGGCAGGGCCAACCCTGTATCCGGCAACACGGGGGCAGAGGAATGCCGATGGACGGCCTGCAACAGTTGCAATGGCTCAACCAGGGCATCCCCCCTACCCTCATGACCATCAAGATGCTGGCGAGCATGTAACAGCACGGCGTTGGCAAGCGCCAGTTGGCGCTGGATTTTCTCCTGTCCGTCACCTTTCAGGTCGTCCAGTATGCGGCCAAGCTGGGATGTGATCGCTTCAACCAGCCGTTCAGAAGCATCCTCGGTGGACAGCCCTTTGAGTGTACGGCTCCGCTCGTCCGCAACACTGGCGAGGGCATCCCTTAACGACTCCGTGAGCAGCCGGTCGTAGAGACCATCCGGCAAGTCCATCGATCTGCATTCCTGTTATTGATGGGTTTCGTAGACGGCTTTGCGTCATCTGTTCGACCCTGAACACTACCACCTACTGCGGTAGGATGCCGCCCTCACTTGATTCGGCGCCTGTACTCAACCCAAGACGCGGCAGCGCCGCTGAAAATATCTTTTGGCTAGCCTTTCACAGGCATGCATAGTGCTTTGGAGGAGGGCGCGGGGATGGGCACACAGCACCAATCCCATGTGACCAGGCAACAAAAAAGCCGCCCAGGATATCCTGTAAGCGGCTGTTTTGATTCTTTAATTTTATGGCGCGCCCGACTGGATTCGAACCAGTGACCCCTGCCTTCGGAGGGCAGTACTCTATCCAGCTGAGCTACGGGCGCGTGAAAAAGGATGTTAGCACGTTTCAGGGCGAATGTGCGCCGGGAAACATCGCTTGCCGATGCGGGAAATTTCGACTGCGGCAAGGTGGCGCAGGATAGCCTAAACCGGGCCAGGTTCCAAGGGGGTGGCCTGAGAGAAGGGGGGATCCGCGTTGGATCCCCCCGGTGCGGAATCACTGGGCGGCGGGAACCGCGTCGATGGCAAAGACCGTCGTTGTACCGCTGACTTCGTTGCCCACCAGCAGCAGTGCCCGGCCCTGGGCATCCGGGCTGTCGGCGGCCGGGATGAAATGCAGGCCTTCGGCACCCAGATCGGTGGTGGTCAGGGCCTCCGGCGTATTGGGCAGACTGAAGTCCCGGTTGTTGATGTATTGGACGAAAACGGTCTGCTCCGGCTCGGTGATGTCATAGACCATCACCCCGCCCATGCGCTCCAACCCGACAAAGGCATAGACCCGACCATCCACCTCGCCAATGGCAATCCCTTCCGGCTCCGGCCCCTTGTCGTCGGAACGGGTATCGAAGCTGTTGTTTTCGCTGTTGTTGGAATTGAAATCGTCGGGATACCACTCCGCGGTGGTTTCCTCCATCTGCGATCCGGTGTCGTACACCTTGACCAGTCCCGTCCCGGTCACCCGGAAGATCGACATGGAGCGCGCACCGAAGGCGTAGAGGGTGTCATAGACGCAATCCTGACGCACGTCGGTTGCCTTGCTGGACGGATCGCAGTCGTTGCTCACGCCCAGGGTGGAGGTCACCCGCAGGCGTCCCAGCTGTTCATTCTGCTGCAGCTCCGCCGCGTTGGGGAAAGCTGCCGGGTCGAGCTGCAGCTGACCCACCCTGAACTCCTCGGTCCAGCCGCCGTAGTCCCGGGCATCTCCTTCGTTGGCGGTCAGGATGTAGGCTTGACCCCCGGTCTCGTAGAGACGGATGGTATCCGGTTGATAGACCCCAAGGACGGGCCAGTGACGGATATTGATACCGCCGTCACGGTCGCTGGCATCAAAACCGTTACCGGCCCATGCACCGCTTTCCGACCAGTCCTTGAACCCCAGAGGGAAGATGTCCGTGACCGTCGCCGTGGCAATGTCCACCACGGCGATGGCATTGTTCTCCTGCAGGGACATATAGGCCGTGCTTGAGTCGGCACTGACTTCCACCCACTCCGGCTCGAAGTCCTGGGCAGCGGTGGCGCCGGGGCCGAAGATCCTCACACCGGCGGCGCGAAGTTCGTCCTCGCGGCCATTCCAGGCCCTGAAATCCGCCGTGCGTACGGTGGCCACGCCCGCACCGCCGCCAAGATCGATGATGGACACGGACCCCTCGGGATCGATCGTATAGTCATCATTGGGCTCACCTTCGTCGGCCACCAGCACATGACGGCCATCGGGAGAAAAGGTCAACGCATCCGGCAAGGCGCCCACTTCCAACACATTCAGCCGAGTGCCGTCGGTATCAAGCAGGGCAACCGAACCATTGTCGGTGCGCACATTGGCCTCAACGGCCACGGCGACAATGCCGTTTTTCACCGCCACACTATTGGCGTCGGCACCGATATCCGAGACATCGATGGAAAACAGCCGGGCCGGATTGGCCGGATCGTTCATGTCCAGCACGTCCACCTGACCGCTGGCGGCATTGATCACGAAGGCGCGACGACTTTGTGGATCGTAGGTCACGATCTCGGCTGCACTGCGGGCATATTCTCCACTTTGATACTGGCCGAGCACCGACAGCTCTACCGTATTGTTCCTGTGATCGGCATCATCGGAACCGGACGAGGAATCACAACCGGTCGTCAGAAGTGTCGAACCTATAACCGCGGCCAGGGCAGTGGCCAGCAAGGTACGTTGCATGAATGTGGACTCCTCAAAAAATGAGAAGTGTCTTTCGCTCCCGTGACGGCCAGGTCAATAAACAATGAAAATCAAATGACAGATAGGGATATACCCAGGAATATGCACAGCATGGATAATGCCCGACGCAGCGACATGGCAACGATACGCCCCACTCAGCCATCGTCGGCCACAAAAATAAAACCAATTAAATCAATTAATTAAAAACATGATCATTTCATGACCAATTCAGCCACGGGCTGTTCCCATGCGCCCCGGGAGCGGTTTCCGACATACTCTCCACAGACTTATCCACAGCTTTTGTGGACAGCCGACATTTTTCCCACTGATGCCCGGCAGTTAGCAGCGTCACGAGAGAATTCCCATGAGCTGCCGACGGTAAATGAGATGTCGGCACGCACGGCTTCCGATCCAGGCTGGAAATTGAGATAGTTCAAGGGTGCGAAAATACCCCTCCAAACCCTGTCGCCGCCCCCTGTGGTGGCGTCTTCTGAGCTGGCTGCTTGCGAGCCTGGCGGCGCTGGTGTTGCTCAGTGTCCTGATCGTGGGGAGCCTGCGGTGGGTGGACCCGCCCACCACCGCCTTCATGCTGCAGCATCAATGGTCCTCCCGCCCTGCCATCGGCACCATCCCGGTCAACCATGAGTGGGTACCCCGGCAGCAGATTTCCGCCCACGCGGCCCTGGCCATGATCGCCGCGGAGGATCAGCGCTTCCTGGATCACCGGGGATTCGACTTTCGCTCCATCCGCGCCGCCATCAACGAATACCGGGACGGCGGCCGCCTGCGCGGTGCCAGTACCCTGTCCCAGCAGGTGGCCAAGAATGTGTTCCTCTGGCCCGAACGCAGCCTGACCCGCAAGGTGGCAGAAGCCTACCTGACCGTCCTGATCGAGACCCTCTGGCCCAAGGAGAGGATTCTGGAGGTGTACCTGAACGTGGCCCAGTTCGGCCCCAATGTCTACGGAGTGGGCGCCGCCAGCCAGATCTATTTCGACAAGCCAGCGGCGGAACTCACGGCCAGGGAAGCGGCACTGCTGGCAGCGGTATTGCCTGGCCCGGTACGATACCGGGTGGCCGCCCCTTCGGATTACGTGCGCTCCCGGCAGGCCTGGATAGAGCGCCAGATGGGGTACCTGGGAGGCACCGGCTTTCTGCGGGAAGTCTGGGAAACGGCGCCCTGATCCAGGGCCGTCTACCCGGCGGCCCGATGACCGCCACCACCGCCGCCGTCCGTGGGCGGTGTCCATACATTACGCAAGGGCTGGTGCACATGCTCCGGGATCTCCCGCGAGAAGCGCAGCTGCACCCCGTGGGCGGTCCGGACGCCGCTGATGCGCCCCTGGGTGAGACGATACATCCGCGCCACCTCGTCGCAGCCCCGCAGGAAACCGGGCGGCGCAGTTCCCCGCAGGGTCCGCGCCCTGCCCTGCTCCAGCGTAATGACGAAGGCGGTACGGGCATGCCACAGCAGCAGTACCAGGCCCAGCAACAGGATCAACAGCATCAAGGCAAGGGTCAGCAGCATCTGTTTCTCGTTCGGTCGTATTGGCTCAACATCATCAGAGCGGCAGCTCCATCTGCATATCCCCATCGGCCGGCCCGTCCTCATCACCGAAACTCAGCCCCGACACACGCACCCCCAGCAGGCGAAGCCGCTGCTCCAGGGGCACCCGGCGCAGGCATTCCCCTGCCGCCCGGCGGATATCCACCGCATCGAACACCGGACGGGCCAGGGTGATGTCCCGGGTAAGGGTGCGGAAATCCTCATAGCGAAGCTTGATGCCCACCGTGCGCCCGCGGCACCCCTTGCGAGCCAGATCCTGGGATACCCGCACGCACAGGGCTGAGAAGATCTCGGACAGCTCGGCACGGTCCTCACGGGGATGCAGGTCCCGCTCGAAGGTGGTCTCCCGGCTCATCGAGCGTGGCACGGACTCGGTTTCCAGCGGCCGGTCATCAATACCCCGGGCCGCCTGATGCAGCCACGCCCCCTGGGCGGGTCCGAACTGCTCCCGCAGCAGACCAGGGCCGCAGGCGGCCAGATCCCCCACGGTGAGGATGCCCAGGGCCTCCAGCCGGGCGGCGGCCTTGGGCCCAATGCCGTTGACCTTGGCCACCGGCAAGGGCCAGATCCGTGTCGGCACATCGTCCATGGTCAGCAGGGTGAGGCCGTCCGGTTTATCCAGCTCGGAACAGAGCTTGGCCAGAAGCTTGTTGGGGGCGATGCCGATGGAGCAGGTCAGGCCAGTGGCATCCAGCACGGCCTGCTTGAGCCGCTGCCCCAGGGGTCCGGATGCACCGGGGACGTGGGTGAGGTCGATATAGATCTCATCAATGCCCCGGTCCTCGATACAGGGGGCGATGGCGGCCACCGCCGTCTTGAAGCGATGGGAATAGTCCCGGTAGGCCTCGAAGTCCGGCGGCAGCAGGATGGCATCCGGGGCCTTGCGGGCCGCCTTCATCAGGCCCATGCCCGAGGCAACACCCAGGGCCCTGGCCTCATAGGTGGCCGTGGTGACCACCCCGCGTCCGGCATAGGCCTCAAGCCTGGCGGCGGCGGCCTGCCCGGGTTCCCCCAGGGCGCGGCGGCGACCGCCGATCACCACGGGCCGGCCACGCAACTCCGGATGACGCAGCAACTCCACGGAGGCATAGAAGGCATCCATGTCCAGGTGGGCGATGCGGCGGGGTGGTGTCATGGAGGTTGAAGATAGCCGATTACCTCCGGAACGTCTGCACCCGACCCCATCACTGCCTGCCAACGGGCCGGCCCGGGGATGGAGAACTACTCGACCAGCGCCGCGGTGATGGCCTGGGTCACGGCGTTGAAGGCATCTTCACCGTCCCGGGTGGTGACACCGTCCAGCCAGCCTTCCAGGACATCAGAATTGTCTTGCAGCCAGACGCGTGCCGCCACCTTGGGGTCCACGTCCCGGTTCATGATCTGATCCATGAGATGGTTTTCCATCTCCAGGGTAAAGGACAGCTGACTGAGCAGACGCCCCACATTGGGACACTGCTGCGTGTAGCCGGTACGTACGTTGGTGTGTACCGTGGCGGCACCGAAATCCGGGCCGAAGTAGTCCTCGCCGCCTTCCAGGTAGGCGATGTCGAAACGGGTGTTCATGGGATGGGGCTCCCAGGCCAGGAACACGATCCATTCCTCACGGGCGGTATTGTGACGTACCTCCCCCAGCATGCCGGCTTCACTGGACTCCATGAGGCGGAAACGTCCCAGGTCATAGGCATCGTCATCCATCATCTGCTGAATGATCTGATTACCGTCGTTACCGGATTCGATGCCGTAGATGCGCCCGCCGAACCGGCGGCGGTGCTCCGCCAGATCACTGAAATGGGTCACACCGGCATCATGCACATACCGGGGCACCGCCAGGGTGTACTTGGCGCCCTCCAGGTTGGTGGCGATGGTCTCCACCGTTCCCCGCTCCAGATAGGGCTGGATGATGCTGGCCATGCTCGGCATCCAGTTGCCCAGAAAGACGTCGAAATCCTGGTTCTCCAGCCCCGCATAGGCGATGGGAACGGACACCGTGAGACTGCGGGTGTCGTAACCCATGCCTTCCAGAACCACCTGGGCCGTCGCCGTGGTGGCGGTGATGTCGGTCCAGCCCACCTCGGCAAACCGCACCTGCCCGCATTCATCGGGTTCGGCGGCATGGGTGATACCGGTCAGGCTCATGGCGGATATGGTGATTGCGCTCAGCAAACGATGCATGTCGACTCTTCTCCTCATTCGCCCCGGAACGGGCATGACATTCGGGATGTTCTGAGTCAGTCATTCCCGCGAAGGCGGGAGTGACGGAAGTCCGCGAGTGTGACAATAGATCGCAATCCGTCACACTAGATCTGCGATCCGTGACTGTAGATCACAGGAGTAACAGCGGCTGACTGATTCAGTATTTCCTTTTCAGAATGCCCAGTCACCGCCGACAAATCAACCCTGATTGAACGATCAATCAAACTATAATTGAACGATTGTTCAATCTGATTTAGAGTGAAATACACGCGCCCGATGGAGAACAGAATGCAACCTTCCCCCATGGCGTCCGGACGGCGCCGACAACTGATCAAGGCCACACTCACGGCGATTCACCAGTACGGCATGGCGGACGCCACCATTGCGCGTATTGCGCGCCTTGCCGGGGTCTCCAGCGGCATCATCAGCCATTATTTCGGGGACAAGGCGGGGCTGATGGAGGCCACCATGCGCTACCTGCTCCAGCAGTTGGGAGAAGCCGTGGCGGAGCGGCGCCGCAGGATCCCTCCGGAGGATATTGCCGGTCATGTGGACGCCATCATCGACGGCAATTTCGACTCCAGTCAGACCAATGTGGCCGCCATGCGGGCCTGGCTGGAGTTCTGGGCCGCCAGCATGCATCAACCGGCCCTGCGTCGCCTGCAGCGGGTCAACGAACGGCGCCTGTACGCCAATCTGTGCCACCAGTTCCGTCAGGTCCTGCCGGCGGATCAGGCCCGGGATGCCGCCCAGTCCGTGGCTGCGCTGATTGATGGCCTGTGGCTGCGGGGTGCCCTGACACCGGAAGGCATTGATATCGAAGCCTGTCGGCGGCTGGCCCGGGACAACGCCCGGGCCTGGCTGGAGGGGCACGCCCCCCGGACCACCGAAACCTGAGCAGACCCATTCCACCCGCGAATCACCGGGAGATCCCATGCCCCACACCCAGCCCGCCACCGCCCCCATTCAGGGCAGCTACGTCCACGGACACCCTGTCCAGTCTCCGGATACCCCCCATTTCGAAACCGTCAACCCGGCCACCGGGCAGACCATCGCCCGTATCCAGGCGGCAGACCAGGCCCTGGTGGATGAGGCCGTGCGCTCGGCGGCGCAGGGCCAGAAAATCTGGGCCGCCATGCCCCCCATGGCCCGTGGCCGCATCCTGCGCCGGGCGGCGGATCTGCTGCGGGACCGCAACCAGGCCCTGGCCACCCTGGAAACCCGGGACACCGGCAAACCCATCAGCGAAACCGCCAGCGTGGACATCCAGACCGGCGCCGACGCCCTGGAATATTTCGCCGGGTTGGCCATGGGACTGGAAGGGGAACAGATCCCCCAGGGCGAGCAGGCCTTCATCTACACCCGCCGCGAACCCCTGGGGGTATGCGCCGGCATCGGCGCCTGGAACTACCCTCTGCAGATCGCATGCTGGAAGGCGGCCCCGGCCCTGGCCGGCGGCAACGCCATGGTCTTCAAGCCCAGCGAACTCACCCCGTTGAGCGCCCTGGCGCTGGCGGACATTTTCACCGAGGCGGGTCTGCCGCCGGGTGTCTTCAACGTGGTGCAAGGAGACGCGGAAGTGGGCCGGGCGCTGACTCATCATCCCGATATCGCCAAGGTCTCCTTCACCGGAGAGGTGGAAACCGGCAAGGCGGTGATGGCCGATGCCGCCCGCAGCAGCCTCAAGCAGGTCACCATGGAGCTGGGGGGTAAGTCGCCACTGATCATCTTTGCCGACGCGGATCTGGAGCAGGCCCTGAACGCGGCCCTGATGGCCAACTTCTACAGCAGCGGCCAGATCTGCACCAATGGCACCCGGGTTTTCGTGGAGGCCTCCATCCGCCAGACCTTCCAGGCCCGGCTGCTGGAACGCATCCGGCGCATCCGCGCCGGGGACCCGCTGAACCCGGCCACCACCCTGGGACCGGTCATCAGCGAGGCCCACTGCGAGCAGGTCATGGATCGCATCCGGCAGGCCAGGGAAGACGGCCTGCGCTGCCTGATCGGCGGGGAACGACTGCGCCCCGACGACGCCCCGGAGGGGGCCTTCGTGGCACCCACCGTGTTCGCCGACTGCCCGGATGACCACCCCCTGGTGCGCCGGGAGATCTTCGGCCCGGTGATGGTATTGCAGTCCTTTGAGGATGAAGCGGCCGTCATCCAGCGGGCCAACGACACCCGCTACGGCCTGGCCGCGGGCGTATTCAGCCGGGATCTGGCCCGGGCCCACCGGGTGATCCACCAGATCCAGGCAGGCATCTGCTGGATCAATACCTACAACCTGTCACCGGTGGAGATGCCGGTGGGCGGCTACAAGCAGTCGGGACTGGGCCGGGAGAACGGCCGCGCCGCCCTGGAGCACTACACCCAGCGCAAGTCGGTGTACGTGGAACTCGGCGGGGTGGACAGCGTGTTCTAGCCCGACGCCCCACCGTCCCTCCCCCACCCGATTCAGGAGCCCCATGCAGGACATGACCTACGACTACATCATCATCGGCGCCGGTTCCGCCGGCGCCGTACTGGCCGCCCGACTGACCGAAGACCCGGATACCCAGGTACTGCTGCTGGAGGCCGGTGGACGGGACTGGCGGCTGGACTTTCGTACCCAGATGCCCGCCGCCCTCGCCTATCCCTTGCAAGGACGTCGCTATAACTGGGGCTTTCAGACCGAGCCGGAACCCCACATGAACGGGCGCCGCATGGACTGCGGCCGGGGCAAGGGCCTGGGGGGATCGTCCCTCATCAACGGCATGTGCTACATCCGCGGCAACGCCCTGGACTATGACCACTGGGCCGCGGACTTCAACCTGCCGGGCTGGGACTATGCCCATTGCCTGCCCTACTTCAAGAAGGCGGAAAATCGGGATATCGGCGCCGACGCCTATCACGGCGACCAGGGCCCCCTGCGGGTGACCACACCCCGGCCGGACAACAACCCCCTCTATCAGGCCTTCATCCAGGCGGCCCAGGAAGCCGGCCACCCCCATACGCCGGACGTCAACGGCTACCAGCAGGAGGGCTTTGGTCCCATGGACCGGACCACCACCCCCCGTGGGCGCCGTTCCAGCACCGCCCGTGGCTACCTGGACCTGGCCCGCCCGCGCCCCAATCTGCGCATCGTGACCCGCGCCCTCACCGAGCAGGTGCTCATCGAAGGACATGCCGCCCGGGGGGTCAGTTTCATCCACCGGGGTCGGCGCAGGCATGCCCATGCCCGGCGGGAAGTGGTGCTCTGCGCCGGCGCCATCCTCTCGCCGGCAGTGCTCAAACGCTCGGGGATCGGCCCGGCCGCCGAACTGGAGGCCCTGGACATCCCGGTGGTCCATGACCTGCCGGGCGTGGGCGAAAACCTGCAGGATCACCTGGAGATCTACATCCAGTACCAGTGCAAGCGTCCCATCACCCTCTACCCGGCCCTGAAATGGTGGAACCAGCCCTGGATCGGCGCCCAATGGCTGTTCTCCGGCCGTGGCATCGGCGCCAGCAACCACTTCGAGGCCGCCGGCTTCATCCGCAGTGATCCGGCCTTTCCGTGGCCCAATCTCCAGTACCACTTCCTGCCCATCGCCATCAATTACAACGGTACCCAGGCGGTGGAGGCCCATGGTTTCCAGGCCCATGTGGGCTCCATGCGCTCCCCCAGCCGGGGCTGGATCCGCCTGGCCGGCAAGGACCCGCGCCTGGCCCCACGCATCCGCTTCAACTACATGAGCCACCCCCAGGACTGGCGGGAATTCCGGGATGCGATCCGCCTCACCCGGGAGATCATGGTCCAGCCGTCCCTGTCACCCTATCTGGGACGGGAACTCTCCCCCGGCAGCGAGGCCCGCTCGGATGCGGCACTGGATGCCTTCGTGCGCGAGCACGGTGAAACCGCCTACCACCCGGCGGGTTCCTGTGCCATGGGTTCGCCCCAGGACCCCATGGCAGTGGTGGATGGCGAAGGACGGGTGTTCGGGGTGGAGGGCCTGCGGGTGGTGGACGCATCCATCATGCCCCGCATCATCACCGGCAACCTCAACGCCCCCACCATCATGATGGCCGAAAAGATCGCCGACCGGATGCGGCAACGGGCGCCGCTGCCCCCGGAACAAGTCCCCGTGTTCCGGGTGGATTGCGCCGCCGGCGCCCATGACAAGGGTCAGTAAAGATCACTCAGGGCCAGCCCGAAACCCAGGGTGTTCTGGCGCCAGTTGTAGTCGATCATGCTCTCCCCATAGCCGCTGAAGACCTGGGTATAGGCCCTCAGAGGCCCCAGTATCGGGGGGCTCATCCAGGTGGCCTGGACGGCACCCTTGCCGGTGCTGGGACGCCCCCTGAGCATCAGGGTGTAGCTGTGGCCACCCTGCTGCCAGAAGGCAGTGAGGTCGCCGTAGCCCAGATAGTCGGTGATGTCCGGGTTGTCGTCCCGGCTGTCACTTTCCTGTATCCGGTGCCAGATCCGGGCATTGATGACCAGATCACCCCGTTCCACCCCCACCTCGGCAAAGAGCCGGTCCCAGCTGCGGGACAGGGGCTCGGCCCGACCGTTGGACTGGTGGTTGTAACCCACATTGAGCAGGCGCCAGTGGAAGCCTCCCAGGGACAGGTCCGGCCGGTAGCTCAGGATCAGCTCCGGCATGTAGTTGGTTTCACGAAAGGGTCGCGAGGCCCCATCCCGGTCGTTATAGACCTGCCACTGACTCTGCTGGGTATAGGCGCCCCACAGGCCCCAGCGGCGGTCATCCGTAGCCCAGAGTCGAGTTTTGAAACTGAACTGGAACCTGGCCTCCACCGAGTCCAGCTCCACCCGGTCGGCATCGGCCAGTTCCATCAGGGGTGAGAAGGGCTGTTCGTTGGGGCGGTCGGTGTAACGGGCTGGCAGCAGATAACTGGGACGGTGGGAGGCGATCACGTAACGGCTGCTGTCCGGGGCGAAACCCCAGACGGCGTCGATGCGGGAGGCAGGGCGGCGGGACGGATCAGGATCCCGTGCCTCCGCCCCTCCGGGCAGTGCCAGGGTTCTGGATGGCAGTGGCGCGGCATCCCCGTCGTCTGCGACGGACAGGTCGGCCAGCCGGTCGTAACAGGCCAGGCGAGCATCGGCATCGGTGATGCCGGCGCAGGACTGAAGGGCTTCGGCCAGCGGGGTCGCCGGCGCCGTGGCGGGCAGGAGCAGGAGCGGCAGAAGGCAGGCAAGGAGACGAGGGCTGGGTGTGTGCATGCGGGGTCCAGGGATATCGACAGCCTTCGCCCGAAGAGAGAGAAGGGGTGGAAATGAACGGCGCGCCTATTTGTTGATACTTTAGCAGAACCGCATTCCCCTCACCCCAACCCCTCTCCCGCAAGGAGAGAGGGGCTTGCGCGGCGTTTACCTTACTGCACCTTGGGCGCCAGCTCGCCGGACTTGTAGCGCTTGACCATGGCTTCCAGGCTCACGGGCTTGATCCTGGAGGCCATGCCGGCGCAGCCGAAGGCCTCGTAGCGAGCCTTGCAGATGTCCTTCATGGCGGCGGTGGAGACCTTGAGGAACTTGCGGGGATCAAATTCCTTGGGATTTTCCGCCAGGAACTTGCGAATGGCACCGGTGGAGGCCATGCGCAGGTCGGTATCGATGTTCACCTTGCGCACGCCGTGCTTGATGCCTTCCTGGATCTCTTCCACCGGCACGCCGTAGGTCTCGCCCATGTCACCACCGTGCTCGTTGATGATCTTGAGCCAGTCCTGGGGCACGGAAGAAGAGCCGTGCATCACCAGATGGGTGTTGGGGATGCGGGCATGGATCTCTTTGATGCGCTTGATGGCCAGGATGTCGCCGGTGGGCGGGCGGGTGAACTTGTAGGCGCCGTGGCTGGTGCCGATGGCAATGGCCAGGGCATCCACGCCGGTCTTCTTGACGAAGTCGGCGGCCTCGTCCGGGTCGGTGAGCAGCTGGTCATGGGACAGCTGGCCTTCGGCGCCGGAACCGTCTTCCTCGCCGGCCATGCCGGTTTCCAGGGAACCCAGGCAGCCCAGTTCGCCTTCCACGGACACGCCCAGCCAGTGGGCCATCTCGGTCACCTGGCGGGTCACTTCCACGTTGTACTCATAGGTGGAAGGCGTCTTCATATCGGGCATCAGGGAGCCGTCCATCATCACCGAGGTGAAGCCGGACTGGATGGACGCCAGGCACACCGCAGGTTCACCGCCATGGTCCTGGTGCAGCACGATGGGGATGTGGGGATACTGTTCCGCCGCGGCGATGATGAGATGGCGCAGGAAGGGCTCGCCGGCATATTTGCGGGCACCGGCGGAGGCCTGAATGATCACCGGGGCATCCACCTCGTCGGCGGCCTGCATGACCGCGTGCACCTGCTCCATGTTGTTGGCGTTGAAGGCGGGCATGCCGTAACCGTGCTCGGCGGCATGGTCCAGCAACTGTCTCAGAGAAATCAGGGCCATGAGGGACCTCCTGTGGGTTGTGGTCTTCGAATCGCTATGCGGTTCGGTATCGTTGTCGTTATGGGTTCGAGAATCAAGGGCGCCTATGGGGCAAAGTCCTGCAATGCACCCACCTGGACGATCTTCATGGCGTTGGTCCCGCCCATGACGCCGGTGAGATCCCCCTTGGTGATGATGACCAGGTCGCCGTCCCTGACAATGCCGGCCTCCTGCAGCATGGCCACCACCTGACGGTTGTTGGCCGCATGACTGGTATTGTCGCTCTCGAACAGGACCGGATAGACCCCCCGGTACAACGCCATCCGACGACAGGTGCACTGATGACGGGTCATGGCGAAGATGGGGATACCGGAACTGATGCGGGACATCCACAGGGCCGTGGAGCCGGATTCGGTCATGGCGGCGATGGCGCGCACATCCAGATGGTTGGCGGTGTACATGGTAGCCATGGCAATGGCCTCGTCCACCCGTTCAAAGTAGCTGTCCATGCGGTGGGTGGATACCCGGGCACTGCGCTGGCGCTCCGCCGCTTCGCAGATCCGCCCCATGGCCTCCACCGCCTTGTGGGGATAGTTGCCGGTGGCCGTTTCCCCGGAGAGCATGACCGCGTCAGTGCCGTCCAGTACCGCATTGGCCACGTCGAACACCTCGGCCCGGGTGGGGATGGGATTCTGGATCATGGATTCCATCATCTGGGTGGCGGTGATCACCACCCGGTTGCGGGTGCGGGCCTGCTGGATCAGGCGCTTTTGCACCCCCGGCAGCTCCGCGTCCCCGATCTCCACCCCCAGGTCGCCACGGGCGATCATGATCACGTCGGTGGCGGTGAGGATCTCATCGATGGCGTCCACCGCCTCGGCCCGTTCGATCTTGGCGCAGATCCCTCCCTGCCCGCCGGCCTCCCTCAACAGTTCCCGGGCGCGGTTGACGTCGGCGGCGCTGCGGGGGAAGGAAATGGCAAGAAAATCCACGTCCAGCTCGGCGGCCAGGCGGATATCCTCCCGGTCCTTGTCGGTGATGGCGGGGGCGGACAGGCCGCCCCCCTGGCGGTTGATGCCCTTGTTGTTGGACAGGGTGCCGCCCACGGCCACACGGGTATGGATCCGCGGCCCCTCCACCCGTTCCACCGTCAGCACCAGGCGACCATCATCCAGCAGCAGGCTGTCGCCGGGGCTGACGTCGCCGGGCAGTTCCTTGTAGGTGATGCCCACCCGCTCCCGGGTGCCGGCATTGGGGGCCAGGTCCGCGTCCAGGACGAAGTCATCGCCCTCCTTCAGTTCCACGCTGCCCGAGGCAAAGCGGGCGGTGCGGATCTTAGGACCCTGCAGGTCCCCCAGCACGGCGACGATGCGTGAGGCTTCCCGGGCGGTCTCCCGCAACAGGGCCACCCGCTTGCGGTGATCGTCCGGATCGCCGTGGGAAAAGTTGATGCGCACCACATCCACGCCGGCCTTCACCAGCGCGCGCATGGCGGACGGGCTGTCCGTGGCCGGTCCCAGGGTTGCTACGATTTTGGTTCTACGCATGTCGGGCCTTGTCCTTGCTCGGTAGGTACCGAAGGTGGTGGGTGATGACCGCTCAGCCCCTGGCCCGGGCCTCCAGCATGGCCACGGCGGGCAGGGTCTTGCCTTCCAGGAACTCCAGGAAGGCACCACCGCCGGTGGAGATGTAGGAAATGCGATCGGCCAGGCCGTACTTGTCGATGGCGGCCAGGGTATCGCCACCGCCGGCGATGGAGAAGGCGTCGCTGGCGGCAATGGCCTCACCCATGGCCTGGGTGCCGGCGGCAAACTGGTCGAACTCGAACACGCCCACGGGGCCGTTCCAGACGATGGTGCCGGCCTTCTTCAGCAGTTCGGCGTAACCGGCGGCGGTGTCCGGCCCCACGTCGAAGATCATGTCGTCATCGGCCACGTCGCTCACCTTGCATGTGGTGGCCGGGGTGGATTCGGAGAACGCCTTGCCCACGGTGACGTCGGTGGGAACGGGAATGTCGCCGCCCTTGGCCCGCGCCGCTTCCATCAGGCGCTTTGCCTCGGGGATCAGGTCGTTTTCACACAGGGATTTGCCCACCCCGTGACCCTGGGCGGCAATGAAGGTGTTGGCGATGCCACCGCCGACGATGAGCTGATCCACCACCTTGGACAGGGATTCGAGCACGGTCAGCTTGGTGGAAACCTTGGAACCGCCGACGATGGCCACCAGCGGGCGCTTCGGATTGTCCAGGGCCTTGCCCAGGGCTTCCAGTTCCGCCGCCAGCAGGGGGCCGGCACAAGCCACCGGGGCGAACTTGCCGGCACCGTGGGTGGAGGCCTGGGCCCGGTGGGCGGTGCCGAAGGCGTCCATCACGTAGATGTCGCAGAGGGCGGCGTATTGCTTCGACAGGGCTTCGTCGTCCTTCTTCTCACCTTTGTTGAAACGGACGTTTTCCAGCAGCACCACTTCGCCCTCGGCCACCTCCACCCCGTTCAGGTAATCCCGTACCAGGCGCACTTCCTTGCCCAGCAGACCGGAGAGATGGGCGGCCACCGGTGCCAGGGAGTCGGCCTCGCTGAACACACCCTCCTCCGGGCGGCCCAGGTGGGACATGAGCATGACCCGGGCGCCGGCCTTCATGGCGTGCTCGATGGTGGGCAGGCTGGCGCGGATGCGGGCATCCGAGGTCACCTTGCCGTCCTTCACGGGGACATTGAGATCCTCGCGGATCAGCACCCGTTTACCCTTCAGGTCCAGATCGGTCATCTTGATGACGGACATGCGCAACTCCTTGGATGGTTTTCGGATATTTGTTCTGGGGTCTTGCAAAGTGTTCTGGCAAACCGGGGCTTGCCGGAAGACTCTGGGTTGTTTTCTCTCCTTTCTTCCCCAGATGGAGAAGGAAACGGCCCCCCCTCTCCCCAAGGAGAGGGGGGGCCGACCGGTTACAGGCCGCCCACGTGCCGCGCCAGGCGCAGCATGTTGCAGGTGTAGCCATACTCGTTGTCGTACCAGGCCACCACCTTGACGAAGGTCTCATCCAGCTGGATGCCGGCTTCGGCGTCGAAGATGGACGGCAGGTTCACGCCGCGGAAATCGGTGGCCACCACCTTCTCGTCGGTGTAACCCAGCACACCCTGCAGGTCACCGCTGGTGGCGGCGGACTTCATGGTCTGGCAGATGGTCTCATAGGAAGCACCCTTTTCCAGTTCCACGGTCAGGTCCACCACGGAGACGTCGGAGGTGGGTACGCGGAAGGCCATGCCGGTGAGCTTGCCGTTCAGTGCGGGCAGCACCTTGCCCACGGCCTTGGCGGCACCGGTGGAGGACGGGATGATGTTCTCCAGGATGCCACGACCACCGCGCCAGTCCTTCTGGGAGGGACCGTCCACGGTCTTCTGGGTGGCGGTGGCGGCGTGCACGGTGCTCATCAGGCCGCGCTTGATGCCGAAATTGTCGTTGAGCACCTTGGCCACCGGCGCCAGGGCGTTGGTGGTGCAGGAGGCGGCGGAGATGATGGCCTGACCGGTGTATTCCTTGTGGTTCACGCCGTACACGAACATGGGAGTGGCGTCCTTGGAGGGGGCGCTCTGGATGACCTTCCGGGCACCGGCATCGATGTGCTTCTGGCAGGTTTCCTCGGTGAGGAAGAAGCCGGTGGACTCGATCACCAGTTCGGCACCCGCCTCGTTCCACTTGAGGTTGGCGGGGTCGCGCTCGGCGGTCAGGCGGATCTTCTTGCCGTTGACCACCATGTGGTTACCTTCCACGGAGACTTCGCCGTCGAAACGGCCGTGGACGGAGTCATAGCGCAGCATGTAGGCCAGGTATTCCGGATCCAGCAGATCGTTGATGGCCACCACTTCCAGTTCCGGGAATTCCTTGGAAATGGCCCGGAAGGCCATGCGGCCGATGCGGCCGAAACCGTTGATACCGACTTTGATTGTCATCGTTTGTTGTCTCCAGCTTTTGCTTTGAAAAATTCAATGTTGGGCGGCCACTCAGCCCAGCACGGCCTCCACCGCACTGACCACATTGTCCGCCGTGAAGCCGAAATGTTTCATCAACTCGCCGCCGGGGGCGGATTCGCCGAAGCGATCCATGCCCACCACGCGACCATCCAGACCCACATACTTGAGCCAGCCGACGGTCACGCCGGCCTCCACGGCCACGCGGGCGCGCACGGCGCCGGGCAGCACGGACTCCCGGTAGTCGGCATCCTGGGCATCGAACACTTCCTGGCAGGGCATGGACACCACCCGGACACGCTTGCCCTTGGCCTCCATCGTCTTGGCCGCCTCCATGGCAATCCCCACCTCCGAGCCGGTGGCCAGGATAATGGCATCCGGCTGGCCGCCGGCATCATGCAGCACATAGCCGCCCCGGGCGATATCGGCCAACTGGGCCTGGGTGCGGGCCTGGTGGGGCAGGTTCTGGCGGGACAGGCTCAGCAGACTGGGACCGTCGGCGCGCTCGATGCCCGCCTTCCAGGCCACGGCGGTCTCCACCGCATCGCAGGGACGCCAGACATGCATGTTGGGAATCAGCCGCAGGCTGGTGACCTGCTCCACCGGCTGGTGGGTGGGGCCGTCTTCGCCCAGACCGATGGAATCATGGGTCATCACGTAGATCACCCGCTGCTTCATGAGGGCAGACATGCGCAGGCCGTTACGGGCATAGTCGCTGAAGATCAGGAAGGTGCCGCCGTAAGGGATGAAGCCGCCGTGCAGGGCGATCCCGTTCATGATGGCGGCCATGCCGAACTCCCGCACCCCGTAGAACAGGTAGTTGCCGTCGCCGTCCTCCTTGCTGATGCCCTTGGAGCCCTTCCACAGGGTGAGGTTGGAACCGGCCAGGTCGGCGGAGCCGCCCAGCAGTTCCGGCAGGGCCGGGGCATAGCCGCCGATGGCGTTCTGGGAAGCCTTGCGGCTGGCGATGGTCTCGGCCTTGGCCACGGTCTCCTCAACGAAGGCCTGGGCCTTCTGCGCCCAGTCGGCGGGCAGCTCACCGCCCATGCGGCGGGTGAATTCGGCGGCCAGTTCGGGGTGGGCCTTGGCATATTCGGCAAAGCGGGCCTGCCAGGCGCTTTCGGCTTGGGTGCCCTTGTCACGGGCATTCCAGCCGGCCCGGATCTCGTCCGGGATCACGAAGGGTTCATGGGGCCAGCCGAGGGTCTCGCGCACCAGCGCGATCTCGTCCTGGCCCAAGGGCGCGCCATGGCACTCTTCCTTGCCCTGCTTGTTGGGAGAACCCCAGCCGATGATGGTCTTGCAGCAGATCAGGGTGGGACGGTCCTTCACTGCCCGGGCCTGCTCGATGGCCTGCTTCACCGCCTCGGCATCGTGACCATCCACCCCCGGCACCACATGCCAGCCGTAGGCCTCGAAACGCTTGGGGGTATCGTCGGTGAACCAGCCTTCCACCTCGCCGTCGATGGAGATGCCGTTGTCGTCGTAGAAGGCCACCAGCTTGCCCAGACCCAGGGTGCCGGCCAGGGAGCAGGCCTCGTGGGAGATGCCTTCCATCAGGCAGCCGTCGCCCAGAAAGGCATAGGTGTAATGATCCACCACCTCATGGCCGGGGCGGTTGAAATGGGCTGCCAGGGCCTTTTCGGCGATGGCCATGCCCACCGCATTGGTGATGCCCTGCCCCAGGGGACCGGTGGTGGTCTCGACACCGGGGGTGTAGCCGTATTCAGGATGGCCGGGGGTACGGGAATGGAACTGCCGGAACTGCTTGAGTTCGTCGATGGGCAGGTCGTAGCCACTCAGATGCAGGAGGGAATACACCAGCATGGAACCATGGCCATTGGACATCACGAAGCGGTCACGGTCCGCCCACTGGGGATTGGCCGGATTGTGCTTGAGATAGTCGTTCCAGAGCACTTCGGCGATGTCGGCCATGCCCATGGGCGCACCGGGATGACCGGAGTTGGCCTTCTGGACCGCGTCCATGGAAAGCGCACGAATAGCGTTGGCTAGCTCTTTGCGGGAAGGCATGCAGATCTCCTGACAAGGGTGGAAATAATGGTCTTCATGGTCTGCCGCATTGACACCGTTTGGCGGTGTTCTGGTTATTCGCATGACTCGGAAAAACGCGGCACACCTCAAAACTGGTCGCTGAAAAAGTGTTCCGGGACAGCAGGTTGAATCAGGCACGAGCATATCACCCGGTCATGGATACCACATGGAATATGCATTGACCACGGCGTTATCGGCCTGCATTTTCCCTGACAGGGGGGCTTGTCGCAAGCCCGAGCGAAACAGGGGGCCTTTTGCTGCACCGCCTCATAAGGCATTCAGATACAACGATAAATCAGATAAGGAAAGACACAATATATAAATTAAGGGATTGCTCAAACAGGCTTGACGCGCCACAAGCGTCCCATTCAGGGTAAAATCCGGCGCGGATCACCATCATCAATCCGAGGGTGGGCCGCCAGGCGGGCACCCGAGAGCCGGAGGAGTAGCTAAAAAGTATGAAAGATTCCCATCTGTTTACTTCCGAATCCGTGTCCGAGGGCCACCCGGACAAGATGGCCGACCAGATCTCCGATGCCATCGTGGACGCCATTCTGGCGCAAGACCCCCACGCCCGCATCGCCTGTGAAACCCTGGTGAAGACCGGCATGGTGGTACTGGCCGGCGAGATCACCACCCCGGTGCATGTGGATTACGAGAATCTGGTTCGCGACGTGGTCAACGACATCGGCTACGACAACTGCGACACCGGCTTCGACGGTCACACCTGCGCTGTCATCAACGCCCTGGGCAAGCAGTCCCCCGATATCGCCCAGGGGGTGGATCGCGACGTGAGCAACCGCCTGGAACAGGGCGCCGGCGACCAGGGCCTGATGTTCGGCTATGCCAGCAACGAAACCGGCGCACTGATGCCCGCCCCCATCCACTACGCCCACGAACTGGTGCGCCGTCAGGCCCACGTGCGCAAATCCGGTGAACTGGCCTGGCTGCGCCCCGACGCCAAGAGCCAGGTCACCTTCCGCTATGAAGGCGGCAAACCGGTGGGCATCGACGCCGTGGTACTGTCCACCCAGCACGCCCCGGAAATCGACCAGAAGGCCCTGCGCGAAGCGGTGATGGACTGCATCATCAAGCCGGTGCTGCCCGCCGAATGGCTGGCCACCTGCCGTGACGAGAACATCCACATCAACCCCACCGGCAAGTTCGTCATCGGCGGCCCCGTGGGCGACTGCGGCCTGACCGGGCGCAAGATCATCGTCGATACCTACGGCGGCATGGCCCGTCACGGCGGCGGTGCCTTCTCCGGCAAGGACCCCTCCAAGGTGGACCGCTCCGCCGCCTATGCCGGCCGCTACGTGGCCAAGAACATCGTCGCCGCGGGCCTGGCGGAACGCTGCGAGATCCAGGTCTCCTACGCCATCGGCGTGGCCCGCCCCACCTCCATCAGCGTCGACACCTTCGGCACCGGCAAGATTTCCAACCAGCAGATCGTCGACCTGGTGCGCGAGCATTTCGACCTGCGCCCCTGGGGCATCATCAGCATGCTGGACCTGCTGCGTCCCATCTACCGGCAGACAGCGGCCTACGGTCACTTCGGCCGTGAAGACGTGGACCTGCCCTGGGAACGCACCGACAAGGCGGATGCCCTCAAGGCCGCGGCCGGTCTCTGATCAGGCTCCCATGCCACCGGCGTTTCTCCGTCCGGAGGAACGCCGGTCCTTCCCGAGGGCATCAGGCCGCCCGAACACTGCACTGCGGCGGGTTATTTCAAGACCTGATTTTCACCGGCTTGCAGGATGCACTAGCATATCGCTCATATCCTCAGCCCGCAGACAACCTCGTGGCCCGTAAACGCAACCAAAAGACACATTTCTCCATGGGCGCCCATGCAATCCAGGGGGATGACGAACAGACCGCCAGACACCTCAAGGCCCTGCTTTGCACGCATGCCCCCTGCATGGTCTCGCCCCGATGAAGATCCTGTTTCTCCACGGCTGGCAGTCCAGGCCCGGAGGCCTTAAACCGTCATACCTGCTATCACAAGGCCACGAGGTCATTAACCCGTTGCTGGACGACGACGACTTCGAGGCCGCCGTCGGCACGGCGCAATCCGCCCTGGAGACCCATCGCCCGGAGGTCATCGTCGGCTCCTCCCGTGGCGGTGCCGTGGCCATGGCCCTGGACAGCCAGCGAATTCCACTGGTGCTGCTCTGCCCTGCCTGGCGGCTCTGGGGCTCCGCCGACCGGGTCAAGGCGGGAACGGTCATCCTCCATTCTCCGACGGATGAAGTCATTCCCTTTGCCGACTCCCGATTCCTGGTGGACAACAGCCGGCCCGCACCCGTCACCCTGATCACGGTGGGTCCGGATCATCGCCTGGCGGACCCCGAATCACTGCAGGCCATGCTACGGGCCTGTGAAGAAACCACCTTTTTCCTCCCTTGATCGCAACTCAGCAGAAGGATCTGAAGCATGCATCGCAACCTCAAGCCCCTCACGCGTATCGCCCATGAACAGCTTTCCGGGCTACTGCAGCCGGGCGATCTGGCAGTGGACGCCACCGCCGGCAACGGACATGACACCCTGTTCCTGGCCCGGACGGTGGGTGAGGCCGGCCATGTCTGGGCCTTTGACATCCAGACCGCCGCGCTGGACGCCACCCGCAAACGCCTGGATGAGGCCGGCGTGGCGGATCGGGCCACCCTGATCCAGGACGGACATCAGCACCTGGACCGACACCTGCCCGACCATGCTCGGGGCCGGATCAGGGCAGTGACCTTCAACCTGGGCTATCTGCCCGGCGGGGATCATGGCATCATCACCCGCCCGGAAACGAGTCTGGCCGCCCTGGAAGCGGCCCGGGCCGTGCTGGGTCCGGACGGTGTCATCAGCCTGATGATCTATCGGGGCCATTCAGGCGGACTGGAAGAATTCGAAGCCATCCGCACCTGGCTGAAACAGGCCCATCCGGAACTGCACTGCCTCCCCCATCAACCCGCCGGAGATGACGGCCCGGTTCTGGTCCTGCTGGGTAACAGCCTGCCCTGCCCGGATTGCTGATTTATTGAGATCCCCCCTGATGAATGAACTTCGCGTCAGCACCCTGCGCCATGCCATCGGCCCCGGCCTGCTCATGGCCGGCGCGGCCATCGGTGTCTCCCACCTGGTACAGTCCACCCGTGCTGGCGCCGAATTCGGCCTGTTGCTGCTGCCGGTGGTGCTGCTGGCCTGTCTGCTCAAATACCCCTTCATCGAATTCGGCCCCCGCTACGCCGCCGCCACCGGAGAGAACCTGCTGGTGGGCTACCGCCGGCTGGGGCGCTGGGCCCTGGGCCTGTTCGCCCTGGTCACCCTGGGGACCATGTTCATCATCCAGGCCGTGGTCACCGTGGTCACGGCGGGCCTGTTCGGCCTGGTGTTCGGGCTGGATGCCTCCCCGGCCACCCTGTCGGCGTGGATCATGGGGGCCTGTCTGCTGCTCCTGGCCATCGGCAATTACCGGGGGGTGGATCTGGGCATGAAACTCATCATGGCCGCCCTGACCCTCTCCACCCTGGCCACCGTGACGCTGGCCTTTGGCGGGGAACCGGACTGGTCCCGGCTGGCCGACTGGCAGAACGCGGGACTGATCTGGAGCGCGGCCGGTTTTGCCTTCCTGCTGGCCCTGCTGGGATGGATGCCCATCCCCCTGGACGTGGCCGCCTGGCATTCCCTCTGGACCCTGGAACGGGCCAGGGAGACCCGGACCCGACCCAGTCTGCGTCATGCACTGACGGATTTTCGCATCGGCTATGTCGCCGCCACCCTGATGGCCGCGGCATTCCTGCTGCTGGGCGCCCTGACCATGCACGCCAGCGGCATGAGCTTTGCCAATTCCGCGGTGGGCTTTTCCGCCCAGCTGGTGGACCTCTATGCGGGCACCCTGGGTGAATGGAGCCGACCCATCATCGCCGTGGCGGCGCTGACCGCCATGTTCAGCACCACCCTGGCGGTGACGGATGCCTATCCCCGGGTCATCACCGCCCTGTTCGCCGCCGCCCGGGCCGGCGACCGGGGCCGCACTCTCGGTCCCGAGGAGCACCGGCGCGGACCTTACCTGCTGGCCCTGATCACCGTGCTGGGCGGCGCCCTGGTCATGATCTACTTTGCCGGGGCACGTTTTACCCAGTTCATTGACTTTGCCACCACCGTTTCCTTCCTCTCGGCCCCCATCCTGGCCTGGCTCACCCTGCGGGTGGTCACCCACGAGCACGTCCCGGTTTCCGCCCAGCCGGGCCGGGGCCTGCTGGCCCTGGCCTGGGCGGGGCTGATCTTTCTGCTGGGCTTTTCCCTGGTCTGGCTGGGATGGCGCCTGCTGGGTTGAGGCCTGCCCGTCGGATCCCACAAGGAGTGACCCTTGGATACCTTTAAACTGGTAAGACCCGAACACCTGAACCACTACGGCTATCTCTTCGGCGGCTTCCTGCTCAAGTGGGTGGATGAAATCGCCTGGATCGCCGCCAGCCGCGACCATCCCGGCTGCCGCTTCGTCACCGTGGCCATGAACGGAGTGGAGTTTCACCGCGGCGTGCATCAGGGCACGGTGCTGCGCTTCAACTCCCGCGAGCACAAACGGGGCAACACCTCGGTGCAGTATGCCGTCAGCGTCTTCTGTGATGATCTGGAAAGCGGCAAGGAGGAACCCATCTTTTCCACCTGCATCACCTTTGTGCGCCTGGACAACGAGGGCAACAAGATCCCGCTGCCACCCGCCGATGAAGTGGTGAAGCAAGGGTGATTTTTTCAGGACATCCACCGGCAAAGACGGGATAATCCTCCTTTTCCAGGGGTTAAACCGTCATACACAAAAACCTGTCAGGGGGAGTCATGCTGAAAAAGACGACACTATCGGCCGGTGCACTGGCACTGCTCATGGGGATGGGCAGTGCGCAGGCCGGATGGGACTGGGGTGGGGACTTGCGGGTCCGGGTCACCGACCTGGACAGCATTCCCACTGCGGCCGGCTTCCAGTACGACCTGCTCTTCAATCGTACCCGCACCCGCCTCTGGGCCGGTTACCAGCTCAATCAGGACATCGCCTTCCGCGGGCGGCTGATGAACGAATTCCGCATCTACGAGCGGGAACAGAATGATGATCAGAAATTCCTCAGCGAAGTGGTACCCGACCTGCTGTACATGGATTTCAACAACCTGGCAGGCGGTCTGCTGGATCTGCGCATCGGCCGCCAGGAGCTGATCTACGGCACCGGCAACATCATCCTCAACGGCACGCCCCTGGATGGTTCCCGCTCCCTGTTCTTCAATGCCGTCAAGGCCGGCCTGACGGTGAACGAAGGCCATACGCTGGACCTGCTGGCAATCTACAACTCGAAGCAGGACCCACTCACCATCAACAGCAAGTCAGGCCTGAGATTGATCGAACACAATGAGCGTGCCCTGGGCTTCTACGGCAAGAACAGCCAGTCCGAAGCCATGCCGTTCGAGTACTACTGGATCTACAAGGAAGAACTGGGCTCCGGCATGGCGGTCGGCGGCAGATCCGATGCGGATTTCCATACCCTGGGCGCCCGCCTCATGCCCCGGAGCGGCCCGATCTCGGCCAGCCTGGAGCTGGCGGCTCAGGACGGCAGCCATGGCGATGCCAACCTCAAGGGTCGGCTGCTGGATGCCTCGGTGACCCTGCGACCGGCAATCTGGGGCCAGACTCGCCCGGCCTTCACCGCTGGTTATTACTACCTGTCCGGCAATGAGGCAGGCACCGGCGACAACGAGGCCTGGTATCCGGTGTTCTCCCGCTGGCCCCAGTTCAGCGAGCTGTATGTCTACTCCTATGTGGGCACCCAGTTCAGCATCGCCGGCTGGAGCAACCTCAAGGCCCCCTTCATCGGCCTGGACCTGAACCCGTCCGGTAACACCTCCCTGAAGCTGCGCGCCCACCGGCTGTACGCGGACGAGAAGGACGGCAGCGGTGACGGCGACCACCGGGGGGATCTGTTCACCGCCGTGCTGGGCATCAACCTGAGCCCCAGCCTCCGGGCCCACCTGTGGGCAGAGTATCTGGATACGGGAGACTACTACCCGTCCGGGACTTCCGACGCCCACTTCCTGCGGGCCAACGTGGAGTACACGTTCTAACCATCGGAAAGCCTGCCGGCACCCCATTCGCCGGCAGGCTGCCCCCCATTGGGTACGCTACCCCATCACCAGGGCACTTCGGCGCTGTCCGAGCCGGAGAGCCCGAACAGTCCATCCAGACGCGCCAGCAACCCTCGCATCTCGTGGATCAGCAGGGTGAACTCGGCATCGAACCGGGCGGCCGGGTCATCGGCCTCCAGCACGCCGCTGTCCTCGATCAGCTCATCGGTCAGGCGCAGACGCTTGAGGGACAGATCCTCCGCCAGCACCAGACTCAGGCGCTGTTCCCACTCCAGGGCCAGCTGGGTCACCTGTTTGCCGGCCTGCAAATGGGTGGCGATCTCGTCACCGGCCAGGTCCTGGCCACGACAACGCACCACCGACTGCTTGTCCTTGGGATCCCTGAGTTCACAGGCATCGCCCAACTCGAAGCCCTGCTCGCCGCGACCTTCGGAAACCCAGCGGGTCATCAGGGTCGGCGGCGGCACCGAGGGACGCAGCAGACTGGCGGGCAATGTGCCCAGGGTCTCCCGCAGCAGGCTCACCAGATCCTCGGCCATGCGCTCGCTGGCGGCATCCACCACCACCCAGTGGGCCACCGTGTCCACGTAGGCCAGGATGCGTCGTGAGCGGGTGAAGGACTGGGGCAACAGTTCGGCCGTCACCGCTTCCTTGAGCTGACGGCGTTCCGCGCGCCCCACCGTGCGACCCTCGGCGGTCTCGATGTCCGAGACCCGCTCTTCCAGCACCTCCGCCACCACCGACGAGGGCAGCAGGCGTTCCTGGCGCTTGGCGCAGATCAGCAGGCAACCGGCGGCCTCATGGACCAGGGCCTGTGTCTCGCCGCCCAAGGGCTCGGACCAGCCCATGGTGGACAGTGTCAGGGGGCCGCAAGGCTGGAAACGGCGAGTGGAGAGCTGCTGCTCCAGGGCCATGGCATCCTGGCCCAGGGCATCCTGGAGACGGAACAGGCGGGCATTCTTGAACATGAAGATTCCTGTGGCGACAAAAGGGGGGATTGTACTCTCTGCGGGACTGGCGGGGGGCTTCCCCCCTTCGCGGCCAAGGGCCGCTCCCACGGAGGAGACACACAGGCCATGTCCACAAGGGAAGCAGCGAATCACACCCCAGCCGTCACTCCCGCGAAAGCGGGAGTCCGGAATGCCCGACCCACAGCCGGATTCCCGCTTGCGCTGGAATGACTCGCCCGGGAACGCCCCGAGGGCGGGGGTCAGCGATGGCTCAAGGCGTCGTGAACCTGGGTCAGGATCTCGGTGGCCACCATCAGAATGTGGTCCCGGGCAAAACCAGCCTGGATCATCTCGTCATAAAGGGTATGCGCCATGAGGCGCGCGACCCGGGCCGGATCCTGGGTAATGGCGCCATTCGTGCGCTGGGCCTCCCGCGCCAGGGCGAGTTGCATGAAATTGGTCTTGAGCAACCCCTTGAGGCGATGGATCTGTACCGATTTGGAAACCACCAGCGCCAGGATGGTGGCCAGACGCAGGTCCATCAGGCCCAGACGGGGCCGATCCAGGGGGCTGTCCACATTGATCACCCCGATCACCCGCGCTTCCAGACGGAGAGGAACGGAAATCACATCCACCGTGCCGGGTTCGTCACGCCGGGCCAGACCGGCATAGACGGAGCGGTGCAGATCCAGGATCAACAGGGGCTCGCCGGTACCGGCCACCTGGCCGGCAATTCCCGATCCCAGCGGCTGACGATGCCCCTTCACCTCCGCCGGCAGGTCCCCGGAATGGGCCTCCACCCGCAAGTGGGGCTCGGACCCGTGGTTCTCTTCAGACACCAGCATGATGGAACAATGCCGGCAGGCCATGGCATGGGCCACCAGCGTGGTGAGCTTTTCCAACCCGGATTCCAGCGAACGGGTGGACTCCACGAAGCTGGCCAGTTCCGTCAACTTGTTGATGAAATCGTCATCAGACATTGTATGTCGACTCCAGGGGCCGGGCCTGATCAGGCGGGTAAAAGCCTGGGAAGATGCAGGGTGAAGCAACCGCCCGGCAGCACCCCACCATTGGAGAGTTCGACAAATCCTTTATGCCTCTCATCGCCGTGCATGTTGGCCACCAGGGCACAGAAATAGAGACCCAGACCCGTGCGCCCCTGTTGAGGATCAAACCCCGCGCCCTCCTGAAAGGACTGCCGTCCCAGCATTTCCGCCGGAAACCCGGGACCATCATCGGCCACCTGCAACAACAGCCAGTCACCGGACTGCCGGGCGGACATGCACATCCTCCGACGAGTGTAGCGCACGGTGTTGTTGACCACATTCTCCAGCAGGCAGTTGACCAGATAGCGGTCCACCACCCACGCCAGATCGGGATCGCAGATCATGTGGCATTCCACCCCGCGGTAATCCATCAGGACCTTGTTGTTGAGCCAGTATTCCTCCAGCAGATCATAGATCTGGACCGGCATGAAATTGGGCCGATAGAGGCCCTTGAGGCTGCGGTAAAGGGCAAGAAGCTGAATGAGGGTGTCGTTGACACGTCGGGCCTCGTAGCGCAACAGGGCAAGACGTTCCTGTTCGATCGATGGTCGACGCATCTCGGTTTCAAGCAACTCGTCCAGCGTACCCAGAAGCAGGTTCAGGGAGTTTTTCATGTCGTGGATGCTGATGGCCAGCACCGTACTGAAATCCAGTTTGCTCAAGTCGCCTCCTTGGTTGCCATTCTTCAGTCCTGAAACTGCTGGCGCATCACTTCCGCCCGCGTCACCTCCCCCAGACGTCGCAGGATATCCACAAGGGCCTGGCGCACTTCCGCGGGAGGTATCGACCTGAGCATGAGTCCATCCAGTGCATCAAGGGCCGGCTCCTTGTCGTCTTGTACATGAACAGCCATGCGCAGACGGCCCGCCATGGCCCACCATCGCAACAGGGGATCCGAGGCGGCCACCTCATCCATCTCCTCCAGCACCCCGGCCGCCCTGGCCAGCTCCCCCATCTCCAGCCATGAGCAGGCGAGATTGAAGCAATCTTCGGCCCGGGCCTCTGCCGTGGGCCTGCCCAGTTCAACCACCTGCTGCCAGGCAGAACAGGCCAGCGCCCATTCCCGCATCTGCATGGCTATCCATCCCAGGCGCCGCTGCCGCAACACTGAACGCCAGGAACGGCCAACCGCCCCCTGCAGCACTTCCAGCGCGTCCCGGGATCGTCCCTGCAGTTCGAGAACCGCCGCCAGATGATCATGGGCCGGCATGTATTGCGGAGCCACCACGATCGCCTGTCGCAGGAACCCCTCGGCCCGGGGCAGTTCGCGCCGTTTCGTGGCAATTTGCCCGAGGGCTGTAAAGGCCCATGCCACCGGGTGTTCCCTGATGACGGCCTCGCAGACCTCCTCGGCAAGCTCCAGCGCCCCGCTGTCCAGGGCAAGCTCGGCCTTCAAGCGAAGAATATCCGTGCGTTCCCCACGCCCCGTTTCCAGCATGGTATCCAGCAACATCAATGCCTGGCGGGTATCGCCCTGCCTGAGCGCCTGGGCGACAGGAATCATCGGTGAACGCCGCTTCAGGCCCTTGAGCACGCGGGAGTTGAGCAGTTCCTTGGTGATGGGTTTTGCCAGGTAGGCATCAGGGCCGCTTTCAAGGGCACCCATGACCATTTCCGCAGAATTTTCCGCCGTCACCATGATGAACACGGTGGAGACATCCACCCACCCCTCACGACGGGCCATGTCCAGTATGTGCCGGCCATGCATCCCTTCTCCCAGGTTGTAGTCGCACAGGACGATGTCGTAATGCCGGGAACGCAACAGCTCCAGCGCCTCTTCGGCGGTGCCGGCCACATCGGGTTTACGCTTCACCCCCAGGGACTCCAGCATCTGCGAGAGTTGCGCCCGCATGTTCTGGAAGTCGTCAATGATCAATACCACCTTGCGTTCCAGGGTCGTGTCCATGGCATTCCGGAGTGAGGTTGGGCCGATGATCAATGATACGTCTCAAGGATTGACACTATCATGGAGTCCAATGAATCAGGTAACCAGAGGCCCGGCCATGTGAAGCATAAGATGGGCTTTTACAGCGCTGGATCAATATCTGCCCACCCCTCGGGCGCATGATTTTGCTACATTGCATGGGTGATCTTAGTACATGGGGGAGGCGCGGAAATGATCACCGCCGCCAACCGGATCCCCCCTCCACTCAAAAGACGCACGAGCGGGAGCAACCGGCAATGGGCAGATTATGGGTCGTTTTGGTCATCATCATGCTATTCCTGGGCCTGATCGCGGCTGGAGTGGGCGGGCACCACGTCTCCACCCAGAACGACTTCTGCATCACCTGTCATGCCTATGAAAAGGTCTCCTGGGACCATGGCAGCCATCCCCAGGTGGACTGCCTGACCTGCCACACCAAGGGCTTCGTCACCGACAAGATCCAGGGCGCGCGCAAGGTCTACCTGATGTTCAGTGGCCAGGTGAATCCTCACCATGACGCCCCTTCGCAGACCCATCCGGAAAAGATCTCGGAAAACTGCAGTGCCTGCCACCTGAGTGACTACATCCGGGAAAACGACCCGGATTTCTTCCAGGAGCACACCGAGATCATGGCGGGGGGGCGCTTCACCTGCCTGACCTGTCACGGCGACAAGGGCCATGATCCGGCCCTGCAGGCCCTGCGCTTCAAGGCTCCCCGCTACACCCAGTGACACCGGGCACGGCGGGCGGGAACGGTCCCCGCCCGCCTCGGCTCAGACATCCGGTGATGTCGCTCCGTCACCTTCCCGGTTGAGTCGCGCCAGACGCGCCAGACGCCGGTTCATCGCCTTGCGGCGCTGCCGGAGCAGCACCATCTCGACCACCATTGCCAGCAGGGCCACCCCAAAGGAACCCCACACATAGGGGGCATGCCCCCCCATGGCAAGAAACTCGATCATGCCTTCTCTCCCATGCGTTCCAGCACCCAGGCAGCCCGTCGCTCACGCTCCAGCAGCTCCAACCGCGCCCGCCACAACACCACCGCGATGGCATACATCCAGCAGGCAAAGGTCATGACCAGCAGGGCGGCGAACATCACCGTCTCCATGGTCGGCGCACTGGTCACGGTGACCGAGGCACCCTGGTGCAGGGTATTCCACCAGACCACCGAGAAATAGATGATCGGCACGTTCACCACCCCCGCCAGGGCCAGGATGGCACTGGCGTTGGCCGCCCGCTGACGGTCCTCGATGGCCGCGTGCAGGGCCATGTAGCCCAGATAGAGGAACAGTAGGATCAACTGTGAGGTCAGGCGGGCGTCCCAGACCCAGTAGGTGCCCCAGGTGGGCTTGCCCCACAGGGCCCCCGACCACAGGCACAGAAAGGCGAACATCGCGCCGGTGGGGGCGATGGCCTTGGCCATCACCTCGGCGGTCTTCACCCGCCAGATCAGGCCGATGGCCGCGTATACCGCCATCAGCACGTAGAGGAACATGGACATCCAGGCCGTGGGCACATGGATGAACATGATCCGGTAGCTGTTGCCCTGCTGATAATCCGGCGGCGCCAGGATGAAACCGATATAGAGACCCACCACGAACAGGATGGCCGCCAACCCACCGAACCAGGGGGCCAGGCGCCCGGCCAGGTCGTAGAAATTGGGTGGCGATGCGAACTTGAACCACTGCACGCGCTGTTCAGCCACGTTATTCCTCCGTCAATCCAGCATGATTCTCAGCGCCGCGGCAATGGCCCAGGGCGCCAGCAACAAGGTCAGTATCAGCAGGGCGGCCATCAGGGACAGATGGGCCTGGGCACTGGATCCGTACATGACCGCATCCACCGCCCCGGCGCCCAGCACCAGGGCGGGTACGTACAGGGGCAGGATCAGCAGTGAAATCAGGACACCGCCGCCCCTCAACCCCAGGGTCAGGGCCGCGCCGATGGCGCCCACCAGACTGAGGATGGGCGTCCCCAGCAGCAGCGCCGCCATCAGGGTGAGGATTTCCGTGCCGTCCAGGCCAAGCTGCATGCCCAGTAACGGGGAGATCAGCACCAGGGGCAGGCCGGTGATCAGCCAGTGGGCCAGGATCTTGCTGCCCACCAGCAGGCTCAGGGGCTGGGGCGCCAGCAGGATCTGTTCCAGGGAGCCGTCGCGAAAATCGTCGGAAAACAGCCGTTCCAGGGACAGCATGGTGGCCAGCAGGGCCGACACCCACAGCACACCGGGCGCCATGCTGCGCAGCAGCTGGGGGTCCGGGCCGACGCCGAGGGGAAACAGGGACACCACGACGACGAAGAACCCCAGCACCACCAGGGCATCCTGGCGCCGCCGCAGGGCCAGGATGAGGTCGCGCCGGAGCAGGGTGATCAGGGCGGTTGCCAGGCCGTTCATGCCGCTTTCCCCAGGGTAAGGGTACGCTGCCGACCCTTGATGGGCACGGCCTGGTGGGTGGTCAGGATGATCATGCCGTTGGCGGCCAGATGGGCTTCCAGGGCCGAACGCAGCACCTCAATGACCTGCACGTCCAGGGCTGCAAAGGGTTCGTCCAGGATCCACAGCGGACGGCGCACCAGCAACAGGCGCGCCAGGGCCACCCGGCGCTTCTGACCCTGTGAGAGGAACTTCACCGGCAGATCCTCATGCCCGCCAAGGCCCATGCGTCCGAGCACTTCCCAGGCCTCGTCCCGTCCCACCCTGCGCCCCTGCAGCGCCGACTGGATGCGCAGGTTCTCCTCGCCGGACAGCTCGTCCTTGAGGGCGTTGGTGTGTCCAAGGTAGGCCAGGTGGGCCGCGGGGCCATCCTCCAGATGCTGCACGGGTACGCTGTCCCAGCAGATACGACCTTCCAGGGGGCGGGACAGTCCGCACAGGATGCGCAGCAGGGTGGTCTTGCCGGCACCGTTGCGGCCGGCCACCTGCAACAACTCCCCTCCCGCCAGGGAAAAACCCAGCCCCTGGATCAACAGGCGTTCGCCTCGTTCGGCGACGAGGCCTTCCACATCCAGCCGATGGGCCGGAAAGACGACATGGGCAGCATGACTCATGGACGGCACGGGTTGTTCGGCGAACCGGTGATGGTACACGCCCCCCTTCGGGCTGTCAGCTTTCCGCGGGGGCGGCGCCGATCTGCTCCAGACGCTCGCGGACAGCCTGGGCCAGGTCATCCGGATGGTACTTCTGAATGAACTTGTTGGCGCCGGTGCGCCGCACCATATCCACATTGAAGACGCCGCTGATGGAGGAATGCAGCAGGATATAGAGGTCCCTGAGCCTGGGATCCTGGCGAATGCGGGTGGTGAGCTGATAGCCATCCATCTCGGGCATCTCGATATCGGAAACCACCATGGTGAAATGCCGGGCCACATCCACCCCCTCCGCCTGCAGGCGGAGGATCAGATCCATGGCATGCTTGCCGTCGTTGACCAGGGTGCACTGAACCCCCAGTTGCTCCAGCGAGGCACGGATCTGGTTACGGGCCACGCTGGAATCATCCACCACCAGCACCTTGCATGCTTCGGCATGGACCGATTCAGTCAGGGCGGGGGAAACCTCGGTGCTGGCATGCACCACCTGATCCAGCACCTTCTCCACATCCAGGATCTCGACGATCTGGTCATTCACCAGGGTCACGGCGGTCACGTAGGCATTGCGGCCGGTACTGCGCGGCGGAGGCTGCACCTTGTCCCACTGGGTATTGATGATGCGCTCCACCCGTCGGATCAGGAACCCATGCACCGAACGGTTATATTCGGTGATGATGATGTTGCCCTTTTCCGGTTCCTTGAGTGCCGGCCCGCCGATGGCCAGGGACAGATCCATGATGGGCATGGTGATGCCGCGCAAGGTGGCGATCCCCTTGACCAGCGGGTGGGCTCCCGCAAGCCGGGACATGGGCTGATAGTGGATGACTTCCTGAACCTTGAAGACGTTGATCCCGTAAAGCTGGCGCCCCTCCAACTGAAAAAGCAGCAATTCAAGGCGGGTGCCGGCAACCCGATTCGATTCCAGGGACGAACCCCAGTGCTGATCAGCCATGAGCAGACTCCCGATCATCTGAACTTGCCTCACATGGTATGACAATCCGGGCTGCAATGGGTCTGAATCACCGACCACCGGAGGGAAAACGTTGATTCCATGGTTTGACTCAAATCAACTCCCGTTCACGGCTCTAGAACCGTTACAAAGTGGCAGTGTCATTAGAAGAGCCCATTTCTGCCCACTGCCTGCCCTCTTGAGCGCGGTTGCGGCCCCACCCGCATCGGTGATATCAATGGCCCGCTATCTGGCAGGCTGGCGAACCTCACAACGACGCTGGCGGCATCTTGGGCACAGGCTCCAATGGCAAGACCTTCAGCAGGAGAGTGTGATGACACCTCGACAGAAGAGACGGATGGCCGGCGCGGCGCTGGTGGTTCTGGCGGTATCCGGGGCATCCGCCCTGGCCCTGAGCGCCTTCCGGGAAAATCTCATGTATTTCTACGGGCCCACTCAACTGGCGGAAGGTGAGGCCCCCGGTGAGCGCATCATCCGCCTGGGCGGTCTGGTGGAAAATGGCTCCATCCGTCACGCCGAGGAGGGCCTGACGGTCTTCTTCAGCGTCACCGACACCAAGAACAGTATCCCGGTGGAATACGTGGGTCTGCTCCCAGACCTCTTCCGCGAAGGCCAGGGGGTGGTTACCCATGGCCGCATGGGGCCCGACGGCGTGTTCCGCGCCGAACGGGTGCTGGCCCGCCATGACGAGAACTACATGGCGCCGGAAGTGGCCGCGGCCCTGAAGGCGGCGGGCTACGAAGAACATCCCGGCAAAAAGGCTTACTGAGTATGATGCCCGAAATCGGCCAGCTCGCCCTCATCCTTGCCCTGCTCATGGCCCTGGTCCAGGGCACCATCCCCCTCATCGGCGCCCATCGCGGCACCACCACCTGGATGGCCACCGCCCACACGGCGGTGGCGGGACAGTTCCTGTTCCTGGCCATCGCCTACCTGGCGCTGACCTACGCCTTCATCACCCACGACTTCTCCGTGGCCTACGTGGCCAACCACTCCAACTCCGCCCTGCCGCTGATGTACCGTATCTCCGGTGTCTGGGGCGGTCATGAAGGCTCCCTGGTCCTGTGGGCGCTGATGCTGGCGGGCTGGTCCCTGGCGGTGTCCCTGTTCAGCAAGGGACTGCCGGCGGTGATGGCGGCCCGCACCGTGGCGGTGATGGGCCTGGTGAGCGTGGGCATCCTCTCCTTCACCCTGTTCACGTCCAACCCGTTCGAGCCCATCTTCCCGGTGCCGGCGGACGGGCGGGATCTCAATCCCCTGCTGCAGGACCCGGGTCTGGTGATCCATCCGCCCATGCTCTACATGGGCTATGTGGGTCTGGCCGTACCCTTTGCCATCGCCGTGGCCGCCCTCATCGGCGGCCGCCTGGACGCCGCCTGGGCACGCTGGACCCGCCCCTGGGCCACCACCGCCTGGGCCTTTCTGGGCGCCGGCATCGCCCTGGGCAGCTGGTGGGCCTATTACACCCTGGGCTGGGGCGGCTGGTGGTTCTGGGACCCGGTGGAAAACGCCTCCCTCATGCCCTGGCTGGCGGCCACCGCCCTGATCCACTCCCTGGCGGTGACGGAAAAGCGCGGCGCCTTCCGCAGCTGGACCGTGCTGATGGCCATCCTGGCCTTCTCCCTGAGCCTTCTGGGCACCTTCCTGGTCCGCTCCGGGGTCCTGGTGTCGGTACACGCCTTTGCCACCGACCCCACCCGCGGGGTCTACATCCTGATGCTGCTGCTGGCGGTGACGGGGATCTCCTTCGCCCTCTACGCCTGGCGTGCCCCCACGGTGCGCAGCCACGCGGAGTTTGACCCGGTGTCCCGGGAAGGCGCCCTGCTGGCCAACAACGTCATCCTCATGGTGGCCCTGGCCGCCGTGCTGCTGGGCACCCTCTATCCCCTGCTGCTGGATGCCCTGGGCATGGGCAAGATCTCCGTGGGTCCGCCCTACTTCAATGCGGTCTTTGCCCCCCTCATGGTCCCGCTGATCTTCCTGGTGGGCCTGGGGCCGCTGCTGCGCTGGAAGCATGTCTCTCCCCTGGAGGTGACCCGTCGCCTGTGGCATACCCTGCTGGCGGCCCTGGTGGCCGGGGTGGTGTTCCCCCTGGCCATGCAGGGCAGCATCACCCTGATGGTGGTCCTGGGTACCGCCACGGGCTTCTGGATCCTGTTCACCATCGCCCGTGACCTTTACGGTCGCGCCACCCACCGGGGCGGCAACCCGCTGACCGCCCTGCGCAAGACCCCGGCCGGCTACTACGGCATGACCGTCAGCCACCTGGGCTTTGCCATCCTGGTGATCGGCATCACACTACTGATGGCCTTCGAGCAGGAACAGGACGTGCGCCTGGGTTATGGCCAGAGCCACACCCTGGCCGGTTACACCTATGAACTGAGGGAGACCTACGGCGTGCGCGGCCCCAACTACGAGGCCGTTGAGGCCCGGGTGGTGGTGACCCGGGACGGCGAGTTCGTCACCGAGCTGTTCCCCCAGCGCCGGGTCTACCGGGTACAGACCCAGCCCATGGCCCAGGCCGCCTACCAGACCCGCTTCACCCGGGACATCTTCGTCGCCCTGGGCGAGCCCCTGCCGGGCGATACCTGGTCCCTGCGCCTCTATCACAACCCGTTCCAGCTCTGGCTGTGGATCGGTGCCACCCTCATCGTCCTGGGCGGCCTGGTGGCCGCGGCGGATCGTCGCTACCGGGTGTTCGCCCGCCGCACCAGCGACAGCCCCGCCGACGATACCGGCAGGGCAAGCGCCGATGACCTGCCCGAGCCTGCCGGCCGGAGTTCCGTCTCATGAAGCGTCTGCGTTATCTGCTGCCCCTGATCATCGTCGTGGTGCTGGGGGGGTTCCTGATGATCGGCCTGACCCTGAATCCCCGGCTGGTGCCCTCGCCGCTGGTGGATCAGCCCGCTCCCCGGTTCCAGTTGCCCGCCCTGGAAGATCCCGAAAGGGTGGTGGGCAGCAGCGATTTCGACGGTGAGGTGGTGCTGCTCAACATCTGGGCCAGCTGGTGCGTTTCCTGCCGGCAGGAGCATCAGGTACTGGTGGCCCTGGCCAACCGCGGCGTACCCATCTATGGCCTCAACTACAAGGACGAGCGCAGCGACGGGCTGGACTACCTGAGCAGCATGAGCAATCCCTATGTCTGGAACGCCCATGACCTGGAAGGACGGGTGGGCATCGACTGGGGGGTCTACGGCACCCCGGAGACCTTCGTCATCGACCGCCAGGGCCGGATCCGTTACAAGCATGTGGGACCACTGAGCTGGCGGGATGCCCAGGACAAGATCCTGCCCATGGTTGAAACCCTGCGGAGGGAAACCCTGTGAAGTCCCTGCTGACCACCCTGGGCCTGTGTCTGGCACTCTGTCTGCCCGGTCCGGGTCTTGCCGGCGGGCTTGATCCCACCGACTTCGACGACCCGGTGCTGGAGCAACGCTACCGGGCCATGCTCCACGAACTGCGCTGCACCGTGTGCCAGAACCAGTCCCTGGCGGATTCCGACGCCGGGCTGGCACGGGACCTGCGTCGGGAGCTGCGGGACCAGCTCCGGGCCGGCGCCACCGATGAGCAGGTCATCGACTACATGGTGGCCCGCTATGGTCAGTTCGTGCTTTACCGTCCGCCCCTCTCCGCCGCCACCTTCCTGCTCTGGACCGGGCCGTTCATCCTGCTCCTGATCGGTCTGGCGGCCCTCTACCTCACCGCTCGCAAAAGCCGCCGGCGGGATGAGCAGCCCATTGCCGATGCCGCCGCGCGGGAGCGTGCCCGCCGCCTGCTGAACGAAGGAAAAGATGCATGAGTACTGGATTCTGGATCGGTGCCGTCCTGCTGTTCTCCCTGGCGGCCCTGGTGATCCTCTGGCCCTTCATCCGGCGCCGGCAACAGGCCGACGTGGCCTTCCGGGGCCTGAATCTCACCATCTACCGCCAGCGCATGGCCGAACTGGACCAGGAACTGGCCGGCGGCCTGCTCACCCGCGAGCAGTACGAGGCCGCCAAGGGGGAGCTGGAAGACAACCTCATCACCGACGTGGAACAGCCGGAAGAAACCCAGGTCGCCCCCTCTTCCTCCCCGCGCCAGGGCCTGATCCTGCTGGGCATCACCGCCGTGCTGGTGCCGGTGGCGGCCCTGCTGATCTATTTCCAGCTGGATACCGCCCCGCGCATGTCTCCCGCCCAGACCCTGGCCATGGGTCAGGAACCCAACCACGACATGATGGACATCGAACGCATGATCGTGCAGCTGCGGGAGCGTCTGGAGATGGATCCGGACAATACCGAAAACTGGCTGTTCCTGGCCCGCACCTACGGCTTCATCGAGCAGTTCGAGGACGCCGCGGCGGCCTTTGACGAGGCCTACCGGCGCCTGGGCGATCAGCCGGACCTGAACGTGGACTACGCCGAAGCCCTGATGATGGCCGCCGACGGCGGGGTGAACCGCCAGGTGACCCGCCTGCTGGATCGTGCCCTGGAACTGGCCCCCGACCACCAGAACGGTCTGTGGCTGGGGGCCATCGCGGACTTTCAGCAAGGGGATTACCCGCGCTCCGCCCGGCGTCTGGACCGTTTGCTGAGCCAGTTGCCCGAAGGTAGCGACTCCGCCCGTTCCGTGGCCGAGGCCTTGCGTGATGTGCGGGCCATGACCGGCGGCACGGCCGGTGACCAGACCGTCACCACCGATGCGAGCGCCGATGCAGGTGCCGATACCGACGCCCTGGCCATTGAGGTGGAGGTGGTTCTGGACGAGTCGCTGACGGAACGGGTGACCGGCGAGGAGTTCATCATGGTCTTCGCCCGGCCGGCCCAGGGCTCCCGCATGCCCCTGGCCATCGTCCGCGCCCGGGCGGACGCCTTCCCCATGACCCTGCGCCTGGAAGACGAGGGCGGCATGGTGGCGGGCATGTCCATGCGCGAGTTCGGCGAAGTGCAGGTGGTGGCCCGCCTCAGTCGCACCGGCATAGCCCAGGCCGAGAGTGGCGACATGGAAGGCGTCAGCGAGCCGGTCACGGTCAGTGCCGACGCCCCCGCGCCGAAGGTCAGGCTGACCATTGACCGCGTTCTGCCTTGAGTTTGATGAGTCGCCCCCGGTTTTTTCGAAACACGAAAATCCAGAGATCCAGTGCCGTGACCGAAGCCACCGCCATCCCCCACCGCGACCTGTGTACCGATTGCGGTTTGTCCCGCACCGCCGATCCCCGGCGCTGCGGCCGCGCCTGCCAGTTCATCCACCCCCGATATGACCGGCTGGAGGCTCGGGTCCATGGCCGGGCACGGAACCCGGACCAGGAAGACGAACTGTTCTTCGGCCCCTATCGCCGGATGCTGCAGGCGGCCATGAACACCCCTCAAGAAGGCGCCCAGTGGACCGGCATCACCACCCGCATCGGCGAACGCCTGCTGGAGACCGGCCAGGTGGATGCCGTCCTCACCATGACCGCCGCCCCCCAGGACCGCTGGCGCCCCCAGCCGATGCTGGTCACCCGCGCCGAAGACATGGCCCGGTGCCGGGGCATGCGCATGGGTTACGCCCCCCTGCTGGCCCACCTGGAACCGGCCCTGGCCCAGGGCTACCGGCGTCTGGCGGTGATCGGCCTGCCCTGTCAGATCTATGCCCTGCGCGCCATCGAACCCGAACTGGACCTGGATGCACTCCATGTCATCGGCACCCCCTGCTCCGACAACACCACCACCGAACATTTCCATGAATTCCTGGCCCTGCTGGCGGACCGCCCGGAAACGGTGACCTACCTGGAATTCCGTGCCGATTACCATGTAGAACTGAGGTTCGATGACGGCCGGGTACAGACCATCCCCTTCCTCAAGCTCCCCATCTCCAGGCTGCCCCGGGATTTCTTCCCCCTCACCTGCCAGACCTGCGTGGACTACACCAATGTGCTGGCGGACATCACCGTGGGTTACATGGCGGGACGGGGAGAACAGTGGCTGGTGGTGCGCAACGACAAGGGCGAGGCCCTGCTGGATCTCCTGGGTGATGAAGTGCGCACCGCGCCCTGCACCAGTGCTGGCAAGCGGCAGGGGCCGGTGAAGGGATTCATGAAGAATACCGAGCGAGCGGCGGGCGGTCTGCCCCTGCGCGGCATGCCCGACTGGGCACGCCCCCTGGCGGCCTTTCTCATGCCCCGCATCGGACCCCGGGGTCTGGAATTTGCCCGGGCGCGGGTGGAGATGAAGGCGGTGGAGACGGTGCTGCACCTGCGCCGGGCTCAGCCCGGACGGATGAAACACATGATCCCGGACCATGTGTGGCAACTGGTGAAGCCCTACGAACTCGAACCGCAGCCGGGGGAACGGGGGACCTAACCCTCCTTTCCGGACAAGGCGTCCAGGCGTTCCCGCGCCAGTCGCCGCCCCAGATCGATCACGGGGCGGGCGCGATGGAACTCGTGAATCATGCAGACGTTCTTGGGCACGCTGATGACCACGTCCGGACGGAACACCGCAAGGTGCTGACGGGTGATGGCCGCCTGCATGGTTTCCAGGGAACGCATCAGCACCTCGGTCAGGGCCAGTCCGTCCTCCTTGGCCCCGCTGTCGCCGCCGAAGGATTCCACATAGCCGCGCATGCGTTGCAGCAGGCCTGACTGGGCCTCATCTTCCGGGTCCCGGCCTTCCCCCCCGGGCTCGGTGGCGTCGTCCTCTGGTGCCGGTCCGTTCACGTCCACCACAATGGTCAGGTCCGTCAGCGTCCTCAGGGTGGGCGCCACCGGCACCGGATTGAGCAGGCCGCCGTCCACCAGGGTACGCCCCCGGTAACGATGGGGCGTGAACACCGCCGGAATGGCAATGGAGGCCCGGATGGCATCGAACAGCGGACCGTCACTGATCCAGACCTCCTTGCCCCGCTCGATGTCCACCGCCACCGCGGTATAGCTGATGGGCAGGTGCTCGATGTCGCTGCAACCCACCAGCTCCTTGAGCTTGCGGATCAGCTTGTCACCCCGGATGATCCCTCCGCCCGACAGGGACCAGTCCACCAGGGCCAGCACATCCGTCTGATCCAGTCCCGTCACCCAATCCGCATAGGTATTCAGTTCACCCAAGGCATGAATCCCGCCCACCAGCGCCCCCATGGAACTGCCGGCGATGGCCTTGATCTCATACCCTCTGGCCTCCAGCTCCTGAATCACGCCGATGTGGGCCAGCCCTCTTGCCCCACCGGAGCCCAGCACCAGCGAAACGGTGCGATGATCCCGCCTGTCTTTATCCGCCATGAACTTTCCACCACACCCTGAACACTAACGCAAGTCCCTCAACTGGGGCACAATAGTCATCTCGGGGCGCACGCCCCGGTCTCGCTGCCATTGTCCGGCAGAACACAGCCCCACATCCAGTGCCCTCGCAGGGATATCCAGAGGTCCGTTTTCCCATGTCCACCCAGCGCCTGACAATCCGGCTACTGCTCATGCTTGCCCTGTGTATCGGGCTGGGGATGCCTGCCCTGGCCCAGGAGGCCGGCGTGGCGCCGCCGACAGGGCCGACGCCGGTCACCCAGGGGGAACTGGATGCCCAGCGGGACACCCTCAACCAGGGCATCACCCGCGTCCGGCCGCAGATTCAGGCCATCGATACCCGACCGGCCGAGGCCTGGCTGCGGGCCAGTCCCGAGCAACGCCTGGAGCAACGGGCTGGCGACGGGGAACTGTCCGAGGCGGAACGCGCCCTCTGGCAGACGGCTCTTGAGCGGGAACGGTCCGCGGCGGAACGCCTGCGCGGAGCCCTGGACCGGGCGGGCATCGCCAAGGCGGCCGCCGAACGTCTGCAGGAAGCCCGCCAGCGGCTGGATCAGAACCTGCGTCTGCCCTACAGCCCCGGTCAGGAACGCAGTATCAGTCAGATCGAGGATGACATCGGCCTGCTGGAACGGCGCCGGGACCAGACCGCCCTGGAACTGGACCAAAGACGCGCCACCCTCACCCGCCTGGATGAACAGTCCCGCACCCAGGCCGAGACCCTGGAGCGCCTGCAGCGCCAGCGTGCCGAAGAACTGGAGGCCCTGCCGCCCGATCCGGATGACGCCGAACTGGCCAGTGCCGTGGAAGCCACCCGGCAGGCCATCACCCGGCGCGCCGATGCCCGCATCATCGCTACCCAGCTGGATGGTCAGGGTCTGCCGCCCCGCATCGAGGTCCTGCGTCTGGAGATCCCGGCCCTGGAGCTGGAGCTGCGCTGGCTGCGGGCCACGCTTTCCGCCCTGGAACAGGAACTCAATGAACGTTCATCGGAGGAATTGCGGACCCTGCAACAGGGCCTGCATCGCCTGGTGGAACGGGAACCGGAGGCCCGCACCCGTTTTGCCGGTGAAATCCAGGCCCTGCGGGACCGCTTCGACCGCATCGCCGAGACCCAGATCCGCATTCGCACCCTGCAACAGGAACGGGACCGCTATACCCGCATCGAGCGCGAGCTGACCCAGACCCTGGCAAACGTGCGTGAACGCCTGGAGGTCGGCGGCCTTACCGAGGCCCTGGGCAGCCTGTTCCTGGAAGAACAGCGACGGCTGAGAAACCTGGACGAGGCCCGCTTTGCGGTCCGGGGCATCGAACGGGAACTGGCCCAGTCCCGCCTGCGGGCCATCACCCTGCGGGAACACTTGAGTGTTCAACCCGATACCGCCCCCCTTAACGGCGATGACCTGGGCCAGGGTGAACTGCGACGGCTGCAGGAACAGGCCCTGACCATCCAGCTCCATGCCGAGGAAAATCTGGCCGACCAGTTGCGCCAGACCGACCTGCGCCTGCGCGCGGTGGTGGCCCTGGTGGACGAACTGGACCAGATCCTGAGGGAAACCCTGCTCTGGTGGCCCAGTCATGTGGCGGTAGGCACGGACTGGATCGCCCGCATCCCCACCGCCTCCATGGCCCTGCTGGACCCGACGGCCTGGCAGGAGGTGCGCCATGTGCTGCGGGAAGTGACCCTGGGCAGCCCGATCCCTCTGGGGCTGACCCTGCTGCTCTCGCTGGTGCTCTACGGACTGGGACGGGGAACACCCGGCCATCTGGAAGAGCTGGCCGCCCGGACCCGGCACCGCTTCACCGACAGCATCAAGCTGACCCTGCAGGCCCTGGGCTGGAGCCTGCTGCGGGCACTGCCGGTCCCCGTCCTGCTGATGGCCACCTCCCTGCGCCTGGAAGCCATCCCGGAGGTGGGCCACGGGGTGGAAGTCCTGGCCACCATCTTCTTCAGCACCTCATTCTGGTGGCTGGCCGGTCATCTGCTGCTCCTGCTCACCCACAAGAACGGTGTCGGCACCGCCCACTTCAAGTGGAACCCGCTCATGGTCAGACGCCTGCGTCGCCATCTGACCTGGTTCCTGCCCACCCAGTTGCTGCTGATCCTGTGCCTGGCGCTGTCCTTCAGTCATCCGGCGGATCTGGCCTTCGACATCTTCGGCCGCATAGCCCTGCTGGCCTCGGTGATGATCAGCGCCCTGTTCGGCTGGTGGCTGCTGAGCCCCTTCCCCGAAGGCGAGGAACCGCCCCTGACGGAGCGCCGCCGGCGCCTGCTGCGGATGCTCATCGGCGTGGCGGTGCTGGCGCTGACGGGACTGACCCTGGCCGGTTACCTGCTGACGGTGGCCGAACTGATGAGCCGCAGCATCGACACCCTGGTGATCGTGGGTATCGTCTGGCTGGGCTACAACCTCTCCGCCCGGGCCCTGATCCTGAGTGAAACCCGGCTGCGGGTACGGCGCATGCGCGAGCAGCGGGCCAAGGCGGCGGCCATGGAAAGCAGCAGTGCCGGTGGCGGCGCGGAAGGGGGTATGGACATCCCCGAGCCCCACCTGAGCATGGAAGACGTGAACCTGCAAACCCGCACCCTGATGCGCATCACCGTGTGGGCGGCGGTGATCCTGGCCCTGTTCTGGGCCTGGTCCGATGTGCTGCCGGCCCTCACCTGGCTGGACGGCATCACCCTGTGGTCGCGCACCATCATGGTGGGGGAGGCCGAGGTGCTCAGCCGCGTCAGCCTGCTGAATTTCCTCATGGCCATCTTCCTGGGGGTGGTCTTCACCCTGGCGGCCCGCAACCTGCCCGGTCTGGTGGAGATCCTGCTCTCCCGCAGCACCCAGATGGACGCCGCCGGCCGTTACACCGTCACCATGCTGCTGCGCTATGCCCTCACCGTGGTGGCCATCATCAGCGTGTTCTCCCTGCTGGGGCTGCGCTGGAGCGAGCTGCAGTGGATGGTCGCTGCCCTCACCCTGGGCCTGGGTTTCGGCCTGCAGGAGGTGGTGGCCAACTTCGTGTCGGGCCTGATCATGCTGTTCGAACGCCCGGTGCGGGTGGGCGACACCATCACCATCGGCGAATACAGCGGCACCGTGGCCCGCATCCGCACCCGGGCCACCACCATCGTGGACTGGGACAACCGGGAGGTGGTGATCCCCAACAAGAACTTCATCACCGAACGGCTGATCAACTGGACCCTGTCCGACACGGTGACCCGACTGGTGATTCCGGTGGGGGTCAGCTACTCGGCGGACGTGGACCTGGTACGGGAAACCCTGCTGAAGATCGCGGCGGAAAACCCCCAGGTGCTCAAGGAACCGGCCCCCAGCGTGTTCTTCATTCACTTCGGTGACAGCGCCCTGAACTTCGAGCTGCGGGTCTACGTGAGCCAGTTGCGCGAGCGCCTGATGACCACCAGCGAGCTGCACACCACCATCATCAAGCGCTTCCGGGCGCTGGGCATTGAGATCGCCTTCCCGCAGATGGATCTGCATATACGGGACATGGTCCCCGCGCCCGGTGGCCCCACCCAGTCGCCGGCCGCCGGCCAGCCGCCCCGCGCCCGAGGCGCGGCGGATATGGACCCGGGCCTGGAGCTACCGGAACCGGGGCCTGAAAATCCGGATTCCGAGTCTTCATTGGGGACTGAACCGGGAGAGCGCAGTGACTGACCGGGTCTTCCGGAAATGACCTGCACCCCCGAAAAAGGCGGCGCAGAAGAGAAGCGCTGGAGGCGAGAGGAGGCGAAGCGTCAGGCGGCGGCTCAGGGCGGGGCGTGGCCGTCGTCTATCTTCAGACAGAACGCCAGCCCCTTGAAGGGCTTGAGCAATTCCAGTTCCCGGTTGAGGCATTCGGCCACATGGGTGGCCCGCTCCTCCTCAAGGACCCACAGGCAGACCCGCTCCAACCCTTGATAGGTAAGTCCGAAAAAGGTGACGTGCTCGGGAAAATTGATGCCCCGCCCCGCCAGTGTGGTCGCCTGGCAAGCCCCCTCGCGGGCGGCGATGGCCAGGGCCTGCTCTTCGAACTCGTCCGCCACCACCGCCACCAGCAGTGCATTGCCCATGCCACCATCCTCTTGAATCAACAATCGGCCACTCTCCCCTGCCTGGCCGCCCACCCGCCCTGAAGCTGGAGCGGTCATAAAGGACCATATCACCTGCACCGAAGCACGCAAAGATTGCCCGGCATTGCTGCATCCCGCTTGCAAATGTCCGGTCTACGCCCGTCGTCCGGCGCCCGGCTCCAGAAAATCTTCAAAGTGTTCCCGAATCTGGCACGCAGATTGATATGTAACAGGGATGAAAGAAAAAACGCACCACAACTAACACGAGATTCCGTTAAAAGCGCAAAATACGGCCAAAAATCGCCCCAAAACAGTTCATAAGCGCACCAAATCAGTGCATTTTTACAAGTTATTGAAGGAAGCGACCCTCGCCCTCTGGCGTCACGGACACTTTCCCTTTAATCTCCCCAACCCGCCGGAATTCGGCGATATTCACGGAAGTCAATAGCAGGAGACCGGCGACGGCAAAACCGCCCCGATCCCCCGACACCAGACCGCCGCGGATGCCGGCCAGCGACCAGATACCAGCGAGGTCAATGATGAGCTTTCATGCCTTACCGCCCGAGCAGGGCCTCTATGATCCAGCCCACGAGCGCGACGCCTGCGGCATCGGCTTTGTCTGTCATATCAAGAACCAGAAAAGTCATCGGATCGTCCAGCAGGGCCTGGAGATTCTGGAGCGGATCAATCACCGCGGCGCCGTAGGCGCCGATCCCAAGGCCGGTGACGGCGCCGGCATCCTGGTGCAGATCCCCGATGCGTTCCTGCGCGCCCAGGTGAGCTTCGACCTGCCCGAAACCGGACACTACGGCGTGGGCATGATTTTCCTCCACCAGGACGCGGACATCCGCACCCGGATGCAGGCCATCATCGAAAAACACATCCTGGAAAGCGGCCAGGCCGTGCTGGGATGGCGCGACGTGCCCACCGACAACCGTGACCTGGGCGAGAGCGTGCTGCCCAGCGAACCCATGGTGCGCCAGGTATTCATCGGCCGCGGCGACAACTGCGCCGACCAGGATGCCTTCGAGCGCAAGCTGTTCGTCATCCGCAAGCGCATGGACAACGAGATCCGCGACGCCGGCCACGGCTTCGAGGCCTGCTACATTGCCTCCATGTCCTCCCGCACCCTGAACTACAAGGGCATGCTGCTGGCCGGCCAGGTGGGCCAGTACTACCTGGACCTGCAGGACGAGACCTTCGTCAGTGCCCTGGCCCTGGTGCACCAGCGCTTCTCCACCAACACCTTCCCCACCTGGGACCTGGCGCAGCCGTTCCGCATGATCTGCCACAACGGCGAGATCAACACCCTGCGGGGCAACGTCAACTGGATGGCAGCCCGCCGCCACACCATGCGTTCCGAGATCCTGGGCGACGACCTGGACACCATCTGGCCCCTGATCCCGGAAGGCCAGTCCGACTCCGCCTGCTTCGACAATGCCCTGGAACTGCTGGTGATGGGAGGTTACTCCCTGGCCCATGCCATGATGATCCTCATCCCCGAGGCCTGGTCCGGCAACACCCTGATGGACGAGAAGCGCCGCGCCTTCTATGAGTACCACATGGCCCTGATGGAGCCCTGGGACGGCCCCGCCGCCATGGCCTTCACCGACGGCCGCCAGATCGGCGCCACCCTGGACCGCAACGGCCTGCGTCCCGCCCGTTACCTGGTCACCAAGGATGACCTGGTGATCCTGGGATCGGAAATGGGCGTGCTGGACATCCCCGAAGAGCAGATCGTCAAGAAGTGGCGCCTGCAGCCGGGCAGAATGCTGCTGATCGACCTGGAAGAAGGCCGCATCATCAGCGACGACGAGATCAAGACCCAGCTGGCCGAGGCCCGTCCCTACGGCGAGTGGCTGAAGAAGACCCAGATCCGCCTGGAAGACCTGCCCACCGGCGTCGGCCCCATGGCCCCCGATGACGCCACCCTGCTGGATCACCAGCAGGCCTTCGGCTATACCCAGGAAGACCTGAAGTTCCTGCTCACCCCCATGGTCCTCACCGGCCAGGAAGCGGTGGGCTCCATGGGCGCTGACAACCCGCCCTCGGTGCTGTCGGCCCGGCCCAAGCACCTGTCCACCTATTTCAAGCAGAATTTCGCCCAGGTGACCAACCCGCCCATCGACCCGATCCGCGAGGAACTGGTGATGTCGCTGGTGTGCATGATCGGTCCCCGTCCCAACCTGCTGGGCATCAACGAGGCCGGCCGGCACTGGCGCCTGGAGACCCCCCAGCCGGTGCTGACCAATCAGGACCTGGAGCGCATCCGTCACATCGAATACCACTCCGGCGGTGCCTTCCGCACCCACACCCTGGACGTGTGCTACCCCGCCGCCGAAGGCGCCGAGGGCATGGGCGCCGCCCTGGACCGCCTGTGTTCCCAGGCGGAACAGGCGGTACTGGATGGCTTCAACATCCTCATTCTGTCCGACCGCGACACCAACCGGGACCGGATCCCAATCCCCATGCTGCTGGCCACCTCGGCCGTGCATCATCACCTGATCGAGAAGGGGCTGCGCACCGCCTCGGGCATCGTGGTGGAGACCGGCGCCGCCCTGGAAGTGCATCACTTCGCCACCCTGGAAGGCTACGGCGCCGAGGCCATCAACCCCTACCTGGCCTTCGACACCATCCAGTCCATGCTGCCGCGCCTGCCGGAGCGCCTGAGCTTCGAAGAGGCCCAGAAGCGCTATATCAAGGCCGTCGGCAAGGGCCTGCTCAAGGTCATGTCCAAGATGGGCATCTCCACCCTGGAGTCCTATTGCGGCGCCCAGATCTTTGATGCCATCGGCCTCAACACGCCGTTCGTGGACCAGTACTTCTCCGGCACCCACAGCAAGATCGAAGGCATCGGTCTGCCCCAGGTGGCCGAAGAGGCGGTGCGCTGGCACCGTCAGGCCTACGGCAACGCGGAGATCTACCGCAAGCAGCTGGACGTGGGCGGCGACTACGCCTTCCGCATCCGCGGCGAGGACCACATCTGGACCCCGGACAGCATCGCCAGACTGCAGCATGCCACCCGCGCCAACGACGCCGGGAGTTTTGCCGAGTTCTCACGGCTCATCGACGAGCAGTCCGAGCGCCTGCTGACCCTGCGCGGGCTGATGGACTTCAAGTTCGCCGGCACCGAAATCCCCCTGGACGAGGTGGAACCGGCGGCCGAGATCGTCAAGCGCTTCGCCACCGGCGCCATGTCCTTCGGCTCCATCTCCTATGAGGCCCATTCCACCCTGGCCAAGGCGATGAACGCCATCGGCGGCAAGTCCAACACCGGCGAGGGCGGCGAGGAACCGGAGCGATTCCTGCCCCTGGCGGACGGTTCCATGAACCCGGAACGTTCCGCCATCAAGCAGGTGGCCTCCGGCCGCTTCGGCGTCACCACCGAGTACCTGGTGAATGCCGACGACATCCAGATCAAGATCGCCCAGGGGGCCAAGCCCGGCGAGGGCGGCCAGCTGCCCGGCCACAAGGTCAATGCCCAGATCGCCCGGGTGCGTCATTCCACCCCCGGCGTGGGCCTGATCTCGCCGCCGCCCCACCACGACATCTATTCCATTGAGGACCTGGCGCAGCTGATCCACGACCTCAAGAACGCCAATCCCAAGGCCCGCATCTCCGTGAAGCTGGTCTCCGAGGTGGGCGTGGGCACCGTGGCCGCCGGCGTCTCCAAGGCCCATGCGGACCACATCACCATCGCCGGTTACGACGGCGGCACCGGGGCCAGCCCGCTGACCTCCATCAAGCACGCCGGCAGTCCCTGGGAAATCGGCCTGGCCGAGACCCAGCAGACCCTGGTACTCAACCGTCTGCGGGGCCGCGTGGCCCTGCAGGTGGACGGCGGTCTGCGCACCGGTCGCGACGTGGTCATCGGCGCCCTGCTGGGGGCCGATGAGTTCGGCTTCGCCACCGCGCCGCTGATCGTGGGAGGCTGCATCATGATGCGCAAGTGCCATCTGAACACCTGCCCGGTGGGCGTGGCCACCCAGGACCCGGAACTGCGCAAGAAATTCACCGGCAAGCCGGAATACGTCATCAACTACTTCTTCTTCGTAGCCGAGGAAGTCCGCCGCCTGATGGCCAGGCTGGGCTTCCGCACCATGAACGAGATGATCGGGCGTTCCGACCTGCTGGAGATGCGCAAGGCCATCAGCCACTGGAAGGCCCAGGGTCTGGACTACACCCGCCTGCTGGCCCGGCCCCAGGTGCCGGCCGAGGTGGCCATCTACAACACCGAGACCCAGGATCACGGTCTGGACAAGGCCCTGGATCACGAACTGATCCGGCAGGCCCAGCCGGCCCTGACCGAGGGCAAGCCGGTGAAGATCGAAACCCGGATCCGCAACTTCCACCGCACCGTGGGCACCATGCTCTCCGGTCAGGTGGCGGCCCGCCATGGTCATGCCGGCCTGCCGGATGACACCATCCACATCAAGGCCCATGGCACCGGTGGCCAGTCCTTCGGCGCCTGGCTGGCCAAGGGCGTGACCCTGGAGATGGAAGGCGAGGCCAATGACTACGTGGGCAAGGGCCTTTCCGGCGGCCGCATCATCATCTATCCGCCGGCCCATGCCGCCATCGACCGGGCCGAGGACAACATCATCGTCGGCAACACGGTGCTCTACGGCGCCATCAATGGTGAGGTGTTCTTCCGCGGCGTGGCCGGTGAGCGTTTCTGCGTGCGCAACTCCGGCGCCACCGCCGTGGTGGAAGGCGTGGGCGACCACGGCTGCGAGTACATGACCGGCGGCATCATGGTGTGCCTGGGTCGTACCGGCCGCAATTTCGCCGCCGGCATGTCCGGCGGGGTGGCCTATGTGCTGGACGAGGACGGTGATTTTGCCCAGCGCTGCAACCTGGCCATGGTGGAACTGGAGCCCATCGCCGCCGAGGACGATGCCCTGGAAGCCCTGGATCACCAGGGCGGGGATCTGGAGACCCACGGCCGGGTGGACCTGAGCCACGACATGACCAACCACGATGCCCGGCGTCTGAAGACCCTCATCGAGCGTCATCTGGCCTACACCGGCTCGGCCCAGGCCAAGCGCATCCTGGCGGACTGGGACAACTTCCTGCCCCGCTTCGTCAAGGTGATGCCGGTGGATTACCGCCGTGCCCTGGAAGAGCTTCAGGCCCAGAAGGCCCGTCCGCCGGGTGCCAACCGACCACTGACCGCCAACCAGCCGCTTGAGGGGAGCGCCGCTCATGGGTAAGCCAACCGGATTCCTGGAATTTGCACGCCGCGACCGGCGCTATGCGCCGGTGAGTGACCGTATCGTTCACTATCGGGAGTTCGTCATCCCGCTGAACGTGGACCAGGTGCGCGAGCAGGGGGCCCGCTGCATGGATTGCGGCATTCCCTTCTGTCATCAGGGCTGCCCGGTGAACAACATCATTCCGGACTGGAATGACCTGGTGTACAAGGATGACTGGAAGCAGGCCATCGAGGTGCTGCATTCCACCAACAACTTCCCCGAGTTCACGGGCCGCATCTGCCCCGCTCCCTGCGAGGCCGCCTGCACCCTGAACATCGACGACACCCCGGTGACCATCAAGACCATCGAGTGCTCCATCGTCGACCGGGCCTGGGAAGAAGGCTGGATCCGGCCCCAGGTGGCCCAGCGCCGCACCGGCAAGCGGGTGGCGGTGGTGGGCTCCGGCCCCGCAGGCCTTGCGGCGGCCCAGCAACTGGCCCGCGCCGGTCACCACGTGGAAGTGTTCGAGAAGGCGGATCGCATCGGCGGCCTGCTGCGTTACGGCATTCCCGACTTCAAGCTGGACAAGGGCCACATCGACCGCCGCATCGCGCAGATGCGCACGGAAGGGGTGCAGTTCCACACCCAGACCCACATCGGCGTGGACATTCCGGTATCGAAGCTGCAGGCGGAGTTCGACGCGGTGGTGCTGGCGGGCGGCTCCGAGAAACCCCGGGATCTGCCGGTGCCCGGCCGTGAACTGCAGGGCGTGCACTTCGCCATGGATTTCCTCACCCGCAACAGCAAGCGGGTCCAGGGCGTGTTCGTGCCCGACGAGGACTTCATCAGCGCCCAGGACAAGCACGTGCTGGTCATCGGCGGCGGCGACACCGGTTCCGACTGCATCGGCACCTCCAACCGCCATGGGGCGGTCCATGTCACCCAGGTGGAGATCCTGGACAAACCGCCTGAAAAGGAGAACAAGGGCCTGACCTGGCCCAACTGGCCCAACCGCATGCGCACCTCCAGTTCCCAGGAAGAGGGTTGCACCCGGGAATGGAACGTGGCCACCAAGGCCTTCATCGACGACGGCCATGGCCGGGTCAAGGCTGCCCGGGTGGCGACGGTGAAGTGGGAAAAGGATGCCCAGGGCCGTTTCCAGATGAGCGAAGTGCCGGGCACCGAGCGGGAAATCCGCTGCGATCTGGTGCTGCTGGCCATGGGCTTCGTGCACCCGGTGCAGGAAGGCATGCTGGCCCAGCTGCAGCAGGAATCCGGCCTGGAGCTGGACGCCCGAGGTAACGTCAAGGGCGTGACCGAGGGAGCCAAGGCCTACCACACCAGCGTGGACGGCGTATTCGCCGCTGGCGACATGCGCCGCGGCCAGTCCCTGGTGGTCTGGGCCATCCGCGAAGGGCGTCAGTGCGCCCGGGCGGTGGACGAATGGCTGATGGGGAGTTCCGACCTGCCCCGGTGATGGGAAAGGCCCTATCGAGCAGTGGAAAAAGCCCGGCAATGCCGGGCTTTTTTTCGTTCCGGGCTCAAGATACTCTGCAAAAAATCCCGCCCCCACCACCGCCGGAGCACACGCCATGGCCACCTCCCCAGGGACTCTCTATACGTTCGAAGCCACCGACATCCAGGGCCAGCCCCGACTCCTGGCTGATTTCACCGGGAGGGTGCTGCTCATCGTCAACGTGGCCAGCCGTTGCGGTTTCACCAGGCAATACAGCGGCCTGCAGTCGCTGCAGGATCGTTTCCACGACCGCGGGTTTGATGTGCTGGGCTTTCCCTGCAATCAATTCGGCAATCAGGAACCGGGCAGTGATGCCCAGATTGCCGAATTCTGCGCCACAAGCTTCCGGGTGAGCTTTCCGATGTTTGCCAAGGTGGAGGTCAACGGCGCCGACGCCCATCCCCTGTTCCGCCACCTCAAGGCCGCCGCGCCCGGTCTGCTGGGCACGCAGGCCATCAAGTGGAATTTCACCAAGTTTCTGGTGGATCGTAACGGCCAGGCCGTCCGGCGCTATGGCCCCAATGTGGTGCCGGAATCCATCGCGGGGGATATCGAGCGTCTGCTCGAAGCCTCGGCAATCTAGGGGAGCGCTGAACAAGCCGTCAGCCGGACTCAAGGTTGTCACGCACAACAGGTTTGGTTCATATTCCAAAAACAACATCACAATGAACCCACCACCGAGGAGCATCAAGGCCATGTCCATCAAGCGTCGTGATTTTCTCAAGGCCGGCACCGCCGTGGCCACCGGGGCCGCCATCATCGGGGCACCGGCCATCGTCAAGGCCCAGGAGCGTTTCAACTGGCGCATGACCACCACCTGGCCCGCCGGCCTGCCCTTCTTCCAGACCGGCCCCGGCAGCGCCACCGACTTCGCCCGACGGGTGGAGGAGATGTCCAATGGCCGTATCCGCATCCGGGTCTATTCCGCCAATGAACTGGTGCCCGCCTTCGAGGGCTTCGATGCCGCTTCCTCCGGACGCCAGGTCCAGCTCAATCACGGCTGCGCCTATTACTGGGCCGGCAAATCCTTCGCCGCCCAGTATTTCACCACCGTACCCTTCGGCATGACCTTCCAGGGTCACAACGCCTGGCTCAACGAGGGAGGCGGCTATGAGCTGTACGAGGAAGTCTACAAGCCCTTTGACCTGGTCCCCCTGGTGGTGGGCTGCACCGGGGTGCAGCCGGTGGGCTGGTTCCGGCGCCCGGTCGAGGGTCTGCGGGATTTCCGCGGCCTGAACATCCGCATGCCGGGACTGGCCGGAGACATCTACAACGCCATCGGCGCCAATGCCCGCCTGCTGCCGGGCGGCGAGCTGTTTGCCGCCCTGGAGCGGGGTGCCATCGACGCGGCGGAGTGGGTGGGCCCCTACTCCGATCGCGAACTGGGGCTGCACCGGGCCGCCAAGTTCTACTATTCCTCCGGCTGGCACGAGCCGGCCACCAGTACCGAGGTGGTGGTCAACCGCCGTGCCTGGGAGTCCCTGCCCAAGGATCTGCAGGCCATCATGCGCAACGCCGCCGCGGCCTGCAACATCACCTCCCACACCTGGCTCGAGGCCAGAAACGCCGATGCCCTGGACGATCTGGTGACCAATCACGGGGTGCAGTTCGGCCCGCTGCCCGACGATGTGATCCAGGCCCTGCTGGAAGCCACCCGGGATATCCTCGGCGACCGGGCCGCCAGGGATCCCCTGGTGCGCAAGGTGCACGAGAGCTATTTCCGCTTCAAGGCCCGCCATGACCGCTGGCAGCAGAACTCGGAAACGGCTTTCCAGACCCAAATCCGGGACCTGGGAGGAAAGATCCTGGCCTGAGCCCTGCTCCGGAGCCCTGCTGCCCTCAGGGTGGGGCTCCTCCGACCCACTGACGGGATCATCGGAGATCGTCATGTCCCGCCTCCTCCTTCGCTTCGAGCGTGTGCTGTACCGGATCACCAGCCTGGCCGGTGGAATCTCGGCCATCGCCATGGCCGCCATGATCCTGCTGATCTTCGGCAACATGACCGCCCGCTACGCCTTCGGCACCGGCGCCGTGTGGCTGCAGGAACTGGAGTGGTATCTGCTCTCCCTGAGCGTGATGACCGGCATCGCCTATGCCATGCGTTCCGATGAACACGTTCGGGTGGACGTCTTTTCCCATCGCCTGAGCCGCGTGGGCAGGCTGTGGCTCAACGGCATCACCATGGTGCTGGCGGCCATCCCCATCGCGGCCCTGATCCTGTTCTACACCTGGCCCTTCGTCAGCATCTCCTATGTACGCGGCGAGGGCTCGCCCAACGCCGGCGGCATGCCCTGGCTGTTCCTGCCCAAGGCCATGATCCTGCTGGGCTTTGCCCTCATCATCAGCGAGGCCCTGCGGCAGACCCTGAGCATCGGCCGCCGCCTGCTGTTCCATTACCGTCGCCCCGGGTCCCGCCGGAGGATTGCCCATGCCCCTTGAGTACATCGCGCTGATGATGGTGGGCGCCTTTTTCATCCTGGTGCTCACGGGGATGCCGGTGGCCTTCGCCATTGCCGCCGTGGGGTTCGTGTTCGGCTTCATCGGGTTCGAGGGCTGGCTGTTCGAGCTGCTGCCCTCGCGCATCTTCGGCACCATCACCAACTACACCCTGCTGGCCATCCCGCTGTTCGTGTTCATGGGGGTGATGCTGGACAAGACCCGGGTGGCGGAACGCATGCTGGAAGTGATCGGCCATGCCAGCGGCGCCCTGCCCGGCGGCATGGCCCTGGCGGTGATCCTGGTGGGCGTGCTCATGGGTGCGGCCACGGGCATCGTCGGGGCGGCCATCGTCACCCTCACCCTCATGGCCCTGCCCACCCTGATCCGACGGGGCTACAAGCCGTCGGTGGCCTGCGGCACCATCTGTGCCTCGGGCACCCTGGGGCAGATCATCCCCCCCAGTCTGGTACTGCTGGTGCTGGCGGATACCATGAACCTGTCCGTGGGCAGCCTGTTCGCCGCCGCCCTGGTGCCGGGCCTGCTGCTGTCCGGACTCTACGTGCTCTACCTCCTGTTCCTGGCCTGGTACAACGCGGCGGACGTACCGGCCATTGACGCCGCGGAACGGGCCACCATGAGCAAGGCCCAGCTCTGGAAGGATCTTTTCACCTCGGTACTGCCGCCCCTGGCCCTGGTGGGGGCGGTGTTGGGGGCCATCATCGGCGGCATCGCCGCCCCCACCGAAGCCGCCGCCGTGGGGGCCGTGGGCGCGGTGGTGGTGGCGGCGCTGATGCGCCGTCTGAGCCTGCCGGTGTTCAATGAGGCACTGATCATCACGGTGCGCATCACCGCCATGGTGTTCTTCGTGCTGATCGCCTCCCAGGTGTTTGCCCTGGCGTTCCGGGGGCTGGATGGGGAATTCCTGGTGGAGGCCATGTTCGACTGGGTGCCCGGCGGCCCCTACGGCACCCTGCTGTTCATGATGCTGCTGATCTTCCTGCTGGGGTTCTTCCTGGAGTGGATCCAGATCACCTACATCGCCGTGCCCCTGTTCATGCCCTTCCTGGCCGGCTATCCGGAATTCTCCATGGTGTGGATTGCCATCCTCATCGCCATGAACCTGCAGACCTCGTTCCTGACGCCGCCCTTCGGGTGGTCACTGATCTTCATGAAGGGAGTGGCGCCCAGGGGAATACGAACCGCGGACATCTACCGGGGGGCGATCCCCTTCGTGATCATCCAGCTGCTGGCCCTGGGGCTGCTGATCCTGTTCCCGGGGATCGTGCTGTGGCTGCCGGGGGCGATCGGGTGGTAGGCCGCGGTTTGACGTCGAATCACTGTAAAAAGAACAGCACCGTGGTCACCGCGCCGACCACCACGATGCCGTTGCGCAGGAGCGCCGGCGGCAGTACCCGGCCGATGCGGGCGCCGGCCAGGCCGCCCAGGACCGCCGCCAGGGCCATGGGGGGGATCTCGGGCCAGGAGATGGCACCGCCCCAGGCATAGATGACCACCGCCATCAGGGTGAGCACGGCGGAGAGCAGGTTTTTCAGGCCGTTGGCCACGTTCAGGTCATTGACCCCCAGCAGGCGGAACATGGCCAGCATGACAATGCCCATGCCGCCGTTGAAATAGCCGCCGTAGCCGCACACGCCCAGCACGCCGAGTCGCCCCCAGAAGCCGCCGGTGCCGTGGCTGCGTCGCGCCAGGTACTGGTTCAGGCGCGGCCCGAAGGCAAACAGCAGGGTGGCAAAGAGCAGCAGCCAGGGCACGATCACCCGGAAGGCCTCGTTGGAGGTCGCCAGCAGCAGCAAGGCACCCACCGCGCCCCCCGCCGTGCCGATGAGCACCACCCCCAGCACCGTCATCCCCCGGGGTGCCTGGATCAGATCCCGGTAGGCCCAGGCGCTGGCCAGATAACCGGGCAACAGCGCCGCCGTGCCGGTGGCGTTGGCGGCCACCGGGGGCACGCCGGTAAAGACCAGGGCCGGCAGGGTGAGAAAGCTCCCTCCCCCTGCCAGGGCGTTGATGATGCCGGCCACAAAGGCGGCGATCACGATCAGGGCAAGATCAAACAGTTCCAGTGTCACGGGAATGGATGTCCTTCAGGGGGGAACGACATGGCAGATAGGGTCTGAGCCAGTTCATGATCAGATCGGAATGACGGGCAAACCCCTCGGGGTCATTGTGCCCCACACCCGGCAGGGTCAGCACTGTGGCACGGGGATTCGCGCCGGCAAGAACCCGCAGATGACACGGAGGGACCACATCGTCGTCCTCACCATGCACCAGCAGTAAAGGCGCCTGGACCAGGGATACCGTGGTTTGGGGGGCAATATCATTGAAACGGTGACCGATAAACCATTCCACGCCGCGATTGATGATTCCCCCCCAGGGACGAAGGGGGATACCCCGTTCCACCAGCCAGCCGTTCATCATCGGCTCCGGATGTGAAAAGGCGGACAGGCTGATCACCGCTCGCAGATTCGGGGTTCTGGAAGCCACCAGCAGTACCGCACCGGCACCCACGGAATGTCCCAGCAGGATGATATCCCCATATCCTCGCCGACGCAGAACCTCCATGACGGCCTCCGCATCTTCCGCGAAGCGCGGCAGGGAGGCAAAACCGTCATCATCGCTCAGTCCATGGCAGCGGGCATCAAAGACCACCGTATTCAACCCTTCGGCCAGCACCCGGGGCACCATGTGCAGCAGATGGGAACTGTTGGCACCCCAGCCATGCACCATAACCACGACCGGGGCCCCGACATGGGGAAGAAAAAACGAGGCGGCCAATGCCTTGTGCCGGCGAGTGGTGATCCGGCGTCGCTCGGGAAAAAGCCCCAGGGACTGGGGTTGGGTCACCCAAGAGCGGGCCTGGATGCGAAAAGCCCGCAGCAACCATAGCCGGAGGAGCAGCAGACCCACGCCCGAAACCAGGACCAGGGCAATGACAATAGCGAAGCCAAGAATGACTGACATGGGACTCCATGGAGGTAATGTAGGGGCCACGGGGAACAACGCCTGCTCGGACACGCTCCAATCATAACGAGCACAGGAGACCTTCCCATGGACATTCCGTTGCTGATCATCGGCGCCCTGTTGCTGGGCACATTGACTGCCTGGTATGTGGGGATGTTCCCCTACCCGGTCGGCTGGCTGCTGCTGAGCCTGTTGTTCATTGCACGATTGATACAGATCAGCCAGGGTTGAGCCTTGCGGGAGCGAAAACAGGCAAATCTTTCGCAAAGCCATTATAATCGTCACCAATCGCCTCCCGGCCTTGCGTCTGACGATCCGACGGACATGCCGGTCAGGCCTTGAAAGGCCTCGGACAAGGAACCATGAATAACCTGCCCTTCGAGTCCATGACTTGATGGTGATACAGCCCGGCCTCCCTGGGCGGGTAGAGTTGTATTGCCGCACTGGCGGCACTGCGCAGCCATGAACCTGCGCGCCGGTAACACCGGCATCCCTGTCAACAGAATCTCCCGGTCAGACCCGGTCCCGTCCGGGTTCCAGTGCCAGCCCTCTGACGGGCACCGTTACAGTTGATGACGAAAACTGCTGAATCCTTGCACGATCAACCCAGCCCCAGGAGCGATACCATGTCCCTGACCCGACGCCGTTTCAACCAATTGCTTGCCGGTGGACTGGGGGCGGCCCTGGCGCCCAATGCACTGGCCAGCCTGGTGGAAGGTCAGGACTGGCGCGCCATCGCCCGCCCTCAATCGGAAGCCCCCGAGGGCAAGATCGAACTGGCCAAATTCTTTTCCTACGGATGCCCCTTCTGCGGCCAACTGGCCCGGGTGATGAAACCCTGGCTGGCGGAACTGCCCGATGACGTGACCTTCCGGCGCATCCCCATCTCCTTCAACCGCGCCGCCTGGGCCAATCTGGCCCGCCTGGCCCTGGCCCTGGAAGAGGCCGGCCTGGCCGGAGAACTGGATCAGGCGGTGTTCGACGCGGTCGGCGTGAACCGGGAACCCTTGTTCACCGAAACCGCCATCATGGACTGGCTGGCGGAAAGGGACGTGGATACCGAGGCATTTCGCCAGGTGTTCAACGCCTCCCATGTCCGCGCCCAGGTGGCCCGCAACGATCGTCTGCAGACCCGCTTTGGCATCAACAGCGTTCCCACCCTGGTGGTTGACGGCCGTTTCGTCGTGGTCGGCGAAAATGCCCGCAACTTCGATGACATTCTTGAAATTGCGGGACAACTCATCGACAAGGCCCGCGCCTGATCTTGGATATTCCCCTGACCTAGGAGTACAGCGCCGTGACAGACATCCTGACCCTGTTCAAGCCTTTTTCCGAAGCGCCTTCGGCACACAACCGCATGATGCCCTAGCCATGAACGATTCCTCTCAAGCCATTTCCCCCCGTCGACGCCTGCAGAGCCTGCTGGCAATTCCCGATAACCAGCGCACCGAGGAACAGTGGGACGAAATCATTGAACTGGAGATCTCTCTGGCCCCCGTCAATCAGATCTCCGGCGGCGAGAAACCGGCCTCCTCCGAGGCCCGCGGCAATCCCCGTCAGAACCGCGGAGCCAGACAACCCAGATCCGGCCCCGGAGGCGGTAGCACCGGCCCCCGCGCCAAGAAAACCTTCAAAAAACCGGCAGGGGCTGCCAGAAGCACCGTCAGTAGCGAGTAACGGGCTAACGACCGGCTAACGGGGCCAGGATGTAAAACCCGGCCCCCCGATCCACGGCCGACACATTAGCTGTTTCAGCCCTTGGCGCGGGCAATACGAAGAACCTCGGGGATACGCCGCAGGCGGCGCATGATGTCCGCCAGATGCTTGCGGTTGCGGACGCTCAGGGTGAAAGTGATGGTGGTGGCATGACCATCCCGTTCGTCGAAAGAAACATGCTCGATATTGGAGCCCATGTCCGAGATCCCCGCCGCCAGGCTGGCCAGCACACCCCGCTTGTTGGCGGTCTGGATACGCACGCTGGCGGCATACTCCTGAGCACCGTCCGGCGCCCATTCCACCGTGATCCATTTGTCCGGCTTGTCCCGGTAATCAACAACATTGCGGCACTGTTCCCTGTGAACCACCAGGCCGCGCCCGGTACTCATGACTCCGACAATGGGGTCACCGGGAATGGGATTGCAGCACTTGGCAAAGGACAGCACCATGCCTTCGGTGCCCTTCACGGCCAAGGGAAGCCCCATGCCCGCCGGCGCGGTTTCCATGGCTGCGCCTTCGTCTTCCGACACGGACAGACGTCGCCCCACCAACGCGGCCATGCGATTACCCAGGCCGATATCCGCCAGCAAGGCATTGATATCGGGCAGATGCAGCTCATCCAGCAGCGCCCGCAGGCGCTCCTCGGGTACCTGCTCCAGGGCCAGTTCGTAAACCGAGAGGGCCTTTTCCAATAGACGGCGGCCGAGACTGATCGCCTCGTCCTGCTGCAGGTTCTTGAGGTAATGGCGGATAGCCGTGCGGGCCTTGCCGGTGACCACGAAGTTCAGCCAAGCGGGATTGGGGCGGGCACCGGGGGCGGTGATGATCTGGACCGTGCGACCACTCTCCAGCGGGGTGGAAAGCGGTGCCAGACGACGGTCGATCTTGGCCGCCACGCAGGTGTTGCCCACGTCGGAATGTACGGCATAGGCGAAGTCCACCACGGTGGCGCCCCGGGGCAGCTCCATGATGTCTCCCTGCGGGGTGAAGATGTAGACCTCCTCGGGGAACAGGTCCACCTTGACGTTTTCCAGGAACTCCATGGAGTTGCCGGCGGCCTGCTGGATCTCCAGCACCCCCTTGAGCCACTCCCGAGCCCGATCCTGGGCGGTGGCGGAATGCCGGTCCCCGGCCTTGTAGAGCCAGTGGGCGGCGATGCCGGTCTCGGCCACCCGGTCCATCTCCTCGGTGCGGATCTGCACCTCGATGGGGATGCCGTGAGGCCCGAACAGCACCGTGTGCAGGCTCTGATAGCCGTTGGCCTTGGGAATGGCGATGTAGTCCTTGAAGCGCCCCGGCACCGGCTTGTAGAGGTTGTGCACCACCCCCAGGGCCCGGTAACAGGTATCCACGTCGGCGACGATGATGCGGATGGCGAAGACGTCATAGACCTCCGAGAAGGACAGACGCTTCTGCTTCATCTTGCGGTAGATGCTGTAGAGGTTCTTTTCCCGGCCGACGATGCGGGCCTCGATCCCCACTTCCTCCATGCGACCGCAGATGGCGGTCTCGATCTTCTGCATCACCTCCTTGCGATGGCCCCGGGATTTCTTGACCGCGGCATCCAGCACCTTGTGGCGCATGGGATAGTGAGCGGCAAAACCGAGCAGTTCCAGTTCCCGACGAATGGCATTCATGCCCAGACGCTGGGCGATGGGGGCGTAGATATCCAGGGTCTCCCGGGCCACCCGCCGGCTCTTGTCCGGCCGCAGTGCGCCCAGGGTGCGCATGTTGTGCAGACGGTCGGCCAGCTTCACCAGGATCACCCGCAGGTCGCGGGTGATCGCCAGCATCATCTTGCGGAAATTCTCGGCCTGGGCCTCGGCCTTGGAGCGAAACTTGAGGTGGGTGAGCTTGGAAACGCCGTCCACCAGTTCGGCCACGTCCTCGCCGAACTCCTCGATGATGCGTTCCTTGCTGATGTGGGTATCCTCCATGACGTCATGGAGGATGGCGGCGATGATGCTCTTGTAGTCCATCCGCATCTCGGCCATGGTCTTGGCCACGGCCAGGGGATGGAAGATGTAGGGCTCGCCGCTCTGACGGGTCTGGCCTTCGTGGGCCTCCGCTCCGAACAGATAGGCCCGATAGACTTCCTTGATCTGCTCCGGCTCCAGATAGCATTCCAGATACGCGCACAGGTCGCCGGCCATGAATCGGGTGGAATCCAACGGCTGCGGGCTGGGTATCGTGGGGGTGGGGGCGCTCTCGACCATGGCGGCTGTCACGCGGAGTGGCCCTGTTGCGGTTCCCGGAGCAATCCGCAGACGGGGCTAGATCTCCGAGTTGACCTCCTCGTCACTGATCTTGGACTGCGCGGCGTGGTCACGGGCGGCCACTTCGTCCAGGACTTCCGGCCCCACCAGACCGGCGGCGATCTCCCTCAGGGCAACCACGGTGGGCTTGTCGTTTTCCCAGTCCACCTGGGGGTTGGTGCCTCCGGCAAGCTGACGGGCGCGCTTGGCGGCCACCAGTACCAGATGGAAACGGTTTTCCACGTTGTCGAGACAGTCTTCTACGGTCACTCGTGCCATGGCCGGCAGTACTCCTGAAAAAACGGCGGGAAAACGTTCAATATTAGGGGTTCGGACACCGGGATGCCAGCAATTCGCTCAGCAACGCCCGTTTGCTGTGGTGCTGGGGCCACATGCGCAGCCGATTGGCGGTAAAGATGGCCTTCAGGTCCGCCAGGGCATCTTCGAAACGGTCGTTGACCACCAGGTAGTCGTATTCCACATAGTGGGTCATTTCTTTGACCGCGTCCTGCATACGCCGTTCGATCACGGCGGCGCTGTCCTTGCCCCGGGCCTGGAGCCGGGCACGCAGGGTGTCCCGGGAAGGCGGAATGATGAAGATGGACTGACAATCGGGCATCAGCTGGCGGACCTGCTGGGCGCCCTGCCAGTCGATCTCCAGGATCACGTCCCGGCCCTGATCCAGTTCCGCCTCCACCGCGGCCCGGGACGTGCCGTAATAATGGTCAAAGACCCTGGCATGCTCCAGAAAGGCCTTGTCCTCGATCATGCCCAGGAACTGCTCCGCATTGACGAAGTGATAATGGGTGCCGTCCAACTCCCCCTGCCGGGGCGGACGGGTGGTGTGGGAGACGGACACCACCAGATCCGGACGGGCCTCCAGCAGGGCAGCCACCAGGCTGGTCTTGCCGGCCCCGGAGGGTGCGGACACGATGAAGAGGGTTCCCTTGACCAAGATGCAGACTCCCGGCTTGACGACTGGATGACCCGCTAGGGTAACTCAAGGCGGGGGACCGATGCAGCCCGGGCAGAATCAGTCCATCAGATCCACCTCGATCCCCTGCTCATAGAGGGACTGGGCACGCCGGTCCAGGTAGCGCTGCAGCTCCGGCTCGTCCCGGTAGGCACCGGTGAGCACGTATTCCATGAGGGACTGCACATGGAAGGTCCGCAGATAGCCTTCGGCCCGGATCACCTCGCCGTCCTCGGCGGTATGGAAGGCCAGCGTGGGGGTGTAGAGCACGCCGCTGTCCCGTGCCCAGGCCGCCGCGCTGGTCTGCTCGCCCTCGGGGGTGATGACCCTGTCACGGCCGGCGACATCGATCTGCGCCACCTGGAACCGGGCCAGCAGCGCCTCGCTGTCAGGCCGGGCCAGGATATCCAGATGCAGCTCATCGCAGGCGGAGCACTGGGTCTGCTCGAACAGCACCAGCAGGGGCCGGTCATCCTCCTTCAGGGCCGCGGCCAGATCATGGGGCGGCTGCAGCCAGCCGTCGCGGGCATGCAGCACCCCCGTGGCGGGCTCCGGCGACAGTTGCTCGAAATACGCCTGGAAGCTGATGTCGTCTTCCCTCCGCTCCCCGATCCAGGACAGCGCCGCACGGAAGCGGTGGGGCTCGAAATAGCCGTTGATCCGCCCGACCACCTGGAACTCCTCGTTGAACATCAGCAGGGTGGGGGTGAACTGGACATTCAGATCCCGGGCAAAATCCTTCTCCGTGGTGTCGTGCCCGGCCATGTCGGTGACTTCACGATCCCCCCACATGTTGATGGCAATGACGTTGAAATGCCGCCGGGTCAGGTCGGCGATGTCGCGCTGGCCGAAATTGTCCCGCACCAGCTTTTCACAGTAGGGACAACCGTCCTGATAGAAATACAGCATGAGTCGCCGACCGGCATCCGTGGCCTCCTGAACGTCTTCCCGGATATCCAGAAAGGACTCATGGAACCAGGGCGGCGGTTCAACCCAGCCCGGGTTGACCATGCCTGGGTCCAGACGGGCTTCCTGGGCCGGTGCGGCGCTCCAGGCGGACAGCGCGACCAGCACCACCACCGGGATGAACGTGAACGATCGAACAGGGTTCATGGCAACCTCCTGGCCCGCCCGGGGCCGCTACGGTGGATGTTCCCCAAAACGGCGGGACCCGGCAAAAGCCGGGTCCCGATGACATCATTCGTGGTGATAGGCGGTCACCCGCTCCACCTCGTTGCGCGACCCCAGCACCACCGGCACCCGCTGGTGGATGTCCTCGGGGTTCAGGGACATGATGCGCTCCCGTCCCGTGGTGGCGGCGCCTCCGGCCTGCTCGATGATGAAGCCCATGGGATTGGCCTCGTACATCAGACGCAACTTGCCGCCCTGGCCCTTGGCCTGGATCTTGGTATCCATGGGGTACATGAAGATGCCGCCCCGGGTGAGGATGCGATGCACCTCGGCCACCATGGAGGCGATCCAGCGCATGTTGAAGTCCTTGCCACGAGGACCGTCCTTGCCTTCCAGGCACTCGCCGATATAACGCTTCACCGGCGCCTCCCAGAACCGCATGTTGGAGGTGTTGATGGCAAATTCCTGGGTATCCGCCGGGATCTGCACGCTGGAATGGGTGAGCAGGAATTCACCGAAATCCCGGTCCAGGGTGAACATGTTGGTGCCCCGCCCCGTGGTCAGCACCATCATGGTGGAAGGACCATAGAGACAGTAACCGGCGGCCACCTGCTCGGTGCCGGACTTGAGGAAGTCCTCCCTGGAAGGATTCTTCACCCCTGGCGGGGCCTTGAGGATGGAGAAGATGGTTCCCACCGAGACGTTGACGTCGATATTGGAGGAACCGTCCAGGGGATCGAACAGCACCAGGTACTTGCCCCTGGGGGCTCGCTCCGGCAGGTGATGGACATCATCCATCTCCTCCGAGGCCAGGCCGGCCACATGGCCGTTGTGGGCCAGGGCCTCGATGAAGATCTCATTGGAGATGATGTCCAGCTTCTTCTGCTGCTCCCCCTGGACATTCTCGGACCCGGCGGTGCCCAGCACCCCCACCAGATCCCCCTTGTTGACGAGATCGGAGATCTTCTTGCAGGCCACCGCGATGTCGTTCAAAAGGCCGGTGAACTCGCCGGTGGCCCCCTCGAACTGGCGCTGGGTCTCGATGATGAAATTGGTCAGCGTGGTACCGATATACATGGATGGTGTTCCCTTGGTGGTGTTGAAGCCGTCCGGCGCGGCACTGTTGTGGAGATTCTGAAACACGTCATTCCCGCGTACGCGGAAACCCAGCCCTGGACTGGAAACTCCGTCACTCCCGCGAAGCTGGGAGTGACGGAAGGGGACGTGTTCAGCGTGCCCTTATTGTGATGTTCCCCTACCGGGGAGCCGCACCTTTGTGACGGTTATACTATCAGAACCATCCGGCAGAACCATCCGGGCTTACGCCTACTCCACGATCACCGTGATCTGCTCGGACACCACCGGCGGATCAAAGCTGGCATGGCGATAATCCATGAACAGCAACTGCAGGGTATGCCGGCCCGGCGGCAGGCTCACCTCGGCCTCGGTCTGCCCGCCGCCGAAATGCAGGGTGTGGTCGGTGAACGGCAGCGGCATGTCCAGATTCACCGCGTCCAGATCCTTGTTGACCAGCAGATGGTGATGACCGGTATCGGGACGATCCACACCGGCGGGGGCCACGCCGGCACCCTTGAGCCCCATGCGCACGGTAAAGGGCGAAGTGACCGTATCACCGTCGGCCGGGCTGATGAAGTAGACCGAGGCCCCCTCGGGCGGAGCGATGCGCCCCAGGTCCGCCTGGGCCGTACCCAGTATCAGCAGACCCGGAATCGACAGGGTGATCAGGGTATTCAGGATTTGACGATGCATGGAAAACCCTCCTGGGATTGATGAACCATCAAAAGTTGATCATGCCGCAAGGATTATAGCCCTTCCCCTGATTTTGGCCGACGTCGCTTGAGAAACCCCCGGCACCCATGGATACTCCCAAACTTCAAGAAGATCATTGATGAGGGGATCCCCCCTCGGTCAGTCAACGCATCTGCAGGAGTTGCCGCCATGTCCAGGACGATCACGTCACAGCCCTCGATCCAGTTTGCCCAGGCCGTCACGGGCGCTGCCGACAAGACCGGCACCCAGGCCCCGCCGTCCCCACTGCCATCGGCCCTGAGCGGCGAACGGCGCACCCTGGACAGCAAGGCGGGCCAGCTCTGTTATTACCAGGGTGGCCCGGCCCAATCCGAGGCACAGCACACCGTACCCCTGCTGCTCATCCACAGCGTGAATGCCGCCGGCTCCGCCTACGAGATGAAACCCCTCTATGACCATTACAGCCGCCTGCGGCCCGTCTTTGCCCTGGATCTGCCCGGCTTCGGCGGCTCGGACCGCAGCGACCGGCCCTACACGCCCCGCCTCATGACCGATGCCATTCATGCCATGGTGCAGGAGATCCGCCGGCTGATGGGCGACGGCCCCATCGATGCCATCGCCCTGTCCCTGGGCTCGGAATTCCTGGCCCGGGCCGCCGCCGAATCCGCCGACGATTTTCGTACCGTGGCCCTGGTCAGCCCCACCGGCTTCCGGGGTACCGGCCGCCTGGACGGCCCACCGGAAAGCACCCGGGGCATGCCCTGGCTGCACACCCTGCTCACCCGGGGCCCCTGGAACCAGGGCCTGTTCAACGCCCTGACCAAGCGCAGCGTGATCCGCTACTTCCTCAACAAGGCCTGGGGTTCCCGTCGCATCGACCTGGGCCTGCTGGAGTACAGCGTGGCCACCACCCGCCAGCCCGGCGCCCAGCATGCGCCCTATCATTTCCTGGCGGGCAACCTGTTCAGCAAGGACATCACCCGGGTCTACGAATCCCTGACCCTGCCGGTGTTCATGTGCCACGGCGAGCGGGGCGACTTCGTGGATTATCGCGGCAAGGCCGCGGTGGAACGCCTGCCCAACTGGCAGGTGGAAGAACTGCCGACCGGCGCCCTGCCCTTCTACGAGCTGCCCGACGAGTTCGTGCAGAAATACGACGCCTTCGTGGAGAAGACCCTGGGCACCACGGGCGAAGCCTGATCGGGACTGAGCACTGATGGAATTCCTGTACGAGTACGGCCTGTTCCTGGCCAAGGCGGTCACCTTCGTGGTGGCCGCCCTGATCCTGCTGGGCAGCATCACCGCCGCCGCCGGCGGATCCCGGGAACGGGGCCAGGAACACCTGAACGTCCGGCATCTCAACCAGCGCTACCGGGACATGGAAAAGACCCTGGGCGAGCATCTCAAGACGCCCCGCGGCCTGGGTCAGCGCCTGCGGCGACTGGGCCGGAAACAGGATGACAAGAAGCCCTCCCCGCCGCCGGACCCGGATCGCAGCCGCATCTTCGTGCTGCGCTTTCACGGCGACATTCGCGCCTCCCGGGTGGAAAACCTGCGGGAAGAGGTGTCCGCCATCCTGACCCAGGCCCGCAAGGACCTGGACCAGGTGGTGGTCTGCCTGGAGAGCGGCGGCGGCATGGTGCCCCACTACGGCCTGGCAGCCTCCCAGCTGGTCCGGCTGCGGGACGCGGGACTGCATCTCACCGTCACCGTGGACCGGGTGGCCGCCAGCGGCGGCTATCTGATGGCGGCGGTGGCCCACCGCATCGTCGCCGCGCCCTTCGCCATCGTCGGCTCCATCGGCGTGGTGGCCCAGCTACCCAACCTGCACCGCTGGCTCAAGCGCCGGGATGTGGACGTGGAACTGCTCACCGCCGGCGAATACAAGCGCACCCTCACCGTCCTGGGTCAGAACACCCCGGAGGGACGGGCCAAGTTCCAGCAGGAGCTGGACGAGGCCCATGCCCTGTTCAAGGCATTCCTGGGCCGTTACCGGCCCCAGCTGCACCTGGAAACAGTGGCCACCGGGGAGCACTGGTACGGGGAGCAGGCCCTGCCCCTGAACCTGGTGGACGCCCTGAGTACCAGCGACGATGAACTCATGCGCCTGTCCAGGGAGTTCGACCTGTACGAGGTCACCTACCGCCGCAAGCAGCCCCTGGGCAAGCGCTTCAGCGGCGCCGTGGACGGGGCGCTGGACCGCGTGATGCGGCTTCTCGGCAGAACCTGAGATTCCAACCAACCCATGACCCAGACCAGCAACCCACCTTCCGCGGTGAAAACCCACCGGATCGGTCCCATCTATCTGGCACCGGGCATCCTGCCCCTCCACGGCTGGACCTTCTTCTACGGTGGCTTCGTCTCCATCGGTCTGCTGGTGTTCATCACCATCGGTCAGACCTACATCCTCAACGAGCACCTGAACATCCCCCTGGACCAGCAGGGCACCCTCACCGGGGATCTGGTGTTCTGGACCGAGGTGGTGGCCCTGCTGCTGTTCATCCCGGCGGGGATCCTCATCGATCGCATCGGCCGAAGGCCCATCTTCATTGCCGGCTTCATGCTGCTGGCGGCCACCTATGTGCTCTATCCGCTGGCGGGGTCCAGCGATGACCTGTTCCTGTATCGGGCCATCTATGCCATGGGCATCGTCGCCATTGCCGGCGCACTGTCCACGGTGCTGGCGGATTACCCGGCGGAGCGTTCCCGGGGCAAGCTGGTGGCAATCATCGGCATGCTCAACGGGCTGGGGATCGTCATGATAGGCCAGATGTTCGGGGTGCTGCCGGAGGTGTTCACCGCCCGCGGTGTCAGCGGCACCGATGCCGGGCTCTACACCCATCTGCTGGTGGCGGGGCTGGCGGTGGTCTCCGCCATCATCATCGGCTTCGGTCTCAAGGGCGGGGTGCCCCCCACCCGGGAGGCCCGCCCGCCGGTGCGCAAGCTGCTGGTCACCGGGGTGACCGAGGCTCGCAACCCGCGCATCCTGCTGGCCTACGGCGCGGCCTTCATCGCCCGGGGCGACCAGTCCATCAATGCCGCCTTCGTCGTGCTCTGGGGCACCACGGTGGGCATCGGCATGGGCATGAGTTCGCCCGAGGCCATCAAGCAGGCCACCCTCATCTTCGTCATCACCCAGGTGGCGGCCCTGCTCTCGGCGCCGCTGCTGGGGCCGCTGGTGGATCGCCTGAACCGGGTCACCGCCCTCGGCGTCTGCATGGGCCTGGCGGCCCTGGGCAACCTGGCGGTGATCTTCATGGACAATCCCCTGGGCGGCGGCACCACCTGGATCTTCTTCGTGCTGCTGGGCATCGGCCAGATGAGCGTGTTCCTGGGCGGGCAGTCCCTGATCGGCCAGGAGGCCCCCAAGGCCACCCGCGGCTCGGTACTGGCCATGTTCAACATCAGCGGCGCCCTGGGCATCCTGCTGATCATGATGATCGGCGGCCGCCTGTTCGACCACATCGATCCCCGCGCCCCCTTCGTCCTGGTGGGCGCCATCAACATCCTGATGATGCTGGCCAGCTTCTATGTCCGGGCCAAGGCCCCCGGCATGAGCATCTCCCAGGTGGAAGCGGAGCGGGACGGCATGACCTCCATGGAGTCCCAGGACCCATGGATCGACCCGGCCCACCGGCCGCGGGATCGCAAGACCTGACCTTTTTCGGAGCACTTTCCATGAGCATCACCCAACAGTTCGACAACGTCACCCTGAACACCCAGGCCAATGTGTACTTTGACGGCAAGTGCGTCAGCCACGGCTTCACCCTGGCGGACGGCACCCGCAAGTCGGTGGGGGTGATCCTGCCCGCCCGCCTGACCTTCAACACCGGGGCGCCGGAGATCATGGAATGCGTGGCCGGTGCTTGTCGGGTCCGCCTGCCGGGAGAGGATGCATGGCGCAGCATCGCTGCCGGAGAGTCATTCCCGGTGCCCGGCGACGCCAGCTTCGATATCGAAGTGGACGGCGAGCCCTTCCACTACATCTGCCACTTCGGATAACCGTTGCGCCGCCCAGCGGTAGATATCCAGGGATTCTGCCGCTGATCGCTGCATTGGCCGGCTTTGACGCCTGGCCGATGGCGTGGCGGCAGGACTCACGAGTTCACACCAGCAGTGCCAGCTAAATAGTTTCCGTCGACGATGCCGGAACGGCTGCGGCATGTCTCGTGCCGCACGCTCAATGCACGACGATGTTAAGTGATTGAAAAATAGCGGCTGACAGAACGAGTTGACAACGGCCTCCGGGAAGGCCGGGCCTGAGTGCGGGCAAAACGTTGAAACAGGGCCAACAATCAGGCTATGTTCAGTCAAACACGCTCGCCAAGGAAACCCCCTGCATGGCTCCAAAGAGACTGAAGGAACTCGCAAAGGTGATCCACACCTGCCAAAGCGCCGCCCATGGCCTGCTTGGCCCCCCGCCCCGAATACAATCCCCACTATAAAGACGTGCGGTACGTGGCTTCGTCCAACAGACGTTTATGGACCATGCTGCGTGCAGCGGATAAACGCTTATATGTTGGGCGAAAAAAATATCGTTAAACGCGTAAGAATGAGTATGACAAAACCATTTCTAAAATGGGCTGGCGGCAAGAGGTGGTTCGTGTACCACCACGCAAATTTATTCCCCCCAGAATTTAATCGTTATATCGAACCATTTCTCGGGAGTGGTGCGGTTTTCTTCCATCTTGCGCCGGAACGGGCTGTTTTGGGAGATATAAATGCTGACCTGATCAACACATATTCAGCGATACAGAAAGACTGGCGCCTCGTGTACCGATACTTAAAAGAGCATCACGCGCATCACTCGCCCGAGTATTACTACCAGATCCGCGAGAAGCAACTGAGGAGCTCATTCAGCAGGGCTGCCCAGTTTATCTATTTGAACCGCACTTGCTGGAATGGCTTGTATCGAGTTAACCTCCAAGGTGTCTTCAACGTGCCAATTGGCACCAAATCATCCGTGGTATTTGAGGATGATCGTTTCGACATGGTTTCTGACAAACTACAAGGCGCAACCTTGGTAGTAGCCGACTTTGAGGATTTAATTGATACAGCTGGCGAAGGCGACTTCGTCTTCGTGGATCCGCCATACACGGTACGGCATAACCACAATGCTTTCATTAAGTATAACGAAAAACTTTTTTCCTGGCTCGATCAGGTGAGACTCGTTCATGCCCTAAAACGGGCGAAGAATCGCGGCGCGTTGATTCTTGGAACGAATGCTTTCCACCAAAGTGTTCGCGATCTGTATGAGAGTGACTTCAATACTATGTGTGTACGTCGAAATAGCCCAATTAGCTCGAAAGCTTCGACGCGGAGCAAATTTGAAGAGCTCGTAATATCAACGGAGAGCAGGGATAGATAATCTTATGAAGGATTTTTTCAGCGATGCAGAACATCAGGATAGTCCGCTCCGGGCATTGACCGACTTTCTCAACCAGGAAGCTCGGAACGAAAAAGCTGGCAAATATGACGATATGAGATTTGTCGGTTATGTGCTGGATCTCGGTTTCGATGATGCAACTATAATTACGTCTGATCCGTTCAAAAAAGCTGTAGGTGGTGTACCTCGCGGTTCATTTTTAATCATGGCGCCTGATTCGCTGGAAGGGATGCCGCCTCATTTCACGCTGTTGCGGGTAAAAGCTACTGCTCCGACGCCTTTATCGCGAGACGTGCAGCAAACATATTTTGAGCTTCATAAAAAATCGATGCCGGCTCTAGATATTTGGACCAGAGGGGAGCTGCAGTGGAGCGCGTTATCAGCGAACGTATTAGGGATGTTTTTCCCTGACCAAAACGATGCAGGAAAAATCATTTTTTCCGGTGACGTGAACAATGTTGTTAGCGCGCATAGGTATAAGGTTTATGCGCCTACCAAGGAATTGCTAGGGATAATCGTCAATGGAACAGTTCGACGGGAGAACCAATTTTCTGTCGGAAAACTTCGTCTCACAGAGTGTTCATTACCGTTCGCTAACAGTTCGCCACTAGATACTGATGTTAGAGTATCGACTAGTGATTTTCGTGGCTTTAGGACAGCGATGTTTGGCAAGACCCGATTGGGTAAGAGCAATGTTGTAAAGATCATCGCCCAAAGCATTTTGGAGACGACAAAGGATGATAATAGTGTTGGTCAGTTGATCTTCGATATCAACGGAGAATACGCCAACGATAATCCTCAAGATGGAAACAAGTCTCTGTGTAGCGCCTACCCAGATCGGTGTAAAGTCTATGCACTGACCCCCAGGCCGAACACGCCTTCTGAGCCATTAAAGCTGAATTTCTACGAGCAGCCTGACTCGTGCATTACAATCCTAAGAACCCTATTGGAGAAAGAAAATCAGACGGCTCAGTACGTTCGAAGCTTTTCTAGTGTACAACTGCCCAGCATTGAAGATGTCATTGCGTTGCAGCCGGGTAGCCAGAGAACCCGAGCAGTACGCCGGATACAGATGTATTGGGCAATTCTGAAGAAAGCTGGATTCAATTCAGATGATCGGCGTCTTCGGGGTCTTGGACTTACGGGTGGATCCCAACATGCTCCATCGCATTTTAATCCTCATTTTAAAAAGGGGTTGATTCAGGCAGTATACGGTCAACAGGGCCACCAGCCACCGCAAACGTTAGACGAATTGAAGACTCACCTTGAGCAGGTGGAAAACTTCAGGCAGCAGAACAAGACCCATGCGGAAATTCAGGGAGTGTTTGAGCCTGATGACGAGGCGCTTCTTGAGTTCCTTGCTCCAGTCATTGGTGGTGGTCCTAGGATTCTGCGGCCGTTCATGGTGTATCACGACCCCCAAGCAGGTCACTTCGTTCAAAAAATACTCGGGTATTTGGACAGCGGCAAGACGGTGATTCTTGATCTAGGGAATGCCTCAGACGATATTCGCCAGTATTTCTCGGACCTCTTGTCCCGAGCAGTTTTTTCTCACCAAGAGCAGAAGTTCACGAACAATAATCTAGCGGGCCATTTCATTCAGCTATATTTTGAAGAGGCGCATAACCTCTTTCCAAAAGACGAAAAAGATTTCACTGGCGTATATGCCCGCTTTGCTAAGGAGGGGGCAAAGTTCCATATCGGAATGGTGTATTCGACTCAATCCCCCTCGACCATTAATAAAGAGCTACTTGCCCAAACAGAAAACTTCTTTGTCGCACATATGTCATCTCAAGGCGAGGCTGAGAGTCTGGCGCGCCTGCAGGTTCAGTTTGATGGCTTGCAGCAGGATATTCTAAAGACCAGAACACCCGGATACATGAGGATGCTGACGTTCTCCCATCGCTTCATCATTCCTGTTCAGGTCACCAAGTTCGAGGCAACTGCTGCCGGATCTGTTACAGGGAGTAGCCAGTAAGGGGATTACTATGCCATATCAAGGGGGAAAGCGTCTTTCTGGTGAGAAGGCTAGCAAACTAGGTCATTTGGATGTCGTAAATAGTGCGCTTGTCAATGAATTGATCGAGCAGTTCGAGGATCAAGAACCAGCGCAGGTTGAATCACTAGCCAATTGGGAGGCTATCCCCAATGGCGAAACTCCGCTTCGATTGATATTCGCTGTAGATGGATCAAAGCAAACTATTCGTTCTGATTTCCCTCCATACAAAGAGCTTTCGTTCATAAAGACGGCACTGCTACGACTAGACCAGCACGCCATTGAAAAACTTGATCCGGTTGCACCGCATCCGATGGCACTGCGAGACATCATGTCTGATTCTGCGATGTACCATGCCACCGTTCTGCCGCTTAAAGGATTAAGTATTAATGGGCAGAGCAATTATGATGCTGTGCGTAGAATCATCTTTGACTCGCTGCAAGATCAGTCGCTGAACGCTGAGCCGTACAAAACCTTAAAATGGCTAGCTTATGAGAAATGGAGTGGCCAACAAAAGTCTTCTCCGAGCTTTGGCTGCCCACACTGCGAGAAGGATATAGGCGGACTTTCCTTCGACCAAGATGAGGGGGCGTGCGAGCATTGTGGTGGGCATTTGTACCTCACCGATATGATTGGATTTCACCTTGAGATGAGCGAAGACGCGGCTCCTGAATCAGTGGCTACCGCGTACATGCTCATTCATGAAACTCTATTGCTGTTCACGGGTATCAGGTTTTTCTGGGAGGCGAAAAAATATAGCGTTCTTAGCAATGCACTATTCATCAAAGATGGCCCCTTGTTCCTAAAAGGGCAGTACTCGAAGTTAGTCATCCCGATCAGGAATTTCTTTGATTTTGCAAAGCAAAAGGGCATTTCTGTCCATGTTGTTGGACAGGAAAAGACTGGAGCGTTCTTCGACCATCTCGAAATCATTGCCCGAAACGCACCAAACAACTCGCTGTTTGCTCCTTCCAATGAGTATATTCGGAAAGAAATCCAGCATCGCCCAGAGCGGGCAGAGCCCTATGGATCTCGGACAAACTACGGAAACAAACTGTTCGTGAAATTCGACGAATACCATCATCTTGTTTTGTCTATTCCTACCGGACATTACACTGACACCGATTCACTCGATGTGTTTCTGAGCCTGAATAGGATACTTGTTTCTTTGCCACCAATTCTCAGTCATCGACACGAATGCGCTTTGGTTCCAGTAGAGCTCGCCAACGGCGTTGCTTCTTTATCGAGCTACCCTTCTGCGGCCATCTTGAAGGTGTTTGCTGATATATGAGTTGCCGCCCAATCGGGGAATAGGCCAGCCGCGCCTCAGAAGCGTCCGGACAGGTTCAGGGGAACCCTGCCTTCCGCGTCCGGCCGCCCCATGAAGCCCAGGGCCTGGGACAGCTCCCGACGGGCACCTTCCCGCGTCCCCAGGCGCAGACGCAGCTGGTAGGCCCCGTCCGGGGCCAGTCCCGCCGTGCCTTCCGCGAACAACGGCCCGCCCTGATCCCGGATGACGGCCTCCAGATGCCCCGCCTCGGTGGCGGTCAGGGTGGCCCGCAGATCCCCCAGGGGGAGGGGTTCGGGCAGTCCCGAGGCGGCATTGAGCCAGCCCACCACGCCCTCCACCTGACTGAAACGCCCCTGCCGGTCAAGCCGCAGGCTGGGGATGTCCGCCAGTACCCGTCCCTGCACGATCACCGGCAGGGTCAGATAGGCCTCGGCCAGTGCCGCCGCCGGCAGGTCGGCCCGCAGATCCCGCAGGCGCAGGCCCGAAGGGTGAAGACCCAGGCGGGCGGCGGCCGTCCCGCCCGCCGGCCGCAGGGTGACATCCACCCGCAACTCCCCACGCAGCCCCGCCAGGGGACGTACCCGCCACTGCAGATCCGACAGCATCAGTTCATCCAGCCGGACCTGTCGCGCCTGACCCCGCCAGAGGGTGCCGGAAATCCCCGCGGGTTCCACCCCGTCAGGCACCAGACCCCGGTCCCGTGCCAGTTGCCAGGCGAAGGATGCCGGCAGGGTCACCAGCAGGAAGATCAGATAGGCGATTCCCCCCAGCACCAGGTAATGCCACGATTTCAGACCCGACTTCACGCCCCCTGCCCCTCCAGCACCAGTCGTGCATTGACCCGGCCGGCGGCCGGCTGGCGGTCCACTACCAGACCGCTGACCTGAATCCCGTACTGCTGCCCCAACCCGTCCAGCCAGCGCAACAGGTCATCGAAGGCGACATTCTCCATCCAGACACGGACCGTGCCCGCCCCCTCCGGCTGGACCCGCCGCAAACTGGAGGCCAGATTCGCCTGCCTGGCCGTGGCATCCACCAGCCCCAGCAGGGACTGGGTGCCCTGGGCCGCGGGCGCGGGACCGGACTGGCCCCTGGCGGCCCGCACCTGCGCCGAGGCCGCCTCCATCCAGCCCAGATCCCCCTGCAGTCGCTCCACCGTTCGCGCCGTGGCCTCCACCCGGTCATTGAGAGGTAGCCAGATCAGGCCGTAGGGCAGGATCAGTGCCAGGAACAGACCTCCCAGGATCAGGATCCGCCGGTCGCGGGATGAGAGTGCTTGCCACCACGGGATCATGATTCGTTGCTCCGGATCAGGATGCGGCTGTCCACCCGGTCTTCCCGGGTGCTGGCGGACTGGATCTCCACGCTCCAGCCGGGATTCGACTCCAGTTGCCGTCGCAGGCGGTCCAGACTCTGGAGGTCGGCCAGATGCAGGTCCAGATCCAGCCGCCCCGGCTGGTAGCGCAGGCTCTGGATCATCAGCTCCTGCTCGGCGGCCAGGGCCGGGCCGGCCGCCGTCAGCAGGGCCTCCAGGCCTGCGGCCGTGGGACCGCCGCCCTGGCCTTGCTGCAGGCTGTTGAGGGTGCTCTGCATCTGGCGCCGGGGGTCCACCACGCGGCTGCCGGGGAAAGTCCGCTCAAAAACCTGGGTAATCTCCCGCTCCAGCCGGTCCCGCTCCGTCTGCAGGGTGTGCAATTCCCAGCCCAGGGCAATGAACTGGATCACGACCAGCGCCAGCAGCAGGGATGCCGCCAGACGCCAGGGGCGCCACCACCGGCCCAGGCCGTCGCGGGGACTGAAGGCACCGCTGGCCAGGTTGAAGGGCGCCGATTTCGGCCAGGCTTCGACAATGGCGGCCGCCAGACCCGCTGCGGCAACAGGGCGTGCGACCGGTATCCCGAGCGTCGGCTCCAGGCGCTCCAGGGCCTGATCCTCGGGCAGTGCCGGTCCATGACGGCGGATCTCCAGGCGCTCGGGACGCCGCTCCGGCGGGGTTTCATCCCAGTGCAGTTGCAGCAGGAAGGCGGCGTTGTCCCGCTCCATGGTCATCCCTTCGCCGTCGGCCGTGGCCAGCCAGGCCATGCTTCCTTCCAGCCAGATCGTCCAGGCGTCCGGTGCCGTGGGCAGAACGGCGGTCTCGGGCACCATCAACCGGGGCTCCAACCCCTGCCCGCGCAAGGCTTCCCGCCAGGCCTGCATGTCTTCCGCCGACACCACCGCCACCCGCAGGCGTCCATCCGGTTCCCGGGCGCCGGGAACGAAATGCAGGCTTTCCACATCGTCCGCCAGCTGGTCCTCCAGGGCATAGGGCAACGCCTTCATCATCGCCCGGCTGTTGCGGGTGGGCATTTCCACGCGGGTGAGCAGGACCCGCGCCCCGGGAACCAGCATGTTCAGGCGACCGGCCGGGAGCTGCTTCGCCAGCGCCTCCAGCCCCGCCGGGGGCAGGGCCTGCACGGTACCGTCCGTCATCTGCAGCAGGGCTTCCCAGGGTGCCCCGGGATTGCCGGCATCGGTGGGTCTCAAAAAGACCTGGCTGGGGTTCACGGATCGTCTCCGGTGATCGGGCAAGGGGGCATCATCATGGCAAATTTCATCAGGATCTGCAGGGTGCTTCAGGGCCCGCAGGTGGTCTGCTCCCGCAAAACCACCTGTTGATCCCGGGTGTCCAGCACACTGCAGAGCAGGAATCGCCGCCCGGCCAGCTCCGTGCGGACGGCCAGACGGAAGTATCGGGACTCCACCGTTTCCTCGGCGGTGCCGAAGGCACGCTGCAGGATTTCCGGGGCCTCTTGCAGATTCATGATGGAGGTGGTCTCCGGCAGGGCGGTCACATAAGGGGCCACGGCCCGCCAGACGGGTGTCGTCACCCCTTGCACCAGCCGCAGTTCGCTGGGACTGAGCATGGGCCGGTTCCCGCTCAGGTAGGGCGGGTCCAGGGCCCGATAGGCAGGATCATCGGTCTCGGGATCAAGCCAGTCGGTGAGATGGACCAGCAGACGTTCGGGGTCCAGGCGCAGGTCCGGGGTTTCCCGGACAATCTCCTCCAGCAGCCGGACAAATCCCTGCCGCAGTTCCTCGTCTTCCCGGGCCAGGGCATTGAGATTGAAGCGGCAATGCAGGTCTTCCAGCAGGACGACCAGTTCCGCCCCTTCCAGATAGACGGGAATCGCCGGAGACACGCACCCCTCCCAGGGCAGTTCATCGTCCTCGCCGCGCTCCCCCAGCAGGCGCAGGGCATAGGCCTCAGCCCCCAGGGAGAGCTGGTAGGCCTGGTCATGGGTGAAGACATTGGTGGTCCGGCGGATGTCCAGATACTGCCGGCTGGCCATGGAGACGGCGGCGATGGTGGCCAGGGCCACCACCAGCAGTGCGGTGATCAGGGCGACGCCCCGTTGATGGCGGTACATGGGGTGGCGAGTCACTGATGGGTCATACAAGCCACTTGTACATGACCAGGGCATCAACATAGCCCCGGGAAGGATGGTTGAATGCCTTTGGCAAACGTCCCACGGTTGCGAAGCCAAGCTTGTTCCAAAGCCTTACCGCGCCCTCATTGCTGGACGCAACAAAATTGAATTGCATGGCTTTATACCCCAGCTCGATTGCGACTTCTTGAGAATGCTCGCACATTGCCGTGGCTATACCGCTCCCTCTGGCGGCAGATGAAACCATGTAGCCACAATTACAGACATGGTCACCCGGGCCCATCTGGTTCGTCTTGATGTAGTACGTACCAAAAATTTTCCGATCATCTTCGAACACATAGGATCTGCGTGGACTCTCAATCCAAAGCTTCAACGCCTGTTCCCTGGTTGTGTCGCGCGGATAGGCATAGGTATCACCAGCGGCAGCGATTTCATGGAAGATAGGCCAGATCTGATCGAAGTCTTCTTTAGCAGCTTCCCGGATGGGCATGGGAACTCCTGGTCATTCAATACAATGCTCATTGCGAAAAATGTGTCACGGGAAACAACCGTGAGACACGGCCGATCCCGTCCAGATCAAGGATGATCTCCACCGCCAACGGCAGGGCCATGTCCTGTTGATCCCCCCCCAGGGGCGGCCAGAAGGCCGATGTGGTCAGGCCCTCGATCCCGTCCCGATGATGGAAGCGCAGTTCCCAGTCCCGCAGCCCGAATCCCTCCCGGCGCAGGATCACGGGCATGCGGCCGACGGGGGTATCTCCACCTCCGTCCAGGGCGGACCAGTAAAGTCGATACAAACTGCCCTCCTCCATCTCCCAGGCCACCCGCTGCAGGCTGCTGCGACCAGCGCCGCCCCGTACTCCGCCACGGATCACCTCCAGCCGCGGCGGCACCCGGAGGCCGTCATGACGGATCGGCGGCTGGAACTCTCCCAGGCCGTCCCGGGCCGGGCGACGGGCCACCTGCTCCAGATCCCGCCCCAGCAGGGTCATGGCCATCTGCACCTCTGCCAGACGGGCGGCGGATTCGTCCGTCAGGGCCCGCGCCTCCAGTACCGCCCGCAGGCCGCCGTAGGCCATCACCGAGACCAGGGCAAACACGGCCAGGGAGACGATCAGCTCCAGCAGGGTGAAACCGCGTTCATGTCGCGCAAGGGGGGGACGAGAGAGGTTCACTGCCAATTCAGGTACCCCACCAACCGGGCCAGGGGGGAGGTGTCCGGATCGTCCCGGTCACGGACGCTGATCTCGATCCGTGGCACGGGCCCCAGTTCAAAGCCGCCCACATCCAGCATGGCCGGATCCAGACGCGCCTCCCAGTACCATTCCCGTTCCGCCATCATGCTGCTCCCCCGCACCACGGACTCGGCCGGGACCTCAAGCCCGGCCCGATAGCGGGCCATGACGTTGGAGGCCACCCAGTGGGCATGGGTGCGGTCACGCAGTTCGGCGGCGATGCGGGCATTGTCACTGCCCAGTTTGATCACCGCGCCCAGGGCCACCGCCAGGACGGCCACCGCCACCAGCACCTCCAGCAGGGTGAAACCCCGTTGCGGCCTCAGCGCCATGGCCTCAGTTCCCTGCCGTGAGGGTCCGCCGGCTCCAGTATCTCGATCCGCCCCCCGGGATGACCGCGGATGACGAAGCGGGGCGTGCGGGCCTGATCGGTCAGCCACTGCAGTTCAAAGGGGGTGATCTCGCCGCTGATGCCCAGGTATACATGGGGCGCCGGATTGGCCAGCTCCCGCTCCAGACTCACCGGCTGCCCCTCCAGAGACAGGGCCAGTTCGATGCCCAGCCCCCCGAGCTCGCGCCATTGCAACGGTCGATCCCCCGGCACCGGGAGCCACTCGTAGCTGCGGGCATCCACCTGATATTCGCGCAGAAAGCCATAACCGTGCCGACCCACGCTCAGGGCGGTCTCCTCGGCGGTGAGGATGCCCTCGTCCCGGGCCAGGTCGATCAGGGCGACAAAGCGGCGCATTTCCTGTTCGATGTGACGATCACGGCCGCCGTCGCCCACCGCGATCACCGCAAAGGTGACCATGATGCCGACGATGAACAGCACCACCACCACCTCCAGCAGGGTGAAGCCGCGACAGGAGTGGCCAGGGCCGGACGGGGGCATCCGGATCACTGACTCCAGTTGCCGATCTCTGCGTTGATGCCTTCGCCACCCGGACGGCCGTCGGCGCCGAAGCTGTAGAGATCAAACTCGCCCCGGGTGCCCGGATGCAGGTACTGGTAAGGACTTCCCCAGGGGTCCATGGGCAGGCGGTCGATGTACCCGCCCTGGCGCCAGTTGCGTGGTTCCGGCTGGCCCGAGGGCCGCTGGACCAGGGCCTGCAGGCCCTGATCCGTGCTGGGGTAGACGAAATTATCCAGACGGTAGAGGTTGAGGGCACTCTCCAGGGCGCGGATGTCGTTCTGCACCTTGGTGATGCGGGCCTCGTCGGGACGATCCATGATACGGGGCACGACAATGGCCGCCAGGATCCCCAGGATCACCACCACCACCATGACTTCGATGAGGGTGAAACCGCCTTGTCTGCGTGGATGGATGTTCATGCGAATGCAATCCCCTTGTTGAGTATGACCACTAATTGACCAGCTGGTTGAGTTCGAAAATGGGCAACAGGATGGCCAGCACGATGACCAGCACCACCAGCCCCATCACCAGGATCAGCACCGGCTCCAGGATGCCCATGATCATGGCGATGCGGGTTTCCAGTTCCCGCTCCTGGTTCACCGCCGCCCTTTCCAGCATCTCGTCCAGGGAGCCGCCGGCCTCGCCGCTACGGATCAGGTGGACGGTCATGGGCGGGAAATAGCCGGAACGCTCCAGGGCTGCCCCGATACCGGAGCCCTCCCGCACCCGCTGGGCCACCGCCTGCACCGCTTCGCGCATGGGCCGATTGGAGATGACCTCGGCGGCGATGCGCAGGGATTCCAGCACCGCCACGCCGCTGGCCGAGAGAATGGACAGGGTGCGGGCGAAGCGGGCGGTATTCATGCCCCGGGTAAGCCGTCCCACCAGGGGCAGGCGCAGCAACAGGCGGTGCCAGGCCCGCAGTGGACCAGGCCGGCGCAACAGGTACCGAAACAGCAGACCGGCCGCCACCAGTGCCGCCAGCAGGATCAGGCCATAATCCCGCAGGGCATCACTCACCGCGATCAGGGTGCGGGTGAGCCAGGGCAGTTCCTGACCGATGCCGCTGAACACCTGGACCACCTCGGGGACCACATAGGTGAGCAGGGCCACGGTCACCAGCACCGCCATGGTGGTGAGGATGGCCGGATAGAACAGGGCCAGCTGGATCTTCTGGCGCATCTGCTGACGGTTTTCCGTGTAGTCGGCCAGACGCTCCAGTACCACGTCCAGGTGCCCGGACTGCTCTCCGGCGGCCACCGTGGTGCGATAGATATCGGGAAAGGCATGGGGGAAATCCCCCAGGCCTCGGGCCAGGGAATGGCCTTCCATCACCCGGGTGCGCACGGCCATGAGCATACTGCGGATGCGGGCCTTCTCGCTCTGGCGGGCCACCGTGCCCAGGGCTTCCTCCAGGGGCAGCCCCGAACGCACCAGGGTGGCCAGCTGGCGGGTGAGCAGGGCCAGATCCATGGCGCTGATGCCCCGGGTCAGGCCCGGCAGACGCTGCCGTCGGCGTTCCCGCAACTGCACCGCCTCCACCGACAGCGGAGTCAGACCACCCTCCCGCAGCTGCTGACGCACCTGTCGGGGGGTATCACCTTCCAGCACTCCGCGGACCTGACGGCCGGAGGGTTTCAGGGCTGTGTATTCAAAGGCGGGCATGGTTCAGTACGGGTGTCCGGGGCGGATCGCCGGCATGACGGGACGATCGGCGGTCAATCTTCCTTGGTGACCCGCAGGACCTCCTCCGGCGTGGTGTGACCGGCCAGGATACGACGGATGCCGTCCTGGCGTATGCTGGCCGTGTGCTGGCGGGCGTGGCGTTCCATGGCCTGCTCGCCGGCACCGTCATGGATCAGGGTGCGAAGGGTCTCGTCCACCTCCACCAGTTCGTAGATGCCGGTACGGCCCCGGTAGCCCAGGTGATTGCATTCGGGGCAACCCACGGCACGAAACAGGGTGTGCTCTCCCGGAGGCAGCCCCAGCAAGCGGCTGTCGCCCGGAGAAGCCCGGTACGGGGCCTTGCAGTGATCGCAAAGCAGACGCACCAGACGCTGGGCCAGCAGGCCCACCAGGGTGGAGGACAGCAGGAAGGGTTCCACGCCCATGTCCCGCAGCCGGGTCACCGCCCCCACTGCGGTATTGGTATGCAGGGTGGAAAAGACCAAGTGTCCGGTGAGGCTGGCCTGAACGGCGATGTTGACCGTATCCACGTCACGGATCTCCCCCACCATCACCACATCCGGGTCCTGCCGCAGGATGGCCCGCAACCCCCGGGCGAAGGTCATGTCCACCTTGCTGTTGATCTGGGTCTGGCCGATGCCGTCCAGATAGTATTCGATGGGGTCTTCCACCGTGAGGATGTTGCGCTTGCGGTCATTGAGCTGGGACAGGGCCGCATAGAGGGTGGTGGTCTTGCCCGAACCGGTGGGGCCGGTGACCAGGATGATGCCGTGGGGCCGTGCAATCACCCGCTGCATCACCGCCAGCGTGGCGGGATCCATGCCCAGATGACTCAGGTCCAGGCGCCCGGCCTGCTTGTCCAGCAGGCGCAGCACCACCCGCTCACCGTGACCGCAGGGCAGCGTGGAGACACGCACATCCACCGCCCGGCCCGCCAGTTTCAGGGAGATGCGTCCATCCTGGGGCAGCCGTTTTTCCGCGATGTCCAGACGGGCCATGACCTTGATCCGCGATGTGATCAGCGGCGCCAGAATCCTGGGAGGCTCCAGTACCTCCCGCAACACGCCGTCCACCCGGAAACGCACGGTGAGACGGTTCTCAAAGGGCTCGATATGGATGTCCGAGGCGTTTTCCTTGATGGCCTCGGTGAGCAGGGCATTGATGAGACGGATGATGGGGGCGTCATCCTCGGTCTCCAGCAGGTCTTCCGGCTCGGCCAGACTCTGGGCGACGCTGTCCAGGTCCTCATCCTCTCCCATGCCTTCCATGAGCTGCATGGCGTCGTTGCTGCTGCTCTCGTAGCGGGTGCGCAGCAAGAGGTCGAACTGTTCCGTCGGCACCGTTTCCAGCATCAGGGGACGACCCAGATGGCGGCGCAGCTCGGTCAGGGTCTGGCTGCCGACGCCCTGCCGGCAAACCACGCGCAGGGCCTCTCCCGCCTCCTCCATGACCACAACCCCGTGGCGACGGGCAAAGCCGAAACTCACGCCCCGCACCGGCAACAGCACCGGAACATCCGCCTCCAGGGGTGTGGCGGACAGTTCATCCATGGCTTCCCGTGCGTCGCGGACGTTCATTGACGACCCGGAGGCGGCTGGACGGACAGCCCTCGCACCGTGGCGGCCGCGGAGGCCTCGAAGGGTGGCGGCAGATGCAGCAGCTCTTCCCAGTCAGGCAGCACCGGCACCGTGTCGTCGGGCATCATCAACACCCCCTGGGCGCGGGAACGCAGTTGTTCAGCACGGATGTAATTGTACTTGGCCGCCGTCTGCCCGCTCAGGTCATTGTGGTCCCGAATGATCACCGGATGCAGGAAGACCATCAGGTTACGTTTTTCCTTGCTGGAGGTGTCATAGCGGAACAGCCGCCCGAGGCCGGGAATGTCGCCCAGGCCCGGCACCTTGTTGCGGGTCTGAACCAGGACATCATCGATCAGGCCGCCCAGTACCACCATCTGCCCGTCGTCCACCATCACGCTGGTACGCAGGCTGCGCTTGTTGGTGATCAGGTCCGCGGCATCCTGGCCGCTGATCCTGGGGGCCACCTGGGAGACTTCCTGCTCGATCTCCAGCTTCACCGCGTTGCCCTCGTTGATCTGGGGGCGGACCGTGAGTTTCACCCCCACGTCCTGACGCTGGATGGTATCGAAGGCCTGGCCGGACTGCTCGATGGCCCGCCCCGAACGGAAGGGCACATTCTGACCGACGATGATCTCGGCCTCCTCGTTGTCCATGGTCAGCAGGCTGGGGGTGGAGAGGATGTTGCTGGCGGAATCCCCGGCCAGGGCCCGGAGCAGGACGGCGATGGTGGTCCCGCCGGAGCGGCCGACGCCCCCGAGGGTGAGACCATCCCCCAGGGTGGGCAGGTCCGACCCTCCAGCCTGGAATCCCCGGGCCAGCTGGTATAGCCCTGAACCGGAACTGCCGAAATTGATGATCCCCACCCCGTCGCGCTCGGAGCCGATACCCCACTGCACCCCCAGCTCCCGGGCGCGCTCGGTGGACACCTCTGCAATGATCGCCTCCACCAGGACCTGGGCGCGGCGCACGTCCAGCTGCTGGATCACCGCGCGCATGTCCCTGATCACATCCGGTGGCGCACTGATCACCACCGCATTGGTACTCTCGTGGGCCTGCACGTGGATACCGGCACCCCGCGCCGCCGTGCTGGCGCCACCACCGCCAGTCGCCTCCATGGAGACGGCCAGCCCCCTCAGGACCTCGGCCACATCCTCGGCCTTGGCATAGCGCAGATAAATGACCTGGGTATTGCCCCCTTCCATGGGAATATCCAGATGGGAGATCACCGCCCGCACAGGAATGCGGCGCTTGGGATCGCCGCCCAGCAAAATGCTGTTGGTGCGTTCGTCCGCCATCACCTGCAGACGCGAGCCGGGACGCTGACGGCCTTCGGCTCCTTCCATGGTACTGATGATCCGCGCCACCTCTGCGGCGGCGGCATGCTGCAGCGGAATCACCTCCATGTCCTCCCGGCTTTCCTGGTCGATCCGGCTGATGATACCCACCAACCGATTGACGTTGGCGGCAGTATCAGAGATGACCAGGGTGTTGGATTCCGGGGATGCGGCAAGATGGCCGCTCTGGGGAACCAGGGGGCGAAGGATGGGCACCAGCTGGGCCGCGTCCACATGGGTCACCGTGACCACCCGGGTGATGTATTCATCACCCTGCAGTGGACTGCGCTCGGAGGCGGTGGGCACTTCCGCCTGCTTGGCGATGGCATCGGGCAACAACTTGACCACCCCGTCGGACTGAACGGCGGCAAAACCATGAACCCTCAGCACCGACAGGAAAATCTCATAGAGTTCCGCGCGACTGACCGGGCGGCCCGAGACCAGGGTGACCCGACCGCGGACCCTGGGGTCAACGATGAAATTGGTCTGGGTCTCCTCGGAGACGTAGTTGATCAGGGCCTGGATGTCCACGTCACGAAAATTGAGGGTGGCGCCGTTTTCCTCGGCCTGCACCCCGCCCGGCAACAGGCAGGAGATCAGCAGCAAGGAAAGCATCAGACATATCCACCAGCGGTGGACGCGCCCCGGAAGCGGGGCGACGGGTACACAAGTGCTCACATGCATGAGTCATTTCCCGGTTGTTCAGCCACCACCCAGTACCTGGGGTTTCGTCGTCCACTCATGAATGCGGCTCTCAATCACTGCCCGATGGGCAGGGTCAATGACATGGGGCGGCCCTGGCGCTCAAGATCCAGTCTGATTTCGGTGGCCTGTGCCAACTCTGCCAGCAGGGCCTGGGGATCGGTGATGGTATTGACCGGCATACCGTTGATCCCGGTCACCACGTCGCCCGGTCGAAGTCCTGCCTGACGGAACAGTGCAGGATCCCTGCGGGGAGTGACCGCAAAGCCTTTCATCATTCCCTGCTCCTGCACCGGCCGCATCCGGATGGCATCCATGAACTGGTCGGGCTCCCGCAGCCAGGTATCCCTTCGCGTCGCCAGACTTGCCGCCAGTCCCGCGTCCCGTAGCGGCGGTGCCTGCGTGGTTCCACCGGACTGGCCGGACTGGCCGGATTGCGCGACCGGCACCACCGCCGCGCTGTCCAGGGCCTCTCTTGGCAATCGCAGCATTTCAAAGCGCCCTTCACGGGAGAGGATCACCCGATCGCTGAAGATCTGCTCCAGCCGGGCACCACCAGGCAGTTCGGCACCGACCCGGTAATGTCTCTCATTCTGGCGATCATCGGCGATCAGCGCCACGCCCTGGACCGGCAGCCCGGAAGCGACCACCCCCTTGAGAGTCAGTCGCAACCGCGTTTCAGGGACTTCAGCGGGTACTTCGGGGGTTGCCGTCATGGTCTCGGCGCGTCCGAACAAATGCAGATCCGCCACCCGGCCCATGCCGGGCCCCTCCAGGGGAGGTACGGACATGGGCTGCAGGACCGACATCGGCTGGGACACTGGAATCGGTGCCGAATCCGGAATGACCAGCAGGTCCCAGGTGAGTTTCGCGATGTTCCAGGCCAGCACGATCACCAGTATCACGGCCATCCAGGTGCCCAGACGCACCATGGCTTCCGGTTCAAGCCGGGCGCCGCGTGTCGTGATATTCCTGGGTGCGCTCAACATGACATAACCTGATAACAAATAAGGTCAAGCTTTTCCGATCCTAGCATGGTGACGCACATTACCACCAATTCATGACCGCTCCATCACCGCGGCCCGATGCCGGGAGATTGGTTTATACTGAAAACGTTAAGTACCTAAATACCTTGTCGCGGAGCACACGGGCATGGACCTCAGAAGAAAGGGAGAACGACGTCGCTACGAAAGACGCCCAGAATATCCGTTTCGGGACAGCGCGGGGCATTGGGTTGCCAGCAATCGACGCCGGGTCATAGACCGTCGCTCTGAAGAACTCTCGGAAGGGCTCTCTGAAGAACCCGGACAAAACTCACCCACCCTCTCCCAGCACCCATCCATGTCCAGAGAAAAGTCCATCGGTATCAGCCTGCTGCTCCATTACCATGATGCGGTAGTCAACCTGCATCCCACGGAAAATGCTTTCATGATGGGGCGGCATCGAAAATGTGATCTGGTGGTGCCCAGGAAATTCGTTTCCCGCCATCACGCCCGGGTGGAGTGCCGGGAGGGAAAATTTGTGCTCATCGACCAGAGCCTGAATGGCACCTATATTCAGGACACCCGTGGCGAGGTCGAATTCGTCCACCAGAACACCGCCCCACTGACCGGCTCCGGTTACCTCAGCCTTGGTATGCCCATGTCTGAAAACTCGGAGAATCTTGTGTATTTCTACTGTCGGCAGGACGCCCCCACGGCCTGACCGGATTGATCACACCATCACCGGCCCGGCCCGCGGATAGCCGTTTCCTGTCAGGGCAAGGCCTCAAGCAACAATGACTTGCCGGTCATCTCACGGGGTTGATCCAGGCCCATGAGTTGCAGAACCGTCGGAGCGATCGCACTCAGCCCCGCGCCCGTCATAAGGCGCCAGGCACTGCTGTCGATGACCATGCAGGGAACCGGATACATGCTGTGCTGGGTATGGGGCTCGCCGGTGGCGGGATCGATCAGTTCCTCGCAGTTGCCGTGGTCGGCGGTGAGGATCACGGAATACCCCTTTGCCACGGCCACGTCCAGCACCCGCCCCACGGCGGTATCCAGGGCCTCCACCGCGCTCACCACCGCTTCGTAGACCGCGGTATGGCCCACCATGTCACCATTGGCGAAATTCACCAGGATGAAATCGTACTGCCCGCTTTCCAGAGCCTGGATGGTGGCGTCGGCCACCTCGGGGGCGCTCATCTCCGGCTTGAGATCGTAGGTGGCCACCTTGGGCGAAGGGATCATGACGTGATCTTCACCTTCGGCGGGCGCTTCCACACCGCCGTTGAAGAAGAAGGTGACATGGGCATACTTCTCCGTCTCGGCGCAATGAAACTGCTTCAGGCCCGCTTCGCTCAGCACCCGTGACAAGGTCACCCGGGGACGCTCGGGCAAAAAGGCCACCGGCAGGTCATAGCGGGCGTCATACAGGGTCAGGCAGGTCACCGCGGCCGGGGTGAAGTCGCCCCGATCGAAGTGGGCAAACTCCGGCCCGCTCAGGGCTTCCGTGAGCTGGCGGGGACGGTCATTGCGGAAATTGAAGAACAGTACCGGGTCACCGCCGCGAATCAGACCACTCTTGTCGACGATCCGGGGCTTGATGAATTCATCGGTCTCGCCCGCCTCGTGGGCGGCGGACAGGGCCGCGGTCGCGCTGGAGGCCCGCGCGCCCTTGCCGTGCACCATGGCATCAAAGGCCAGCTGGGTACGGTCCCAGCGCTTGTCACGGTCCATGGCGTAATACCGGCCCGTCACGGTAGCGATCTGGCCGCCGCAGGATTTGAGGGTCTTTTCCAGCGCCGGGACATAACCGGGAGATGATTTGGGGGCGGTATCGCGGCCATCGGTGATCATGTGGATCGCCGGCCGGGCCCCATGGCGGGCGCACAATTCGATCAGGGCGTGCAGGTGACGAAGGTGGCTATGCACGCCGCCATCGGACACCAGCCCCACCAGGTGCAGGGGACGACCGGCATCGGCGGCAGCCTTTGCCGCTGCCGTCAGGGCCTCGTTAGCCATGAAACTGCCATCCTCGATGGCATCATCAATACGCACCAGATCCTGCCGGATGACGGCGCCGCAACCCAGGGTCAGATGTCCCACCTCGGAATTGCCCATCTGCCCGTCCGGCAGCCCCACCGCCCGGCCCGAAGCCTCCAGCAGGGTATGGGGATGGCGGGCAAAATACTGATCCAGCCGTGGCGTGGCGGCATCGTGATAGGCGTTATTGAGTTTGCCCGGATTGACCCCGACACCGTCCATGATGATCAGCAGGGTGGGACGGCGGGGGGTGTTGGGGGAAGACTGCGTCATTCAGTTATCCTGTGGCTTGGCGTTATCCGAACCACCCCGCAGCCGACGCTCGTCCGCCTCGGCCTGATCCAGGGCTTCATCCATCTCAGACGCCGAAAGTGGCCGATCGGTTTCATTTCCGCGACCCTGGCGGGCACGGGCGGCGGCGGTGGCGGCTTTGGCACGGGCCTTGGCTGCGGCCGCCGCGGCCTTGGCAGACAGGTCGGATGCCTCTTGCGTGGCGGTGGGACGGTCCGGCGGATCATTGGTCGGAGGGGGTTCGTCGCCACCCTCTTCCGCCTCCCGGGCCGCCTTCTTCTTGACCAGGATCTTCGACAACACGATCCCGATCTCGAACAGTAACCACATGGGCAACGCCAGCAGGGTCTGGGAGATGATGTCGGGCGGGGTGAGGATCATGCCGACCACGAATACGCCGACGATGACATAGGGCCGCTTGGCCGCCAGCTGTTGGGGCGTGGTCAGGCCCATGGCCACCAGCAAAATGGTGGCAATGGGCACTTCAAAAGCAATCCCGAAGGCCAGGAACAGCAGGATGACGAAATCCAGATAGCGGGAAATGTCCGTCATCACCGAAACCCCTTCCGGGGCCGACGAGGTGAAAAAGGCAAAGATCAGGGGGAAGACCACGAAATAGGCAAAAGCCATTCCCAGGTAGAACAGGATGGTGCTGGAAACAAGCATGGGCACCGCCAGGCGCTTCTCGTGCCGGTAAAGCCCCGGAGCGATGAAGGCCCAGGCCTGATACAGCAGGAAGGGCACCGAGATCACGATCGCCAGCATCAGTACCAGCTTGAAGGGGATCAGGAACGGTGCCGCCACCTCGATGGCGATCATGCTGCTGCCTTCCGGCAGGTGCACCATCAGCGGCCCGGCGAGGAAGGTATAGATGGGGTTGGCAAAGGGGAACAGCACCAGGAAGACCAGCAGGATCGCCAGTACGCTGCGCAGTAGCCGGGTACGCAGTTCCACCAGATGGGACAGCAGGGTCCCCTCGGCCTCGTTCCCGGCCTGGGGGGACTCGGAATCATGATTCATGGTTGGATTTCCGGGGCTTATCGGACTCGGGAACCGCCGACGAGGAAGGAGGTTTTCCGGCCTCGGCATCACCGGACCGGGGAGATGCCGCCGTGGCGCCACCTTCCTTGATCTCATCCTCCACGGAACTGACCCGATCCCGGGCGGTGTCCACCGATCGACGCAGGTCCTGCTCGGTATCCTGCATCATGGTCTTGAGGCGGCCGATCTCCCGTTCCTGGTCCTCAAGCATCTTCTTGAGTTCTTCGGTCCGTAGTTCCTGCTCGATATCGGAACGCACGCTGCTGACAAAGCGGCGAACCTTGCCGACCCAGCGACCGATTTCACGGGCCAGCTTGGGCAGACGTTCCGGCCCTACGACCAGAAGTGCCACCAAGCCGATGACGATGAGTTCCCAGAATCCAAAATCGAACATGCGTCCGTATCAACCGCCGCGGTTATGAGGATTGGGCGAGCGGGGCCTGACGGCCGCCGCCCGGCATGAAGACCTGTCGGGAATCAGGAGTGGCGCTCGCCTTCCCGGGTCTTGTTCTCGGTGGTGGCCTCGGCCTCGAAAACCCGGCCGGGCTTGTCTTCCAGGGGCTTGCGCTGCGTGTCTTCACTGCCCTTGTCGGCCTCGGCCTCGCCTTCACGGACCGATTGCCGGAAATTCTTGATGGCGCTGCCCAGGTCGCCGCCCATGTTGCGCAGCTTCTTGGTCCCGAACAGCAGGACCACGATGACCAGGATGATGAGCAATTGCCAGATGCTGATGCCGCCAAAACCCATGAGATGCCTCCAGATGTGTCAGTAATATGTCCGCTGTGATCAGTACCGTGACCGGCGAGCTAGCGGGCGCCGCGCGCCGCCTTCTCCTCCAGCCCCGACAGACCGAAACGCCGCTCCAGTTCCGCCAGCACCTGGCCCGGACCCAGTCCCTGCTGTGCCAGCATGACCAGGGTGTGGAACCACAGATCGGCGGTCTCATGGATCAGTTGCTCGGGATCGCCGTTCTTGGCGGCCACCACCGTCTCGGTGGCTTCCTCGCCCACCTTCTTGAGGATGCTGTCCAGCCCCTTGGCATACAGGCTCGCCACATAGGAACTGGAGGCATCCGCGCCCTTGCGGGACTCCAGCACCTGCGCCAGCTGTTCGAGGATACGATCATCGGTCATGGGAAGGGACCTCCTCACCGTAGATGGCGGCCGGATCCTTGAGGACCGGATCCATTTCCACCCATTCACCATCCCGGTACTGATGGTAGAAGCAGTGGCGCCGCCCGGTATGACAGGCGATGCCGCCCTTCTGCTCCACCTTCAGCAGGATCACGTCGTGATCGCAGTCCAGTCTCAGGTCATGCACCACCTGCACATGCCCCGAGCTTTCCCCCTTGTGCCACAGCCGGGCCCGTGAGCGGGACCAGTAGACCGCCTCGCCGGTTTCCAGGGTGCGGGCCAGGGCCTCGCGGTTCATCCAGGCGACCATCAGTACACAGCCATCCACGTGGTCCTGGGCGATGACGGGGACAAGGCCGTCGGCATTCCATCGAATCATGTCCAGGGGGTTTTTCCGGGTCATGCACCAAGTCTGGGGATATGGGTATCGGGCATGTACTTTAAACCGTTGGAGGGGGTATTTACCAGAAACCGGGCACCCCCCACCCCTTACAGCCGAACCTCTACCCCCCGTTCGGCCATGTAATGCTTGGCTTCGCCCACGGTGTGCTCGCCGAAATGGAAGATACTGGCGGCCAGCACCGCGTCCGCATGTCCTTCGGTGACACCCTCCACCAGATGCTGCAGATGCCCCACGCCACCGGAGGCGATCACCGGCACCGTCACCGCGTCGGAGATGGCCCGGGTAAGCGGCAGATCAAAACCCTGGCGGGTGCCGTCCCGGTCCATGCTGGTGAGCAGGATTTCGCCGGCCCCGTTGTCCACCATGCGCCGGGCCCAGTCGACGGCATCCAGTCCGGTGGGCTTGCGACCGCCGTGGGTGAAGATCTCCCAGCGCAGGGGTTCGCCCGGCGCAGACACCTGCTTGGCGTCAATGGCCACGACGATGCACTGAGAACCCACCCGGTCCGCCGCCTCGCGCACGAAGTCCGGGTTGAAGACCGCGGCGGTGTTGATGGAAACCTTGTCCGCGCCCGCATTGAGCAGGCGGCGAATGTCCTCAACCCGGCGAATACCACCACCCACCGTCAGGGGGATGAAGACCTGCTCGGCCACCTGCTCCACCACATGCACAATGGTGTCCCGCTCGTCGGAGCTGGCAGTGATGTCCAGGAAAGTCAGTTCATCGGCCCCTTCGGCATCATAGCGGCGAGCGATCTCCACCGGATCTCCGGCATCCCGGATATCGACGAAGTTGACACCCTTGACCACCCGGCCACGGTCCACGTCCAGGCAGGGAATGATTCTCTTGGCAAGCATGGGCAACCCTGGCGTCAGGCGGCGTTCTGGTCCGCCAGGGCCTGGGCCTCGGCAAGACTGAGTGTGCCTTCATAAAGGGCACGACCGACGATGACGCCGGTGACGCCCTCATCCTCCACCGCGCACAGGCGGCGGATATCCTCGATGTTGGTGACGCCGCCGGAGGCAAACACGGGAATGTTTACCACCCGCGCCAGGCTCACGGTGGAATCCACATTCACACCCTGCATCATGCCGTCGCGGGAGATGTCCGTGAAAATGATGCCGGCCACGCCGTCCTGCTCGAAGTGCCTGGCCATGTCTTCCACATCGTGATGGGACAGCTTGGACCAGCCATCAATGGCCACCTTGCCGTTCTTGGCATCCAGCCCGACGATGATGCGCCCGGGAAACTCCAGACACAGGTCGTTGACGAAATGGGGGGCGCTGACGGCCTTGGTGCCGATGATCACCCATTGCACCCCCGCATCCAGGTAGGCCTGTACCGTGTCGTCATCCCGGATGCCGCCACCCACCTGCACCGGCAGGTCGGGAAAGCGCGCAACGATCTCACCGATGATGTCCGCATTGCGGGGACGGCCGGCGATGGCGCCGTCGAGATCCACCAGATGCAGGCGTCGGGCACCCTCGTCGACCCAACGTGCTGCCATCTCCACCGGGCTTTCGGAAAATACCGTTGAGTCATCCATGCGCCCCTGGCGCAGCCGCACACATTTGCCGTCCTTGAGGTCGATGGCCGGGATCACCAGCATGATCTATTCCCCTGATTGACTTGGTTCAGACACCACCATTCCAGCGCATGAAATTGCGCAGCAGGGTCAGACCCGTGGCGGCGCTCTTTTCAGGATGGCACTGAATGGCGAAGATATGGTCTTTGGCGATGACCGAGGTGAACGGCATCCCGTAATCCGTGGTGCCCGCCACCCCCTGAAGGGCGGTCGGCTCCACATAATAGCTGTGTACGAAATAGAAACGGCTGTCCTGTTCGATGCCGGCCCACAACGGGTGGGCATGCACCTGCCGGACCTGGTTCCAGCCCATGTGGGGGATTTTCAGGCACTCCCCTCGGGGCCCCTTCAGTTCGTTGCCAAACCAGCGCACCCGCCCGGGAATGATTCCAAGGCATTCCGTGCCTCCGTTTTCCTCGCTGTGATCCATGAGCACCTGCATGCCCATGCAGATCCCCAGAAAGGGGCGGGTCAGCGCTGTTTCACGCAATACGCCGGACAATGCCCTGGCCTGCAGGGCCTGCATGCAGTCACGGGCCGCCCCCTGACCAGGGAACACCACGCGATCCGCCTCCAGAATGTCTTCCGCGCGGTCCGTCAGCAGCACCCGGGTGTCGTTGGGCGCCACATGCTCCAGGGCCTTGACCACGGAACGCAGATTGCCCATGCCGTAATCAACCACTGCGACAGTATTCATGAGAAGTCTTTCAATATGGAAAGGAAACGGGGTCGATCAGAGCGTACCCTTGGTGGACGGCATCACTCCCTGCATGCGCGGATCCGGTTCCAGCGCCATGCGCAGGGCGCGACCGAAAGCCTTGAACAGGGTCTCGGCAATATGGTGTGCGTTCTTGCCCCGCAGGCTATCCAGGTGCAGGGTGACACGGGCATGGTTGACGAAACCCTGGAAAAACTCCTCGAACAGCTCCACCTCGAACTGCCCGATACGGTCCTTGGGGTAGGTCACATGATAGTGCAGGCCCGGCCGACCGGAAAAGTCGATGACGACCCGGGACAGCGCCTCATCCAGGGGCACATAGGCATGTCCGTAACGACGAATGCCCTGCTTGTCGCCCACGGCCCGTGCCATGGCCTGCCCCAGGGTGATCCCGATATCCTCCACCGTGTGGTGGTCATCAATATGGCGATCACCGTCAGCCGTGACGGACAGATCGATACAACCATGGCGCGCAACCTGATCCAGCATGTGGTCCAGAAAGGGCACGCCCGTGGCAAATTCACCGCGTCCCTGACCATCCAGGTTGAGTGCCACCTGTATCCTGGTTTCCAGGGTATTGCGTTCGATCTCGGCTGTGCGGGGGGTCATGGAGTTACTTAACGGATGGATCAAGCGCTCATCCTACCACAGGCTTTCGCCCACGGTGACATCTCCCCGCTTGTCTCGGGGCTCGGGTTTGGGTAAGGTGCCGAATCAGTGCGTACCGAACCTCGGCAATAGCTGGCGGCCGTAAGGCTGCAGGAGTGGTTGAACCCGCATGTCCGCCCCAAAGATCCTTGATCTAGGCAGTCTCAAGCAAGCTTGCAAAAGCTGTAGTCTCCACGATCTGTGCCTTCCCCTCGGGGTCGGTGATGAAGAGCTGCAGTTGCTCGAACGGATCATCAACCGAAAACGCCCGCTACAACGCAAGGACCACCTTTACCGACCAGGGGACCGCCTGACCTCCATTTACGCGGTACGCTCCGGTACCGTGAAAACCTACACGCTCACCGACGATGGCCAGGAACAGATCACCGGCTTTCATCTCCCCGGCGAGCTGCTGGGTCTGGACGCCATCAGCGACGGCATCCACCCCTGTGCCGCCCGGGCCCTGGAAACCACCAGCATCTGCGAGATCCCGTTTGACCGCCTCGAAGAGCTTTCGGTTCGCATCCCGGGGCTGCAACATCAGCTTTTCCGCATCATGAGCCGGGAAATCCAGACCGATGAACACTTCATGATGCTGCTGGGCAAGAAAGCCTCCGATGCCCGGCTGGCTGCTTTTCTCCTGAGCCTCTCCAACCGCCTTGGAATACGTGGGTTCTCGCGCACGGAATTCAACCTCACCATGTCGAGAAATGACATCGCCAACTATCTGGGGCTGGCGGTGGAGACGGTGAGCCGGCTGTTCACGCGATTCCAGGCGGCCGGACTGATCCTGGTTAGACGCAAACTGATCACCATCTACGACCTGGATGGACTATATACCGTGGCGGGAACCCAGCCGGTGGACGACCTGCGCAATCACCACAACGGCAAGTCGCCCTCCGGATGAGGTGAACTCAGCGGGCCTCGACCCAGAAGGTCACGGGCCCCTCATTGGTCAGGGACACGGCCATGTCGGCCCCGAACCGGCCAGCGGCCACACGGGGCCAGGCTTGGCGCGCCCGGTCAACCAGGCAATGAAACAAAACCTCCCCGGCCTCCGGATCCGCCGCCGGGGTGAAACTGGCCCTCATCCCCTTGCGGGTATCCGCCGCCAGGGTGAACTGGGGGACCAGCAACAGGCCACCCCCGGTCTCACGCAGACTCAGGTTCATGCGCCCCTGTCCGTCTTCGAACAGGCGATAACCCAGTAGCCGCTCCAGCAGCCGCTCCACCTGGGCAGGCCCATCCGCCCGTACCACCCCCACCAGGGCCAGAATACCGGGACCAATCTCGCCAATGGTCTCGCCGTTCACCGCCACCCGGGCCTGGCTGACCCGCTGCAGCAAGGCAATCATGTCAGGCGATCCGCCAGTGCCTGGGTGGCCGCCACCAGCGCCCGGGCAATCCCCGGTTCGCCGGCGGAATGCCCCGCGTCCGGCACGATGCAAAGCTCTGCCCGAGGCCAGGCCTGATGCAGCGCCCAAGCCTGGTCCACGGGACACACCACGTCGTAACGCCCATGGATGATGTAGCCCGGAATCTCCGCCAGAAGATGGGCATCCCGCAACAACTGATCCGGCTCAAGAAACGCCTGGTGACGGAAATAGTGGCACTCGATCCGGGCCAGACTCAGGGCCGTGAAGGGGTTCTGAAAATGCCCCACCACCGCCGGATTGGTAAGCAGTGTCGCGGTGCGCCCTTCCCACTCCGACCAGGCCTTGGCAGCCGCCATGCGAGCCACCTCATCCGTTCCGGTCAGGCGACGATAATAGGCTGCCACCATGTCGCCTCGATCCGCCTCCGGTATCGGCGCCAGATAATCTTCCCAGTAATCGGGAAAAAGGCGCCCGGCTCCATCCTGATAGAACCAGTGGATATCCTGGTCACGGCAGAGGAAGATCCCTCGCAGCACCAGCCCCAGCACCCGATCCGGATGGGCCTGGGCGTAAGCCAGTGCAAGGGTGGAACCCCATGATCCGCCGAACACGACCCAGCGATCTATCCCCAGATGCTCGCGAATACGCTCCATGTCCGACACCAGATCCCAGGTCGTGTTCCGCTCCAGACTGGCGTGAGGGACGGACCGCCCGCAACCCCGCTGGTCAAAAAGAACGATCCGGTAGCGATTGGGGTCGAAAAACCGTCGATGCCAGGATTCACACCCTGAGCCGGGCCCACCATGAAGAAATACCACGGGTATCCCCTCGCTGATGCCGCATTCCTCCAGATACAGACGATGGGGAGGGTCCACATCCAGATGCTGGGAACGAAAGGGGCGGATATCAGGGAACAGGGATTCTGCAGGCATCGGTGAAAACCTTTCTCGGGAAGCAGGTGAACAGGGCTCAAGGCGTGCGTGTAGGAAAATCCTTACAGGGTTTCACCCCAAAACCGCGTTTTTCAGTGGGCATGGGTGGTGTTCCCCACCCCTCTCTCTATGAAATCATATACCCATGGTGCACGAAGCGCCTCCCAGGGATCCTGGAATGATGGGGAAAGGGATGCCTCCGGACCAGGCGTGGAACGAATCCACCAGGAAGGCGATGGAATGCCGGTTTCAATCACCCGGCCCAGGATGGTCTCGCTCCCGCCAAGGAAGGCGGGAGTTTTTTTCCAAAAGAATGGCTTGCCATTCATTCCGCCCAGTGAGTATCTTCGGCGGCCATGTCCAGCCTGATTCCCCCCCGCTCCCTGATCCGGGATACCGGTCGTGCCATCGGCGATTTTCGCATGATTCACGATGGTGATCGCATCCTCCTTGGCCTGTCCGGTGGCAAGGACTCTCTCACCCTGCTGCACCTGCTGCTGTATTTTCAGCAACGGGCGCCGGTTCGTTTCGAGATCGGCGCAGTCACCATCGACCCCCAGACCGGCCTGACCGACAAGCGCGCCCTGATCCCCTATCTCCAGTCACTGGGCGTACCCTATGCCTATGTGAGCGAGCCCATCCTGGCGCGGGCCGAACAACACCTGGACAACCGGTCCTATTGCTCTTTCTGTTCACGGATGCGCCGGGGGCTCATTTACCGCACGGCACGGGAGCAGAACTACAACGTCATCGCCCTGGGTCAACACCTGGATGACCTGGCGGAGAGCTTTCTCATGAGCGCCTTCCACGGCGGTCGACTCAAGACCATGAAGGCCCATTACCTCATCGAAGCCGGCGACCTCCGCGTTATCCGCCCGCTGGTCTACGCCCGTGAACGGCGCATCAGTGACTTTGCCCGCAAGGCCGGATTACCGGTCATGGAGGAAAACTGCCCCACGCGCTATGGAAAACCCACCCAGCGCCCTCACATGAAGGCCCTGCTGGCACGGGAAGAACAGGAAAATCCCGGCCTCTTCAAGAGCCTGATCCGTACCCTGACACCGCTCATGTCGGTAGGCCTGGATGATGTCCCGGAACCACCCGGCGATCCGCGCCCCTCGCCCCGGACGGAGTCGCCATGGAACCCCTGATCCGTTTCGTGTTCACCATACTGTCCCGCCTGCCCCTGCCGGTCAACCACGGGCTGGGGGCGCTGCTTGGCTGGCTGACCTGGATCCTGCCCACGGAGCAGAGACGGATCTCCCTGATCAATCTGGCCACATGCTTTCCGGAAAAAAATACCGACTGGCACCGGCGGGTTGCCCGGCAAAGCCTGATGGAAACAGGCAAGGCCCTGACCGAAGCCCCCTGGCTCTGGCGGGCCGGCAGGACGCGGCTACAGAATCTGCTGGTCAGCATGGAAGGAGAGGAGCATGTGCGCTCTGCTCTGGAACAGGGACGCGGCGCCTTTCTGGTCTCGCCACATCTGGGAAGCTGGGAATTCGCCGGCCTTCACGCCGCCGGCTTCGGCAGGATGACCACCCTTTACCGCCCCCCCCGCCTCAAGGCTCTGGATCGCCCCCTGAGGGAAGCCAGGGAGGCCACCGGGGCTCGCCTGGTGCCCACCACCCTGGCCGGAATCAGGGAAATTCAGCGGACGGCATCCCAGGGAGGTCTGATCGGCATGCTGCCGGACCAGACCCCAAAGGGGGCCCGCGGGGTCTTCGCACCTTTCTTCGGACGCCCGGCCCTCACCATGACCCTGCTCAATCGCCTGGCCACGCCCGACCGGGCACCGATCGTCTTTGCCTTTGCCGAAAGACTCCCCCGGGGACAGGGGTACCGCTACCGGTGCATCCCCGTCCCCGAGGCGGTCTATTCCAGGGAGCAGGAGTCAGCCGCGGTCGCCATCAACAAAGCCGTGGAAACGATGGTCAGGCTTTGCCCCGAACAGTATGTATGGAGCTACAAGCGCTTTGCCGCCAGACCGCCCGGTGAGCCCCGAATCTACTGAGCCCGGATCCGACCGGAAGCCGCACCACCCCGTGCTCAGGGAAGAAACTCTACCGCCACACCTTCGGGCAGGCGTCGAACCACCTTGGCATTGACCAGGGGCGGAGGCTCGCCGTCACCAAGCTGACCGCAAACCCTGACCTGCACCTCGGCACCTTCATCGGGCACATACCCATCAGGAATCAACAGCATGACACCACCGCCACTCAGATCGATGGTCTGTACCTGCCGTGGCGCCTCCCCGTCACAGTAAAGCTCCACCATGATTTCCATGGGCACCCTGGGGTGCCTGCGCTGATCGTTACTCATGAAAGGCCGCCCCTTGCGCCTTGGGTCTTCTGAAGGCTCATGCCCTCAGGTTCTTATATCCGGATTATTGTGTATTAGCGACCTTCACCGACGCAAATATATAGTCCCGGGGAAACTGGCCCCTGCGGAAAGGATAACCTGCGGACCAATTGATACAAATCAACCTTTCAACCCCGAAATGAATTAAGCATATAATCCTGAATTATGGGGCTGAACGACAATGGCGCAGTGGATGCCCCAAACAACAAATAAGGAGGACACTGAGTTCCATGAAGCTCACCCTGACATGCAAAACAAGTCGAGTCCTTGTACTCGCTCTGGCCGCGATGGGATTTAGCCAAACAGCCATGGCCGAAATCTCCCGCGGCGCCCTCATGGCCACCACATGCTACGCCTGCCACGGCACCGACGGACACAGCGCCGGCAGCATTCCCAGCATCTATGGGTATCCTCCAGAGATCATGATTGCGCAGATGAAGGCCTTCCGCGACGGCACCCGGCCTGCCACCGTCATGGACCGCCATGCCACCGGGTACACGGATGAGGAAATCAAACTCATCGCCGAATACCTCAGCACCCTGCGCTAGGAGAGGCACAGCGACCATGAGACAGATGTCACGCAGAAACTTCCTCCGTGCCCTGAGCGCCGGCGGTGCCGCCACCGCCCTGGCCGCCTGCGGCACCCTCCCGGACAGCCGCAAGGCCAAGGCCCAGGTAGTGGTGATCGGTGGTGGCTCGGGGGGCGCCACGGCCGCCAAGTACCTGAAGCGATTCGAGCCCAGCCTCAGGGTTGTGCTGATCGAACCCAATGCCCGCTATTTCACCTGCTACGGCTCCAACTGGTATCTGGGCGGGCTGACCGGCATGGAAGACCTGGAGCAGACCTACGGGGCTCTGCGCGACCGGCACGGTGTCGAGATCATCCATGACACCGTCACCGCCATCGACCGTGATACCCGCACTGTTCACCTGGCCGGTGGAGAACAACTGAACTACCAGAAACTGGTGGTCTCACCGGGCATCGACTTCCGCTACGATACCGTGGAAGGGTACAGCCGGGCCGTGGCGGAAGAGATCCCCCATGCCTGGAAGGCCGGCCCCCAGACCGTAACCCTGCGCCGTCAACTGGAAGCCATGCCGGATGGAGGCGTGTTCGCCATGGTGGTGCCGGGCAACCCGTTCCGCTGCCCGCCCGGGCCCTATGAGCGGGCCGGCATGGTGGCCCACTATTTCAAGCATCACAAACCACGATCCAAGATCATCATCCTGGACAATAAGGAGGCCTTTTCCAAACAGGGCCTGTTCATGGACGGCTGGAAGCAGCTTTACGGCGACATGATCGAGTGGGTGCCCAGCTCCCAGGGCGGGCAGGTGGAGCGGATGGATCCGGCCACCCGGACCGTCTATTCGGACGGCGGTCTTACCCGCTTTCGGGCGGACGTGCTGAACTTCATCCCGCCCCAGATGGCAGGCAGCATCGCCAGGGAGGCGGGCCTGGCCGACGCAACCGGCTGGTGCCCGGTCAACCAGCTCAATTTCCAGTCGGCGATGGATCCGGATATTTTCGTGATCGGGGATGCCTGTATCGCCGGGCAGATGCCCAAATCCGGTCATTCCGCCAACACCCAGGGCAAGACCGCCGCCGCCGCCATCGTGCGCGCCATGGCTGACCAGGACATGCTGGCCCTGTCAACGGTGAATACCTGCTACAGCCTGGTAGGGCCGGACTACGGCATCAGTATTGCCGCCGTCTATCGCTACACGAACGGGGAAATCACCGGCGTGCCCGGCTCAGGCGGCGTCAGTCCCGCCGATGCCGGCCCGAATTTCCGCCGCCAGGAGGCCCGCTATACGCAGGGCTGGTACGACAGCATCACCGCGGACATATGGGGATAACATTCATCCCATCTTGAGCCCGGCGGGTTACCCCGTCGGGCCCTGTCAGGCATTGAGATCGGGTATCAAGCGGCTCTCCAGCCGCGAGATGGCGTCCTTGAGAAGTAACTTGCGTTTTTTCAAACGGGTAAGTCGAACCTGATCCACAAAAGGCCCTTCGGCCAATCGATGAATCGCCTCATCCAGGGCACGATGCTCTTCAATGAGTTCAGCAAGACGGGTGCGAAGCGGATCCCTGTTTGTTGTGCTCAAACCGTTTCTCCGGCGACTGGGTTCCCCGCATCATCCCAAAACACGCACCGGCACGACAACTTCAGCCATTCAACCGGCTCAGGGTCTCCGCGAAACAACCTTCGGCGTGTCCTATCCATGATTCGGCCCTATCCGCCTCCACCGCCGGAGAGAACAGGTAGCCCTGCCCATTAGCGCAACCAAGATCCAGCAGACAGGCCACCTGCTCCGGTGTTTCCACACCCTCGGCCACCAGGGATTTGTTCAATTCCCGAGCAATCGCCGTCACCGCCCGAACAATGCCCACATGCCTTGAATCCGTGGTCAAGCGATGGACAAAGGACCGATCGATCTTCACGACATCAAAGGGCAGATCCTTCAACTGGCTCAAGGAAGAGTATCCGGTACCAAAATCATCCATGCACAGATCGATGCCGGCATCCTTGAGGGACGCCATCACCGAAAGGGCCTGCGCAACATTTTCCAGCACCGCACTTTCGGTGATCTCCACTTTCAGGTATCGACCGGTCAGACCATGGCGCTTCAACGCCTGCTCCATGACGGGCAGTAGTTCAGGATCACGAAACTGCTTTCCTGAAACATTGATGTTGATCGGGAGACAGACATCAGGGCACAGGCGCTTCCAGCGCGCAGCCTGTTCGATCGCCTGTTCCGCCACCCATCTCCCAATGGGAATGATCAGTCCGGTCTGCTCCGCCAAGGGAATGAAATCCGCGGGAGAGATCGGCCTGTCGCCCAGGGGTTGCCATCGCAACAATGCCTCAAACCCCAGCAAGTTGCCGTCACGCAGGGAGACCACGGGCTGATAGTGCAACACGAACTCCTGGCGTTCGAGGGCGCGGCGCAAAGCCGTTTCCAGGGTCAGACGCTTGAATGCACTGACCCTCATGCCGCCATGAAAGAACATGCTGCTCCCAGGGTTGTGCAACTTGGCCTGGTACATGGCGGTATCCGCATTACGCAGCACATCCTCCGCACAGCGATCCTCGGGACGACCCAGGGCGATACCCACGCTGAAACTGACAAATATTTCCTGATCACCCACGCTCACGGGTGTTTCCATGGCGGAGCGCAGCCGTGTCACCACCTGCTGAACCTCCTCCTCCGAAGAAACATCCTCCAGCAGCAACACGAATTCATCTCCGCCAAAACGGGCCACGGAGTCTCCCGGACGGAGGCGCTCCCTGAGCCGCAAGCCCATTTGATGCAGCATCTGATCTCCGATCAGGTGCCCCAGGCTGTCGTTGACGGTCTTGAAATTGTCCAGATCCAGAAACAGCACGGCGAAACCACTGCCGGAACGCTGGAAACGGGTGATGGCCTGCTCCAGGCGATCCACCAGTAGTGTCCGGTTGGGTAACTGGGTCAGGTGATCATGAAGGGCATCATGGCGCAATTGCTCCTCGATCCGCCGCCGCTCGGTCACATCGCTCATGGAACCGGCGATGCGATGGGCCTTGCCCTGGGCGTTACGGACAGCAAGCCCCCTGAAGTGCATCCAGCGGTAGCCGTCCGCCCCATGACGCATTCGCTGCTCCGTTTCCAGCCACGGGCTATGCCCTTCGATATGCGCCTGCAGTTCCCTCTGCAGTCTGGGAAAATCGTCAGGATGCAGCCGGTCAAACCACTCATGGGGACTGGAAGTGATCTCACTCGACTCGCAACCCACCATGGCCTTCCAGCGGGGGGAATAAAAAATTTCATTGGTTTCCAGGTTCCAGTCCCACAGTCCATCATTGGTTCCGGCGGCCGCCAAGGCATAGCGCTCCCGCTCAATGGACAGTTCCAGCACCTTCAGATCCAGAGATTCACGCTGACGACGCACATCGGCCTCAAGCCGTTCCAGCCGGTCCGCAAGCCGGAGTGTCGTGCGTTCCAGCAAGCTCAACTCATCAGGAAACAACTGGCGCACGGGCTCGTCCAGCTCGTTTCGCACCACGGAAAAACGGCGCTCGGCCAGCAATGGCAACAACCGAGCCACCCGGCGCAGGCGAAAAAGCGGCACACGGGTCATCGCAACGACCACCATGGCGAACAGCAGCATGCCGGCCACACCCATGAGCACATTCTGACGCTGGGCAATGGCAATCTGTCGACGTACCGTGGTCACATCAGTGATGACCACGGAAAGGATCTGATGATCCGAGGCATCATCCAGCAGCAGGAAAGGCATTAATTCAAGCTGCAAGCCACCGTCAAGATGCACTACCCGGGCCTGGTTCGGTGCCATGTTTTCCAGTTCCTGGGAGTCCAGCAGGGAAGTCAGTCGATCACGGCGCGTAATTCCGATCAGTTTTCTCTCATCGGCCCCGGGAACCAGACTGAACATGGCCACATCCAGCGCAGAAAGCTCATGAAAGGACACGACCAGATGGGAAACCGGGCGCGCAAGCACCACCACGCCCACCGTCTGACCATTGGCCAGGACCGGGGCCACGGCATAGCTCAGGCAGGGCGACCGGCAATCGGTGAAGGTACTGGGTGTTTCCCTGAGCAGGGCATGATCCACCGCAGACCACAGGCGCTCCGGCGGCTCATAACCCGCTTCCAGAATCTGTATTTCCAGCAGGAAGCGCCCATGGAGATCGAGAAATCCCGCCAGCACAAGATCCGTATCCACCTGCAGGCTTGCCCACTGGGGAGCAAACAACCGTCCCAGTTCCCCGGCATCTCCCCGCTTCAAGGCCTGACGAAGCCCTGACAGGGAGGGGACCAGATGCGCGGTATTGAGCAGATCAGCATGGGACTGTCGCAGCAGCCCCTGAAGCTGCTTCTGGGAACGTGCCTGCTCCACTGCCCGCAATTCATCATACTGCCCTTGCAGATTGCCATGATTCATCACGGCAAATGCGGTAAAAAGCCCCCCAAGAAGCACCCCGAACACCAGGAGCAGCTTCCACTTCAGACTGAAGACCTGGCTGTCCTTTCTGTTGGTCAGGGGATGCATGCTCAAAAGGTGAAGGAGGCCTGCAGACCAAAGAGATCCCAGCGGGCCCTGCCGCCAGCCTGATCAAATGCGGGATTATCGGCCAGGGGGGTCAGGGCGGTCCCGTGGATGTGGTGCCACTCGGCGCGCAGCAACCATTGAGGCGTCATACGCCAGCCCATACCCAGGGTCCACTGATGCTGAAAGAATCGATGAGGTGCCTGTGGTGCCAGTGACTGGGACCCTCTTGAAGCCGCGGACTGTTGTTCGCCGCCGCGGTCATCACGGTCGTTCCAGTGGCTGTCATGACGCAGGAACGCCTCCCAACCCCGGGCAAACCGGTAGGTTGCCTGGACGTAGTAACCTTGCTCATATCGGGTGGCATCCGGCGCAAAGGGGATGAAGCCGCTACGGCCGACACGGCGATGGACCGCCTCCGCGACAAGACTGAAATCTTCACGGTTCCATTCCATGCTGAAAACCAGGGCATCCACCGGAGCCTGCCCTCGGACCAGAAAGTCCTGCCCGCCAGGCCGGTATTCGGTGCGAACCCGTGAATAGGTCGCGGCCAACCTCAATAGGCCACCATCATGTTCGTAGAGCAGACGGAGGTTCTGGCCCGATGTCAGCCGCAGATCACCGGGTGCGGATACCGTGCGCAGGAAAGCGGCCTGGGTCTCGCCCTGAAGCGTGGTGGGCAAAGCGAGCCCGAGATCCATCTGCAGACTCGACCGCTCTTGGAACCATTCCCAATATGCCGCCATACCATCGACGCCGATGTAAAAATCCCGGATGCCCAGACCTTCGACATAAACGGACTGGGGAAGCAGAATGCCGGGCCGGGTCGTGGCCACATCACGGGTTTCATTATGAAACCCGATGGGAATCTTGACTCGCCCCAAACGCACGCCGCCGTAGCCATCCGTGGAGGAATGGAGACGGTAATCCATGAAAGCATAGTCCATGCGAGGAGTGCCATCGTAAAGTTCTCCCGCCCTGCGACTGACCAGCTGGGCCGCCAGGGAGAGAGACGCCGTAGGGGCAAGAAATGCATTCACACCCAGTTCGGTCAGGTCGAAGCTGCCCTGGGTGCTGGAACCGTAATAGTTGTTATGGGTGGAGTGCAGATACCCCTGGCTGATGAAACCATGCAGATGCAGCGGGGCGTCCAGGGCATGAAGCTGGGGCGGCAACCAAAACAACGTGGCAAACAGGTACGCCGAAGCCCACGCTATCGCCTTCCGATGGCCGGTCATGGATTCCCCCCCTGAATGTTCAGAATGCGCATACCTTCCTGGGCCGCAGGCAGGCTCAGGTAGCCTATACCGCCCGCGGTAGTGGACACGCGCCGCAACATTTCGGTTTCGGAATTCACAACCACAGGACCGCTACTGGCCCCGGAAAAGACACTCCGGTCCCAGGCTGACTGAAGCTGATACGGGAAGACACCGAGCACATCCTTGCTGAAGCTCGCATGGACCGGATCCCGGGGATCCAGCACGAAGACCGTGAGTTTCTGTCCATCCAGGGCCTGCACCCGCAGGCTGAAAATTGCACGGATGGTTGCGATGGGTAGTGCGGTTTCAGCGATGGAATCATTGATCACCACCACTTGGGCACCAGCAGGAACGGATGAAAACAGAGCCGTCACAACCCACAGAGCAAGCGCCAGGGTTACCTGACGATAGCCGAAGATACCCGCTCCTCCAGGCCTCCGAAAGAAAGAGTCCCGCATTCTCCTGTCTACCCCTCGGCACGCAATTCCATCACTCCTTTTGCAAATACCAGGCTCCTGATCACGGCCACTCAAGGAAACACTGGATCAGTCCCTCGCCGTCACCCACGCGAAGATGGAAGTCCGGAACTCCAGGCCCATGATTGAATTCCCGCTGGCACGGGAATGCTCATTCAGAACATCCTTGAGACATATGTAGCACCAAAATAGCCCAGGCTCCCAATCGAGTCCATAGCGGACATCTCCGGCCTCAACGCCTGCATCGCGTATTCTATGATATGACTCCAGATACCGGGCCACCCTGCCGAGGCTCAAACAGGTAAAACTTGATGTGCAGACACACAGCAGACATCTCCAATCCCGCGCACAATCACACGGCCTGCATCACTTCCGCCCTCAGCTCTGCGGAACGCCTGTGCCAGAGCCGGGGGGTGAGATTGACCCCCCTGCGACGTCGGGTACTGGAAAAGATCTGGCAAAACCATGAGGCCATCAAGGCCTACGAATTGATTCATCAACTCAGCTCTGCCGACCATACCGTGAAGCCGCCCACGGTCTATCGCGCCCTGGACTTCCTGCTGGCTCAAGGCCTGATTCACCGTATCTAGAGCCTGAATGGCTATGTGGGCTGCACCAATCCCGACCATGAGCATGACTGCCTGATGCTGATTTGCCGGAAATGCGGCGTAGTGACAGAGATGGAAAACGAAACGATCCGTCGGGAAGTGGCCGCGCAGGCCAGCCGGCAGGGCTTCATGCTGGAGAGGCAGATCATGGAAGGACGAGGGCTATGCGCCCATTGCAGGGATGACGACGAGGCACGGGACACCGGCCAGTGAGAACAGACATCCGGAGCCGTTCATCCGGCCAGGTCACCCGCGGCCGGCTACCAGTAATTCTCCGTGGTGATGTGTCCGGGTTCCCGACGCCGGTTTCTGGTCATGCCCCGTGCCTTGAGTACCTCGCTGGTATCGCGGACCATGTCCGGATTGCCGCAGATCATCACCTGGGCCGTATCCGGGCCCAGCGGGAGACCCACATGGCGCTCCAGCAGACCTGTCTCTATGGCCGCAGGGATTCTCCCGGGCAAGGCCTCGGGCATCTCCTCGCGACTGACGAAGGGCACGAACCGGAACCGGGAACCATGGTCACGAAAGGTATCGATGGTGTCCTGGTAGGTCAGTTCCTCCCGGGTTCGCACGGCATGTACCAGTACGATGTGCTGGAAACGCTGCCAGGGTGCTTCCGTCTTGAGGATGGACAGATGGGGCCCCAGGGCGGTGCCGGTGGCGAACATCCACAGCACATCGGCATCGGGCACTTCATCCAGGGTGTAGAAACCATTGGCCTTGGCCATGACATCCACGGTATCGCCAGGCCCCAGGGTGACCAGATGATTGGTCAGGGGACCTTCGGGGACGGTGATGAAATAAAAATCCAGCGGGCGCTCATCCGGTGCGTTCACATAGGAATAGGGACGCGCCACCCTCTCACCATCCACCATCACGGAGAGCCGGTTAAACTGCCCTGCCTTGAAGGGATCCACCGGTGCCTCTACTCTCAGGGAATAGAGCCGCTGAGTCCAGCGCTTGAGTTCCACCACTTCGCCAGTGAGCCATCCAGCCATGTTGTCTTCCTTACTCCGCCGGAACAATGAGTGACGGGATGATCCGGTCGGAGGCGATACGCCCCAAGGCACGCTGACAGCAACCGAACAACCCAATGCACATAAGGTGACGCCGACGACAGGATTTTTCAACACCACGGGGAGTGCGACTTTGCCTATCCAACGGGAGTGTGATGCCTTGATCATCGACAGTCATTGCCATTTCGATGTCCCGGCCTTTGACAGGGATCGGGATACCTGCTGGCGCAATGCCTGGAATGCCGGGGTCCGTGCCCAGATATTGCCGGCCATCGACCGGGACGGATGGCCCCGAATCAAACAGGTGGCGGCCTCCCTGCCCGGCCTCTATCCCGCCTACGGCCTGCATCCTGTCTATCTGCACTCCCACCAACCGGCGGACATTGATGCGCTGGACCAGTGGCTGCAACGGGAACCGGCCGTGGCCGTGGGGGAATGCGGCCTGGACTTTTATGTCGAAGGGCTGGACGAGCAGACACAGCAGGTCTATTTCAGGGCACAACTGGACCTGGCCCTGACCCATGACCTCCCGGTCATCATCCATGCCCGGCGAGCCATGGACCAGGTCACCCAGGCATTGCGGCAACGACCGGGCCTCAGGGGCGTCGTGCACAGCTTTTCCGGCAGCCGACAGCAAGCGGAAAAACTGCTCGATCTGGGATTTTTCATCGGCATCGGCGGGCCGGTGACCTACCCACGGGCGCAACGTCTGCGAAAGTTGGCGAGCTGGTTGCCCGCGGAGGCCATGCTGGTGGAAAGTGATGCCCCCGATCAGCCCGGCCAGGCTCACCGGGGGGACCGCAATCAACCTGCCTGGCTACCGGAGGTGATCGAGACCCTGGCTGCCTTGCGGCGCGAATCTCCGGAAGAAATCGCGAGCATCACCCGTGAAAACGCCATCCGTCTGTTTCGCCTGGGCAGCCTGCACCATATCCCCGATGATCAGGACCAGGCGCGGGTCATTCACAGTCCGATTCCGTGAAGGCAGACACAGTAGATGGTGATGACTTCAAGATGACGGTTGTGCATTATAGTGACGACAGGTGAATCTGGAGCCAGTCGCCGGAAAGCGCGTTGAGGCGGGCAGTTCCAATATGTTGCAAAGGACATGATGCAGCCCCCACCATCCCCGGATATCAGGCATCCCGACGTTGTACAGTTGGCGCAGCGCCTGAATCAGTTACTTGATCATGCCCCCTCCCCCCTCTTCGCGGTAGATGATCAGGGGCGAATTACCTATGTCAATCAGGCGGCCCTGACGCTCCTCGGCTATTCCCGTCCCGCCTTGCTGGGGCAATCGGCCCATACCCTGCTGATGAAGGCCGCCGAGGACGGCACGCCCATTCAATGGGAAGACTCCCCCATCCGTCAGACGCTCCTGGATGGACAGGCCCGGGACCACCTTGAAACCGTGCTGTGGCGCAAGGACCGCCACCCCCGGCATGTCCTGCTTTCCATCTCACCGCTGCGTCAGGCCTCCCGCATCAGTGGTGCGGCCATCGGTTTCAGTGATGCCACCGAATACCGCTCCCTCGCAACCCAGCTGCACTACCTGGCCAGCCATGATCCCCTCACAGGGCTGCTGAACCGCCGCGAAATGATGTTCCGGCTGGAGCGGGCCATTCACGATGCCAGGAAAAACGACCATCGACACGCCCTGATCTACATGGATATTGATCAGTTCAGGCTCGTCAATGACACCTGCGGCCATGAGGCGGGAGATGAACTGCTGCGGCAGATCGGCAACCTGCTGAGCGAGAGCATGCATCCCGGGGATTCCCTGGCACGGCTGAGCGGCGATGAATTTTCTCTCCTGCTGCTGAATGTTTCCCTCGAACAGGGCCTGAACCGGGCGGAAACCCTGCGCGAAGTCCTGCAGGGATTCCAGTTTCGCTGGGAACAACGGGACTTCAGCCTGAGCGCCAGTTTCGGTGTCGTGCCCGTCACTCCGCTCAGCAACCGCGGCATCGCCCTGATGGCGGCCGCGGACACCGCCTGCAATGCCGCCAAGGACAAGGGACGCAATCGGGTCAGCGTTTTCAAGCAAAACGATACCGGATTACTGCGGCTGCAGGGAGAGATGCAATGGGTAAGCCGAATTCAATCGGCCATCAGGGACTCCCGGCTGATCCTCTTTGCACAACCGATCCAGGCGCTTTCGGAAGCCGAAGACAAGGGCACCCATTTTGAAGTCCTGGTCCGCATGAAGGAGGATCAAGATCAGCTGATCAGTCCAGGCGAGTTTCTATCCGTGGCGGAACGATACAACCTGGCCACAGCCATTGACCGATATGTGATCCGGCAAAGCCTTGCCTGGCTGGCAGACCACCGGCCGTTACTGGAACTGCTTGATGCCTGCTCCATCAACCTCTCGGGACACTCGGTGGGTGATGCTCCTTTTCTCGACTTCCTGCTTGAAACCCTTGAACGCGTCAACGTTCCACCCGGGAAACTCTGTTTCGAAGTCACGGAAACCGTCGCCATCGCCAACCTCGACAATGCCAGCCAGTTGTTTTTTCACCTCAGCCAGATGGGCTGCCGATTCTCACTGGATGATTTTGGCAGCGGGATGTCTTCCTTCGGCTACCTCCGCACCCTTCCGGTCACCTATCTGAAGATTGACGGCACCTTCGTGCGTGACGTGGCGCAAGATACCACCGACCGGGCCCTCGTAAGCTCCATCAACGACATCGCGCACCTCATGGGCAAACAGACCATCGCCGAATACGTTGAGTCGGAGGCCATCCTGAAGATACTCCGGGAAATCGGGGTCAACCATGTACAGGGGCATTTCATCGGGGCACCCAGGCCACTGGAATCCATGGTGCTCGGGCGCTGACTACTCCCTGCGCAATACCCGGTCAACCAGGGCGTTCACGACCGGTTGGTGCCGAAAGGCCTTTTTCAGCGCCTTGCGATCGTAGCAGGTATCCACCCACTCCAGCAGGGGCATGGATGACTCCGCCGTGTCCTGAAGATAGGCCTCGAAGAAATGATCCAGCAGGCCGGTCTTGGCCCAGCGGTAATGAAAATAAGGCCACAGACGCAACTGCCCTGTCTGCGTCAGGGGGACCCCCTCCATCCAGTGCAGATACAGGGTACTCATCAGCCCGGCCCGGTCCGCCCCGGACTTGCAATGAAACCAGACGGGATAGGCGATGCGATGGAGCAGTTCATGGGCCTCGTGAATCACCTCCGGGGTGGGCAGGTCCCGGGAGTGGAGCTTCAGATGATGCAGCGCCACACCCAGCCGTTCACAGGCGTCCGCCTCCAGGGCCAGCATGGGGTTGTCCGGCTCGTCCCCCCTCAGATTGATCACGGTGCGGATGCCATGACGGGGGATGCGCTGATACAGATGCCGGGGTGACGGCTGTCCCGAGCGCCAGGCCTGACCGGAAATCCGGTGAAAATTGGACAGACCGTACTCCCTCACCCAGCCGTCGTCCAGCCACAGGGCCCACAGGTAGGCCCGGCGCCGCCCGGATCGTGTGCCCGGATCCCAGCGCGGAGGCGCCTCACCCATGGGGTTGCCCTGCATCCGGCCCGGGCAATCCGCACAGCACCGCCGTACGGGACTCGATCCAGGCCTGGACATCCTTCATGATGGCCTCGGGCTTTCTGCCCTCGGTGGGGATGGGCGGCCCGACCTCCACCTGGATGGTCCCCGGATACTTGAGGAAACTGTTGCGGGGCCAGAACAGGCCCGCATTGTGGGCCACCGGGATCACCGGCCGACCGCTGCGGGCCGCCAGCACCGCCCCGCCCACCTTGTAACGGCCCTGGTGGCCGGGCGGCGTCCGCGTTCCCTCCGGGAACAGGACCACCCACAACCCCCGGTCGAGCCGGTCCAGTCCCTGGGCCACCAGCTGATCCATGGCCTTGCGACCGGCGGCCCGGTCCAGGGCAATGGGTTCCAGCATGCCCAGAGCCCAGCCGAAAAAGGGGATGCGCAACAGCTCCTGCTTGAGCACCCACACCTGGGGCGGGATGAACTGCTGCAGGGCGAGGGTCTCCCAGGCCGACTGGTGCTTGCACATCAGCACCCGGGCCTCGCCTCCCAGATACTCGGTCCCGGTCACGGTATAGCGTAGCCCGCAGGTCAGCGTCAGCCACCACAGATTGAAGCGAGTCCATTGGGACAGCAGCCGGAAACGGCCATGCCATTTCAGCGGCAGCAGCAGGGGGCTGAAAAGGGCGAACAGGACCGTGGACAGGGCCATGCCGACCCAGAACAGGCCCGCCCGCAGATACAACTCCGGTTTTGAAGAGGCAGGTTCAGTCATGAATTTGATCCGTTTCAGTCAGCAGATGTTCCACCACCTCGGCCAGGTCCGCAAAGACCGGCGTGCCCGCGGGTACCCGTCCTTCGGCGAGGGCCTTAAGGCCGTTGCCGGTCCGAACCAGGATCGGGGTACAACCGGCGGCGGCGGCGGCCTGGAGATCGCGCGGGGAATCACCCACGGCAGGAACCCCGGTCAGGGGCACGCTGAATGCCCGGCCGATGCGTTCGAACAGACCCGGCAGGGGCTTGCGGCAGTCGCAACCCTCATCCGGACCGTGGGGACAGTAGAAGATCCCGTCGATGCGCCCCCCCAGGGGCGCCAGGGTCACCTCCATGTGCCGGTGGATGGCCCGCAGGGTGGGCAGATCGAATAGGCCCCGGGCCAGACCCGACTGGTTGGTGGCCACCACCACGCACCAGCCGGCCCGGGTCAGACGGGCGATGGCCTCCAGGCTTCCGGGCAACGGTACCCATTCCGCCGGCGACTTGATGTAGTCGGGGGAATCCCGGTTGATGACCCCGTCCCGATCCAGGATGACGAGCTTCACGGCAGCCGGGACAGGTCCGCCACCCGCAGGAACAGCCCCGCCAGGCGATTGAGCAACGCCACCCGGTTATCCCGCAGGGCCGGGTTCTCGGCCATCACCATCACCTGATCGAAGAAGGCGTCCACGGGACCGCGCAGGGCCGCCAGCCGGGTCAGGCCCTCGGTGTACTCGCCCGCATCCAGATGGGCGGCCACCGCCTCCCGTAACCCCTCCAGGTGGCGATGCAGATCCTGCTCCGCCGGCTCCGCCAGCAGGCCGGTCTCCACCCGGTCGGGCAGGCCGCCCTCCACCTTGCGCAGGATGTTGTGAATGCGCTTGTGCGCCGCCGCCAGGGCCTCGGCTTCCGGCAGTCCCAGGAAATGCTCCACCGCCCGCACCCGGCGGTCGAAATCCAGGGGACGGGTGGGCCGCACCGCCAGCACCGCCTCGAACACCTCGGGGCGGATACCCCGATCCAGGTAATAGGCCCGCAGACGCTCCATCACGTACTCCAGCACCTGGGGCACGGCCGGGACGGCGGGCACCCGGCCCTCGTAGCCTTCCGCGGTCTGTTGCAGCAGGGTTTCCAGATCCAGGGGCAGCTCCAGTTCCACCAGGATGCGCAGCACCCCCAGGGCGGCCCGGCGCAGACCGAAGGGGTCCTTGGCGCCGGTGGGCTTCTGGCCGATGGCGAAGATCCCCACCAGGGTATCCAGACGGTCCGCCAGGGCCAGCACCCGACCCACCGGACCGGCCGGCAGGACATCCCCCGCGTGGCGGGGCAGATACTGCTGCTCCAGGGCCTCGGCCACCGCCTCCGGCTCGCCGTCATGGGCGGCGTAGTAGCGCCCCATGGTGCCCTGCAGTTCGGTGAACTCGAACACCATCTGGGTCTGCAGGTCGCACTTGCTCAGCAGGGCGGCCCGGCGGGCCTGATCGGGATCGGCCTCCATGTCCCGGGCCAGCAACCCCGCCAGGCGCACCACCCGCAGGGTCTTGTCGTGCAGGCTGCCCAGCTTGTGCTGGAACACCACCGTCTTCAGGGCCTCCAGATGGCTCTCCAGGGGACGGCGGCGATCCTGGTTCCAGAAGAATTCCGCGTCGGAGAAGCGGGGCCGGATCACCCGTTCGTTGCCCTCCCGCACCCGCTCCGGCGCCCGGGAGTCCACGTTGCTGATGGTGATGAAGTGGGGCATCAGGCGCCCTTCCCCGTCCACCACCGGGAAGTATTTCTGGTTGTCCTGCATGGTGGAGATCAGTGCCTCCTGGGGCACCTCCAGGAAACGGGCCTCGAAATGGCCCACCACCGCCACCGGCCATTCCACCAGGGCGGTCACCTCATCCAGCAGATCCGCCTCGATCACCGCCCGACCGCCCAGCTCGGCGGCGGCGGCCTCCACCTGGCCGCGAATGGCGGCGCGTCGGGCCTCGAAGTCCACCTTCACCCAGCCCTGGGTCTCCAGCAGCGGGGCATATTCGGACGGCGCGGACAGGGTCAGGGCCGCGGGGTGATGGAAGCGATGCCCCCGGGTCTCGCGACCCGCCGGGATGCCCAGGATGGAGGCCTGGATGACCTCGGAACCCAGCAACATCACCACCCAGTGCACCGGACGCACGAATTCCGCGTCACCATCGCCCCAGCGCATGCGCTTGGGAATGGGCAGGGCCGCCAGGGCGGCCTCGACGATAGCAGGCACCAGGGCGGCGGTGTCACGCCCCGGCTCCAGGTGACGATGCACCAGCCAGGCGCCCTTGTCCGTTTCCAGGCGCTCCAGGTCGGTCACCGCCACGCCGCAGGAGGCGGCAAACCCCTGGGCGGCACGGGTGGGGTTGCCCTGGGCATCGAAGGCGGCGGCCAGGGCCGGCCCCCGACGCTCCATGGCCTGATCCGCCTGACGCGGCGGCAGGCCCCTGACCCACACCGCCAGGCGGCGGGGCGCGGCATAGGCCACATGGTCAACGGGGTCAAGGCCGGCATCCGCAAGCCCCTTGACGACGCCGTCCGCAAAGGCATCCCGCAGCCCCTTGAGGGCCTTGGGCGGCAGCTCTTCAGTGCCGATCTCGATCAGAAGATCCTGTGTCTCGCTCATGATATTGATCCAGTCCCAGGTCAGGTGCGTTCGGCCTTGGCCGCGTCGGGGAGCATGGGGAAGCCCAGCTGTTCACGGGCGGCGTAGTAGGCCTCGGCGACGGCGCGGGCCAGTTCACGCACCCGCAGGATGTAGCGCTGCCGCTCGGTGACGGAGATGGCGCGCCGGGCATCCAGCAGGTTGAAGGTATGGGAGGCCTTGAGCATCTGCTCGTAGGCCGGCAAGGGCAGCCCCTGGGCGATGAGGTGCTTGCTCTGTTGCTCGCAGGTCTCGAACCAGCCGAACAGGGAAGCCACATCGGCATGTTCGAAATTGTAGGTGGACTGCTCCACCTCGTTCTGGTGGTAGACGTCGCCGTAGGTGACCACACCCTGGGGCCCCCGGGTCCAGACCAGGTCGTAGACGCTCTCCACCCCCTGCAGGTACATGGCGATGCGCTCCAGACCGTAGGTGATCTCGCCGCTCACCGGCCGGCAGTCCAGGCCGCCCACCTGCTGGAAATAGGTGAACTGGGTCACTTCCATGCCGTTGAGCCAGACCTCCCAGCCCAGGCCCCAGGCGCCCAGGGTGGGGGATTCCCAGTTGTCTTCCACAAAGCGGATGTCATGGACCAGGGGGTCGATGCCCAGGGCCTGCAGGGAACCCAGGTAGAGCTGCTGGATGTCCGGCGGCGAAGGCTTGAGCAGCACCTGGAACTGGTAATAGTGCTGCAGCCGGTTGGGGTTTTCCCCGTAGCGGCCGTCGGTGGGACGGCGGGAGGGCTGCACGTAGGCGGTGCGCCAGGGTTCCGGGCCGATGGCCCGCAGGAAGGTGGCGGCATGGAAGGTACCCGCTCCCATTTCCATGTCGTAGGGCTGGAGCAGCACGCAACCGTGGCCCGCCCAGTAGTCCTGCAGGGCCAGGATGAGGCCCTGGAAGGTAGAGACGTCGTGAGAAGACATGAGGATCGACCCGAGTGATTCGTGGATGGCGCGACCCCGATCGTGGGTCGTGCAAAGCCTGACAGTATAACGGTGGCCGGTGGCGGGCGCCCAGTCCCGTGCGTGACCGGATCGGCCCCGCGGCCCCCTGCTCGCCGACAGAGCGTCAATGGGAGACGGGACTGGGCGCCCGTGTCACCAGGGTTTACAATCTCGCTTCCCGAAGCCGTGCCCACCCGGGCCCACCCCTGCACGAGACTCCCCATGTCAGCCGGGCTCCCCAGCGAACAGCGTTATCAGGCCATGCGCCGTGTCACCCTCATCGGCGCCATGACCAACCTGAGCCTGGCGACGGCACAGATCACCGGCGGCTGGATCAGTCACTCCCAGGCCCTGATCGCCGACGGCGTCCATACCCTCTCCGACCTGATCAGCGATATCATGGTCCTGTTCGCCGCCCGCAAGGCCAACGAAGCCGCCGACACCAATCATCCTTATGGCCACGGCCGCATCGAGACCCTGGCCACCGTGGCGGTAGGACTGATCCTGTCCGGCGTGGCCGTGGGCATCATGACCGATGCCGCCCGACGCCTGCTGAACCCGGAAGAACTCCTGAGCCCCACCCCCCTGGCCCTGATCCTGGCGGCGATCGCCATCATCAGCAAGGAGGCCCTTTACCACTACACCATGCGCGTGGCCAAAAGGGTTCGCTCGCGCATGCTGGAGGCCAACGCCTGGCACCACCGCTCCGACGTGGTCTCGTCGGTGGTGGTGCTGGTGGGCGTGGGCGCCACCCTGGCCGGCCTGCCCTTCATGGATGCCGTGGCGGCCATCCTGGTGGCCCTGCTCATCGGCCACATGGGGGGCAAGCTGATCTGGAACAGCGCCCGGGAACTCATCGATACCGGGGTGGAGGCGGAGGAGCAGGAACGCATGCTGGAGGCAGTGCGCCAACTGGACGGCATCCAGGGGGTTCACGGCCTGCGCACCCGGCGCATGGCGGGCACCCTGCTGGCGGATATCCATGTCCAGGTCGCGCCCCGCATCAGCGTCTCCGAGGGCCATCACATCGCGGATGCCGTCTGCGTGGCCATGCACGGGGTCCAGGACGAACTGGGGGACATCCTGGTCCATATCGATCCGGAAGACGATCAGCAAGAAGCCCCGAGCAGCCATCTGCCCAATCGCACCGAGATGCTCGAACGCCTGCGGGCGCAATGGCATGACGTACCGGCATCCCGGCATGTGGACCCGGTGATCATCCATTATCTTCAGGGGCAGGTGCACCTGGAGCTGCAGTTGCCCCTCGGGCTTTTCAACAACCTGGCGGAGGCCCAGGCCGTTGCCCGTCAACTGGTGACGGCGAGCCTGCGTGCAGAGGACGTGGGTCAGGTAGAGGTGCTGTTCCGGCACTGACAGGCACCGCTGACGGGCATTATCCACGAAAAGACACAGACCAAACGCCCCAAAACAGCGCAAAATACTTAAAAACGCACTAAGATTGCGCATGCGATCATTGAGCAAGCCCCAAAATTCGCACCAAAAGGCCTCCGCAACCCAGCTCAACACCATGGCACGCTTCATGCTTCCCATGGTTCGACCGAATTGAACGCCCGCACCGCGCGGGAATCCGTTTCAACAGGCCTCTCTCATTCAAGCCCTGGAGGAGTACGCATGTCAGCAGCAGACGTTCTGAATATGATCAAGGAAAACGGCGCCAAATTCGTCGATTTCCGTTTTGTGGACAGCCGCGGCAAGGAACAGCACGTGACCGTGCCCGCCCACACCGTCGATGAGGACGTGCTGGAAGGCGGCAAGATGTTCGACGGCTCCTCCATCGCCGGCTGGAAGGGCATCAACGAATCCGACATGATCCTCATGCCCGATGTGGATACCGCCGTCATGGATCCCTTCTTTGACGAGCCCACCCTGAACCTGCGCTGCGACGTGGTGGAACCGGCCACCATGCAGGGTTATGACCGCTGCCCCCGCTCCTTGGCCAAGCGCGCCGAGGCCTATCTGGCCAGCACCGGCATCGCCGACACCTGCCTGTGGGGTCCGGAAAACGAATTCTTCGTCTTTGACGACATCAAGTGGGGCAACTCCATTCAGGGCGCCTTCTTCAAGATCGACTCCGACGAGGCCTCCTGGAACTCCGAAAAGGTGTTCGAGGACGGCAACATCGGTCACCGCCCCTCCGTGAAGGGCGGCTACTTCCCGGTTCCCCCGGTGGACAGCCTGCAGGACCTGCGCTCCGCCATGTGCCTGGTGCTGGAGGAAATGGGCCTCAAGACCGAAGTGCACCACCACGAAGTGGCCACCGCCGGCCAGTGCGAGATCGGTGTCGGCGCCGGCACCCTGACCCGCAAGGCCGACGAGGTACTGATCCTCAAGTACGTGATCCAGAATGTGGCCCACAACTACGGCAAGACCGCCACCTTCATGCCCAAGCCCCTGGTGGGCGATAACGGCAGCGGCATGCACGTGCACCAGTCCCTGGCCAAGGACGGGCAGAACCTGTTTGCCGGCGACAAGTACGGCGGCCTGTCCGAAACCGCCCTGTACTACATCGGCGGCATCATCAAGCACGCCCGCGCCCTGAACGCCTTCACCAACGCCTCCACCAACAGCTACAAGCGTCTGGTGCCCGGCTTCGAAGCCCCGGTGATGCTGGCCTACTCCGCCCGCAACCGTTCCGCTTCCATCCGGATTCCGTGGGTGTCCAGCCCCAAGGCCCGCCGCATCGAGGTGCGCTTCCCGGACTCCACCGCCAACCCCTACCTGGCCTTCTCCGCCATGCTGATGGCCGGCCTGGACGGCATCCAGAACAAGATCCATCCCGGCGAGGCCATGGACAAGAACCTGTACGACCTGCCTCCCGAAGAGGAAAAGCAGATCCCGCAGGTCTGCCATGCCCTGGACCAGGCTCTGGAAGCCCTCAACAAGGACCGCGCCTTCCTGACCGCCGGCGGCGTATTCACCGACGACATGATCGATGCCTACATTGATCTGAAGATGGAAGAAGTGACCCGCCTGCGCATGACCACCCACCCGGTGGAGTTCGATCTGTACTACAGTCTGTAAGTACAAGACGGGCCGCGGTCCAGAACGCAAAACCCCCGGCTTGCCGGGGGTTTTGCTTTTCTGTATTACAGACTACAAGACCAGAGCGGAAACACAGGACGACATCATGCCCCTGCTGCCATTGCTGTTGCTGTTGCTGTTACCGGCCCAGCCCGCCCATGCCCAGATCTACCACTGGATCGATGAACAGGGCCGCACCACCTTCGGTGACACGCCGCCGGAAGGCGTGGAGGCACGCCCCATCCATGTTGAGCAGCCCACAACCACCCCCGGACTACCCGAAATCCGGCGCACGCCCACCGCACCCGATGAAACCGCCGAGCGGGAAGCAGCGGAAACCTACCAGCAACTCTCCATCAGCAGCCCCGAAAATGCCGGGGTCGTACGCACCAATATTGAACAGGTATCGGTTGCGCTTCACCTGACCCCGGAACTTCAGACCGACAAGGGCCACCGCATCCGCATCCGCCTGGACGGCAACGCCACCACCATCACCCAGACCCCAAGAACCACGCTGCAGAACGTGACCCCGGGGACACACACACTGCAGGCGGAGATCCTGGATCGTGACGGGAACGTCCTGATCCGCTCCGAAACAACCACATTCCATCTTCTGCGCACCACTGTGCAGCAGCAATCCCGCCCCCGCGCACCCTGACAATGTCATCCGGTCAGTCCATGGCAACATGCCCTGGCCCGGAAAAGCCATTCGACCACACCATCGCACCATCATGGTGCGTGCTATGATCCCAATATGCCCATACGCCCGACGGGGATACTCCGACCCAGGCATGAATAGCTGAAGCCTGCCGCCAACTTCCCGGGCAACCTCGCCGGCCCCCTTGTGCCCGCCAAAACTGGTCCGCTTTTTGCATGGGGGATTTTGTATGCCTCAAGATCACAACCTGCATCGACAGCTACTGGAAACCCTGACCACTGCCGTCCTGGTGGCGGACGCCCGATTGTGTCTGGTCTACATGAACCCGGCGGCGGAAATGCTGATGGAGATGAGCCTGAACCGGATTCAGGGGCTATCCATCCAGGGGCTGTTTCGTGAGGACGAGACCTTCATCAGCAGCCTGCGACAGTCCCTTGAAACCGGCCACCCCTTCACGGAACGGGAACGACTTCTGGGGCTGCACTACGCCCGTGAAGTCACCGTGGATCTGACCGCTTCCCCCATCTCCGAGCCGGGGCACCCCCGCCAACTCCTGGTGGAACTGATCCAGGTCGACCGGCAGCTGCGCATCACCCGGGAAGAACAACTCCTCAACCAGCAATCCGCCACACGGGCACTGGTTCGCGGCCTGGCCCATGAGATCAAGAATCCCCTGGGCGGACTTCGCGGCGCGGCCCAACTGCTGGAACGGGAACTGCCGGACCCGGAGCTAAGGGAATACACCCGCATCATCATTGGCGAGGCGGACCGCCTGCAAAACCTGGTCAACCGCATGCTGGGTCCAAACAGCCTGCCCCAGTGCAGGCGCCTGAACATTCACCGGGTACTGGAGCATGTGCGCAGCCTGGTGAGCGTGGAGGCCCCGGAAGGCATTCAGATCCGAACCGACTATGACCCCAGCATTCCCGACGTCAACGCCGACCAGGACATGCTGATCCAGTCGGTACTCAATATCGTGCGCAACGCGGTGCAGGCCATGGGTGACACCGGGAAAATCAAACTGAGAACCCGGGTGCGGCGCCAGTACACCATCGGCCAGATCCGCCACAAGCTGGTGGCCCTGATCCAGGTGATCGACGACGGGCCGGGCATCAGCGAGGACATCCGCGAGCGCATCTTTTTCCCCATGGTCTCGGGTCGCGCCGGCGGCACGGGACTCGGGCTCTCCATCGCCCAGTCACTGCTCAACCAGATGGGCGGCCTGATCGAATGCACTTCCCGTCCTGGGCAGACAGTATTCTCACTGCTGATCCCCGTGGAGCTTATGGATGACTAGACGCGAACACATATGGGTCATTGACGACGACCGCTCCATCCGATGGGTGCTGGAACGGGCGATGAACAAAGCGGGCATCGAAGTCACCTCCTTTGCCTCCGCCTCGGAAGCGCTGGAGAACTTTGAACGTGATGTTCCCGATGCCCTGGTGACCGACATTCGCATGCCGGGCATGGATGGCCTGGAACTGCTCAGCCGGCTGCAGCGCGAATACCCCGAGCTGCCCGTCATCATCATGACCGCCCACTCGGACCTAGAAAGCGCAGTCTCTGCGTATCAGGGCGGCGCTTTCGAATATCTGCCCAAGCCCTTCGACGTGGACGATGCCGTCTCGCTGGTGAAGCGGGCCTGCCAGGCCCGCAGGGAACGCGGCCGGGAAGAGCCGTCGGGCAACAGCAAGACCCCGGAGATCATCGGCGAGGCGCCGGCCATGCAGGAGGTATTCCGCGCCATCGGACGGCTGTCCCGCTCCAACATCACCGTCCTCATCAACGGTGAGTCAGGCACCGGCAAGGAACTGGTGGCCCATGCCCTGCACCGCCACAGCCCCCGCGCCCACATGCCCTTCATCGCCCTGAACACCGCCGCCATCCCCAAGGATCTGCTGGAATCAGAGCTGTTTGGTCACGAGAAGGGTGCCTTCACCGGTGCCCAGAGCGCCCGGCGCGGACGCTTCGAGCAGGCGGACGGCGGCACCCTGTTCCTGGACGAGATCGGCGATATGCCGGCGGAGCTGCAGACCCGCTTGCTGCGGGTATTGGCGGACGGCGAATTCTACCGGGTCGGCGGACACATGCCGGTGAAGGTGGATGTGCGCATCATCGCCGCCACCCACCAGAACCTGGAAAGCCGGGTCCAGGAGGGCCTGTTCCGGGAAGACCTGTTCCATAGGCTGAACGTGATCCGCATTCACGTCCCGGCCCTGCGGGAACGGCGCCAGGACATCCCCTTGCTGCTGAATCACTTCCTGGGCACGGCGGCGGCCGAGCTGAACGTGGAACGCAAGGTGCCGCTGCCGGAGGTACTGGATTATCTTTCGGCCCTGGACTGGCCCGGCAACGTACGACAACTGGAGAACCTGTGCCGCTGGCTCACGGTCATGGCCTCGGGCCGTGAAATCCATACCAACGACCTGCCACCGGAGCTGCACGAGCGCTCCGGCAACACCCATGGCGGCGGCTGGGAGGAAGAACTGGCCCACTGGGCCGAGCAGGAGCTGGCGCGGGGCAATGCCTCACTACTGGATCGCGCCACCCCGGCCTTCGAACGCATCATGATCACGGCCGCCCTGAAAAAGACCGGCGGGCGCCGCCAGGATGCGGCAAGACTGCTGGGCTGGGGACGCAATACGCTCACCCGCAAGATCAACGAACTGAACATGGATGAAGGCGAGGACCTGGGGGCCTGAAGAACCGGCCCCCACCCCTTCATGCCGGATTGACTTGAATCAGCAGGTGACGCAACCCGGACCCGGCGTGGATTCAATTGAGCTGCAGGGAGCCGGTCAACTCGGACACATGGCCAAAACCATGGCGCCGCAGGTAATCCTGGATACCGGCATTGATCTTCTGGCACAGCAGCGGATCATAGAACAGCCCCGTTCCCACCCCGACCGCGGTGGCGCCCGCCAGCAGGAACTCGATGGCGTCGGTGGCGCTGGCCACCCCGCCCTGACCGATGATGGGCACCCCGTGGGGCCTGGCCACCTGATAGACCTGATGGACCCGCAGCAGGGCCACCGGCTTGATGGCCGGACCGGACAGGCCGCCCTGATTGTTGCCGATCACGGTGCGACGGCGCTCGGCATCAATGGCCATGCCCATCAGGGTATTGATGGCGGAAAAGGCATCGGTACCGGCCTCAATGCAGCGACGGGCATTGGCCGCGATATCCGTCTGATTGGGTGACAGCTTGGTGATCAGCGGCTTGCCGGTGGCCTTGCGGCAGGCCTCCACCACCCGGGCGGACATGTCCGGATCATTGCCGAAGGCCACGCCGCCTTCCTTCACGTTGGGGCAGGAGATGTTGATCTCGATGGCATCCACCGGAGAATCGTCAAAACGGCGGGTGACCTCAATGTATTCCTCAATGGTGGAACCTGAGACGTTGGCGATGAAGCGGGTCTCGTCATAGTCCAGGCCGGGCAGGATCTCGTCCACCACGAAGTCCACCCCGGGGTTCTGCAGACCGATGGCATTGAGCATGCCGCCGGGGGTCTCGTAGACCCGGTGAGGGGCATTGCCCGGACGGGCCTGACCCGTGGTGCCCTTGAGGCAGATGGCGCCCACATGGCGATTGGAGAAGCCCGCCACACGGGTATACTCCTCGCCGAACCCCACGCAGCCCGAGAGCAGCACCAGGGGGGAAGCCATGGAAAGCCCGCAGAAATCGATCGCAAGGGCCTGTTTAGGGGAAGTGTCGACTGGCATGTTTCACATCGTCCTGTATCAACCGGAGATACCACCCAACACGGGTAACGTCATGCGTCTGGCGGCCAATACCGGCTGCCGGTTGCACCTGATTCACCCGCTGGGGTTCACGCTGGATGACGCGCGCCTGCGGCGCGCAGGGCTGGATTATCGGGATCTGACTTCGGTGACGGAGTATGACAGCCTGAGTGCCTTCTCGGAAGCCGTACATCCGCGGCGGGTGTTCGCCCTGTCCACCCGGGGCAGCCGGATTTACAGCGAGGTTATGTTCCAGCCGGGGGATGCGTTCCTGTTCGGCCCTGAAACCCGGGGCTTGCCGGATGCGGTACTGGGAAGCCTTCCCGGGGAGGAGCGCCTGCGTATCCCCATGGTAACGGGAAGCCGCAGCCTCAACCTGTCCAACTCGGTGGCCGTGGTGGTAATGGAGGCCTGGCGGCAACTAGGCTACCCCGGTGCCGCCACCTGAGGATGTGCAGGACGAGTCATTCCCGCGCCCCATCCCGCCCCGTCATTTCCGCGATCCACTCCCGTCATTCCCGCGAAAGCGGGAATCCGGCGGCAGACTGAAAATCCTGGACTCCCGCCTTCGCGGGAGTGACGATGCTATTCCCCGCGAAGATGACGCTGTTTCACCACGGGAGCGGCGGTGTTTTCCTGAACGTCTTCTGACACGACATGCGCAATCCCGAATCAAAGGGGTCGCCGGAAGACGGCTCTAGAACTCCGGCTTGGGATCCCGGCTCAGCAACTCTTCCACCGCCGCCATCGGCGCCAGACCTTCATAGAGAACCCGGTACACCTGCCGGCAGATGGGCATGTCCACTTGCAGGGCCGCCGCCTTGGCCACCGCCACACGGGCCGTGCGCACCCCCTCCACCGCCTGACCAATGGCGGCCACCGCTTCCTCCATCCCCTGCCCCTGCCCAAGGGCCAGGCCGAGGCGACGGTTACGGGACTGGTTGTCGGTACAGGTCAGCACCAGATCCCCCAGGCCAGACAACCCCATCAGCGTCTCGTTGCGGGCGCCGGTGGCGGCCCCCAGGCGCATCAGTTCGGCCAGTCCCCGGGTGATCAGCGCGGCACGGGCATTGGCACCGAAACCCAGACCGTCGGAAACACCCGCGGCAATGGCCAGCACATTCTTGAAGGCACCCCCCAGCTGTACACCCACCACGTCGTCGCTGGTGTACACCCGCAGCGTGCCCCCGGCCAGCCAGGCACGGGCATCTTCGGCAAATACCGGATCCGGCGCGGCCAGAGTCAATGCAGTAGGCAGGCCACGCCCCAGCTCGGAAGCGAAGGAAGGACCGGAAGCCACCCCCCAGTGCACATCCCCGGGAAGTTCTTCCAGCACCAGCTCATGCAGCCAGCGGGTGGTTTCCAGATCCAGGCCCTTGGTGGCCCACACCAGCCCTCGCCCCGGCAGATGCGGGGCGATTCGGCGCAGGATGTCGTGAAAGCCACTGCTGGGCACGGCCAGCAACACCCGGTCAGCCTCGGACACCATGGCATCCAGATCATCGCCGGGTGTCAGGGTCGCGGGGAACGGGGCATCCGGCAGATAGCGGGCATTGCGACCGGCGACCCTCATCTCCGACATCCGGCCGCCGTCACGGCCCCACAGGCCGACCTTCAGCCCCTTGCGGGCAAGATGGATGGCCAGCGCTGTCCCCCAGGAGCCGGCGCCAAGGACCGCCACATGACGCACGTCGCGCATGAATGCTGAAACTCAGTTCAGGGGCGTCGGCGCGGCATTGGCATCACCGCCCTGGGCCGCCTGCTGCTCGTTTCTCAGTTTCTGCGCATACAGGGCATCAAAATTGACCGGGGCCAGCAGCATTTGCGGGAAACCACCGCGGGTGACCAGATCGGAGATCGCCTCGCGGGCAAAGGGGAACAGCAGATTGGGGCAGTAAGCCGCCAGCAGCGGACCCATTTGATCCTGGGGGATCCCCCGCAGCACAAAGGCGCCGGCCTGCTTCACCTCCACCAGATAGGCTGCCTTGTCCTGGGACTTGGTGGTCACAGTCACCGTCAGCTCCACCTCGAAGAGACCATTCTCATCCAGGGGGCGGGCCTGGGAATTCAGCTGCACCTGAGTCTCCGGCTTCCACTCGCGGGTAAAGACGGCGGGGGAGTTGGGCGATTCGAAGGAAATGTCCTTCACATAAATCTTCTGCAGCCCGAACTCCTGCTGCGGCTGTCCCTGGGCAGCGCCATCGGCGTTGGGTTTGGGTGCCATATTTTCCGTCATGGTGACTCCAGTGACTGGTTGGGTAACAAGATGATCCGACGGGCAATAATAGGGGGAGCGCCCCGGGGCTGCAAATCAGGCGGAAACCGCCGGTACCTGGACACCTGAAACCCTGTCTTTCAACACAGCCATTGCAGTCCGGGCAGGCATCGCTCCAAACCGGGCATCAACGGGATCCGTGCAGCCCCAAAAGTGGGAAAGTCACCTGACGGGAGAAGAAACCGGGCCGGCAGGGCCCGCCTCAATCACTCACCAGACCCAACAGGACATCCAGTTCGCCCCGTCGATCAAGCTCCACCAGATCGGTATACCCACCCAGATGCCGGTCTCCGGCAAACACCTGAGGCACCGTTTCCCGCCCTGATCGTCGCTCCATCAGCTCGCGCTGTGCCGGATCCTGATCCACCCGTATCTCATCGAAGGACACACCCTTGCCCTTGAGCAGTCGCCGGGCCAGCATGCAGAAGGCGCAGGAACCCGTGCCGTACATCACCACGTCATGGCCGGGGGAAGACGATGAATCCACCGCGGGAGCCCTTTTATTTCTTGCTCAGGGGCAGACTGGCTGACTCCCAGGCCAGGACGCCACCCTGGAGATTGACCACGTTCTGGAAACCGTCCTTGACCAGGGTGTTGCAGGCCTGACCGGAACGGGCGCCGGTCTGGCAGTAAACGATGACGGTCTTGTCCTTGAATTTGCCGATCTCGGTGACACGGTCCTTGAACTTGGTCAGGGGAATGTGGCGGGCACCGGCAATCTTGCCGGTCTGACGGGCCTCGGCCTCCTCGCGGACATCCACCACGACGGTCTGATCCTGATTCATGATCCGGACCACTTCAGCCGGCCCGAGCACCTTGTACTTTCTCGTAAGACGGGTGTATTCGGTGTAGCCGATGGCACCAATGACAGCCGCCAGCAGACCGAACAGGAGGGGATGATTGGCAATAAACTCCAGGTATTGGTCCATGGATCGCTCAAGACTCGTGAATCATTGGAAAGGGCGCATTCTGAAGCCATGCGCCCCCGCGGGCAAGTCGGCCGATCCCGCGCATGAACCGAAAGACCTAAAGGGAACGACAGAACACATCCTGCATCATACCGATCAGACGCAGGGTTCTGGCATCACTGACCCGGTAATAGACACGGTTGGCATCCTTGCGGGAGGCCAGAATGCCCTTGTCGCGCAGAATGGCCAGGTGCTGGGATATATTGCTCTGGGAGGTTCCCACATGATCGACGATCTCCTGCACGCTCACCTCCCTGTCACCCAGGACACAGAGGATCTTGAGGCGCAGGGGATGGGCCATGGCCTTGAGGGAGCGGGAGGCACGCTCGATATCTTCCTCCTTGCTCAAAAGATCGGGAATCATGTCGGATACTGTGTTCATGGAGGCTTGAGGCCGGTCAGGTTGCCACCTTGGCCATGGACCTGATGGCGATATATTAGTATTGGATGATTAGATTATGATCTTTATCAAAAATATTTCAACGATTTTACGTATCTGCCGCCCATGATACCCCGGCCACGCCACCTCGTTATGGCCCTGCTCATCCCCTTGCTGGGTCTTCCCTCCCATCTTCCGGCCGGCACGGAGCGGGAAGAGGCCGTGCGGCGCCTGGAGCAGGTGCAACGACAGATCCAGCAGGTCCGGGGGCGTCTGGAAGCGGCCCGAGGGGAGCAGGGCCGGCTGGAGGCACAGTTGCGGGAAATGGAACGCGCCATGGCGCAGACCGCCCGGGATCTGGCCACCAGCGAAGAGGCCCTCAAGACCACGGAGGTCCGTCTGCGGGAGCTGGAACGCCGGCAACGGGACGAGATGGCCAGACTGGAGGCCCATCGCACCGCCCTGGCCACCCAACTCCGCAGCGCCTACCAGGCCGGCAGGCAGGACCATCTTAAGCTGCTTCTCAACCAGGAAGACCCCGCCCGGGTCGGGCGCATGCTGGTGTATTACGAACACTACAACCGTGCCCGGCATGCCCGGATCGAGGCCGCCACCCAGGCCCTGGCGGCGCTGGCCGAGACCCGTCACCAGCTCGACCTGACCCGCCTGCAACAGACCGAACAGCGTCGCACCCTGCTGGCGCACCAGGACCAGCTGGAACGGCAACGCCGGGAACGGGCCCAGGTCCTGGAGAAACTGCGCCGGGAAATCGCCCAGGCGGGCACGTCACTCTCCCGCCTGCAGACGGACCAGGAGAGCCTCGAAGAACTGCTCAAGACCCTGGACCGGGTCCTGAGCGACATTCCCGACGACGCCCTGCCGAACCAGGCCTTTGCCGACCGGCGTGGCAAACTGCCGTTCCCCGTCCAGGGGGAGATCATTCACCGTTTCGGCGGCACCCGGGACAGCGGCACCGGCCGCCGCTGGCAAGGTCTGGTCATCGGTGCCCGGGAGGGAGAACCCGTCAAGGCCATTCACCACGGCCGGGTCGCCTTCGCAGACTGGATGCGGGGGTTCGGCATGCTGCTGATCATCGACCACGGCGGTGGCTACATGACCCTCTACGGGCATAACCAGGCGCTTTACAAGTCACCGGGAGACTGGGTGCAGGCCGGCGACCTGATTGCCCGGGTGGGCGACAGCGGCGGCAGTGAACGGGCGGGCCTGTATTTCGAGATTCGTCACAAAGGCAGTCCGGTGAACCCCTCCCAATGGTGCGACTCTAAGCTCCCAGTGGTAGGCTCTCGCTAACAAGCGCAACATAGGGGCCATCCGGTCAGATGATCCGCATCGATCAAGCCCTCAATCGCCCCCCAATACAGGGAGCATGATTTGGAGTTCAAGGCTATGAGTACCCAAACCCGCGTCGGCGCCGGCCTGTTGATGGGCCTGATTCTGGGCGTTGCACTGAGCGTCTCCTTCGGCGTCATGGCGGATCGCCAGCAACACGAGGCCGATGCCCTGCCGCTGGAGGACCTGCGCGCCTTCACCGACGTCTACATGCGCATCAAACGCAACTACGTGGAAGAAGTCGAGGATTCCAAGCTGCTGGAGAACGCCATTCGCGGCATGCTCTCGGGGCTGGACCCACATTCGTCCTATCTCACCCCCAGCGAATTCTCGGAACTCCAGATCGGCACCAGCGGCGAGTTCGGCGGCCTGGGCCTGGAAGTGGGCATGGAGGACGGCTTCGTCAAGGTCATCTCCCCCATCGACGATACACCCGCCAGTCGTGCTGGCATCCAGTCCGGTGACCTGATCATTCGCCTGGATGACAACCCGGTGAAGGGCATGACCCTGAATGAAGCGGTCAACAAGATGCGCGGTCCCCGGGGCAGCAAGATCACCCTCACGGTGGTCCGTGAAGGCGTGGATCGCCCCTTCGAAGTCACCCTGACCCGTGACACGATCCGTGTGCGAAGCGTGCGCAGCGAGATACTGGAGCCGGGTTTCGGCTACCTGCGCATCACCACCTTCCAGTCCAAGACCGCTCAGAATCTGGTGGAGGAAATCCGCAAGCTGCAGCGGGAAAGCGGCGGACTCAAAGGACTGGTGCTGGATCTTCGCAACAACCCCGGCGGCGTGCTCAACGGGGCCGTGGGCGTGTCCGACGCCTTCCTCACGGAAGGCCTGATCGTCTACACCGAGGGCAGAGTGAGCGATGCCCAATTCCGCTATACCGCCTCGCCCGGCGACGTGCTCAAAGGCGCGCCGCTGGTGGTGCTGGTGAACCAGGGCTCCGCCTCCGCCTCGGAAATCGTCGCAGGAGCCCTGCAGGACCACCAGCGCGGCATCATCATGGGCACCCCCACCTTCGGCAAGGGCTCGGTGCAGACCATCCTGCCCCTGAACCAGGGCAAGGCACTCAAGCTGACCACCGCCCGTTACTACACGCCGTCGGGCCGCTCCATCCAGGCAGAAGGCATCGAGCCTGACATCAAGCTGGAACCGGTCACCGTAGCCCGGGCGGAAACCCCGGACGTTCGCCCCATCACCGAGGCCCAGCTCAACCGTCACCTGCAGGGCCGCGAGGGTGCCACCGAAACCAGCGCCCAGGATGATGACGACAAGGAACCGCTGGCCCAGCGGGATTTCCAGCTCTACGAAGCCCTGAACCTGCTCAAGGGCCTGGATATCCTCCAGGCCCGACGGTAGGGCCGGGCCCCGTGCGCATCCCGGGCCTGGGCGCCCTGGCACTGTGCCTGTGTCTGTTCACCGGCCCCCTGTGGGCCGGTGAACGTCTGCCCTTCATTGCCATCATCATTGATGATCTGGGCAATGACCCACGGGAGGCCCGACGCACCACCAATCTCCCGGGCGCCGTCACCTGTGCCGTACTGCCCCATCTCCGTTTCTCCGCGGCCTCGGCGGAAATGGCCCATCAGCGGGGCAAGGAAGTGATGCTGCACCTGCCCATGGAAGCGGACAACGGCAGTGATCCGGGGCCGGGTGCCATCCTGAGCCATCTGGATGAAGAAGAAACTCGCCTGCGCGTTCGCCGGGCCCTGGACTCGGTGCCCCATGTACGAGGCGTGAACAACCACATGGGCAGCCGCCTCTCCAGGGAATATCATCACCTGGCCTGGGTGATGTCTGAACTACGGGGCCGTGACCCCGATCTCTACTATGTGGACAGCCGCACCCATGTGGAAACCCTGGGGCGTCATGTGGCCGAGTGGGCGCGCCTGAACGCCACGCAGCGGGATGTCTTTCTGGATTCCCGTCCCCATGACCTGGAATTCGCCCACATGCAGATGCAGCACTTGATCCGGCTGGCCCGGACCCAGGGGCATGCCCTGGCCATCGGCCATCCCTACCCGGCCACCCTGCAGATGCTGGAAGAAATGCTTCCCACCCTGGCGTCCCGAGGGATACGCCTGTTACCGGTCAGTGAATATCTCAAGCAGAAGGAGGAAGTTCGCCAATGGCACGCATCCTTATCCCCCTCGCCAACGGCTGCGAGGAACTTGAAGCCGTTACCCTGATCGACCTGCTGCGCCGGGCCGACTTCGAGGTGGTCACCGCCGGCCTGGAACCCGGCCCCGTCACCGGCGCACACGGTATCGTACTGGTGCCGGACACGGAACTGGAACAGGCTCGGCACGAGTCGTATGACCTGATGGTGCTGCCCGGCGGTCTGCCCGGCTCGGACCATCTCAATGATGATCCCCGCATCCACACACTGCTGCGCAAGCTCCATGATGAAGGGCGCTACGTCGGGGCCATCTGCGCCGCACCCAAGGTGCTGGCCAAGGCCGGGTTGCTGGCGGATCGTCGGGCCACGGCCTACCCCACCGTCCTGGAAGGCATGGGGCTTGCCGATACCCGACTCACCGGACAGCCGGTGGAAGTGGATGGCAACGTGGCCACTTCCCGTGGCCCGGGTACCGCCATGGAGTTCGCCCTCGCCCTGATCGAACTGCTGGCCGGCGCCGACAAGCGCAAACAGGTGGAAGACCCCCTCTGCCGTTGCTGACGAATCCATGAGGGGCCGCCCCAGGGATTGATTGCGGGGCGGCCGCCCGCGCCGCCTTTCTTGCACCGCGACATGGCAAGGGGTAGTGTGGGGAAGGATCATTCTTCGGTAAACGTCATGTCTCGCCTTTTTATTGCCTTCATCCTGCTGTCCATCCCCGCGCTAACCCTGGCACAGGCACCGGAACCACCCCCGGACCACAGACACCTGGTGGAAATGCCCACGCTGCAAAGGGAACTGCTCAGGGAGGAAATGCAGGAACACCTGATTGCCTATCAACGCATCCTTGATCTGCTGGCTCGGGGAGAACTGGCACAGGCGGGGGAAATGGCGGAGAACACCATGGGCATCAGTACCATGGGCAAGCATGCCGCCGCCACGCGAGGCCTGGGAGGCCCGGGACGATTCATGCCCGACGCCATGCGGCAGATGGGGTTTGCCATGCATGAGTCCGCCACCGAATTCGCCAAGGTGGCCGAACAGGGGGAGCTGCAGGAGGCCTTGAAGGCCCTGCACGAACTCACGGCCACCTGCGTGGCCTGTCATATGTCCTTCCGGACGCGTTGAAAGCTGCGGGATTGTCGAGTATCCCACCGGCACTCCCAACCTTACCGGCACTCCCAACCTTACCGGCACTTTCAACCTTAACGTCGCTCCCGCGAAAGCGGGAGCCCAGGGGTTGCCACTGCCTGCCCGGATTCCCGCCTGCCAGGGAATGACGCAGGCAGAAAACCCGGGCTCCCCCTTGCGAGGGAATGACAGCGGCACTACGCAGCTTAAGGCTTACTTGATGACCTTGCGGGAGACGGACAGATACTCTTCACCCTTGGCCTTCACCAGAGCAAAGTCATTCTCCTCGGAAGCCACGTGCAGCTCTTCCAGGGTCTCTGCCAGTTCTTCCAGCTCATCATTGATCTTTTCCAGCGCCACTTCCAGGGTATAGGTCAGCTCATGGACCTCGGCCACCTTTTCGAAGGTCAGCTCGCCGGCCAGCACGGCCTCCAGCTTGGCGTTGTACTCGCTGAAGTTCTTGACCGCCTGCTCCAGGGTTTCCGAAGGCGTCCCCTTGAAGTGCTCGACGCGATCGGCCATGACACTGCCGGAAGCCAGACCCAGGCCGGCGGCCAGGGCAACGGTGAGGAAGGTCTTTTTCATGATTTGCTCCAAAAGCTCACAAATTGAAATGGATTGAAAGGGTGCAGGTCGAGGCCTGCGGACTTAGAACTCTGCCGCCAGTTGCACCAAGAAGGCATTGGCGGAGTCGCCGGTACCACCATCGCGCTCACGGTAATCGCGGTCATGGCTGTACTCGAAGGAAAGGGACAGCTGATCCATCAGGGCGACGGATACACCGGCCAGATAGCGGTAGCGCGGCAGTTCCAGTCCATCCTCAATGAATGCCTCGCTGCTGCCCTGGGCGGCGGCGGCCAGGGTCACCGGGCGCTGCAGACCATCCAGCTCCCAGGCCAGTTCCACGCCCCAGACGCTGGGACGGGCGCCCTTGCCATTGAACTCAAGCTGTTCGGCATCAAAACGCTTTTCCGCCACCACATACTCGGCGGCCAGGGTGAAGGGACCATGAAGTGGTCCAATTGTAGCGGACACCCCGTTAAGCCCTCGTAGGCTATGCATTGGAGGTGTTCATGAGCAAGAAGGCACGACGTCGATACACGGCGGAATTCAAGGCTGAGGCAGTGGCGTTGGTTGAGCGCCAGGGGTATGGGGTGGCCGAAGCTGCCCGGTCTCTGGGAATCAATCGCAGCCTGTTGGATCGGTGGTTGCGCAAGGAACGTGAGCGGCAATCTCCCCAGCATGACCAACAGGAGGACCAG
>NZ_NRSM01000007.1 GCF_016584105.1 Ectothiorhodospira shaposhnikovii | reverse complement strand
ATCGCGGCTATGCGCCAAAAGCAGCAACAGCGACAACGGGGGGGCGGCTGATGGGCGCCTTTCGCACCGGCCCGGGATCCAGGGGTGTGCCCGGGGCACACCCCTGGATCCCGGGCCGGCTCCGGTAGATAGGACAGGGGGTGCGAGTCGCACCCCCCCCTGATCCCGGGCAGTCCCCGGCAGGGTGTGCCACGGGCACACCCCTGGATCCCGGGCCGGCTCCGGTAGATAGGACAGGGGGTGCGAGTCGCACCCCCCCCCTGATCCCGGGCAGTCCCCGGCAGGGTGTGCCACGGGCACACCCCTGGATCCCGGGCCGGTGCGAAAGGCGCCCATCAGCCGCCCCCCCGTTGTCGCTGTTGCTGCTTTTGGCGCATAGCCGCGATCCGGTCCGCGTAGGGATTTTCGGGTGGTGGAGGTGGCAGATCCGGGGGGTGTCGTTCGAGTCTGGCGGCAAGTTGCTCGGCCTGAGCCTTGGCATCACGAGCCCGCCGCACCCGTATCCCGAGGCTGGTGAGGCGGAATTCCCCGTTTTGGGCACGCTGACCGTTGGCAATCAGCCAGGCCACGGGGTTTCGTACCGGCGAGTTACCGGGTGTGTTCAATCGCCCCTGCAGTTCGTCCAGCAGGTCTTGCCGAAGCGGTGGGTCCAGCGCCCTGAACGAGACTTCGGCGAGCAGCCGTTCATCGTCGGTGATCTGCTGGGGCCAGATCAGTCCGTCCTGACCAGTCTCGCGCGATTTTTTTCGGACTTCGCGGGTATTTGTAGTAGTAGTTTTTTTATTTTTATAACTACTACTACATATAGTGGCCGTGTCCATTTTTTGGACACGGATATTATCTTTTTGATTTTTAATGATATTTTTATCCGTGTTCAAATTCTGGTCACGGTGTTCGTTAGCCGTGTTCAGTTTTTGGACAGGGTTATCCGTGTCCAGATTCTGGTCACGGGTGTCGTGGTCTTGTTTCAGAGATTTCTGACGGCGGGGGGATACGCTGAACAGGCTGGAGTCCGAGTCATCCGGCGTGTCTTCCTTCCGCAGCAGGCCGGACAGAAAAGCGAGGCGCTGAACGGAGCGATCCAGCAGGCCGGTATCCTGAGTCACATCCCGGTTTTCCAGGATTGCGTCCTCGATGGTATCCAGCACGCCTCTGGCGATGCGGCGCACTCTGTCGGACGAATGACCCGTCATGTCATGCAAGAATCGTACATACCCCGGGTCAAGGTGCATGGCGTCGGCCAGCGTGACCGGCTCATCATGCAGGGCATAGACGTTGCCGGCGAATTTGCCGTGTTCATCCCGAACCCGGGCGCAGAGGGAAACCCATCGTGTGATCCGCAATACCAGCAGGGCGGCGGTGATCGTGGTTCTGGAACCGACATTGGTGTATTCAGCCAGGGTAGCGTGGTCCGGCATGACCGCGGGGCCGTTTGAGTCGGTCAGTGTCCGGATGACGGCCCACAGCCTGACCTCGGTGGGCTTGAGAATCGGGTCGCGGATCAGTGCCCGGGGTATGCTGTCGTTCCATATTCCGCAGAACAGGAGGCCATCGGCCTCCCGTTCCGTATCCTTACCCTGTTGCAACCGCAACCGCTCGATGGCTCGATGGATGAACACCGCCAAGCCTGCGGTACGGGGTGAGACCTCGCGATCGAGGGCTGTTTGTGCCGCATCCATGCTATCTCTCCTCATGTGCCGCCATGGTTCCTGATAGCCGTGGGCCCGGCCTGAAAGGCAGTACACATCCGCCGACTGAAGAGTGTCGTGTTTCAGGCGCGGTTTTGAGACCCGTGGTTTCCCAGAGCTGAAGCAGTTTGCATATCGTCGCTATGCTGACATCGGCGGACTGCGCTGTTTCCAGGTACCTCTCGGGTAGCGGGACGTCCGTCAGCCTGTGCCAGTGTTCCCAGACCTCGTGTTCTTGTTGCTCCGTGGGTTGGGGTGGTCTGCCCGGCGTGGACTGGATACCCAGCAATTTCCGGCGGGCGGCATGCTGCAGCGCAGACCAGCCGAACAGTTCCTGCATCAGATTCCGTGGCGCTCCCTGTCGCAGCATGGCATCTTGCAGGGCCTCGCTGGCGGACTCCTCATGGACGCGCCTGAGCATGGCCTGGCAGGTGTCATGATCCACTTCCAGGCGCAGAAAATGGGCGCTGAGCCTGCTCAGGTAGGACAGATCTTTCAGCGTCAGCGACTCCATGCTGCGTATCTCGTCCACGGTAAATCCCAGATCCAGGGCCGCCGTGAGGTCGCCTTCATGCACACGCTGGAGGGCGAATTTAATGATGTGAAAGGAGATATCCGCTCCCGTGCTCATGACTCGTACTCCTCTTCGTCATCCTCCCAGCCCCCGCGCCAGAGCATGTCTCCGGTGGGGTCCGGGCATTCCTGACGTGTCCGTCGGCAGCTCCTCATGAGCTCGCACAAGGCCTCAAAGTCCTGATCCGGAAGGATGGGGGATGTCAGGAGCTGGTTCACCAGCAGCGTCAAATCCGGCTGAGCGGACAGGGAAAAATCCACATCGTCTGAGTTCAGATAGTTGGGAACGACATTTTCCAGGTAGTATTTGGCCCGGTCGGTATCGACGTGAAACTCAGAAAGGGCGTACAGCATCCACCACAACCAGCGGCGCACGGCTCTCTCGCTGATGTTGCCGGCCGAATGCTCCGGAGGCAGATCAATGAGAAAGCCCATGCCCTTCCCGGGCAGGAGCATCAGGCTTTCGCCCATGTGGTAGCGCTGGGCCAATTGCAGTGCCAGGGTGTAATTCCGGGCGCGCAGTGATTTGAGGTCGGTGGGGCCAGGGTGGGGTGCAGGGAGGATATCCGGCAGGGGCGGTTCGTTGGGCGAACTGCCTGATGGGGGCAGGCCCTGTTTCAGGTCGGGACCAGCCTCCGGAAGGGCGGTGGGATCGAATTCCCCGGCGTGATCCCGCTCGGGCGCTTGGCTGATGGGCGCTGGAGGGGGAACGACCAGGGGCGGTTCGGAACCTGGTGTCGACAGATGATCCATGCCGCCTTGAGGGTACGAGGGAGCGCCGGATTCGCCCTGGTCGTCTCCGTCCATGTCTTCCGTCTGGCGTCTGCGGCTCGACATGCCTGCGTCGATCTCCAGGCGGATGCGGCTGACCGGGTGATCCAGTGCGGCGGCAAAGCGGGATTCCAGGGCCTGTTTTATCAGGAGGGGATCAAAGTCCGGCCCGTCATTATCCTGGAGGGTTTCCGCCCAGAGGCTCCGGAATGCCTCCGGGTCCTGCCCGGCATCGGTCCAGTAGCTTTCAAACCCCTGGGCCAGGGCGCGCAGGGTGTCGATTGGGGGTTGCCCCATCCCGGCCCGCAATGCGCAGGGGATCAGGGGGTAGAGGATCTCGGCAGCGTACTCAAAGCGGATGATATGGCGCTTCGAGATACTGTATCCTGCGTCAGCTAGCCTCCGCAGAAGCTCGCTTCGTGACAGCGTTTGCCCCGCCTCCTGCTCCATCTCCTGTTTGAGGGCTTTCAGGCCCAGGGCCTTGTCGATCAACACCATGTCCCCGCGCAGTTCGTTCTCGATCATGTGCGCGGTCAGGACGGCGGCTTCGGTGGTCCAGGGGTGGAACAGGCAGTGCACCTTGCGAAACTCGGTGGCGGCGGTTTCCTCGGCCAGTTCCTTGAGGATCTGGAGCCGGGTGTTGCCCCCGGCTCTGATCATGTATAGTTCGTCACCCGGTCGCCGGGTGATCTCAAGCGCGTTATTGAGGCCCCGCTGTGCACGGATGGAGGCCTTGATCTCTTCATACCGGGGGTTTCGTTCCACCCGTGGATTGCGGTCGTATGCCTTGATGCGGTCGATGTCCATCAGCATCTGGGTCACCGTAACCGGGTCTGCCTGGGGTATTTCCATGGCAGCGGGATTGCCGAAATGGCCTTCGCGCAACATGGCGCCGACATCAGGAATGATGCGTTTCATGAGTGACCCTCCTTGTCATGGGGGATGCTCGGTTTTTCGGAACCCCACGAAGGGGTAAGGTCGGAAAGATGCGGGAACAGCTCATGTACGAGCTGGGTCATGGTGTCCAGGGCTGAGGCGGTTGGCCCTGATCGCCTCGCCTCCCAGCGGTGAACCGGCATGCGATGAGTGGCCGCCTCCCGGTAGGCCACCGTACTGGGAACAATGGTGTCGAGGATGTCGATGGCGCCCCGGGAGGGGGCGTAGGATTCCTGGCGCAGTTCCCGGGCGATCATGCGGGCATCGCGGGTGTGATCCATGCGATAGATCACACCCTTGAGAGGCCCTACCGGTGCTCCAAGGAAGGCCATGGGCTGAAGTCGGTGAAGCATGCCCAGGGTGCCGCGGGCAAATTCGCGGGCTGAGAGAATTTCCGGTGGAATAGGGGAGAGCAGCAGGTCTGCCGCCAGGACAGCGGCATCCTGAAGGGGGCCGACGGCACCCTGGGTATCGATCAGGATGATGTCGTAAGCGTCATCCAGGCCGGAGAGCAGGTGGCGCAGCCTTACACGGCCGTCCGGCTGATGCAGTATCCAGTTCTGGAGAGCCCCACCCGGATCATCGGACAGCACGATGTCCAGGCCCGGGATAGTCGATGTGCTGATGACGCCTTCGGTGCGGGCTTCGCTGATCAGAGCCATGAGCCCGGCGGGAGCGCGGCTCTGGATGTGGTAGAAACTGGAGAGTGTGGGCTGGATGTCCGCATCCACCGCCAGTACCCGTTGGCCCAAATCGGCCAGGAGTCCGGCGAGGTTTGCGGTCAGCGTGGTCTTGCCGACGCCGCCCTTGGTGCTGGTGATCGTAATCTTGATAGCCATAGGTACCCCCTCGCGGAAAACGTTGCAAGAACGTTCCTGCGGCAGGGACACCCTGGGCTTACTCACCCGGGCGATAGGATATGATCGTACTGCAGAGCTGGTATGATGCCCGGAACCCGAGAGAGCATCTGGTGCCCTTCAGAGGGGTTTAACCTCCGACCTACTGATGACTTGTAATCAGTAGGTCGCGGGTTCGACTCCTGTCGCCGGCTCCATTTTCCCAGTTTTTCGACGGCCCAACCGTTGATTACCGCGCCAGGGACAGAACCGGGGGCTTTCCCGGTTCTCGGGAGGGGGGTGCGACTACACCCCCCTCGCCTTTATCCCGACAATCAAACCTTCAACAGAAACAGCTGTAGCTTGCGGATCAAGCTTCCCCTCTATCTACTCCATTTCCCGCTTGCGCGTAAATTTTTCTGCCCCGGCCGGTTCAAGATCGGTCTCAGTCTGCCCATCAGATGCCGCAGCTTGGGACACGTTGGTCTCAATTTTGATCCTGATGTCTGTCTGGTCCAAAAGTCTTTGGACATCTTTGATGTCGGGGTTTTCGCCGCAGGCACAAGTTGCAGCGCAATAGTGGTATAAATAGCGGGTGAGTTGTTCTGCTGCGCGAAGATTGTCCGGGTTTGCAGCATTATCTGGCCTTCACGTCCCTTTCCCGTTTAGCCAAATGGGTGTCCAATCAAAAGACTTGAAAAGTCTGCATTGGTCGATAGATTTCCCTTATTTTGTAAAAAGCCGGAAGATTTTTCGTTTTCCGACTTGAAAATGTGAAGTTCGTCACATAGCATAAATGTTAACCGCCATGTCCCAGCATGGTGTGAGGGGGAGGTGCAAGCCTGTCCACTCGGGGCAATGAAAATGATTTGATTTAGGACGTATCACCCAAGCATGAGAGAGGTTTGGGTATGGGCAATCCAGCAGAAAATCAAGTATTGACGCCTGTAGTCGACAGTTCAAATTACGGCGGTAGCGTGCATTCGGTAAACCGCACGTTTTCTCCCAAAATGCAGAAATCAACTGCAAATGTGGGGATGAGGCCGGTCAGGGTCAGGCACGGTCACATCAATTTTCTAGGTCGTGATATTTCAACCCCCATTGTTTTTCTGGCTACGGTGGAGGCGCTTGTCTTCGGCACGGCGCTACTTGTCGCCTACTTCATCAAGTTTCCCCTTTTTCCCGTACTGGATGTGATCTGGTCCTTGCAGATGCTTGCTGTTGTTTCTTCGGGCATGGTCGGTATGCTGAGCATGGGGCTTTACCGTCGTGGATTCAGGGGGGGGGCAAATGCGGTCGTTTTGCGCGTCATTGGTGCCGCGCTGCTCGCCGTGACCATGTTGTCCATGTTCTTCTATGTCTTCCCCCAATTGCATTTTGGGCGGACGGTGATGGCCGTTACCATCGGTCTGGCTGTCCCCGGTATATTGCTGACCCGATTTGGCCTCTTCCGGTTGCTGGATCATGATGCCTTCAAGCGTCGGGTGCTTGTGCTGGGGGCGGGTGAGTCTGCTTTGCTCTTCAATCGTTTAAGACGCAAGTCCGATCAGGTTGGTTTCGTTTTGGTGGGATTCGTTCCCAGGCCTGGTGAAAAAGCCAAGGTATCGGATGACGCCATGGTGCTGCTGGATGAATCGCTCCCTGATTTCGTGCGCCGCCATCATGTGGATGATCTTGTCATTGCCTATGACGATCCCCGCGGTGGCTTTCCTGCTGAAGAATTGATGCATTGCAAGATGCAGGGCCTTCACGTGTTGGATATTGCCGATTTTTTCGAGCGTGAGGCGGGCCTGCTCAAGCTTGATATTCTGCGCCCTTCCAGCATGATTTTTGGCCGGGGCTTTCGCCAGACCCTCTATCAGCAGTATGCCAAGCGGGCTCTGGACGTATTTACCAGCTTGGCCATGTTGGCCTTTGTCTGGCCTTTCATGCTGATTTGCGCCCTCGCCATCATGATCGATAGCAAGGGGAAGGGTTCGGTCATCTTCCGTCAGGTGCGCACCGGGCAGCATGGCAAACCGTTCACTTTGTTCAAGTTCCGCAGCATGATCATGGATGCCGAGAAGGACGGTGTGGCTCGCTGGGCCCAGAAATCCGATCCCCGCGTCACCCGCTTCGGTACTTTCATGCGCAAGACCCGGCTTGATGAACTTCCGCAGCTCATCAACGTGTTGCGTGGCGACATGAGCTTTGTGGGTCCACGGCCCGAGCGCCCCGAATTTGTCGAGCAACTCGGCTCCAGGTTGCCCTATTATCATCATCGGCATTGGGTCAAGCCTGGGCTTACCGGTTGGGCGCAGATCCATTACCCCTACGGGGCTTCCGAGAAGGACGCCTTCGAAAAGCTCAAGTATGATCTTTACTACGTGAAAAACCAGAGCATGTCCCTGGACCTTCTGACCATCATCCAGACCGTGGAAGTGGTCCTTTGGGGCAGAGGTTCCCGTTGAGAACGACTTAAGTCAATCCCGTTTTCGCTGGGAATCATTCCTCACCTCACCCCCCTCTCCTCAAGGGCGAGGGGGGGTGACCATGGAGATTTACCGTGTCCTTGGGCGTGACCGGATACGTCATCGCCGCCATTGGTTTTGCCGCCTTGCTGGCCGTGTTGCTGATCGGCTGGCAGCGCCGCCCCCAAGGGGCGTTGCTGATTATGGCAGCTGCTGCTGGTATCCTCTGGGCCCTGACCCTGGGTGCTCAGGCTGCCTGGCCCGAGCGTATCCCCTTGCTTCTTGTTTTCCCCGCCGAACTGCTCCGGGACGCTGCCTGGATCGGTTTTCTCTGGGGGTTGCTCTGGCAGGCACGTAGTCATCAGCGTCTGCCTCTTTCCCGCGCTCCGACCCGCCCCGGCCCGCCGTCATCTTCGGCTGACATCCGATCCAGCACGTTGCCGGCGGCCGCCGCGAATGCTGATCTGGGGCCTCCCCTGATCTTGCTGGGATTGGCGGCATTGCTGCTGCTGCTGGGATTGGCCACCTATGTGCTGCTCCAGCCCATGGTGCCGGAGTCCTGGGCGCGGGGAGATGTGTTGCTCGGCGGCAAGCTCATGCTCACCCTCATTGCCTTGCTGCTGGTGGAGCAGATCTACCGCAATACCTCCCGGGAGGGGCGCTGGGCCATCAAGTACCTGTGCCTGGGCGTGGGTGGCATCTATCTGTTTGATTTTTACATGTATGCCGAGTCCCTGCTTTTTCGCAACGTGGATGCGGGTCTGTGGGAGGCGAGGGGATTCATCAATACCCTGGTGGTGCCCCTGATCGCCGTGTCCGCGGCCCGCAATCCCCAGTGGTCTCTGGATGTCTACGTCTCCCGGGGCATGGTGTTTCACACCGCCACCCTGCTGGGGGCCGGTGTCTATCTGCTGCTGATGGCGGCGGCGGGCTACTATCTGCGGGTCTTCGGCGGTGAGTGGGGGACGGTCTTTCAGGCGGTATTCCTGTTTGCCGCCCTGCTGAGCCTGCTGGCACTGGCGGCTTCCGGGCGTCTGCGGGCGCAGTTCAGGGTCTTTGTCAGCAAACATTTTTTCAACTACAAGTATGACTATCGGGAAGAGTGGCTGCGTTTCATCTCCACCCTGGCCGACGAAGCCCGGCATGAGGCCCTGCCCACCCGTGTGATTCGCGCCCTGGCTGACATCCTTGACAGCCCCGGCGGGCAGTTGTGGATGCGTGGCGGCGGTCGGCATTTCGTCCAGGTGGCCCAGATCAACATGGCCGAGGCCGGAGACCACGCCGAGCCGATGGACGGCAGCCTGGCCCGCTACCTGATGGATACCGGCTGGGTGCTGGACGTGGAGGAATGCATATCAGAGCCTGAGCGACATGCCGGGCTGCGGCTACCGGACTGGATGCGGGACAGTGAGCGGATCTGGCTGCTGATTCCCTTGAAACAGGGTCCGGAACTGCTGGGCTTTGTGGTGTTGCTGGCCCCCAGGGCCCATCGCAACATCAACTGGGAAGACAGGGATCTGCTCAAGACCGCCGGGCTTCAGGCCGCCAGCCATCTGGCCCAGATGGAGGCCCTGCAGGCGCTGTCCGAGGCCCGGCAGTTCGAGGCCTTCAACCGGCTGTCCGCGTATGTGGTGCATGATCTGAAGAACCTGATCGCCCAACTGTCCCTGGTGGTCAGCAATGCCCGGCGCCATGGCGACAATCCGGCTTTTCTCAAGGATGCCATCGGCACGGTGGAGAATGCCGTGGAGCGCATGAACAAACTCATGTTGCAGTTGCGTACCGGAGAACCGGGGCGTGACATTGCCCCGGTGGATATGGGTGCTTTGGCCGCCCGAGCGGTGACCCAGGCCCAGGGACGTGCACCGAAGCCGGAACTGGCTCACAATGGAGAGCAGGTCCTGGTACTTGCAGACCCGGAGAGGTTGCTGTCCGTGATGAATCATCTGATGCAGAATGCCCAGGAAGCCACGCCGCCCGAGGGTGAGGTGCAGCTCGGTCTCTGGCGTGACAGCCGCCAGGCCTATCTGGAGATCCGTGATACCGGCACCGGGATGACGAGCGAATTCATCCGCGAGCGCCTGTTCCGGCCCTTTGATACCACCAAGGGGCTCACCGGCATGGGCATCGGGGCCTATGAAAGCCGTGAGTTCGTACGCGCCCTGGGAGGGGATCTGGAAGTATGGAGCGAACCGGGAGTGGGGTCGCGATTCCGGATCAGTATCCCTTTGGCCCAACAGCAAGAAGAAGCTCCTCTCCCGCTTGCGGGAGAAACGTAACCAGATCACTGCCAGTGAGGCACCCAGACGTTGACCGGCAGCACTCAGCAAAAACCCGTATTACTCCTGGTGGAGGACGATCCCGGCCTGCTCAGCCAGCTACGCTGGTGTTTTGACGACTTCGAGATCCTGACCGCCCAGAACCGGGACGAGGCCATTGCCCAGTTGCGTCGCGGCGAACCTTCCGTGGTCACCCTGGATCTGGGCCTGCCGCCGGATCCGGGTGGTGCGACCGAAGGTCTGGCCACCCTTGAACAGATCCTGTCCCTGGCCCCGGAAACCAAGGTGATCGTGGTCACCGGCAACAACGACCGCGACAACGCCGTCAGGGCCGTGGCCCTGGGTGCCTACGATTTCTACCAGAAGCCGGTGGATGCGGACATTCTCAATCTCATCGTCAAGCGCGCCCATCGCCTGTTCGAGCTGGAGGCGGAAAACCGCCGCCTGTCTGCCCGTCAGACCACCGAACCCCTGCCGGGCCTCGTTGCCGCCAGCCCGGAGATGCTCAAGGTCTGTCGCACCGTGGAAAAGGTGGCGCCCACCGATGCCACCACCCTGCTGCTGGGCGACAGCGGCACCGGCAAGGAAGTGGTTGCCCAGGCCCTCCATGGCCTGAGCCGCCGCAAGCAGGGGCCGTTCGTGGCCATCAACTGCGCCGCCATCCCGGAAAACCTGCTGGAGAGCGAGTTGTTCGGTTATGAAAAGGGCGCCTTTACCGGCGCCGTCAAGCAGACCCGGGGCAAGATCGAATATGCCGACGGCGGTACCCTGTTCCTGGACGAAGTGGGTGATCTGCCCATGCCCCTGCAGGCCAAGTTGCTACGGTTCCTGCAGGAGCGGGTCATCGAGCGCATCGGCGGTCGAGGGGAGATCCCGGTGGATGTGCGGGTGGTCTGCGCCACCCACCAGGACCTGTCCACCCTCATCGACGAGGACCGGTTCCGCGAGGACCTGTTCTACCGCATCAGCGAGATCACCATCCACATCCCGGCGCTGAAGGATCGTACCGGTGACGCCCACCTGCTGGCCCGGGTGCTGCTGGAACGATTTGCCGGCAAGCAAGGGCGGACCATGCGCGGCTTCTCCCAGGATGCCCAAAGCGCCATCGAACGCCATGACTGGCCGGGTAATGTGCGGGAACTGGAAAACCGCATCAAGCGGGCGGTGATCATGGCCGAAGGCAATCAGGTGACGGCGGAAGACCTGGAACTGTCGGCCGACGGCGAGGATCCGCTCATGCTCAATCTGCGTCGGGTGAGGGATGAGGCGGAAGGCAAGGCGGTGCGCCGTACCCTGCAGATGGTGGGGGGTAATATCTCCAGGGCAGCGGAACTGCTGGGGGTGAGCCGGCCGACCTTATACGATTTGCTGAAGAAGCATGATCTGGGGCGGCAAACGGAGGAATAGGCAACCACGGATGCATTTGAGCAGGAATGATTTGCTGAGATTATTCCTGGTCCGGTTTGAAAGCCGGAAAGATGGCTTTTTGGATCAGATTTTTTGACGAGAAGGCATATAAACAGCGCGTAAAATTTATGTCTTTATGATGCTGAAATCAACACTTTTGGCTGGTATGGGGAGTGTTGATGAAAGTATGTGGCATTGCGCCGATTTCAGTGTTGCAACCATAATGGCAGTCTCAGTCATGCAAGCCGGGTCATGTCCTGCCGGAATATTGATCTTGATATGCGGAGACCCGGAGTTTAGATGATGGAGTACTTTCTGGGAGTGATGCGCATGCGTCCGTATTTCCTTGTCCGCGAACCTTCCGGCCTCAAACAACCCGTGTCGTTGTGCCTGACTTGGCTGGGTGTGATCCTGTTGTCGGTGATGCTGGCGGGGTGTGGCCGGACATCCTATTCCGTTGATGAGTATCTGGCCCGGGGAATGGACTTCGAGGCCCGGGGCGATCTTGCCGCCGCGGTCATCGAATACAAGAATGCCCTGCAGCAGGAGCCCGCCTCCGCGGAGGCGCGTTTCAGGCTGGGCATGGCCCTGTTGGAGCAGGGAGATGCGGTCGGCGCACGCCAGGAACTGGACCGGGCCAGGCGACAGGCTTGGCCCGAGGAACAGGTGCTGGTTCCATGGTTACGTTCTGGACTTGTGCAGGGACAGTATGGATGGGTGCTGGACAACAGCCGTCACGTGGATGACCTGCCGGCTGTGCCTGGCGCCCAGGTCCTTGCCATCCGGGGCGGCGCACTGTTCGGCATGGGTAACCTGGGCGGAGCCCGTGAACTCTTCAATGCCGCATTGAAGGTTCAGCCCGACGTGCTGGATGCCCAACTGGGCTTGGCGCTGGTTGCCTTCAATCTGGGCGAGGGTGAGGAGGGTGTTCGTCATTGGCTCGAACAGGCCCTGGAAACCGCTCCTGATTCCGCCGAGGCCTGGGAGCTTTGGGGCGATCTTGAACGCTCTCTCGGGCGGTTGGATGAGGCCGTTTCGGCTTATGGAAAGGCGATTGAACTGAGCCGGTTTCCCTTTCTTCTGCATGTCAAGCGAGCGATAGCCCGTCATGCCCAGGAAGACCATGCTGGTATGCAGGCCGATTTGCGTAGCATGAAGAGACTCTCTCCGAATCATCCGGCCACCGGTTATGTCGAAGGACTGATGTTCTATGAGCAGGGCCAATATGGTGCCGCGCAATCCGCTTTTGAACGCAGTCTGAGCGCAGGGGATGGGTTTGACCCCGCGGTGTTCTTCCTGGGCGCGACCCATTTCGCCTTGGGCAACCGGGAACAGTCGGAACACTATCTGCGACGCTATCTGTCCGCCTATCCCCATTCCGATGAGGCTGCCCGTCTGCTGGCCATGGTGCGCCTGCAGGAAGGGGATCTGGACCGGGCGGAAGGCTTGCTTCGGTCGGTGCTTGGGCGCAGCCAGGATGATGTTCTGGCACTGAATCTGATGGGTAATATCTTCATGTCACGGGGCCAGTTTGCCGAAGGCACGGACTACCTCCGGCAACTGACGCGGATTCGCCCCGATGATCTTCAGGCCCGGGCGCGTCTGGCGGAAGGATTGCTGCTTTCGGGACAGACTGAGGAAGGCCTGCGCGAGCTCAGGAGCATTATTGAGCAGGTGCCGGATGCATACCGTCTTGAGGCCGTCTACGCATTGAACCTGATTCAGACCGGAAGGTTTGACGAGGCGCTGGAGGCCGCCGGGAGCTTGAAGGCGAGTTTGCCGGATAATCCGTTGGCCTACAATCTCGAAGCCATGGTGGGATTGGGCAGGGGGGATATGGATCTGGCCAGGTCGGCCCTGCGGGAGGCCCTGGACAGGCTGCCCGGCGAGCCGGTGACGACATCGAACTTGGCTGCCATCGAGTGGGGGCTGGGGAATACCGACGAGGCGGCCAGGCTCTATGGGGAGGGGCTCAAGCATAACCCGGGGCACACGGCCCTCAGCCTGCGCCTGTCGAGGCTCAAGGCGATCCGGGGCGAGGTGGCCGAGGGGGTCGCCGTGCTGGAAGCCGCCGTGGCGGCTCATCCGGAAGCTCTGGAGCCACGGCTGGTTCTGGGGGGGTACCATCTGCGGGAGGGGATGCCGCAGCGTGCCGCGGAAGTCCTGCAACCGGCCCGGGATAGCGGCTCCACCGACACGCGCCTGCTGGAGCTTCTTGCCAGTGCTCAGCTTGAATCCGGCGCCGGTGGTCAGGCAATCACGACACTGCGCCTGCTGTCGGCGCAGCCGCTGGCCGATGCCGATGCATGGCATCGACTGGGATACCGGTTCGAGCTTGCGGGTGGTGTTGATGATGCCAGGGTTGCCTATGGCCGGGCATTGGAACTGAGCCCCGGTCATGTGGGAGCCCTGCCCAATCTGGCGTTGCTGGAATTAAAAAGTGGTCGCGGGGATGAAGCGTTGCGTGTTGCGCGTGTCATGCAGGGCCAGGATGGGCTTGCCGCCGCCGGTCATGCAGTGGAAGGGCGCGCACATGCCATGGCACAGCGCTGGGATGAGGCTGCGACGGCCTTTGACAGGGCCTATGGGCTGAATCCGGCAGCGAACCATGCCATGAGTCTGTCCCAGGCCCTTCTGGTGGCGGGGCGTGTCACAGAGGGGGTGGAAGTGCTGCGTCGTCATCTTGAACGTGTCCCCGAGGATGCCACGGTGCGTAACCATCTGGCCGAAACCTATCTGCTGTTGGGGGCTGTGGACGAAGCGATCGCCCAGTATGAAACGCTGCGCCGCTTGCAGCCCGAAAATCCTCTGCTGCTGAATAATCTGGCTTACCTGTACTTCGGCACGGGGAACGACAGGGCGGTCGAATATGCGGAGCAGGCCCATGCCCTGGCGACGGAAAACCCCGCCATCACCCATACCCTGGGTTGGATACTGGTCAACCGGGATGATCCGGAACGGGGTCTGGCGCTGCTGGAAGAGGCCAGGCATGCGGTGCCGGAGCGCCCGGATGTGAGGTACCACTATGCTGTGGCCCTGGAAAAGGCGGGCAGGCGAAGCCAGGCACGACGGGAATTGGAGGCATTACTGTCCGGGGTGCCGGAGTTTCCTCAGCGGGAAGAAGCAGCGGCCCTCATGGAGCGAATCCGGTAGGGGCGGTTGCCCCGGGGTGGTGGTCTGCCCCCTGACCTACAACAGGGGGCTGCTCAGGCCGCCGAGGCCGAAAAAGGTCTTCAGATCCTTCAGGTCCCGGCGGTGGTGTGGCGGGAGCTGTTCGCGCAAGCGGGCGAACGTCTCTCTCAAGGCCTGTTCATCGGCGCGCCTGGAGGGGCTCTTGATGGCCACCATAAAGGGGAAGATGAAGGTGCTGTAGAGTCTGCTCCGCTCTGCCAGATGGCGGGCATGCCCCCGCTGAAATGCCTCCTTGGGGAACGCCGCCCAGAGTGAGTTCCGGTAATCCTCGGTGAACAGGTCCGGTTGCCGGTCTGCATACTGATTGGCAAAGTATTCGATGGAGCGGGGGGATTTCAGATGACCAAAGTCCACCAGATAAAGCCCACCGTCGGGTTTGAGCACTCTTGATATCTCGTTGAAGGTGCTTGACAGGGTTTCTTCATCGGGCAGGTGGTGGAGCGCCATGGTGGACATGACCGCGTCGACGGATTTCGCTTCCAGAAAGTCCAGTGCGTCGATGCTTCCGTGCCGGAACTCGATATTGTCCAGTTGCTGCTCGGCAATGTGTTCCCGCGCCCGTGCCAGCATTTCCTCCGAAAGATCCACGCCGATGAAGCGGACGTCCGGATTAAGGCGAGCCACCAGGGCCAGCTGTGTGGCGGGTCCGCAGGCAAGATCCAGGACGGTATCCCCGGGGCGGATCACATCGCAGACCTGGGCAGCGTGGAAGTGATACACGGGGGCCATGACCCCGTCTTCCCGTCCGGCACGGGTATAGGCCGCCACCTGTTCGGGATCCGCCATGATCAGATCGGGTTCCGTGCGCCGTGGGGCACGCTGCCGGGTGATGACTTCTCTGAGGGCAACCAGTAGGACGGCGGGGCTGGGCATGGGCCTTGATCCTCTGTGGAGATGATCACGAAATAAAGAAAAGAAGGGGCACGACATCCGTGCCCCTTCTTTGCCTGATGGTGATCCGGCAGGTCTTGATGATTATATACTTCTGCGCCGGGTTGCGGTCATCGTGGCACCCAGCCCCAGCAGGCCCAGGCCGAACAGTGCCAGGGAGGCGGGTTCGGGTACGACGGCACGTCCTGCGTCAGTCTCAATGGTCATGCGGAAAGAGGCCTGGTAGAGATTGCCTGCAAGGAGCGGAGCGGTGGTGCTGGAGAAGCTGATGGGGCCGCCGGTGTCACGAATGAGCTCAATGTTCATCGGCAAAGGCGCGTTCAGGCTGAGTGTGTTGGTGCCGTCTCCGAATACGTCAGGCGTGAAGTTCCAAATGGTACCCCCGCCATTACTCAGGTCCGTGATTGAAAAGGAGAGAGAGTAGGCCGCCGTAGCAAAGGCAGGGAAGACCTCGTTGCTGGAAACAGCTACCTGCAGGAAGGCGTCAAGGTCGAAACTGAAGGTCAGTCCATCATCCTGGGCAAGACTGAATATAAAACTGGTGTTCAGATTGTTGTTGGAGTTCGATGAGGCATCCGCCGATCCGATGTCCACGCCCACGTAGGAGGCATTGGCGATGTTGGCCGGATCGTTGCCGAAGCCCGGCAGGCCAGTGATCGGCGAGCCGGATTCGAATTGGTCTCCGGCGGCATAATTACCCGTGGTCGGAGGGGCGGTCAGTTTCGGAAAGGTGTTTTCAGTCAGCCCCAGACCGAGGCAGCCATTGCCCACGCACTGTGCGCCGATATCAATGGGTACTCCCGTCTGGGTCGTTGAATCATCAATTGCGAAAGCCCCGCCACCTGAACCCGTGAGGGAGCCATTGACATCTGCCGTGCCGACGAAGGTGAGGACTGAAAAGTCACTTGCATCCAGCTGTCCACCGCTGCCGCTGATCATGAAGTTGGTCATGTTCAGCACGCCGCCAGCCATGACATAGGCATGAGCCTGGCCGGCGCCCGCCAGAACCAGCGTGCCGGTGACGGCAACGGCCAACAGATTGCGCCGAAGGGTTTTGTTGTGTGTCTTCATGTTCTGTTGCTCCCGCTAGAGTTCCGGTGTTGAGTGCCTTTGCCAGGCTCTTTCGAGATTCCCTGAAAGGCATGGGATTCTCTTCTTGACTGGTTCCAAGCAGAGATCATGCCTGTTTTTTATCTATTTGATTTGTTTTGATTTTAATTGGGTTTGCGTCTAGCTGAATGTGGTTCATGTAAATTTTGTCGACGGGTTTAGTCGCAGCGCAGGGCCGCGAGTGGTAGCCGCAGCGAGCGGGCGGCGGGGGCGGGGCCATAGCCTATCCGGCCCATGAAGACCGCTGATTCCAGGGCATCCGTGCCGATGAGTCCCTGCAGTTCCCGGGTGAGGCGCATGGCACGTTCGATGGAGGGCTGGTGGCGGGTGAATTCCACCTGTTCCCGCACATAGCTGGCAAAGATCAGGGGGGTGAGTTCGGGCTGAAACTGCAGCCCCTGGCCGGCGGCGGTCAACCAGAATCTCTGCACGGCCCGCCCGCCGGCGATGTGATCGTCCAGATGGCGAACCGGTTTGTTGGCAATGATGACGAAATGGGCGGCGCACCCCAGTGCCGGGCGGACATCCATTTGCAGCCGCGGCAGCAGGGTACCGCCCAGGTAAGTGTTGAGAAAGTGCACCCGCCGCCAACTGCCCAGGGCCCACCGCATGAGTTTCAGGCCCAGGGGATCCATGCCCAGTGCCTGATCCGGTAGTCGGTCCTCACTATACTGGCTGTTCCACTGGATGATTTGCCGATGGACCGGGTAGGCTTCCGGGGTGGTCAGGCGGATGTAGGCGTTGTCGTACAGCAGCCTTGCCATGCGCCTGAGCCCGTCCCGTCCTTCCAGCCAGATGACCCGGTAGCCCGCCCCCAGCGATGCCTCCAGGGCCACACGATCCCGCGGCAGCAGCGGCTTCCGGCTCAGGGGGAAGCGGTTGGTGCATCTGGCTTTGATATGGGCGGCCAGCGGTTCCGGGACGGGGCTGTCCCGGGTGGTCAGCCGGATGTCGAAGCAGGGCGTGGTTTCCGGTGTGTCCAGCCGTCGCTGAATCTGACAGTCATGGCCGCGGGCGCGGGCCGCGATCTCCAGGGTCTCCAGCAAGGCGCCCAGGGCAAGCTGGCTGGCATGACCTTGCAGGTCATAGATGACATGATCCCGTGTGTCGAAGCCGTGTATCACCAGATGCCGGGTATCACGGATTTCAAAACGCCATGGCTGGGTGTTGTCGCCGCTTGGTGCCCAGCGCGCCAGTGCCAGCAGTTCCTCCATCAGACCCTGGGGTGTCGGTTCCGGTACGGGTGCCGGTGTTCCAAGCAGTCGTGCAACCTGGCGGTATCCCAGGTGTCGCTTCAGGGTTTGCAACGGGCCGCGATTGCCCCAGCGCAGTTTGCCGCGCCGGTATGTCATCCTGTAGGCATCAAAAGTATGGAACCAGGGTGCCGGATAGAGGGGGCCGCGTTGCAGCAGGATCTTCAGGGCCTCTGTCCCCATGACACCGGTGGCAAGGCGACAACCCATGATGGTGGAGGGCCCTCGTTGTTCCGCCAGGTTCAGGCGCAAGGGATCGACCAGGTAGCTTCGTTGCAGGGATGAGGGGGTCAGCCCCACCAGGAAATTCACATATTGCCTCTCATTGGTTTCTCCCTCCAGGCGGAAATATTCATCAAAGCTCATGCCTCCAGGCATGAACAGCAGGTAGGCGGTGCCCATGCCGATGGGGCCTGCCGTGATGGCGGGGATCTGTAATTCCGCGCAGCGTCGAAAGACTTGGGCGCGTATTCCCGGGGCGAAGAAGTCCAGGCCGTCCACGAACAGGTGTACCCCCTCAAGGAATTCATCCAGGTTGCCTGCATGGATGCCTTCCGGGAAACTGCGGATGTCCAGTTCGGGATTGATGTCCCGGGCCATGTCGGCCATGACCTGAACCTTGGTCTGCCCCTGGGTCTGCATGGTCGCGCCGGATTGCCGGTTGAAGTTTTGCAGTTCGAATACATCCGGATCCGCGATGTGGAAACCGCCGATACCCAGGCGGGCCAGGGTTAGCAGGTGGGTGCCGCCGACGCCGCCCATGCCGGCGATGGCGACGCGTCGGGATTTCAGCAGTGTCTGCTCGGTCTGCGTCAGCCAGCCCAGATTGCGGGAAAAGGCCAGTTCATGGTCAAAGAGGCTCATCTATGGTGTCCCAAGGTTGGTGCCGTGGCAGTATGGCTGGTGTCATTGTCATGGGTCAGATGAGTATAGTGCCCGACGATGCTTGGAACGAATGTCCCCCGGACTTTGCTCCCCTGGCCTGTGCATGAGCTATGCTTCCCTATGGATTGGGTTTGATGGATGTCCCCCCCCTGGATGGAATAAAGCGCCATGAAAACACCTTCTCTGGTTGAGCATTTTGCAAGCTATTTTCAGGTGTTGCTTGCCGATACCGAAGCACTCAAGGATGAAGCGCACAAAGTGCGTTACGACGTTTACTGTCGTGAGTTTGCCTATGAAAAGGAGGAAGACTGTCCTGGTGGGCGCGAGCGTGACGAATACGATGCCTTTGCGCTGCACTGTATTATCCGGCATCGGGCATGTGATGTACCCGCAGGTTGTATCAGGGTAGTGATTCCGCCTGCCGAGCAGCCGGGCTTCCTGCTCCCGATGGAGGCCTTCTGCCGGGACAGCCTGACGCATTCCGAATTGAAGCCGGAAGCCTTTACCCGTGATCGGATTGGTGAGGTATCCCGCCTGGCGGTGCATACCCAGTTCCGGCGCCGCCGGGGTGAGTCGGATTCGCCAGCGGGTTACCCCGGCTGGGATGAAATGTCCGAGGAAGAGCGGCGCACCTTCCCCTTGTTGGGGTTGGCGCTGTTCTGTGCCGGAACCTCACTGATGCAAATGGCAGGTCGGGAGTATGCCTTCGTCATGATGGAAAGGCGTTTGGCCAGGATGCTGCAATCATCCGGTTTTCCATTTGTCCGTATCGGAGAGCCGATGGAATACCATGGAACTCGCGCTGCCTATTATGTCCGGGTAGAGCAGGTGATCCATTCGATGCAAGGTGATATTCCCGGGTTACATAATTATGTCCACGAGAGCTTGATGAATGGAGCGAGGGGCGGTAGTTTGCCGGTTTTGTGATCCGATACCCGACCCGCCGCCGACAACATGCTTTAATCCCGCTCGGGTCAGTGTAATCATGGGGCTAACGCATGTTCGGTGCACGCTATGAAGTTATTGTTGCCGATACACCCGGTACTTTGCAGATTCATCACGAAATCCGCTATCTGGTTTATTGCCTGGAAAAAGGGTTTGAGGATTCCCGTGCGTTCTCCGATGGTCAGGAATCCGACCACTGGGATTCTAATGCCACCGCCTTCATCGTGCGAGAACGAGAAACCGGTCAATGGTTGGGTGCAATGCGTCTGGTGCATTCCGTGCAGGGAGAATTGCCTGTGCATCGGATCACTCGCGTAAGTGCCGGGGATGCCAGTCCAGTGACTGGGGGTGCCGTGGAGCTGTCACGGATCTGCATCACGCAAGATTATGTTCGCCGCCGAAGGACCGGCTCGATGACCTCGGATGCCCCGGGCTGGGGAATTCAGGGGGGAGATGGTACCGGGGTTGTTTGGCGTAATCAGCAACGAGGGCCGTTGTTCAGGACAACGCCAGCCGATGATGGTGAGTGTCTCAATCGGCAGGGCATGAATGCCATGGTTGGTCCTGTTTTGGCCAAGGAGGAGCTTTCATGTTCTCTGACGCTTCCCATGCGGTCTGAGTTGTTTGCTGTCATGCTTCGAGCCGCCATCGAATACAGCCGGGACCGGAATATCCCCTACATGTATTTTCTGGTGAATCGGGCCCTGGCCAGGATGGTTCGCCGCCTGGGTTTTGAATTTTCCCTGGCTGGCGTTCCGTGCGAGTACCGCGGCACCCGTTACCCCTTTCTGGCCCATCTGGATACGGCCGTACAGCGAGCCATTCAGGCGTCACCTGATATGGCCCGGCTGTTTTTGCACGGGGGAGAACCCTATCGCCTTGCTTCTGCGCCTAGGCACTCTTGCCGAGAATGGAATTGAGGGATGCCAGCATTACCTCACCGCGAAAGAGTATCCCCCCGTTTTCCAGTAGGCCCAGGCAGATGTGTCGTTGTTGCTGCAGGCGCGTGTGTCCCAAGCCGCCACCGTTGCTAGCCACCTGTTGAGCATCACTCACCAGCAGATGCAGGGCATCGGCACTTCGCAGGCGGCGTGCCAGCGTCTGGTTCACGCTGAACTGATGTGTGGTATAGACCATGGGATTGGCGTAGAAGTCATGGCCTGCCGCATGGGTGCGTTCCAGTAATGCGCAGGAGATGAGAGCGGTGGGGAACATATCGGGATAGTTGATGTGATCCTCCAGTTCATCGAAATAATCCGCCTGTCTGGCCAGTGAACCGGACAGCAGATTCTTGGCGTTGCTGTTGGTCATGAACTTGCGTTTATGGAACCAGCCTCCCTCTGGCAGCAGGCTGCGGTCGGGCAATGGAGGCAGATTCTCGGACAGCTGGAAGGGGGGTGTCAGGTCAGGCAGCGTCAGTGGGTGATCGGAATCCCTGATTTGTCCGAGCAACACCATGCCGTTGGTTTTTCTGACAACGACACGATTGGAGCGGATCCAACGGCCGTCCGGTGTGCAGGTTCGCTTGGTGGGTTTGATTTCCATGCGAAAGGGTTCATCGGTCCGTAGTACCCCCGCAAAGGTGAACTGATAGTTGCGATAAGCAGGCGGAGGGTCGTCCGGCGTGCTGTCCAGCAGGCGGTGACGGGTTACCCGGTATTCAGCCAGGCATTCCATCTGAAAGCCCAGTACGATGGGGCCGCCGAAGGGATTCTGATGGATACGATGCCATTTATCAGCATCGTGAAAGGGGTTAAAGTCGTCGGTGGCATTGCGGGCCACGTCCAGATGGATCTGACGATAGACCTGGTCATCTTCTGCGGTCATTCTTCCTGCCATCCTTTCCTTTTCCGGCTTGTCTGTGACCTTGCCCTGATGGGTACGGGCATCGTCGTTGCTCAATGGGCCGTGGGATCTTCCGCCACCGCCTCCAGCTCGCTGGCCATCTGTTCCAGCACGGGGAGACGAGGGTCATCCGGCGTCAGCCGACGGGCAGCGCTTAGATAGCGCCGCATCCTTGCCAGGTAGCCCAGGTCCGCCCCGTAGGATCGCTGCATGAACAGGGCCAGGGCCTGAGCGGCACACAGGTGGAAGACCGGACTTTGCGGTGCTTCTCGGGCGCCGGCCTCAAAGAGACGGATGGCTGATTCGTATTTTGCCAGGGAGAGTGCACGTTGACCCTCATTGTAAAGTTTACGCAGCACGGGATAGTTGACGATGGTAGCCAGGTGGTCATCCATCTTCTGGATTGGGCGGCCGCTGAGGGCGCCCTCGGTAATCATCTTCAGCAAGCCCTTTATGGGAGAGGGGCTTTCCTCATCCAGCGCTCGCGGAAGGGGTAAGGCGGTGGCCTCCTGGCGGACCGAAGGTCGAACAATCAGGCTGTACATGATGGGAATCACAAACAGTGTCAGTACGGTTGATACCAGCAGGCCCCATACGATGGCACTGGCCAGAGGTCCCCACATGAGCGATTTTCCTCCCAGCCCGACCGCCAGCGAAAACAATCCGGCAACCGTCGTCACCGAGGTGATGATGATCGGGATGAAGCGGCGCCGGGCGGCGTTGAGCACCGCATGCATCAGCGGCATACCGCGGCGCAGGCGGTCGTTGGCGGCGGAAATGAGTACGATGGCGTCGTTCACGGCAATACCGGCCAATGCCACGACACCATAGAGGGTATATACGCTGAGCGGTTGCTGGCTCACCAGCAAGCCGATCAGAACGCCGGTGAGGGCCATGGGCACCACGGCCAGTACGATCAGAGGCTGGGTGTAACTGCGGAACTGGGTGCCCAGGATGAGGTAAACCAGCATCAGACCCAGCAGGAACAGCCACCCCAGGGCTTCGATGCTTTCTACGATGTCGTCGAAGTCACCCGTGAAGTCCAGATCGATATTGGGATACAGGCTTGCGTAACGGGTATTCCACTCCCGTTGGACAAGACGGTGCGCAGTGGCGGCATCCATGACGGACTCATCCAGTTCGGATTCCACCGTGATGGTGCGCCGAAGGTTGAAATGTCGGATACTGCCTTCTGCCCGGATGATCTCGTAATCAACCAGTTGCCCCAGCAGGATGGGACTCCCATCAGGCACGCTGATCGGAGTATCCAGGAAGCGGTCGATGTCTTTCACCGCCTCTACGCGAGCACGCACACGTACACCGATGCGTTCGCCACGATCCCGCATGGACGCGACCACTTCCCCGTCCGTAAGGAGTCGCAGATCCCTGATGACATGGCTCGGATCCAGACCCGCGCGCAGGATGGCATCCGGGTTGAGGCGAACCGACAGTTCCATGCCGCCGGCGTAGGCATCGTCAACCACATCATAGGTACCAGGAATGTTCTGCAGGATGCCGGTGACATGGTCTGCCGCCCTCCGGATCTCTTCTAGATCATTCCCTCTTACCTTCACGCTGACCGGGCGCCCCATTGGCGGGGCCCCGGAGATGCGACGTTCCATCCAGATGGATTCCGGGCCAGGCACCTGGGCAGCGACCCGTCGGACGGCTTCGATGATCTCATCCACATCCCGTCCCGTTCGGGTTTGTGGTCGTAGGCTCACCTGGATCTGACCCTTGGCGGTGCCGAACAGACTCTCCGCATTGGTGAACTGGATGCCGGCATAGCTGGCCTTGGAGCGTAGCTCATCCCCCCGGAACTCAGTCGCAATGGCCGATTCCACCGCCATGGTGGTCGTCAGGGTCTTCTCCAGAGGGGTGCCCGCCGGCATTTCCACGTTTACGAAGAATAGCCGGGCCGAGTCCGTGGCAAAGAACTCGGTTCGGATCAGTCCCAAGGCCACGAAGGTGAGTGCCAGGATCAGCAGTCCGGTGAAAAGACCCAGTGTCATCCTGGGGCGTCTGAGGGCCTTGGTCAGGATCAATCCATAGCGCAGTCTTGCTTTTCTGACCATTTTTGACCGCAGACGGCCCGAGCGGGTAAAACGATCAGGTTTTGGGCGGGAGGCGGCGATGTGGCTGGGCAGGATCCAGAAGGCCTCCACCAGACTCAGTATCAGTGCCACGGCGACGACGATGGGCGCCACCTTCATGAATTCGCCCAGCACACCGGGCACCAGCATCAGGGGTAGGAAGGCTGCAATGGTGGTAAGGACGGCGGCGGTGACGGGGGCCGCCACCTCTCGGAGGGCATCGATGGCCGCATCCATGGGAGGTATGCCCTGTTGTAAACGACGGTGGATTGCCTCGGCGACCACGACGGTGTCGTCCACCAGCATGCCCAGCACAATCATGAGGCCAAGCAGGACGATGACATTGAGTGTCTGCCCGATCAGTCCGAGAAACAGGAAGGTGCCGGCAATGACGAAGACCAGGCTGAAGCAGGTGGCGAAGGCGATCCGTGAACCCAGGAGTAGCCAGGTGGTAATCAGTACCAGAAGCAGTCCGATGGCCGCATTGCTCTGCATGGTGCCGATGGCCTGGCGAGTGACCAGTGTCTGGTCATCCAGCAAGACAATCTGGACGCCGGTGATGGGGCTGGCGCGATCGTTATAGTCGTTCAGATAGTTCCGGATTCGGTCGAGGAATTCCAGTTCGTTGGCATCGTCCTGCTTGAATACCGGTAGCAGGATCGAGGGGTTGCCAAGGTAGCGCGCCAGATGATCGGCGTCTTCGCGCCCGCGGACCACCTGGGCAACGCTGCGCAAGGGGATTTCACCGTGGGCTGAAAGCAGGGGAATGTCGGCAAGATATTCCGGGTCATTTTCCGTGCCTTGCAGACGCACCAGCCATTCCTGGTCTCCCAGGCCCACCGTACCCGCTGCCAGATCCCTAAAGTAGGTGCTGACGGTCTGTGCCAGTATCGAAGGTGTCAACCCCAGGCCCACCAGTTCGTCCGGGTGGAACAGTACCTGAAGTTCAGGGTCCCGAAGGCCGATGGGTTCCACCCGGTCGGTGCCGGGTAGCCGCTCCAGATCCTGCTGGATGCGCTGCGCCTGGAAACGCAGGTTGTCGTCGTCGTCCAGTCCGACCACGGCGATCATGGTGGTAGGGTAGGCGTTGGCACTGCTGATGGTGGTGATGCTGGGTCGGCGAGCTTCCGCAGGCAGATCGCTTTCGACGTTCTGGATCTCCCTGTGCAGATCATTGATCCGTTCATCCACTCTGCGCTCACTCATTTCTTCCAGGCGTATGATGATGAGCGAGACATCACGCTGGCTTATGCTGGAAGTGAACCGGATATCCGACACCCGTTCCACGGCTTCTTCCAGCACGTCAGTCACCTGACGTTCGATATCCGTGGCCGATGCGCCGGGCATGAGTGTCTGGATCGTGACCCAGTTCAGATTGACGGTCGGATCCTGTTGTCTGGGTAACTGAAAATAGGTGATGACGCCAACGATCAGGACGCCAAGAAACACCGCATTAGCCAGGAAGTGGTTTTCCAGAAAACGGCGATACATGCCGGCCCCCATCAGCGCTCGATGATCCGGACGGAGTCTCCGTCACGCAGGCCAAAGCGCCCATCGACGATCAGTCGGGTATCTCCGGGCAAGTCCATCGGAGGGGGTTGCCCCTCCCTGACGCCGGGAGCGAGTATGAACCTGGCTCTGCCATCCTCTTCCACAAAGATTCCCAGGGCGTTTTCTCGCCTTACCAGCAGGTCGGCGGGCGCGTGACGCAGCCCTGAAACCCATTCGATACGTCCCACCTGCCCGGGCAGAGCTGCTTCATGGGTGAACACAAACCGTACATCCACGCTTCGAAGTCGCTGATCCACCACGGGAGAAACAGCACGTAACTCCACCGGGTAATGCACACCCGCCGCCACGAAACGGATTTCTCCCGCGGCCTGAAGGGCAGGCAGGTCCTGCTGCTGGATATTACCGCTGACTTCCAGGTCCCCGGCGTCCAAAATTCGTGCGATGGGGGTGCCGGCCTGCACCAGTTCGCCGACACTGCCCAGACGCTCGATGACCACGGCGTCGAAGGGGGCACGGATTTCACAGAGGTTGACGCGTCGCTGGGCGGAACGGGTGGCGGCCTCCAGCCGCAGCACTTCGGCCCGGGTGCGCAAGGCCTGGGCCTGACGCTCGTTCAGGAGCTCCGCGGACACGGCCTGTCGGCGGGCCAGCTCCTGAGCCCTTCCCAACTGAAACTGGGCAAATTCTGCGTCCGCCCGTGCGGCCTGTGTTGTGGCCCGGACCTGCTGGAGGTCCAGGCTGTGTTCCTCGCAATCAAGCCTTGCAAGCAGGGCGTCAGCTCTCACCACTTCCCCCACGCGCACGACCACTTCCTGCAGCACACCATGGATTTCGGCACTCACGCGGGTATCGTTGAGGCTGACTGTGGTTGCCGGGGCACTGCGTATCGGTTGGAATCCAAGGTCGTCCAATGTACGGGTGGTGACGGGTTTTTCTCCGGCCATGGCTACGTCCATGGCTAGGGCCAGGCAGGTCATGAGGCAAACACTATACAGGCCTCGAATCATGGTGTTACCCCGCAGGTTCCCGACGCTCAAGTGGTGGTTCTGAGGATTGTTCCTGACCAGTATAGCCTTTGCGCTCCTTGTAAGGCTTGCCGTCCAGGTAGTTCATTGATGGCTACCGGAAAAAGCATAACGTCATCAATGGCGTTGCTTATCTGGTGTATTCGCAAAAGGAAACAAAGGCCGAGTTTTCCAGCGCCACCTCCCGCGCACGTGGGAGTCAGGAATTTTCAGTTTGTCACTGGATTCCCGCTTGTGCGGGAATGACTCAGAGTATGAGGATGAAGGATTCGGAACACGGAGTGGCTGATTCAGGGGGACCGAGTGGTGTGGTTTTTTGCGTGTCGGTCTTTTTTACGAATTAGAGCAGGTTGCGAGTGTGGTTTTTTTTTCCTGATTATAAGATTTTGATCACATTTGTATTTTTGTTTTTGGTCTGCTTTTTGCTGGTGGTGCGTGTGTAAGGCCGATTCTTCGTGCCCCTATTCCGTGAAGGAGATCGTAGATGAAAACATCATTTAAAATCACTGCTCTGGCATCGGTGCTTGCGGCAGGGGCACTGGTCGGCACCGCCAGCGCCGCACCGCTGACTCAGCTGTATTTCGTGCAGGCCGCCGGCTGGCTTGACCCCCAGAACGATGGTAATACCGAGACATTTTTCAATCCGTCAAATACCGGTCTGACCCTGAGCGCCAATAACCCGGTCGGTACCCCTCCTGGTTCCGCGAATACCTTCGAGCAGCTGGCTTGGAGTTCCTCCATGAATGGTGGCGCGACCAGTTCACTGACCATCGGGTCATTCACCTCCGCCAACAGCCCGTCTTTTCAAGGTGCGGGGTGGACCCAGGGGCAGTGGTGGACTATTGATCAGTTGACCCAGGTGAATCAGGTTCTGACCGTTCCACTGAACAGCAATGTGCCAAACCCCCTCTGGATCGCCGATATTCTCGGCAATTTCCGGGTTTTTTCTGATTCAACCTTCAGTCTTGACAGTATGTTGCTGGAAGACCTGGATGCCGTGACCCGGGTGAGCTATTGGGAAACCCTGAACACCGGTCTGGCCCAGAACTGCCCGGGAGGTAATCCCACCGGCAGTACGGTTCCTTGTGATGATGTCTATACCGTGTTGGACATTGCGCTGGATTCCCTCAGTTTTGAGCTGGATAACTACCTCTACTCCATTGATTTTCAACTGGCTCCCGGAAATGGTGTGCTCATCTGTACGGGGCTTGAGTTAGAGGGTCCCTGCACCAATCCAGGCGCATCTCCCCAGTCTGGTGAGTTCTTCCGGGTGTGGGCTGCCGAGCAGGCCCAAACCCAGATCTTTGTCCAGGCCCGCTGGACTGCCCAGGAAATCCCCGTGCCTGAGCCCGCCATGCTGGGTCTGCTGGGTATCGGACTGGCGGGTATGGGGTTCGCCGCCAACCGTCGCCGCCGCACCTGATATGTCTGTTCTCCCGCGGGGTGGGATGGTGATCAGGCGCGAGGCAGATAGGTGAACTTGCGCTCGTAATCCAGCCCCATCCCGTAGGGGAAGTCCTCATGGGGGTAACAGCGAACCCGTGGAGGGGGGCGCTGACGGTCTACAGCCTCTGCATGGACCAGTGCCTGAAGGCGGTCGGCAACCTCCGCCGGAGATGGTGTTGCCAGCCCCGAGCGCACTTGTACCTCCCATTGTTGAGCCTGAGGGTCGACGCGGAAAGCACCGGACACACAGTCTGCCACCCGTGGATCCCGATACAGCAGTGACTTGAAATGATCCACCCGCCACCCTGAGCCGATCCGGTCCTTGGCGCGCCCCTGCAGGGCGATCATGGGCAAGGGGCCATGCTGGAGGGCTTCGGCCACCGGGCAGGGAAGGTCGCTGAAATCCTCCGCCCGGGGCCACCGGGCCGTGTCGCCGGTGCGGTAACGAATGAGCGGAATGGTGGCTTGGGGGTCCAGCACCGTTACCACCAGTTCTCCGTTGCCGTTGTCGTCCGGTGCGTGGATTTCCACCAGCGTGCGCAACGGGTTGTAGCAGAAGAAAAAGGGCGGGGGATGCAGCGGTTGCCGGCGGTGCAGGGCGCGACGTGCGGCGATGGTTTCCCTGGTCTCGAAGAACAGATTCAATCCCAGTTCCCCCACGCCCATGGAACTGCCGATCATCGGGCCTTCCGGCGTGTCCGGGTCGATGCCGAGCCTGGCTCCCGCGTAGCTGCGAAAATCCTCACTGAACGTTTCTTCGCCAAGGATCGCCTGAAGCCGGACCTGAGACCAGTCAAACCCCTGTTCCGCGGCATGGTCCAGCAGGCGCTTGAGAAACAGGGGGTCGGTACACAGGATCACCTGATCAAAAAGGGGGCTGGCCTGGCGGATGATGGCCAGGGCCATGTCTTCACGGACGCTGACGTTGGCCACGCAGACGGTGCGCGAGTTGAACACTACCCCCATGGGCAGGCAGTTCACCAGCAGGGTGGAGTGGTCATCCACGCCAAAGGCCATCTGCAAACCCAGGTCGATGGCATCGGGACCAGTCGCCATTTGTCGGTGGGTGGTCAGGCCGAAGGCGAAACGATCACCTCCATGGCCGGAACTGGTCAGGATGCCGCCCAGTGTCTGCGGCGGCGTGCCTTCAATCATCAGTGCCTGTAGTGGGAAACGGCCGAAGGTGTTCCCTTTGTCCAGCAAGGGCGCGTCACGGAGGATGGCCTCGGCCTTCATCGGGTGGGTGTTGAGGCCAGCTTCACGCAGCAGGGTTCCATAGGCCGGCGAACCGGTGGCCGCACGGGCAAAGCATTGCTCCAGGCGCCGACGTGACAGGGCCCGCAGGGTTTCCGGTCTTTGTCGGGAGAGTTGCCGGAGCAGGAAGCGCCTTTGCAGGCGTCTCCATGTGCGCCGAAGATTGTCTGTTACTCGGTGCATCCGTACTCCGCTTGCGAGGGCCTGATCAGGGCGCGTGCTGGAACCATCTGAGTAGTTCGGGCCTGGTTCGCTGCAGACGACGTTCGATTTCCCTCAGGTCGGCAAGGTAGGGGGTCACCGGGCCATAATAGTCGCGTTCCTCCCCAATGGGTTCGAACACGAAATCGAACCGGGAAAGGATCCTGATCAGCGATTTTTCCATGGCGGCATACCAGTACTGGATACCCTTTTCGCAACTGTAGCGGTACATCTGGCGATAAAGTCCAAGTACCAGGAGGGGGGAGTTGCTTCTTCGTTCCTGCCCTGGCAGATGTTTCGGCGCTGGCATGCCGTCGGACTCATTGACACCGAACCATGTGTCCCCGGTGCGGCGACGATAGCTCCTGCTGACCGCCAGTCGGGATACCTCGGCGCTCAAGGAGGCGGGTGGAGGGAGGAAATTCTCGAAGGGTGGGCAGTGATATTCGAATGGGAAGGGTTCCCCCCCGGGGCTTAGTACCAGGCGGACGGTGCCTGCAATGTTGCCCTGGGTGTTTCTGGCGGTAAAGTGGGCAGAGCGTTGATCGAAGGGATCTCTTTCCAGGCCGTCAGGATATTCCGATATGGGCAGGAATCCCCGTTCCTCGCAGTAAGTGCGGTAACGCAGGGCAAATATTTCGGAGAGGTTGGGGTTGCTGCAGCCCATTTCACATGTCTGAAGGGTGAACCATTTATTCAGTGCGCCAAGAGCCGTCGTTGCTGCATCCATAACAACAGCGGAGGGTGCGGCGGCCTTATCTGGGTCATCCGGAGAACGGCTGGCGATGATCATGTCCCGGGGCCTCCGCAAAGGTAGCGTCGCAAGGGGTTCAGGGCTGAGACGGACGGCACATTCCTTGAATCTCAGAGGCTACATAGAGTGATTATGGCAGGTAATGGGCCTGCTGGCGGGTCTGATGATCACTTACGCCAACCCATACTGCCGCAATTTCTTCCGCAACGTCCCCCGGTTCAACCCCAGATACTGTGCCGCCCGGCTTTGATTGCCGTCGCAGTGCCTGAGCACGGAGGTCAGCAGGGGGCGCTCCACCTCCTCCATCACCAGTCGATAGACATTGTCCGGTTCGTGGCCGTCCAGGTGGGCGAAGTAGTCATCCAGGGCCTGGTACACGGCCTTGGCCAGGGTTTCGCTCTCTCCCTTGATCTCGTGAGTCATGCGGCAATTTCCTCGCCTTGGCAGAGCGACTGGAAGTAGCGGGTGATCAGCTGTTGCTGGGTGATGCGGTCCGGGGCACGCAGGATGCGGGGGCGCCAGTCGGCGGCGCCGGGGCGGCCGTCCAGATACCAGCCGATGTGCTTGCGGGCGGTGCGTACCCCCAGGTTCTCTCCGTAGAAATCGTACATATGGCCCAGGTGGGCCTGCAGCAGGGCATGGACCTGGGCCGGGGTGGGGTCGGGCAGGTGCTCGCCGTGGGTCAGGTAGTGCTGGATTTGCCGGAACAGCCAGGGACGGCCCTGGGCGCCGCGGCCGATCATGAGGGCGTCGGCGCCGGTGATCTCCAGTACCCGTCGGGCCTGCTCGGGGGTGCGGATGTCGCCGTTGGCGATGATGGGGATGTCCACCGCCTGCCTGACCCGGGCGATGGCCTGGTAGTCCACGGTCCCCTTGAAGCCGCAGGCGCGGGTGCGGCCGTGGACGGTGAGGGCCCGGATGCCGTGATCCCGGGCCAGACGGGCGATGTCGGGGGCATTGATGTGATCCCGGTCGACGCCCAGGCGGATCTTGAGGGTGACGGGGACCGGCACGGCGGCGACAACGGCCGCCAGGATACGGGCCACCCGGGGCGGGTCGGCCAGCAGGGCGGCGCCGGCGCTGCGGTTGACCACCTTGCGGGCGGGGCAGCCCATGTTGATGTCGATGATCTGGGCACCCAGGTCGACGGCGGCCCGGGCGGCCTCGGCCATCATCCCCGGATCATAGCCGGCGATCTGGACGCTGCGGGGGGCGATCTCGCCGTCCTGGTCCAGGCGCAGGCGGGATTTGGTGGTCCCCCACAGGCTCATGTCCGAGTGGACCATTTCCGACACCGCCAGGCCGGCGCCCTGCTGTCGGCACAGTTGACGGAAGGGTCGGTCGGTGATGCCCGCCATGGGCGCGAGGATCAGTGGCGGGTCGACGGTGTGGGGTCCGATGTGCATGGGCTTTAAAGGGCGTGATGCGTGGTTTGCGCCGGACAGAGCATGATACCCAGTGGGGGGCAGGGTATAAAGCCCCTTTCCCGGATGTGTGGGGATAGGTGGTCTGAAATCTGAAAGAGGTCAGGGGGCAAGGAAACGAAATTCGTAGGATACCGCCGCTGCGCCCGGATCTTTCAGGTCCAGTCTGATGTCGGCGGGTGTTCCGGGGGGCATCAGGCCATTGGCGGGGTGGAGAAGGTAGGCGTCGGATGCAAGCCGTCTCGCGGCGATGGGGCGACCCATGATGTCCATGAAGACCATTTCCATGACCGGCCAGTGTTGCGGGAAATTCGCACGGTTTTCCACGCGCCCGGTGACCATGAGTGCGCCTGGATAGGTGGGGTGAGTGTGTACCTGACGGTTGATCAGGTGGATTGCATTCAGGTCTGCCGGCGGGGGCAGATCGCAGTTCAGCCAGTTGCAGGCTTGCCGTACCCAGGGTTCGGCTCCGGGGTGTTTCAGCAGGTGTTCGCGTTCGTTGTACGCCAGTTGGCCTGCCAGAAGGGCTATCAGGGTCAGGCAGGCCAGGGCCCAGATCAAGGTGCTGCCGAGGGGGGGAGACCGGGGGGCAGGCTGTGTCAGGTCCGGGAGAAGGGCCGCCGGTATCATCGCGGGATGGTCCGGATTGGCGGTGTCGGCCTTGGCGATGGGGACGGATGCCTGGGGCGCAATGATTTCCGGAGCGGGGCTGGCCTGAATGCTCCTGCCATGGGGGATGACGGAAGGGGGGGGCAGTATGGGTATTATCGGTACCGGTAAGGGGAGGTCCGGCGTGGTGGTAGCGCTCTTCGGCTCCGCCTGCGGGTCGAAGTCGACGATCTCGCCCTCGTCTTGCGTGGCGTTCTCAATGGTCCCGGAATCTGCCTCGAAGGGGGAATGGGAAGATGGTTTGGGGGTGTCTTCCCCGAGGGTGGGGATTGATGGCTCCACCCAGGACAAGGGCGAGGGGGATGATGGATCCTGAATATCAAAAGTCTTGCCGCATTCACCGCACCTGACCTGCCCGCCGGAAAATTTACGCAGCGAATCGCTGACATAGAACCGGGCCTGGCAGTGTGGGCAAACCTTCAGCATGGGGGTTTTCAGGGCGCATTGACGCGCCTCACCCCCTGCAGCAGCGTCCAGCCGTCCTGCCGGTCGGCCACGCTCATCTCGAACCAGGGCTCATGGGCGGAGGCGACTTCCTCGGCCTGACGGTCCAGCAATCCGGCGAGGATGATGCGCCCCCCGGCCCGGGTGCGTCGACCCAGGGCCGGGGCCAGGGCGATCAGGGGGCCGGCCAGGATGTTGGCCATGGTCAGGTCGAAGCGGATCTCGTCCGGCAGGGCGTCGGGCAGCGCCGCGTGCAGTCGCTCCGGGGCGATGCCGTTGCGCTCGGCATTTTCCCGGGTGGCGGTCATGGCCTGGGGGTCGATGTCCACGCCCCAGGCATGACGGGCACCCAGGGCCAGGGCACCGATGGCCAGGATGCCGGAGCCGCAGCCGTAATCCAGCACCTCCTGGTCCACGGGGGCGTGACGGTCCAGCCAGCCCAGGCACATGGCGGTGGTGGGGTGCGTGCCGGTGCCGAAGGCCAGGCCCGGGTCCAGGCGGATGTTGACCGCCCGCGGGTCCGGCGCCTCGTGCCAGGTGGGAACGATCCACAGGCGCTCCCCGAAGCGGATGGGCTTGAAGTCATCCATGCAGGCCCGCACCCAGTCCTGGTCCGGCAGGATCTCGTGATGGATGCGGGCCGGCTCCAGGCCCAGCGCCCGGGCCAGGGCGGCAGTGAGGCCGGGGATGTCCGCGTCGGGGCCAAACAGTCCGGTCACCAGGGTGTCCGGCCACAGGGGGGTTTCCCCCGGCAGGGGTTCCAGCAGGGGGTAGTCCCCGGCGTCCCGCAGCATGACCGAAATGGCCCCCAGGTCCAGCAGGGCGTCTTCCACGGTTTCGGTCTGCTCGGCCGTGGCCGGAATGGTGATCTGGATCATCAGCTCTGTGCCTTGAGTTTCTTTTCCAGGTAGTGGATGTCCGTGCCGCCGTTCTGGAAGGCCACGTCATTGATCAGATCCCGGTGCAGGGGGATGTTGGTCTTGATCCCCTCGATCACGATCTCCGACAGTGCCCCGCGCATGCGTGCCAGGGCAATCTCCCGGGTGGCCCCGTAACTGATGAGCTTGCCGATCATGGAGTCGTAGTAGGGTGGCACCTTGTAGCCGTTATAGATGTGGGTATCCACGCGGATGCCCGGCCCGCCGGGGGCGTGGTACTGGCCGATGGTCCCCGGAGAGGGCATGAAGGTGGCCGGATCTTCCGCATTGATGCGGCATTCGATGGCGTGGCCCTGCAGTCTGACCTGCTCCTGGGTGAAGCTGAGCGGTTCGCCGGCGGCCACCCGGATCTGTTCCCGCACGATGTCGATGCCGGTCACCATCTCGGTCACCGGATGTTCCACCTGCACGCGGGTGTTCATCTCGATGAAGTAGAACTCCCCGTCCTCGTAAAGGAATTCGAAGGTGCCCGCGCCCCGGTAACCGATCCGGCGGCAGGCGTCGGCGCAGCGTTCACCGATGGTGTGGCGCTGTTCTTCGGTGATGCCGGGGGCAGGGGCCTCCTCGATCACCTTCTGGTGGCGGCGTTGCATGGAGCAGTCCCGCTCCCCCAGGCTGACCGCATGGCCGTGCTCGTCGGCGATCACCTGGATCTCCACGTGCCGGGGGCGCTCCAGATACTTCTCCATGTAGACGGTAGGGTTGTTGAAGGCGGAGGCCGCCTCGCTGCGGGTCAGGGAGATGGCGTTGATGAGGGCACCGTCGGAGTGGACCACCCGCATGCCGCGGCCGCCGCCGCCGCCGGAGGCCTTGATGATGACCGGGTAGCCGATCTTGCGCGCCAGGGCCAGGTTCTCTTCCGGATCGTCCCCCAGGGCGCCGCCGGAGCCGGGGACGCAGGGCACGCCGGCGGCGATCATGGCGTCCTTGGCGGAGACCTTGTCACCCATCAGGCGGATGGTGTCGGCCCGGGGGCCGATGAAGACGAAGCCGCTGGATTCCACCCGTTCGGCAAAGTCGGCGTTTTCCGACAAAAAACCGTAGCCGGGGTGGATGGCCTCGGCGTCGGTGACCTCGGCGGCGCTGATGATGGCGGGGATGTTGAGATAGCTGTCGATGGAGCGGGCCGGGCCGATACACACCGACTCGTCCGCCAGGCGCACGTGCTTGAGATCCCGGTCCGCGTCGGAATGTACCGCCACGGTCTTGATGCCCATCTCGCGACAGGCCCGCAGGATCCGCAGGGCAATCTCACCCCGGTTGGCAATCAGTATCTTGTTGAACATGTGCTTGTCTGGCCCCTGGTCGTCGTTCAGTCGATGATGAACATGGGCTGGCCGTATTCCACCGGCTGACCGTTTTCCACCAGGATGGCCTTGATCACGCCCGCCTTGTCGGCCTCGATCTGGTTGAGCATCTTCATGGCTTCGATGATGCACAGGGTATCACCGGCATTCACCGACTGGCCCACTTCCACGAAGGCGCGGGCGCCGGGGGTGGGAGCGCGATAGAAGGTGCCCACCATGGGGGCGGTGACCTGGTGGCCGGAGGGCAGGGCGGGCTTGTCTTCCACGGCGGGCGCCGGTGCCGGCGCGGCCGGTGCGGCGGCGGGCGCGGCGCCGGGAACCATGTACTGCTGGGGCGGCATCATGAAGGCGGTGCCGCTGTTGGGGGCTGCCCGGGTGATGCGGACCGATTCTTCACCTTCCTGGATCTCGATCTCGTTGATGCCGGATTCTTCCAGCAGTTCGATCAGTTTCTTGATTTTTCTGATATCCATGGCGTCTCAGCTTCGGTTGGTCAGTTGCATGGCGGCCTGCAGCGCCAGCGCATACCCGTGGGGGCCCAGGCCGATGATCACACCGGCGGCCACGTCGGACAGGTAGGAGTGGTGGCGGAAGGACTCGCGGGCAAAGGTGTTGGAAAGATGCACTTCAATGAACGGTATGGCCACGCCCAGCAGGGCGTCGCGCAGGGCGATGCTGGTATGGGTGTAGGCGCCCGGATTGATCAGGATGCCGTCCACGCCTTCGTGACGGGCGGCGTGGATACGGTCGATCAGGGCGTGTTCCGCGTTGGACTGGAAGGCGTCCAGGTCATGGCCGGCCTGTCGGGCCTGTTCGGTCAGGGCCTGGACGATGTCATCCAGGGTCTTGCTGCCGTATACGCCCGGCTCGCGGGTGCCGAGCAGGTTCAGGTTGGGACCGTTGAGCAGCAGGAACTTGGCCATGGGCTTCACAACATCGCGAGGACTGGAAAATGCCGGGCCTTGCGGGGTGAAAGCCGCGGTCAGACGCAGGAAAGATGAATACCCCCAAGGTGCAGGGGATTGTGCCTCATGGTTGGGGTGGTGTCCAGAGGATATGCCGGATCATGGGGTTTTTGCCGAAGTTTCCGGCATGTTCTAATAATTTTCCGAGAGGTTTTGCGGGGCTCGTTCGGGTTGTGGCGGTTTTTCGTGTGTCGTGGGAGCCGGCTTGTCGGCGAATTACCGCGCTGGGGGGGCGCCGTTACAGCAGCGGCTGCAGTTCCCGCTCCAGCGTCGCCCGCGTCAGCTCACCCGCATGGATATACCGGATTCGACCCTCCCGGTCCAGCAGCACGCTGTAGGGCAGGCTGCCGAAGCGGTTACCGTAGCGGCGCGCCACTTCCATGGCGGTGTCCTCGCCGATGAGCACCGGGAAATTCACCATGTAGGTGTCCATGAAGTCACGGACCGCCTGATGTTCGTCGATGGCCACCGCCACGATGGTGAAGCCGGCGGCCTCATGTGCTTCCTGCATTTCCACGAAGGTGGGCATCTCCTTGCGGCAGGGGGGGCACCAGGTGGCCCAGAAGTTGACCAGCACTACCTGGTTGTCCCATTCGGAGATGGTGCGCTCCCGGCCCTGCATGTCGGGCAGGATGAAGTCGGGGCGTTGCTGGCCCAGCATCCCGGACCCGGTGAGCGCGCTGTCTGCCTGCTTGCCGGAGGAGAACAGGCTGAAACCGAAACTGGCCGCGGTGCCGGAAATCAGGGCGAGCGCCAGCAGGATCGGCAGCAGGTAACGGCGCGAAGGACCGGATTGTGGTGATGACATGCTCAGGATCTCCCCAGGGCACGTTGCAGATGGTCGGTGAACTGACGGGCGTTCATGTAGCCTACCACCCGTTCATGGGCCAGCTCCTGTCCCTGTCCGTCATAGAAGACCAGGGCCGGTGGGCCGAACAGATTGAAGGCCCGCATCAGCGCCCGGTGATCGCCGGTGTTGGCGGTGACGTCGGCCTTGAGCAGACGGACCCCGGACAGGGCCAGGGCCACGTCGCCGTCCTGGAAGGTGGTGCGCTTCATGCGCACGCAGTCCACGCACCAGTCGGCATAGAAGTCCAGCATCACCGGCTGACCCAGCTCCCGGGCCTGGGCCAGCTCCCGTTCCAGGTCCGCCAGGCTGTCCACCGGGCGAAACGGCAGTTCGGCCTGGACCGCTGCCGAGGTGCCGGTGGTGATGCCGCTCAAGGGCCGCAGCACGTCCCGGCCGCCGGAGGCGGCACCGATCATCACCAGGATCCCGTAGATCAGGATCACCAGACCCAGCCCCTTCCACAGCACCCGCCAGCCGCCGGTGTTCTCCGGCAGGGACTTCACCGCGCCCATGTAGACGGCGGAGACGATGAGCAGGGTGGCCCACAGGAACAGGGTGACCTGGGCGGGCACCACCCGTTCCAGCAGCCAGATGCCCATGGCCAGCAGCAGCACGCCGAACACGGCCTTGACGGTATCCATCCAGGCTCCGGCCCGGGGCAGCAGCTTGCCGGCGGAGGTGCCGATGACGAGCAGGGGCAGGCCCATGCCCATGCTCAGGGAGAACAGGGCAAGGCCGCCGAGTACCGCATCGCCGGTCTGGCTGATGTAGAGCAGGGCGCCCACCAGGGGCGCGGTGACGCAGGGACCGACGATCAGGGCCGACAGAAAGCCCATGATGGCGGCGCCGATGAGGGTGCCGCCCTGCTGCTTGCCGGACAGGGCGGACAGCCGGGTCTGGATGCCGGAGGGCATCTGCAGGTCATAAAAGCCGAACATGGCCATGGCCAGGGCGATGAACACGGCCACGAAGCCGCCGATGATCCAGGGGTTCTGGAAGGCCGCCTGCAGGTTGGCCCCCGCCAGGCCGGCGAACACCCCGGCCACGGTATAGGTCAGCGCCATGGCCAGGACGAAGACCAGGGAGATGAAGAAGGCCTTGCGGGTGGTGAGATCCTTCTGGCCCACGATGATGTTGGACAGGATCGGGATCATGGGCAGTACGCAGGGGGTGAAGGTCAGCAACAGGCCGAAACCGAAGAACACCAGGGCCACCAGCCAGATGCGCCCGTCCGCCAGCTGGGCGGCGATACGGTCCTGTTCCGTCACCGGTGTGCCGCCCGCCGCGGGCCGGGGTTCCAGGGCCTGGGGGCCGCGGATGTCGGTGAGATCCAGGCTGACGGTCTGGAAATGGGGGGGGTAGCACACCCCGATGTCGGCACAGCCCTGGGAGCGGGCCTTGAGGGTCAGGGTGTCGGGGGCATCCTCGCCGCGCAGCAGGGGAATGTGGACGCGGATGTCATGACGGTAGGTTTCCACCTGGCCGAAGAATTCATCTTCCTTGATGACGCCGGCGGGCCGGCGGGGTTCGCCCAGTTCGATGCCCTCGGTCTGCGACTCGAACCGGAACTGGGCACCGTAAAGATAGTAGCCCTCGGCAATGCGCCAGCGGGCCACCGCCGTGTTCCCGTCCTCCAGGTAGGCATCGAAGGCGAAAGCCTTGTCCGGGGGCAGGAGTTCGTCTCCCATGCCGAACTGGGCCAGGGCGGGGAGGGCGGGCAGCAGCAGTGCCAGAAGCAGCAGGAATCGCAGTGAGCGTCGCATCATGAGTCGGTGTTGTCGTCTATCCAGCGCAGGTAGCCTTCCAGGCCATGGGTGATTGGAACCGCGATGATTTCCGGAAGTTCATAGGGATGCAGGGCCTGAAGGGTCCTCTGCAGGGTGTCGAAGCAGTCGGCCCGGGACTTGATGAGCAGGACATGTTCCGCGTCTTCCTGCACTTCGTCTTCCCAGACATAGACGGAGGTGGCCGCGGGCAGGATGCTGACGCAGGCCGCCAGGCGGCGCCTGACCAGTTCCCCGGCAATCTCGCGGGCATGGACGGGGTCCTTGAGGGTGGTGAGGATCAGCAGCTTGTCGCTCATGGGGTAGCCCTTTTCAGATCGGAAAAATGTTCGGATCAGAAGATGCGTCGGTTCTCCCTTCTTCCCCGATCCCCGCACATCATCAGGGCAAGACCACCACCGCCGTCAACCCGGCCCGCAGCCCGAGCGCCTCCGGCGGTGAAAATACCACCTCCAGCCGGAAGCGGGGCAGGGATTCGTCCACCGGTTCCAGCCCCAGCCCCTGCACCCGTCCGGCAAGGCGTCGATCTCCCACGCGCACCTCTACCTTGGTGCCGGGCGAAAGCCTGTCGAGCACGGCGGCCTCCACGTCCGCCACCGCCAGCATGGGCCCGTCCGCCGCCAGGGTCAGCAGCGGCTGTACCCGCAGGGCATTGTGTATCACCTGTCCGGGGGCGACATGGCGGGCGATCACCCGGGCGTCCATGGGGGCGGTCACCCGGGCATGTTCCAGGTCCAGCCGCACCCGGGTCAGGGCCGCCTGCGCCGCCTGATGTTCCGCCTCGGCCATGCGCCGGGCGATCTCGGCCAGAGCCAGTTCCCGCTCGGCGATGAGGGTGCGGTCGTACATCTCACGGCTTCGATCATGCTCCCGGCGGGCCTCGTCCCGGGCCAGTCGCAGACGGTGTTCCTGGGCGCCGGCCTGTTGTTCCTCCGCCTGCAGGGCACGGGTGTCCATCTCTATCAGGGGTTGGCCCCGGCGTACCCGGTCTCCCGGGTTTACCAGCACCCGGGTGATGGTGCCGGAGAGGGGGGTGCCCAGTTCCAGGCGGTCGGCCCAGGCCAGCCGGGCGGGGATCTCCTCGGCCTGGAGTGCCGGTGCCGTGGCCGTCAGCACCAGCAGGAGCAGGATGGCCGGGCCGGGGCGAGTCCTGGAACGCATCACGAATCCTCCTCCCGCACGGTCGCGGGTGAAAACGGCTCCGGTGCCAGTGGGTCTGCCGTGGCCTGCCCGGTCAGGAGGGCCAGGCGAGCCCAGGCCAGGGCGAGCTGGAACTCCGTGCTGGCGGTAAACAGCATGGCCTCCGATTGCCAGGTCATGGCATCGCCCAGGTCCGTGGCCACTTCCATTTCATAGAGGCTGCGGCTGCGATCCAGATACAGGTCGCGGTAATCCGCCTGCACCCGGGCCTGTTCCCGCTGGATCCCGAGGCGCTGGATCTCCAGCCAGGTCTCCAGCATCGCCTGGCGCAGGGACAGGTCGAAATCCCGCAGGCGGGCGCGGGCCTCGTGCAGGCCGGCCTGTTCCCGGGCTGTGCGGGCGTCCACCCGGCCCCCGTCGTAGAGGGGGATGTCCAGTACCAGCCCCAGGGCGAGGGGATTGCGGTCGCCGCCGAACTCCCGCTGCCACCAGGCGGCCTGGGCCTCGGCGCTCAGGGTGGGCCTGCGCTCTGCCCGCTGTGCGCCCACCCGGGCCGTGGCCGCCTCCACGGCCAACTGCAGGGACCGGCGTCGGGGGTTGTGGTCCCGGGCCAATGTCCAGAGGGTGTCCACATCGGGCAACGCCCGGTCATTGCCTGTCAGGGCCGGTGTGCGCAGACGTCCGGGCACCTGGTCCGGCCGTCCCAGCAGGGCCGCCAGACGCTGGCGGGTGATGCGCGTCTGCTGCTGGCTGGCCAGCCGCTGCAGGCGTGCCGTCTGGTAATGGCTTTCCTGGGCCATCAGGGTGATATCGGAGACCTGTCCCAGCCCGTGGCGTTCCCGCAGGCGGTTGAGTTCGACAAAGGCCACCGCCATGGCCTCGTTGTCCCGGGTGTAGGTCAGGTCCGCCAGCAGCACTTCAAAGAAGCCCTGCATGATCCGCAGGCGGTGCTCGGCCAGAACATGATCCTGTTCCCAGGTTCCGGACTGCACGGCGGATTCCGCCGCGGCCAGGTGATGCCGGGTGCGGCCAAAATCATGGAGGGTCTTGCGGGCGTGCAGGATGGCCCGGGAGTCGTCATGGTCCTGCATCGGCGCCAGGTCATTGGGCTCCACCCAGCGGGGGTTGAGTTGCAGGCCCAGTTCCAGGTCGTTGCGGCTGTTTGCCAGCCGCCTTTCGGCCAGGGCGGTGTCCAGCCCTGCGCGGGCCAGGACCAGGCGGGGGTGTGCCGGATCGGCCAGGGCCAGTGCCGCTTCCAGGGTCAGGGGTGAGGGCAGGGGGACGTCGGCTCCGGCCGGGCCGGAGAGGCACAGGGCGATCAGCAGGGGCAGGATGCGTCGGCTCATGACCCCCGCGCCTGCTCCTGGCGTTCGCGCCGGTAACGGCTGAAGGGCTGTTCCCGATAATGGCCCTCGACCACGTATTCGCCGAACCAGATAAATTCCTCGGTCCCAGAGGTGGGGCCGGTCAGGCGGGCGATGGGCCTGCCGTCGAGGTCGAAGAACTGGAATACCGGCGTGGCCCGGACCCGGTTCTCCTGAAACGCCCATTCGCTCTGGGTGGTGGGGTTGCCCTGGAAGTCGGTGATCTCGATGGCGCCTTCCACGTCCACGGCAAAGGCGGCGAAGTGCTCGCGGTAGAAGTCCTGGACCTCGGGCTGGTTGAGGACGGTGTCCTTCATGCGGTGGCAGAAGGGGCACTCGTCCATCTCGAAGAAGATCAGTACCGCCTTCTTGCCCGCCTCCCGGGCGGTGTCCAGCTCTTCCTGGAAATCGCCGAAGGTGAACTGGAAGAAGTGCTCGTAAGGGTCCCGTTCCATGCCGTGGACGGACAGGCTCCACAGCAGGATCAGCAGGCACAGGCCCGTGCCGAACCGACGCCCTGGCAGTGATCCGTTAACGCGCATGACTGGCCTCCAGGCTTTATATTTCCAATCGAAATAAGTCAATAACTGTGTTTTACCCAATCCCGGGGGTGACTGGCAAGTGGATGTTTTCGGATTGAGATCCCGAAAAACGGGAACGGTATGCCTTGAATTCATGGGGGCAGGCCGCCAAAGTGACCTTTCTACCTGTCGGTGTATCCGACGCTCATCCACCATTTGCGGATATCGCCATCATGCCTGTCTTCCCCATCCTGTTATTGCTGTTCTTCACCATCCCCCTGATCGAGATCTTCGTGCTCATCAAGGTGGGGGGGATCATCGGTGTCTGGCCCACCGTCGGTCTGGTCATCCTCACCGCCGTGATCGGCGCCTACCTGCTCAAGCAGCAGGGGATTGCCACCCTGACCCGGGTCCAGCGCAGCATGGATCAGGGGCAGTTGCCGGCCCGGGAACTGGTGGAGGGCTTCTTCCTGGTCATCGGCGGTGCCCTGTTGCTGACGCCCGGCTTCTTCACCGATGCCATCGGCTTTGCCTGCCTGCTCCCGTTCACCCGCCGATTGCTGGCGGCATGGATGATCCGGCGCGGGGTCTTCGCCGCCCAGGCCCATGTGCACGCCCAGTATCAGGCCCAGGGCCGGCAGCCGCCGGAGCAGGGTGGCCGTGGACGCACCATCGAAGGGGAATGGGAGCGGGAAGAGCCGGTTCGCCCGGAGGTGGAGTCCCCGGAGCGTAACCGGGACCGGGAGTAGTCACCCTCTCCCCCTTGACATCCGGAAGTCCGCCCCTATTATTGGCACTCACCAAGGGGGAGTGCTAACAGCCCCTGGGATCAGACACAGTCAATCCAAAACCTGCTTCTAAGGAGTCAAGGCCCATGAATATCCGTCCGTTGCATGATCGGGTGATCATCAAGCGCATGGAAGAAGAGCGCACCAGCCCCGGCGGGATCGTGATCCCCGACAGCGCCACCGAGAAGCCGATCCGCGGCGAAGTGGTTGCCGTGGGCAAGGGCAAGAGCCTGGACAATGGTGATGTGCGCCCGCTGGACCTGAAGGTGGGTGACAAGGTGCTGTTCGGCAAGTACTCCGGCACCGAGGTCAAGGTGGACGGTCAGGAACTCCTCGTGATGCGCGAGGAAGACGTGATGGCCGTCATCGAAGGCTGATCCAGCCCTGCTCCCCACACAGAATACATTTTAGAGGATGAGACAAGTATGAGCGCGAAAGAAGTCCGCTTCGGTGATGACGCCCGTGCCCGCATGGTCAAGGGCGTGAACGTCCTGGCCAACGCAGTGAAGGTCACCCTGGGTCCCAAGGGCCGCAACGTGGTGCTGGAAAAGTCCTTCGGTGCCCCCACCGTGACCAAGGACGGCGTGTCCGTGGCCAAGGAGATCGAACTGGAAGACAAGTTCGAGAACATGGGCGCCCAGATGGTGAAGGAAGTCTCCTCCCAGACTTCCGACGTGGCCGGTGACGGCACCACCACCGCCACCGTGCTGGCCCAGGCCATCGTCCGCGAAGGCATGAAGGCCGTCACCGCCGGCATGAATCCGATGGACCTCAAGCGCGGTATCGACAAGGCCGTGACCGCCGCCGTGGCCGAACTGGCCAACCTGTCCAAGCCCTGCACCGACAGCAAGGCCATTGCCCAAGTGGGCACCATCTCCGCCAACTCCGACGAGTCCGTGGGCGAGATCATCGCCAGTGCGATGGAGAAGGTGGGCAAGGAAGGCGTGATCACCGTGGAGGAAGGTTCCTCCCTGGAAAACGCCCTGGAAGTGGTGGAAGGCATGCAGTTCGACCGCGGCTACCTGTCCCCCTACTTCGTCAACAACCAGCAGAACATGAGCGCCGAGCTGGATGACTGCTTCGTGCTGCTGTACGACAAGAAGATATCCAACATCCGCGACCTGCTGCCCGTGCTGGAAGGCGTGGCCAAGTCCGGCAAGCCCCTGCTGATCATTGCCGAGGACATCGAAGGCGAAGCGCTGGCCACCCTGGTGGTCAACTCCATCCGCGGCATCGTCAAGGTGGCCGCCGTCAAGGCCCCCGGCTTCGGTGATCGTCGCAAGGCCATGCTGCAGGATATCGCCATCCTCACCGGCGGCCAGGTCATCTCCGAAGAAGTGGGCCTGTCCCTGGAGAAGGCCAGCATCGATGACCTGGGCATGGCCAAGCGCATCGTGGTCACCAAGGAAAACACCACCATCATCGATGGCGCTGGCAAGCACGACGAGATCAAGGCCCGCGTGGAGCAGATTCGTGCCCAGATCGAAGACGCCACCTCCGACTACGACAAGGAAAAGCTGCAGGAGCGCGTGGCCAAGCTGGCCGGCGGCGTGGCAGTGATCAAGGTGGGTGCCGCCACCGAAGTGGAAATGAAAGAGAAGAAGGCCCGCGTGGAAGACGCCCTGCATGCCACCCGTGCCGCGGTGGAAGAAGGCGTGGTCCCCGGCGGTGGCGTGGCCCTGATCCGTGCCCTGGAAGGCATGGGCGAGGTCAAGGGCATCAACCATGATCAGGACGTGGGCATCTCCATTGCCAGACGCGCCATGGAAGAGCCCCTGCGCCAGATCGTGGCCAACTGCGGCGAAGAGCCGGCGGTGGTCATGAACCGGGTGCGCGAGCTCAAGGGTAACCAGGGCTACAACGCCGCCACCGGTGAGTTCGGCGACATGATCGAGATGGGCATCCTGGACCCCACCAAGGTGACCCGTACCGCGCTGCAGAACGCCGCTTCCGTGGCTGGTCTGATCATCACCACCGAAGCCATGGTGGCCGAGCTGCCCAAGAAGAACGAGCCCGCCATGCCGGGCGGCGACATGGGCGGCATGGGCGGCATGGGCATGATGTAAGCCCTGCAACCCGAAAGGTCGCAGTGAATGCCGTCTTTTCATGACGGCAGGCAAAGCCCCGCCCCGTGCGGGGCTTTGTGTTTGGAGTTAGTATTGCGCTTGTGGCAGTGCCACATTATCCGACCTATTTCAGGAGAGCATACGACATGCGTAAGACAACTTTCGCCGGCACTTTGGCTCTGGCCTCGTCCCTGCTGGTGGCCGGGACACCGGTGGTCCTTGCGGACACTGGCTATGCTTCGGACCCCCGTGGTGCCGTGGTGCGTGATGGTTCCGGTGACTGTGTGCGTACGCCCCGCTGGTTGATGGATCGCGCCATCGAAGGTTGTGCCGGTTATGTGGCCTCCGCGCCGGAGCCGCGTGCCGAGCGTGCTCCGCCGCCTGCCCCTGCAGTGCCGGCCCCGGCGCCGGAGCCTGTCTATGAAACCATCACCCTGGGTTCCGAGGTTCTCTTTGCCATCGGCAGCCATCAGCTCAATCCGGCCGCCGCCACTGAACTGAACCGGGTGGCCGACCGGATTCGTCAGGCAGGCTCCCGCCTGGAGCGGGTGGTGATCAGTGGTCACACCGACAATACCGGCTCCCGGGCATTGAACGAACGCCTGTCCAAGGATCGTGCCGAGTCCGTGAAGCGTTTCATGGTGGAGCGCGGCATCCCGGCTCGTCTGATGGAAGCCGCCGGTTATGCCTATGACCGTCCGGTGGCCTACAACACCACCCCGGAAGGCCGTGCCGCCAACCGGCGCGTGGAGATCCGCATCGAAGTGACCGAGCGGGTCAATTAAGTCAGAGCGCCTGTAAAAGCCCCTCTCCCCTTGTGGGAGAGGGTTGGGGTGAGGGGAGAACAACCGCGGGAGTTTCCATGGATCCCGCTCAGGCATTAATCTGGACACCGGCCCTTTTTCGGCAAGCCCCATGTCCCGTTCCAGTCATGACCCTTCCCGCACACTGACCCTGCCCATCACCGGCATGGGCTGTGCCGCCTGCGTCACGCGGGTGGAAGATGCCCTGAAACCCCTTCCGGGCGTCGATACCGTCAGCGTCAACCTGGCCACTGAAAAGGCCGTTGTCACCGCCTCTTCCGCGCCCGATGCCGTCGCCCTGGTCCATGCCGTCCGCGAGGCCGGTTATGACGTGGCCGAAGATATCCTGATCCTGGATGTCTCCGGGATGAGCTGCGCAGCCTGCAGCAGTCGGGTGCAGACCCTGCTGGAGCGGACCCCGGGCGTACTGGAGGCCGGGGTCAACCTGGCCACCGGCCAGGCACGGGTGCGCATCCCCGCCGGCACCCTCTCCGCCGCGGACCTGGCCCGGCGCATCACCGAAGCCGGCTACGAGAGCCGGGTCCACGAGGCCGGGCCGGACCGGGAAGACCGGGAGCGGGCGGCACGCAAGCGGGAATTGTCCAGGGTGCGCCAAGCCCTGAGCCTGGCGGCCGTCCTGACCCTGCCGATACTGGTGCTGGACATGGGGGGGCATGTCTTCCCCGCCTTTCATCACATGGTGCACGGGACGCTGGGTACCCAGACCGTGTATCTGCTGTTCTTCCTGCTGGCCACCGGGGTGCAGTTCGGCCCGGGGTTGAGTTTCTATCGCAAGGGCGGCCCGGCCCTGATCCGGGGCGCGCCGGACATGAACTCCCTGGTCATGCTGGGGACCTCCGCCGCCTATGGCTATTCCGTGGTGGCCACTTTCCTGCCCGGGATCCTGCCGGCGGAGTCGGTGCACGTCTACTACGAGGCCTCCGCGGTGATCATCACTTTAGTGCTGTTGGGGCGGTATCTGGAAGCCCGCGCCAAGGGCGCCACGTCTGAGGCCATCCGCACGCTCATGGGCCTGCGTCCCCGCACCGCCCGGGTTTGGCGCGACGGCGACTGGACCGAGGTGGACGTGGATCAGGTCCTGCCCGGTGACCGGGTTCAGGTGCGGCCGGGGGAGCGCATCCCGGTGGACGGGGTGGTGGAGGAAGGCCGGTCCTGGGTGGATGAGTCCATGATCACCGGCGAACCGGTACCGGTGGACAAGCCGGTTGGTGCCGCCCTGGTGGGCGGCACCATCAACGGCCAGGGTGCCATGACCCTGAAGGCGCAGCGGGTGGGTTCGGACACCGTGCTGGCCCAGATCATTCGCATGGTGGAGTCCGCCCAGGCCGCCCGGCTCCCGATCCAGAATCTGGTGGACCAGGTGACCCGGTATTTCGTCCCGGCGGTGATGGGGATCGCCCTGGTCACGTTCCTGGTCTGGTTCTTCTTCGGTCCCGCGCCGGCACTCACCCTGGCCCTGGTGAATGCGGTGGCGGTCCTCATCATCGCCTGCCCCTGCGCCATGGGGCTGGCCACCCCCACCTCGATCATGGTGGGTACCGGAAAGGGGGCGGAGATGGGGGTGCTGTTCCGGGGCGGTGATGCCCTGCAGTCCCTGCGGGATGTCCAGGTGGTGGCCCTGGACAAGACCGGCACCCTGACCCGGGGGCGGCCCGAACTGACCGGGATCACGGTGCTGGAGGACTGGGACGAGGCCCGGGTCCTGACCCTGGCGGCGGCCCTGGAGTCCCGCTCGGAACACCCCCTGGCCCAGGCGGTGGTGCGTGGTGCCCGGGAGCGGGGGCTGACCCTGCCTGAGGTGGAGCGATTCGAGTCCCTGACCGGACGCGGACTTCAGGGCCGGGTGGACGGTCATGCGTTGATCATCGGTTCGCCCCGTTTCCTGGCCGAAGCGGGCGTTGACCTGGGAGACGCCCAGGAAGCCGTGGCAAGGCTGGCGGGGCAGGGGAGTACCCCGGTGCTGGTGGCGGTGGATCACCGACCGGCGGCCCTGCTGGGGATCTCCGACCCGCCCAAGCCGTCGTCGGCCGCGGCCGTGGCCCGTCTCAAGTCACTGGGACTCAAGGTGGTGATGATCACCGGCGACGATGAGCGCACGGCCCGGGCGGTGGCCCGGCAACTGGGCATTGACGAGGTGGTGGCCCAGGTGCTGCCGGAGGGCAAGGTGGACGCGGTGCAGCGTCTGCGGGCCTCCGGGGACAAGGTGGCCTTCGTCGGCGACGGCATCAATGATGCGCCGGCCCTGGCGGCGGCGGACGTGGGGCTGGCCATTGGTTCCGGTACGGACGTGGCCATGGAATCGGCCGGGGTGGTGCTGATGTCCGACGATCTGCGCCAGGTGGCCCATGCCATCGCCCTGTCCCGGGCCACCATCCGCAATATCAAGCAGAACCTGTTCTGGGCCTTTGCCTACAACGCCACCCTGTTGCCGGTGGCGGCCGGCGTGCTCTACCCGTTCTTCGGGCTGTTGCTGTCGCCGGTCTTTGCGGCTGCGGCCATGTCCCTGTCGTCGGTTTCGGTACTGAGCAACGCGTTGCGGCTCAAGCGCTTTAAGCCGGAAGGATAAATTTGCAAAAAACTGTTGACATGAAAATGAGAAGGATTATTATTCAAGTCGTGTGTCGCATTTCTCCTCTTCTCGCACGCTTGGGGCCGGATATCCGGCCCTTTTTTTTGCGCGGGATATCCTTCCCCCACATCGTCACCTCCCTCACATCATCACTTTCTCCACGTCGTCACTCCCGCGAAAGCGGGAGCCCAGGAGTTTCCTGCAGGCTCCCTCTGGATTCCCGCTTTCGCGGGAATGACGTGCCCGTGGGGGGGGGGAGGTGAGTTGCCCGTGCGCTGGGATGACGTGCCTGTGGCAGTAATGGGTCTGCTCAGAACGTTTTTAAACTCATGCCATTTTTTAATAAGGCTGATAAAGTTTATGCATGGATCTCACTAACCAGATCATCTTCTTCGGCAGCCTCATCCTGCTGGGCAGCGTCCTCTCCAGCGTCATCACGCGACGCCTGGGAGTGCCCCTGTTGCTGGTGTTCCTGTTCATCGGGATGCTTCTGGGGGAGCAGGGTCCGGGCGGGATCGAGTTCGAAGACATCCAGATGGCCCACCTGTTCGGCAGCCTGGCCCTGGCCATCATCCTCTTCGACGGCGGCATGCGTACCCCCATCGACAGCTTCCGGGTGGGGTTGCGTCCGGCCCTGGGGCTGGCCACCATCGGTGTGATCATCACCGCCGGCATCACCGGCGCCTTCGCCGCCTGGTGGCTGGAGATCAACTGGATGTTGGGCTTCCTGCTGGGGGCCATCGTCGGCTCCACCGATGCCGCCGCGGTGTTTTCCCTGCTGCATTCCCAGGGCCTGGAACTGAAGCAGCGCGTGGGCTCCACCCTGGAGATCGAGTCCGGCTCCAACGACCCCATGGCCATCTTCCTCACCATCGTGCTCATCGAGCTGCTGGTGGGCGGCCACGGCAACATGGGACTCACCGTGTTGTGGGAGTTCATCCGCCAGATGGGCCTGGGTGCCCTGGTGGGTATCCTTGGCGGCCTGGGGCTGGTCTGGCTCATCAACCGGCTGGAGATCTCCCAGGGCCTCTATCCCCTGGTGGCCCTGGCCGGAGGGCTGTCCATCTTCGGCCTGGCTTCGGTGCTGCAGGGCAGCGGTTTTCTGGCCATCTATCTGGCGGGTCTGGTGGTGGGCAACCGGCCCATGCAGGCCGCCCAGTATGTGAACCGCTTCCATGACGGGATTGCCAGCCTGGCCCAGATCGGCATGTTCCTGATGCTGGGGCTGCTGGTAACCCCCTCTGAGTTGATGCCCGTGGCGGTGGATGCCCTGCTGATCGCCGCCGTACTGATCCTGGTGGCCCGTCCCCTGGCGGTGTGGCTGTGTCTGCTGCCCTTCAACTTTCCCTGGCGGGAGCAGGTCTTCGTCGGCTGGGTGGGCCTGCGGGGGGCCGTGCCCATCATCCTGGCGTTGTTCCCCCTGTTGGCGGGCATCGAGGCGGCGGGGATGCTGTTCAACATCGTCTTCTTTGTGGTCATCATTTCGCTGATGGTCCAGGGCTGGACCATCACACCGGTGGCCCGCTGGCTGCGGCTGGAGGTGCCGCCCACCACCCATGTGGTGCAGCGGGTGGAGCTGGATATCCCCGGTCAGCATGAGTTGGAGCTGGTGGCCTACCGGCTGGCGGAGAACACCCCGGTAGTACGGGAGAAATGGACCAGCTTCACCCTGCCGCGCAGCGTGCGGGTGGTGGCCCATGTCCGCGACAAGGTCATGCTGGAGGCGCTGAACATGCTGGATCTGCGGGCGGGAGATTACCTCTACCTGCTGGCCTCAACGGATGACCTTCCGGTACTGGATCGCCTGTTCGTGGCCAGTACGGCGCCGGAGCGCCTGTCCGAACGCAAGTTCTTCGGTGAGTTCGTGCTCAACGGCTACGCCAAGGTGGAGGATCTGTCCCTGATCTACGGGCTCAAGCTGCCCGCGTCCGCCTCGGGCATGACTCTGGAGGAGTTTATCCTGGATCGCCTGAACACCCAGCCGGTGGTGGGGGACCGGCTGCAGTGCGGTGAGGTGGAGCTGGTGGTGCGGGAGATGGCGGCGAACCGGATTGCCAGGGTGGGCCTGAAGCTCAGCCGCTGACCGATACCCTCAGCCCAGCAGGGATTTGAGGTTATTCAGGTGGGCCTTCCCCGTCAGCCGGACTTCTTCCGGGTCCGGTGGTTTTGCGTCGGGCCATTCCAGGTGTTCCTCGGGCAGTTCCGCCAGGAAGCGGCTGGGTTCGCACTCCACCGTCTCGCCGAAACGGGTGCGTCGGCAGGCATAGGTCAGGGTCAGGGCCTTCCTGGCCCGGGTGATGCCCACATAGGCCAGGCGGCGTTCCTCCTCCAGGGTGTCTTCCTCCAGGCTGACCCGATGGGGCAGCAGTTCCTCCTCCATGCCCACCAGGAAGACGCAGGGAAACTCCAGCCCCTTGGCGGCGTGCAGGGTCATCAGATGCACTCCGTCGGCCTCGGTCTCGCCGCCAGCCCGGTCCAGGATGTCCATCAGGGTCATGTGGGCGACGATTTCCCCGATGTTCTTGCCGTCGCCGGTCCCTTCCTTGGCCAGGCGTCCCATCCAGTCCAGCACTTCCTGCACGTTTTCCATGCGTTTCGAGGCCGCCTTGGGGTTGGCGCTCTGGTCCAGCAGCCAGGTTTCGTAGTTCATCTCCTCCACCAGGCTTTTGGCGACGGCGGCGGGATCGCCGGTGGTCGCGGCCCGGGACTTGTCCTGCAGCCACTGGGCAAAGGCCTGCAGCCGCTCCGCCGCCCGGGCGGACAGGGTCTCCGTCAGGCCGAACTCGAAACAGGCGGTGAACAGGCTGACATGGCGGCGACCGGCATACTCTCCCAGTTTTTCCAGGGTGGCGGCACCGATCTCCCGTCGCGGCACATTGACGATGCGCAGAAAGGCGCTGTCGTCGTCGGGGTTGGCCAGCAGACGCAGGTAGGCCAGGATGTCCTTGACTTCCGCCTTCTCGAAGAAGGACTGGCCGCCGCTGACCTTGTAGGGAATGTTGTTTTCCCGCAGCAGTTTTTCAAATACCCGGGCCTGGTGGTTGCCCCGATAGAGGATGGCGTAGTCCTTGAATTCCAGGCGGTGCTTGAAGCGATGCTTCATGATCTCGGACACCACCCGGGTTGCCTCGTGGTCCGCGTCCTTGCAGGGCAGCACCCGGATGGGATCGCCCTGGCCCAGGCCGCTCCACAGGCGCTTTTCAAACACATGGGGATTATTGGCGATCAGGTGGTTGGCGGTCTGCAGGATGCGGTTGGTGGAGCGGTAGTTCTGCTCCAGCTTGATGATCTTCAGGTGAGGGTAGTCCTGTTGCAGGGCCACCAGATTCTCGGGCCGGGCACCGCGCCAGGAGTAGATGGACTGGTCGTCGTCACCCACCGCGGTGAGTCCCGCGTCCACGTCCACCAGCAGGCGGACCAGACGGTACTGGCAGGTATTGGTATCCTGATACTCGTCCACCAGCAGGTGGCGCAGGCGATGACGCCAGCGCTCGCGCACTTCCGGATTCTCTTCCAGCAGGCGCACGGGCAGCACGATCAGATCATCGAAGTCCACGGCGTTGTAGGCCTTGAGCGCCCGCTGGTAGGCGGCATACAGGCGGGCCTGAGCGGCTTCCAGGTCATCCTCGGCGCGGGACAGGGCCTGTTCCGGGGTGAGCAGGTCGTTCTTCCAGCGGCTGATGCGATGGCGGGCGGATTCGGCCTCCACCCCATCGTCGTCCCGGTGGGTGAGTTGCTTGAGCAGGGACAGGGCGTCGGCGGCGTCAAAGATGGAAAATCCCGCCTTGTAGCCCAGGGTCCTGATCTCCTTGCGAATGAAGTCCAGGCCCAGGGTATGGAAGGTGGAGACCGTCAGGCCCTGGCTTTCCTCCCGGGACAGCAGCTTGCCGGCCCGGGCCTTCATCTCCCGGGCGGCCTTGTTGGTGAAGGTGATGGCGGCGATCCGTTTCGGGGACAGGCCCCGATGACGGATCAGATGAGCGATCTTTTCCGTGATCACCCGGGTCTTGCCGCTGCCGGCACCGGCCAGCACCAGCAAGGGGCCATCCACATACTCGATGGCGGCGCGTTGTTGCGGGTTGAGGGTGTCCATGGCGGCGGGGGTGTGGGGCGGGGCGGCATTTTATCAAATTATCAGGACTTCAAGGTTTTCAGGGCGTTCATGGATATCGACACCACTGGCTGGCTGGACATTGCGACACGGGTGCCTTCCCCCAATCAGGATAAGCGCCCGCCCGGGGTGATGCCGGAAATCATCGTTGTCCACGCCATTAGTCTGCCGCCGGGAGAGTTCGGTGGTCCCTGGATTGATCGGTTGTTCACCAATACCCTGCCGGCGGAGGGGCATCCCTTTTTCGCCGAGATCCAGGGGCTCACGGTTTCCGCCCATGTCCTGATCCGGCGTGATGGTGAAACGGTGCAGTATGTCCCTTTTCTCCAGCGGGCCTGGCATGCGGGGGTGTCCTCTTTCCGGGGCCGGGAACGCTGCAATGATTTTTCCATTGGCATTGAACTGGAAGGCAGTGATGTTCATCCCTTCACTGGCGTCCAGTATGAACGGTTGGCCCAGCTCATCACCGCCTTGAAAAAGACATACCCCGGTCTGGCCAATGCCCCCGTGGTGGGTCATGCAGATATTGCTCCAGGCCGAAAGACTGATCCAGGACCTTGTTTTGAATGGTCCAGGTTGCAAGTATTACTGGGTGCCTGAGTTCCGGACATGGGAAGTTCTGAATGGGCCATTCCCGCGCGAGTGGGGATCCATCGCAGACTGTAAGCCCTGGACTCCCGCTTTCGCGGGAGTGATGGCAGGTGCCGGATGCGGCGGCGGGTGCCGGGTACCGGGTGCGACAACGAGGGTCTCGACCAGAATTTCTCAAAAGTAAATCCAAGCTTTTTGCTTGGTGAAAAACATGTGATTTCGTAGTGAATCCGGCATCGCCGGAACTTGCACATACGATTTTGAGCAACGAAACTTTATTCACCTTTTCAAACCCGGGAAACCCGTCATGTCACTGTTCATCATACTTGTCACGCTGTTTGTAGAACGCTTCACCAGTGCTGTCGAAAACCTTAGAAACTTTAGCTGGCTGGATCGATATACCGCCCTGGTGCGGGAACGCTGCGAGGGCTTCGGTCTTGGCGGCACTCCCACTCTGGTCATCTCCGTGGCCATCCCGCTGGTGGTGCTGGTCATTCTTCTGCAGTTCATTGGCGGGATCCTGGGCGGCCTGGTCGGTGTGCTCATCGCCCTGGCCGTATTGTTGTTCAGTATCGGGCCCCGCAATCTGGGCAAGGAAGTGGACGCCTTCCTGGAGGCCGGCGCCATGAAGGACGAAGAGCGGGAGATGAAACACGCCCGCAACCTGCTGGGGGATCAGGTCCCGGATGATGCCGCCGAACGTGCCCGTGCCGTTCTGCAGAAAATGCTCACCGGCAGCAACAGCAGCCTCTTTGCCGTCCTGTTCTGGTTCGTGGTGCTGGGACCCGTGGGCGCCTTGCTGTATCGCCTGGCCAACCTGATGCGTGCCCCCAAGGGGACAGAGCCGGATGGATTTCAGCAGGCCGCCACCCAGCTCCAGGGATTGCTGGACTGGATTCCCGCCCGCCTGGTGGCCCTGTTCTACGCCCTCACCGGCAGTTTCGACCGGGCCTTCCCGGTTCTGCGCGCCGGTATCCTGGGCAGTTGGGGGAATATGGCCGACGAGAACGAGGCCCTGTTGCGGGACGCCGGTTGCGAGGCCATCCAGCTCAGCGAGGAAGAACTCAAGGAGCCCCTGCAGGCCCGTTCCGCCGTGGAGCGCGCTTCCAGCCTGGTATTCCGTAGCGTGATCGCCTTTGTGGCCATCCTGGCGCTGCTGACCATCGTGGGTGTTTCCGGCTGATTTCCGCCATTGAAACCCCTGCCGGGCCATGCAAGTGGCCCGGCAGGGCAGGGTGTTGTCACAATGATCTGTATTGACTTGTTACGCCATGGCGAGCCCGCGGGCGGTGAACGCTATCGGGGCAGTGGCGTGGATGACCCGCTCAGTGCGTGCGGGTTGGAGCAGATGTGGCAGGCCGTGGGAGGTCGCGGACTGACCTCAGGGCCCTGGGATCAGGTGGTGAGTTCTCCCATGCGCCGCTGTCTGGCGTTTGCAGAGTCCCTGTCTCTGTCCCTGAATCTGCCTCTTACCCAGGTGACGGATCTGCGCGAAGTGGGTTTTGGCAGTTGGGAAGGCCGCACACCGGCAGATATTCGACAGAACAGCCCGGATGAGTTTTTTGCCTTTTTTCGCGATCCCATGAATGCCAGGCCCCTGGGTGCGGAGCCCCTTGAGGCGTTCCGTTCGCGGGTCGATGCCGCGCTCCTTGAGCTGAGCCGGAGCCATGCTGGGGAGCATCTGCTTGTCGTGACCCATGCCGGCGTCATTCGGGCCGCCATCTGTCATGTGCTGGATGTCCCTACCGAGGCCATGTATCGCATCAGGGTCCCCTATGCGGGGATCACGCGTCTGAGGCAGGATGATCGGGGGATGATGCTGGAGTTCGTCAATCGTCCCGGTCTGTGATGATTGCCCTCATCTCCATCGGCGCATGTTAATCTTCCCCCTTTTACATGCCTGCCGGGAGATGCCATGACCCCATTCCTGAAGACCGCCATCGACGCCGCCCTGAGTGCCCAGGACGTGATCCAGCGCTACTATCGCCAGGATGTGGCCGTGGAGATCAAGCAGGACATGACCCCGGTGACGGTGGCCGATCTGGAGTCGGAAAAGGCCATCAAATCCATCATCACCGTCGCTTTCCCAGAGCACGGTATTTACGGGGAAGAAACGGGTCAGGAGCGGATGGATGCCGATTATCTCTGGCTCATAGACCCCATCGACGGAACCAAGAGCTTTGTCCGTCGTTATCCCTTTTTCTCGACCCAGATTGCCCTGCGTCACCGTGGGGAACTGGTCATTGGGGTGTCCAATGCCCCCGAATTCGAGGAAATGGCCTATGCCGAGGTGGGGGCAGGGGCTTTTCTGGCGGGGGAGGCCATCCGGGTCAGTGACATCCGTAGCCTGGAGGCGGCAACCCTGTCCATCGGCAATGTGAAGACCCTGGCTGGAGGCCCAGGCTGGCAAGGGCTGGCGCAGATCGTGGCAAGAGTGAACCGCACGCGGGGCTATGGGGATTTTTACCACTATCACCTTCTGGCCTCCGGACGGATAGATCTGGTGGTTGAATCGGACGTCAATATCCTGGATATCGCGGCGTTAACGGTGATCGTGCGCGAGGCGGGCGGGATCTTTACGGATCTTCAGGGTGGCCCGGTCAGCCTGGAAACCACCTCTGTCCTGGCGGCCGCGACCCCCGAACTCCATGCCGAAGCCCTGGCCATCCTCAACCCCTGATGGGGCGGCCGGAAAGTCGTGGCGCGTGATTTAACGCGACACGACCTGGCCCACGGATCGCCAGATGCCGTTCACCAGCCCCTCGCCGGGCTGGAACCGGTGCTTGTATGCCATCTTGGGGCTCCTGGCATTCCAGTAGCCCAGATAAACAAAGGATAATCCTTCCTCCCGGGCCCGCTGAATCTGCCACAGCACCGCCAGGGTGCCCAGGCCGCGATGGTGAAACTCAGGGTCGAAGAAGGTATAGACCGCCGACAGCGCATCGGGCACGCGGTCGATAACGGCGACGCCCAATAGCCTGTCCCCGTCCCTGAACTCCACCAGCCAGGTACAGCACCACTGGCTGGTCACGAATCCCCGGTAGCTTTCCTCCGTCGGATTATCCATTCCTCCGCCTTTGTGCCGGTGATTCACGTAAGTCGCGTAAAGCGCAAAGTGTTCCGGGTCATAACTGGCCTCCCGGATTCGTACGGCAAGGTCCCGGTTCAGTGTGGCTGTACGCCGCTGGCTTCGGTCCGGTTTGAATCGGGACACGGGTATGCGATAGGGAATGCAGGCCCGGCATTGCGGGCATTGATGACGGTACACGTGATTTCCGCTACGTCTAAAGCCGTGATGGAGCAATTCGCCGTAGACGGCGGCATTCATCGGCCCACCCGGATCGGCAAACAGACTGACCATCTTGCCGCCTTTCATGTATGGGCAGCTGTCAGGTGCGGTTGCAAAAAATATCAGAGATTCATGCAGGGACACGGTGTGTTTGTCCAGATCAGCACCAGGCTAAAAAAAAGGCCACCAATGGCGGCCAGATATTGTGTGAGGATTGAAACCCGCAAACGTGACGGGTAAATGGTCAAGGACCAAGAGACCCAACAGACGCCCTTTAACCATGGGAATAAGCTTAGATTGTTGATGGATGTCAATCCATGATCTGAGTCAGTATCGGTGGACACGGTCGCTCCGCGGTGACCGTTGGGAGAGGCTGCTTCCATCTCTCAGGGCAGGTCGGGGAAATGCCGACAGCAGGCATGTTATGCTGAAAAACTTTGATGCAACCGGATAGATGTTCATGAATTCCGACAGACTCACTCAGCTTTACCAGGAGATCAAGCGCCGCGTCATGATTCTGGATGGTGGCATGGGCACCATGATCCAGGGTTATGGATTGCAGGAAGCCGATTACCGGGGAGAGCGTTTCGCTGACTGGCCGTCGGACATCAAGGGCAACAACGACCTGCTGGTGCTGACTCAGCCGGGCATCATCCGCGAGGTCCACGCCGCCTACCTGGAGGCCGGCGCCGACATTCTCGAAACCAACACCTTCAACGCCACCCGCATCGCCATGGCCGACTACGGCATGGAAGACCTGGTGCCGGAGATCAACCGGGAGGCCGCCCGTCTGGCCCGGGAAGTGGCCGACGAATACACCCGCAAGACCCCGGACCGTCCCCGCTATGTGGCCGGCATCCTCGGCCCCACCAACCGCACCGCCAGCATTTCCCCTGACGTCAACGACCCGGGCTTTCGCAACGTCTGGTTCGATGAACTGGTGGCCGCCTACCGGGAGGCCGCCGAGGCCCTGCTGGAAGGCGGGGTGGACATCCTGATGATCGAAACCGTCTTCGATACCCTCAACGCCAAGGCCGCCGTATTTGCCGTGGAAGGCCTGTTCGAGGATCGGGGCGAGCGCTGGCCGGTGATGATCTCCGGCACCATCACCGATGCCTCCGGCCGCACCCTCACCGGCCAGACCACCGAGGCCTTCTGGAACAGCCTGCGCCACGCAAGACCCTTCTCCATCGGCCTCAACTGCGCCCTGGGACCGAAGGAACTGCGGCCCTATGTGGAAGAACTCTCCCGCATCGCCGACACCCATGTCTCCGCCCACCCCAATGCGGGTCTGCCCAACGAGTTCGGCGGCTATGACGAGACTCCGGCGCAGATGGCCGAGGAGATCTCCGAATGGGCCGGCAGCGGTCTGCTGAACATCGTCGGCGGCTGTTGCGGCACCACCCCGGACCACATCCGTGCCATCCGCGAGGCGGTGGAGAAACATCCTCCCCGTCCGGTGCCGGAGATCGCCCCCGCCTGTCGCCTGTCGGGTCTGGAGCCCTTCAACATCACCGCCGACACCCTGTTCGTGAACGTGGGGGAGCGCACCAACGTCACCGGCAGTGCCCGCTTCAAGCGCCTGATCAAGGACGGTGACTACGAAACCGCCCTGGAGGTGGCCGCCGAGCAGGTGGAAAGCGGTGCCCAGGTCATCGACGTGAACATGGACGAGGGCATGCTGGATGCACTGGAGGCCATGAAGCGTTTCCTTTGCCTGGCCGCCGCCGAACCGGATATCTCCCGGGTGCCGGTGATGATCGACTCCTCCAAGTGGGAGGTGATCGAGACCGGCCTCAAGTGCATCCAGGGCAAGGGCATCGTCAACTCCATCTCCCTCAAGGAAGGGGAGGAGATCTTCATTCGCCAGGCCCGCCTGCTGCGGCGCTACGGCGCGGCGGTGGTGGTCATGGCCTTCGACGAGACCGGCCAGGCGGATACCGAGGACCGCAAGGTGGAGATCTGTCGGCGGGCTTATCAAATCCTCACCGAGGTGGTGGGCTTCCCTGCCGAGGACATCATCTTCGACCCCAACATCTTTGCCGTTGCCACCGGCATCGAGGAGCACAACAACTACGGCGTGGACTTCATCGAGGCCACCCGCCGCATCAAGCAGACCCTGCCCCATGCCCTGGTTTCCGGGGGCGTCTCCAACGTCTCCTTCTCCTTCCGCGGCAACAACCCGGTGCGGGAGGCGATTCACGCCGTGTTCCTCTACCACGCCATCCGCGCGGGCATGGACATGGGCATCGTCAATGCCGGCCAGCTGGCGGTCTATGACGAGATCGAGCCGGACCTGCGTGAGCGGGTGGAGGACGTGGTCCTCAACCGCCGTTCCGATGCCACCGAGCGCCTGCTGGAGATTGCCGACCGGTTCCGCGACACCGGCGGCGAGACCCGCAAGGAAGACCTGGCCTGGCGGTCGCTGCCCGTGGCCAAGCGTCTGGAGCATGCCCTGGTGAAGGGCATCGACGCCTTTGTGGTGGAAGACACGGAAGAGGCGCGCCTGACCTTCGACCGGCCCATTCATGTCATTGAAGGCCCCCTCATGGATGGCATGAACGTGGTGGGGGATCTGTTCGGTGCCGGCAAAATGTTCCTGCCCCAGGTGGTCAAGTCCGCCCGGGTGATGAAGAAGGCCGTGGCTCACCTGATCCCCTACATCGAGGCGGAAAAGAGCGGTGATTCGAAGAACAACGGTCGCATCCTCATGGCCACGGTGAAGGGGGATGTCCACGACATCGGCAAGAATATCGTCGGCGTGGTGCTCCAGTGCAACAACTTCGAAGTCATCGACCTGGGGGTCATGGTGCCCGCGCAAAAGATCCTGGAGGCGGCCCGGGAGCACAAGGTGGACGTGATCGGCCTGTCCGGCCTGATTACCCCGTCCCTGGAGGAGATGGCCCATCTGGCGGCGGAGCTGCAGCGGGAAGGCTTCGGCACCCCGCTGATGATCGGCGGCGCCACCACGTCCCGTGCCCATACCGCGGTGAAGATTGCTCCCGGCTATGAAGGGGTCACCGTCTGGGTGAAGGATGCCTCCCGGGCGGTGGGCGTGGCCCAGAGTCTGGTCAGCCCGGAGCTGCGCGGCCCCTATGGGGAGAAGATCCGCGCCGAATACGCGGACGTGCGCGAACAGCATGCCGCCCGCCGCAAGACCCAGGACTGGCTTACCCTGGAGGAGGCCAGGGCCAACCGGACGCCGGTGGACTGGTCCGGCTACACCCCGCCGCGCCCCGCCGTCCTGGACGCGGAACAGGCCCCGTCCGTGGGCGGACCGGCCCCGGAGATCCTGCGTCTTCATGGTCCCGACAGCATCCTGCTGCGGTTTGACGACTATCCCCTGGACCGGCTGGTGGACTACATCGACTGGACCCCGTTCTTCCGCGCCTGGGATCTGCATGCCGCCTATCCCCGCATCCTGGAAGACGAGATCGTGGGCGAGGAGGCCACCCGGCTGTTTGCCGATGCCCGGCCCATGCTGCGCCGGATCATCGACGAGGGCTGGCTCCGGGCCCGGGCGGTGGTGGGCTTCTTCCCCGCCGCCAGGGTGGATGCCGACGACATCCAGCTCTACCGGGACGCGGCGGGCCATGAGCCGCTGATGCGTCTGCACCATCTGCGCCAGCAGACCCGCAAGCCCCGTCAGGCCCCGAACATGTGCCTGAGCGATTTCATCGCCCCCCAGGGGGGCGGTCCGCGGGACTATCTGGGGGCCTTTGCGGTCACCGCCGGCGGCGGCATCGACGAACACGTCGCCCGCTTCGAGGCCGCCCATGACGATTACTCCGCCATCATGATCAAGGCCCTGGCGGATCGTCTGGCGGAGGCCTTTGCCGAGCATCTGCACGAACGGGTGCGGCGTGAGTTCTGGGGCTATGCCGCCGGCGAGGCCCTGTCCAACGATGACCTGATCAAGGAAAAGTATCAGGGCATCCGTCCGGCCCCCGGCTATCCCGCCTGCCCGGAGCACACGGAGAAGGGCCTTCTGTGGGAACTCATCGACCCGGTGACCCATGCCGGCATGACCCTCACCGACAGCTATGCCATGTCTCCCGCCTCGTCCGTGTCCGGGTTCTATTTCTCCCATCCGGAGTCCCGCTATTTTGCCGTGGGCAAGCTCAACCGGGATCAGGTGGAGGATTACGCCCGGCGCAAGGGCATGCCCCTGGAAGCGGCGGAGCGCTGGCTGGCACCCAACCTGGGTTATGATCCGGACTGAGCCCCGTTCACATCGTCCTATCCATCGGAGTCCCCATGCCTGAGTCCCGCGACACGGAATACGACTCGCATCGCCTGCTTCTGCGCAACACCTGTCTGGCCGATTACGACGACATCCATCTCATCATGGAGGCTGTCTATCCCAACCTGGACGGCGCCTGGAGTCGGGAGCAGTTCGAATCCCAGATCCAGCGCTTTCCCGAAGGCCAGATCTGCATCGAGGACAACGGCCGGGTGGTGGCGGCGGCCATCAGCCTGATCGTGGACTACCGGCGCTGGGGCGATCGTCACAAATACTGGGAGATCACCGGCAAGGGCTTTCTCACCACCCATGACCCGGACGGCGACACCCTCTACGGCGTGGACGTGTTCGTGGACCCGGAATACCGGGGCATGCGCCTGGGGCGCCGTCTCTACGACGCCCGCAAGGAACTGTGCGAAAAGCTCAATCTGCGGGCCATCGTCGCCGGCGGCCGCATCCCCGGCTATGCCCGTTACCGGGAGGAGATGAGCCCCCAGCAGTATGTGGAGTTGGTGAAGTCCCATGAGGTCACCGACCCGGTGCTCACCTTCCAGCTGTCCAACGACTTCCACGTGCGCAGGATCATCAACGACTACCTGCCCGACGACAAGGAATCCCACGCCTACGCCACCCTGCTGGAGTGGATCAACATCTACTACGAGGAGAAGGAAACCCTGATCGGCGCCACCAAGCAGGTGGTGCGGGTGGGGGCGGTGCAATGGCAGATGCGGCCGCTGAAATCCCTCGACGAACTGCTGCAGCAGGTGGAATATTTCGTCGACGCGGTGTCCGGCTATCAGGCCGACGTGGTGCTGTTTCCGGAATTCTTCAATGGTCCGCTGATGGGCCAGTTCAACCAGGACAACACCGCCGAGGCGGTGCGTCATCTGGCCGACTACACCGACACCCTGCGCCAGGAGATGGTCAACCTGGCCCTGGCCTACAACATCAACATCATCGCCGGCAGCATGCCCGAGTACGATGGCCGGGAACTGCGCAACGTCTCCTACCTGTGCCGCCGGGACGGCAGCTGGGACAAGCAGTACAAGCTGCACATCACCCCGGACGAGCGATCCTACTGGGGCCTGAAGGGCGGCGACAAGGTTCGCATCTTCGAGACCGACTTCGGCAAGATCGGCATCCTGATCTGCTACGACGTGGAGTTTCCCGAACTGCCCCGCCTGCTGGCGGACCAGGGCCTGCAGATCCTGTTCGTGCCGTTCTGGACCGACACCAAGAACGCCTACCTGCGGGTGCGTCGCTGCGCCCAGGCCCGGGCCATCGAGAACGAGTGCTATGTGGTCATCTCCGGCAGCGTGGGCAACCTGCCGAAGGTGGAGAACATGGACATGCAGTATTCCCAGGCGGCGGTGTTCACCCCGTCGGACTTCGCCTTCCCCCATGACGCGGTGGCCGCCGAGGCCACCCCCAACACCGAGATGACCCTGATCGCCGACCTGGATCTGGACAATCTCAAGGAACTGCGCACCCACGGGGCCGTGCGCAACCTGGTGGACCGGCGGCTGGATCTGTACGAGGTGCGCTGGAAACGCTGAGGACGACGGGGCGGCTCAGCCGATCCCCGGAACCGTCTGCTGCATGGGATCCGTCGGCGGATCTTCCGGTTCGCCGGGGACCAGCACCTCCAGCAGTTCCAGTTCGAAGATCAGGGTCTCTCCCGGCCCGATGACGGCCCCGGCCCGTCCCTCGCCATAGGCCAGCCAGTGGGGAACCACCAGCCGGGCCCGGCTGCCCGCGGGCATGTTCACCAGGGCCTCCCGCCAGCCCGGGATCGTATCCCGCACCGCCACCACCGACGGCACCGCCCGGCGATGGGAGCTGTCGAACACCCGTCCGTCCAGGTGCAGGCCCCGGTAATGCACCACTACCTGGTCTTCCAGGGTCGGCACGGGTCCGTCACCCCGGGCCAGCATCTCCACCTGCAGGCCGCTGGACAGGGTCACCACGCCGTCCCGCCGGCCGTTGCGGCTGCGATAGGCCTCGCCGTCCTCGATGTTCATCTCCACCAGCAGGCGGGCTTCCTCGGCCTGTTCCGGCGTCAGTCCGCAACTGCGGGCGCCCAGAAACAGGGCCACCAGCATCACCAGGCTCAGGGCCGCCAGGAACAGCACGTTGCGCAGCAGACTCAGCACCGGATCACCAAGGGATGTCGCTGCCGTCGATGTCGATGAAACGGCCGCTGTCCGCCAGGGTGAGATGGCTGATGGTCTGACGCATGGCGGTCACGCTCTGCTCCGTGGTGATTTCCGCATTGGGCCCGCCCATGTCCGTCTGTACCCAGCCGGGATGCAGGGCCGCCACCGTGATGCCCCGTGCCTTGAGGTCGCGCGCCGCACTGACGGTGATCGCGTTCAGGGCCGCCTTGGTGGAGCGGTAGATGTAGGCGCCGCCGGAACCGTTGTCCGCCATGCTGCCCATCTTGCTGGAGATGTTCACCATCAGGCGCCGCCGGCTGGACGCCACTGGCTCCACCAGGGCCTCCATGATCTTCAGCGGCGCCACGGTATTGATCCGGAAGGTCTCCAGCCAGCCTTCCACGTCCGTGTTGCCGAAGGCACTTGCGGGACCATAGCTGCCGGCATTGTTGATCAGGATGTCCACCGGCGTCTCCGTCAGGGTGCCCGTCAGCGCCCGGACCTGCACGGGATTGGTGACATCCATGGGGTGTACGCTGACCCGGCCCCGGGTCTTGGCGGCTAACCGGCTCAGCTCCCGGGCCTGCTCCGGGTGGCGGCAGGCGGCCAGCACCCGGGCACCCGCCTCCGCATACTGCTGTACGAACATCAGGCCGATGCCCCGGTTGGCACCCGTGATCACGATTGTTTCCGTCATGTCGCGCTTCCCTTGGGAGGTGATGGCTGTCTGGATGATGGCTTGAGTGGCCCGAGGGATCAAGGGACCGACGGAAGGATGTCGTGTTCTGACCAGTTGGCAAGGTATCCTGAAGCCTCAGGCGCTAAACTGAAGCATGAATACACGACCGATGGCCATGCCAGGGCAGGAGAAAGAATCAATGAGTTCTTTAGCTAATGCGCCCATGATTCTGGTGGTGGATGACTCCAGAGTCATGCGGCAGGCATTGAACAAGATTCTCGGCAACCGTTACCCGGTGGTCGAGGCCGAAGATGGGGAAGCTGCCTGGGTGTTGCTGGAGAGCGAGCCTGCCGTCGCCTGTGTATTCACTGACCTGTCCATGCCCAGGCTTGACGGTTACGGATTGCTCAAGCGGATTCGCGAGAGTCAGATCGCCCGCGTCAGTGGTCTTCCGGTGGTCGTGGTCACCGGTAATGAGGATGATGTGGGAACCCTGCAACGGATCAGGGAGTGCGGGGCAAATGAGCTGTTGAAAAAGCCGTTTCGGGGGGAAGAGGTTCTCAGGATCACGGATCAATTGCTGAAGGCACGGCTGGCCGCTGTATCTTCCACGGCCCATGCCCCCGGCGCAAGGGATGAATTGAATGCCTTGCGTGAACAGCTTGCTCAGGCCCTTGCCCAGACTGCGAGCGCTCTCAAGGACCGTGAACAGCTTGAAATAGATCGTGATCAACTTGAAAAGGATCTCAAGCAGCTCCGTACCGAGTTGATGCTTCGACAGCAGACTTCGGATGAGCGGGAGGTGCAGGTACGCCTCAAGCAGCTGGAGCAGACGTTGAAAACGGTCCGTGCCACGGAAAGCAGGCTGTCATCCCAGCTGGAAAAGGAGCAGGCGCGCAACAACGAACTGGATGCCCGCATCCATGGATTGAACCGGGATCTGGAGCAGGCCCTGACGGAACTGAATCAGACCCGGGAGCGCGCAGCATCGGCGGAACGTACCTGTACGGAGCTTCAGGCCCGTGCCTCGGACCGTGATGCGGCCAATATGGACGCCCGTATCAAGGCGGCGGAGCTGGCAAGATTGCAGGCCGAGGATGAACTGCTTGGTGTCAGCGGGCGCCTGGAGGAGGCTGAGTCCGCCCTTGCCAAGGCCCGGGATGAAGCGAATTCAGCGAGAGCGGAAGTCAACCGTCTCCGTGCCGCTGCCCGAGAGCGCGAAAATCAGCTTGAGGATCACTGCCAGCAACTGGAAAAGCGGCTTTCCCAGTTGCTGGAGCAGTCTGCCGAGGCCTCCCTTCGGGAAGAATCCAATGAACCGGAGCCGGTGGTACCGGAAATCCCCGTCATGGGGGGGGCGTCGCCGAAGCCCGAGGAAGATGCGCCCAGGAGCGAGAGACAACACAAGGGATCCGAGTCGGTGGTGCGCTGGGAGTTGGAGCGTAGTCGAGTGCGCCGCAGGCGGCTCTGGCTGATTGGCGTGACTGGGGTGGTATTGACCATTGGTTTGGCTTTCTGGTTGGGAACCGTGCTGGGGTAGCCAGCGATGCCGTGGCCACCCGGGCTTCTGGGTGTATGATAGGCAAGCAGTCACTTCGGGGGTGATCATGTCGCTCAGTATTGAACAACTGGTGGAAGAATCCACGGGGCTGGTTTCGTTGCCGGCAGTGGCGGTGCGCCTGAATGCCATGGTCAATGATCCGGAAAGTACCGCGGCGGATATCGGTCGCCTGATCAGTCAGGACCCGGCGCTGACCATTCGCCTGCTGCAACTGGCCAACAGCCCCTTTTACGGCCTGTCCCATCGGGTGGAAACCATCTCCCGTGCCGTTACCGTGATCGGTACCTCGCAGATTCGTGATCTGGTGCTGGCCACCACCGTGGGCCGGGCTTTTGATCGCATTCCCAATCCGCTCATGTCCATGGAGGCCTTCTGGCGGCACAGTGTGTATTGCGGTCTTATTGCCCGGACGCTGGCCGATGACCTGAGTCTGCGCCACAGCGAGTCCATGTTCATTGCCGGGTTGCTCCATGATATCGGTCGGCTACTGATCTTCAACCGGGAGCCGGACGCGGCTCACAAGGCCTTCCTGCTGAGCCTGCAGAATGTGAGCACCCTGCCGCCCCACGAAGCCGAGCGAAAAATTCTCGGTCATAATCACGCCCAGGTGGGTGGGGCGCTGGCGGCCCGTCTCAACCTGCCGCAAAAGCTCCAGGACTGCATTCAGTATCACCACGAACCCATGAGTCCCACGGATTATCCCGTGGAAGTGGCCCTGGTCCACATTGCCAACAGTGTGGCCCATATGGCCGAGCTGGATACCCAGGACCCCGGCGATGCCCCGCCGATCTCTCCTCTGGCCTGGGAGCGGGTCGGCCTTGACCCTGGTGTGGTGCGCCCTCTCATCGAACGGGCCCAGCAGCAGGTGGTGGAGGTGGAGGCACTGGTCCTGCATCACCCCTGACGGAGTTTCAGCGCCGGGCGGAGGTCTCTGCCAGCGGATCGTCCGGCCAGGCGTGCTTGGGGTAGCGTCCCTTCAGGTCTTTCTTCACTTCCGGATAGGTCCGTGTCCAGAAACCGGCCAAGTCGCTGGTGATCTGGACCGGTCGCTGGGCCGGCGACAGGACATGCACCAGCAGGGGGACACGGCCCCCGGCGACACAGGGGGTTTCCCGCATTCCAAACAGCCATTGCAGACGGGCGGCCAGTACCGGCACCTCCCCCTGGCCATAATCCAGCCTGACCCGCTGCCCCCCCGGCAGGACCAGATGGGTGGGGGCCAGCCGGTCCAGCTCCTGGGGTAGCGGCCAGTCCAGGCAGCCGCGCAGGATGGCCGTCAGGTCCAGGCGTTCCAGGTGACTCAGTCGGCTCATGCCCTCCAGCCAGGGAGCCAGCCAATGTTCCAGGCCTTGCAGCAGGGTTGCGTCCGACAGGTCCGGCCAGGGGGCTCCCAGGGTTCGGTGCAGAAAACTTACCCGTTCCCGCAGCACCTCGGACTCCCGGTTCCAGGGCAGGCAGGCCAGCCCCGTGTCCCGGATGCCCTCCAGCAGGGCGGCGCGAATCTGCTCCGGGTCCGGCGATGACAGCGGACGGGTTTCCAGGATCAGTGCCCCCAGGACGATGTCCTGCCGTGCGTTGACGACCCCGGCCCGGTCGTCCCAGACCACCTGTTCCCGTCGTTCCATGAGCCGGGCCAGATGGACCTCCAGGTCCTGCCGATCCAGCCGTGCGGCCAAAAAGATCCGCGCCTCCCGTCCGGCCCCGTCCAGGTTGGGGACCACGATCCATTCCTGGCCGGAGAGGGATTCGTGGCGACTGAAGGCGGCTCCGCGGCCCCCGGAGAGCCGGTAGCGGGCCTCGCCGCCGGGGCGACGCTGTCCGATCCGGTCCGGATAGGCCAGGGCCAGCAGCAGTCCTGCGGGTTCCCGTGGCGGGGTCACCCCGACGGACGGCGGGGAGGGGCAGCGAGCCAGGGCGGCGGCAAAGCGCCGGGCCTGCTGCAGTACCCGATCCCGGCCACCCCGGTGTACCCGGTGACCGGGCACACCGCGACCCTCCAGGGCTTCCAGTCGCAGATGCACGTCCGCCTCGGCGGGGCCGTCCAGGCCGCCAAGAATGTCCCGTTCCTCCAGCAGGGCCGCCAACTGGCAGGCCAGGGTCTCCAGTCCCATACGGCGACCACTGAGCATCAGGTGGGCGAGCCTGGGATGGGTTCCCAGGGCGGCGATGGCCTCGCCATGGGCGGTGAGGCGTCCATCATCGTCCAGCACCCCCAGTCGCCGTAGCAGATCACGGCCCTGGGCCAGTGCCGCTGGCGGCGGCGGGTCCAGCCAGGCCAGTTCTCCGGCATCGGCACCCCAGCGAGCCAGTTCCAGAGCCAGGGGGGCCAGGTCTGCTTCCAGGATCTCCGCCGGACTGTGTTCCGGCATGGCCGCTTCATCGCCGGTAGTCCAAAGGCGCAGGGACACGCCTGGTTCCAGGCGGCCCGCCCTGCCGCTGCGCTGGATGGCCGAGGCCCGGCTGATGCGAACTGTCTCCAGCCGGGTCAGACCGGAGGCGGGGTCGAAGCAGGAACGCCGGGCCAGGCCGCTGTCCACCACCACTCTCACGCCATCAATGGTCAGGCTGGTCTCGGCGATGTCGGTGGTGAGCACCACCTTGCGTCGTCCGGCGGGGCAGGGGGCGATGGCCGCCTGCTGGGCTTCCGGGGGCAGGTTGCCGTAGAGGGGGTGGATGCTCACGTCCCCGGGCAGGTCGGTGCCGCCCAGGGCCCTGGCCACCCGCTCGATCTCCCGTTGTCCGGGCAGGAAGGCCAACACGCTGCCGGTTTCCTCCGTCAGCACCCGCCTCAGGCTTGCTGTCATCAGGGCCTCCAGGTCGGCATGGCCCCGTCGCGACGGCTCCAGATGGCGGATGTCCACCGGGAACCGGCGTCCTTCGCTGTGGATCACCGGAACGTCGCCCATGAGCCGGGCCACTGGATCCATGTCCAGGGTGGCGGACATCACCAGTATCCGCAGGTCCTCCCGCAACAGTCCGCGGGACTGCAGGCACAGGGCCAGTCCCAGGTCGGATTGCAGGTTGCGTTCATGGAATTCATCGAAGATCACCAGGCTCACCCCCTCCAGAGCGGGGTCCTGGTGCAGGCGGCGGGTAAGGATGCCTTCGGTGATCACCTGCACCCGGGTACGGGGGCCGATGTGGCGTTCCAGCCGGGTCTGATAGCCGATGGTTTCACCCACCGCTTCCCCGCGCAATTCGGCCATGAACCGGGCCGCGCCCCGGGTGGCCAGCCGTCGTGGCTGCAGCATCAGGATGGTGCCGGTGCACCAGGGGGCGTCCAGTGCGGCCAGGGGCACCCGGGTGGTCTTGCCGGCCCCCGGCGGGGCCTGCAGCACGGCGGAACCTTGTTCGGCAAGGGCCTGTATGACCCGGGGCAGAACGGCATTGATGGGTTGGGGGGCGTGGGACATTCTCGGGAATCTTTGGCACCTTGGAAGGTCCAACAATGTTATGTATGACTCATCCCTGCGCAAGCAGGAATCCAGTCAAAATCCGGATAATACAGAGCGGATCACTACCGTCATTCCCGCGCAAGCGGGAATCCGCTCAAGGCATGGTAACTTCGGACTCCTGCCTGTGTTGGGGGAACGACTGGAGGTTTGATCGGTGTTTCCGTCACGGTTTTGCGGCGACGCTTGATGGCAGTTCGTCCGCGGGATGATCCCGTGGGCAGGTTAGTGTTGCATCTACACGGTGATTGCCATGCGCATACAATGGGTGGTTGTTGTGTCTCTGCTGGGCGCTACTCTCATGTCCGCCGGCTGCGCATCCCGTCCTCCCGCGGCCATTGCCGCAGTGCCCGAGTCGATCCCCGAGCTGGCCATGGTCCGTGGTCAGCCGGAGGCTTATCACGGACAGGAGGTGCGTTGGGGTGGTGTCATTGCTTTGGTGGAAAACCAGGCGGATCACACCCTTGTCGAAGTGGTCTCCAGGCCTCTGGACCGTCGTGGGCGTCCCCGGGAAAGCGATGACAGTCAGGGCCGCTTTGTGGTGATTGTCAATGGTTTTCTGGATCCGGTGGTCCATGCCCAAGGCAGGGAATTTACCGTGACCGGGCATCTGGACGGGGTAATGCACCGACCCATCGGCGAGTACCGTTACGCCTTTCCCGTGGTCAATGCCCGGGGAACATACCTCTGGGCACCCCGGCCTGAACCCGTTCGTGAGCCTTGCTGCCATTATTATTCTCCGCGCATGTTCCATTCCCCGTTATATGATCCCTGGTATCCCTTCCACCCCTATTACCGACCATGGCGATACTGACACACGCACATGATGCCACTGCGGGGCGTCCCTCCAGGATATGCGTTCATCTGATGCTCGCGCTCTCCGCCTTCGTCCTGGCCGGCTGCGCCGCGGGTCCCCGTTTTGATCCAGGCCAGGTGGATGCCGGCCTGACTCCGGCCATGGCTACCCATGAAGACCAGGTCCTGGCCGGCACTCGTGTGTTATGGGGCGGGGTGATTGTCCATGCACATAATCGGGAGGATGTCACCGAGTTCGAGGTGCTCGGTTACCCGCTTGGGCGCAGTCAGGGGCCGGACACCAGCCGCCCTGCCCAGGGTCGTTTCCTGGCCCAGGTGCCCGGCTATCTGGAGACCGTCGACTATGAACCCGGACGTCGCCTCACCGTGACAGGGCGGCTGAAGGATGCCGTATCAGGAAAGGTCGGGGATTCTCCCTATGTCTACCCCAGGGTCGAGGTGGATGACCTTCATTTGTGGCCCCGGGATCCACCATATCCCGCCTCGGGAGCGCCCCGCTTCAATATCGGTATCGGTGTGATCTTCAGGAACTGAAAATTCGATGAAAGTCTCTCCTTGCGGCTTGCCTTATCAAGGTCTGCGGGGTCAATATCACCACCATGGATGCTTCCAAGGATAGTGGTCATCATTTGTGGTTCACGCGCCGTGACGGTCAGGTCAGCGGCCCCCATCCCGGTCGTCTGATTTCCCGGTATCTGCTCTTGGGGCGTCTGGATATTGCAGACCAGATCAGTGCCGATGGCGAGCATTGGGGCGCCATCGCCGACCACCCTCATCTGATCCCCCATGAGCTTCTGGATTCCCATACGCCAGAAGGCAGTTTGCGCCTGCTGCAGGCCCGGCTCAGGGAAGATGAACGTATTCGCCCGCGGCGCGACCCGCAATCCGGTGATGGGGACCCGAGCATGGTGGATGAGCGTTCACTGCCCGATCGCCGCCGTCCCGAGTCGGTAGAGATCCTGAACTATCGTCATCAGCGGGCGGAACTGCTGGAGCGTGAGCCCCGTGGCGGACTTCCCGGAGGCTTGCTGCCATGGATTCTCGGTGGGGGATTCCTTCTTGCCCTGGTGCTGGCGGGACTGGTGCTCAGCGCCATGGATCACCCTCCGCCCAGCGCCATGCCTGATTGCATGGCACCCCCGGCACCGGGGGTGAACTGGAGCTACTGCCGGATGGTTGGGCTTGACCTGAGAGGCGCGGATCTGACAGGTGCCATTCTCAGCAACGCGGACCTTCTCGCGGCCCGCCTGGAGCAGGCCCGCCTCACGGGGGCGGATCTTGGCTACGCCGACCTGCGTCAAACCCGCTTCGTGGAGGCCGATCTGACCCAGGCTCGTCTGACCGGAGCCATCCTGGTAGAGGCCCGTCTGTCGCGTGCAAGGCTGGTGGAGGCGGACCTGAGTTACGCCGACCTGCGTGGAGCCGATCTGACGGGCACCGACCTCACCGGGGCACTCCTGGGCCGTGCCATCTGGGTGGACGGCCGCGTTTGCGCCTCCGGTTCCCTGGGCGAATGTCTTGAGGCAACGCCCTGACATCAGGATGGTCTAACTCCCGTCGCCCTGCTATGGTGGCGACCCCGGCCCTGCATGGTCGCTTTCGCATCATTCCCTGGATACGTCCTCATGGATCTTCAAGTCGCTGCCTCGGCGGATGAGCCCCGGTTCACCGTCACCATTGATGGCACCCTTGTCACGGTGCTTGGTACCGCCCATGTTTCACGGGTTTCCGCCGAAGTGGTGAGCCGCCTGCTGCAGAGCGGGGATTTCGATGCCGTGGCGGTGGAGCTGTGCCCCAGTCGCCATCACGCCATCCTGAACCCGGACGCCCTGTCGCGGATGAATCTGTTCCAGGTGTTGCGTGAAGGCAAGGTACCCATGGTCACCGCGAGCCTGGCCCTGGGCGCCTATCAGCAGCGATTGGCGGAACAGTTCGGGATCGAGCCTGGCGCCGAGATGAGGGCCGCCATCGAAGAGGCACGGCAGGCCCACTTGCCGGTGCTGCTGATCGACAGGGAAGTGGGTACCACGCTCAAGCGGTGTTATCGCAATGTCCCCTGGTGGCGACGCATGAACCTGTTTGCGGGTCTGATGGCCAGCGTGGTGAGCAAGGAAAAAATATCTGAACAGGAGATCGAACGACTCAAGGAAGGGGATGTGCTTGAGTCCACCTTCAATCAGTTTGCCGAGGAATCAAGGGCGCTCTATACCCCCCTGATTGAAGAGCGGGACCTTTACATGGCGGCACGGCTGAGGCAGGAGGCGGAGGAAGGCTCCTATCGGCATATCCTTGCCGTGGTGGGGGCGGGGCACCTCCAGGGAATCCAGCAGGTGCTCAACGGGAAGCCGGTGACCGAGTCTCCGTCAGCGGTGATACAGCGCCTGGATCAGGAACCCCCGCCATCCCGCTTGCCGGGGATTCTGCCATGGGTGGTGGTGGCCCTGGTGATCTTCGGTTTCATCCTGGGCTTTAGCCGCAATCCGGAGTTGGGCTGGCAGCTGGTGATGGACTGGGTGCTGATCAATGGTTCCCTGGCGGGTATCGGTGGCCTGATTGCCGGCGCCCATCCATTGACCGTCATCACGGCCGCCCTGGCCGCGCCTCTCACTTCCCTCAATCCCACCATCGGCGTTGGCTTTGTGGCCGCGGCGATGGAAACCTTCCTGCGCAAGCCCACGGTGGGCGACTTTTCCCGGTTGCGCCGGGACACGGCGCATCTGCGGGGGTGGTGGAGGAACAGGGTGTCAAGGGTGCTTCTGGTGTTTCTGTTCACCACCATGGGGTCGGCCATCGGCACCTATGCCGCCGGTTTTCGCATTGCGGAGAGGCTGCTGGGGACCTGAAAACCGGGCCATGAACGCCAAGCTGGCAACGGCTGCGCCCCTGATCCTCTCCAGAGCTGATCAGGGTCCCGGTGAAAGCCCGCCGGGTTCCAGCCGTCGCAAGGATTCCACGACTCTTTCCGCCCGATGGATATGAGCCTGCAATTCCGGGTGATCGGGGCGCAGTTCCTGCAGGTTTCTCCAGGTTTCAAGCGCTTCGAGGATACGTCCATCCAGGTACAGGTTTCTGCCGGTTTCCAGCCCAAGGGTAACCTCCGCATCAACCGCCTTTGACAACTCACGGCGCAGGCGTCGCACCGTTGTATCTCCGGGCAGGGCCTGCTCCAGTGCCAGCAGGTGACGGCGTGCCGTTTGCAGATCCTTGGATTCCAGAGCCTCCTGAAACTGGTTGAAGAGTTCCCGGGTTCGCTGGGCCCATTGGGCCTGTAGCTGAGCCTGTTGGGCGCGTCTTTCCTGAGCCTGCTTTCGGGACTGGGCGGCTTGGGCCGTTTCCATGGCGACCGCGGCCGCTTCATTGGGAGACAGCGCATGGGACAGGCTCAGGGCTTCCATGGCAAGCGCGAGGTCCGCTTCCTCCATGGCGGATAATCCCAGTTGCAGCAATTCCGCGGCGACCTGGATGGCGCTTTGTTCGGCCATCACGACGGCTTCTCTGACCTGAGTGTCCCCTGGGTCTGCGCGCAGGATCTGGGCATAAAGGGGCTTGAGGCTTGTCAGTGCGCGCCCCTGGGACAGCAGCAGTCGCACTCGCAGGTGTTGCAGGTGTTCCCGTTGTTCCGTGAGGGCCCGGTCCCGCGCCGCCTTGAGGGCTTCACTCTCGGGCAGCACGGCGAGTCCCCGCTGATAACTGGCCTGGGCCAGGTCCCACTGTTCCCTGCGCAGATGTCCCGCTGCCTGCATCAGCATGGCCTGTTCCAGGTGATGGCTGGCCCTGTCCAGCCACTCCCTGATGGCAGCAAGCTCGGCATCATCCTCCGTTTGGGGCAGGGTGGACATGATTGTCCTTGCCAGCTCGATGTCACCCCGTTTCAGTGCTTCCTGCAGACGGGCTTCTGTACTGAAGGGGTGAACCGTCACCGTGGCGCAGCCCATGAGTCCCTGTGCTATCAGTATTACCGTCAGTAGGGTGCGAAACCATGTCATGAGGAGGGATTCCCTTCACCGATCAGTGACTGGATGTGCCGTTCCATGAGGGGGCGATACTGTTCCCCAAGATCCTGCACCATGCAGGTCCGAACCGGAGTCTCCTTGCCCCGCAGGGAAAGACATCCATAGGGATGCAGGTGGAGGCAGTTTGCCAGGTCAGGGTCAACATCGAGCAGGGCCTCGGGGATGATCACCTGGCCTGGCTCGCCTGATGCCATCAGGCGAGCGGCCAGATTCACCGCATCCCCCACCACCGTATATTGCATGCGGTCATCCGCCCCCATGTTGCCGGCAAGCATGAGGCCGCTGTTGACGCCCACGCGGAAGCGTACCGGTAGTTGCCCCGACGCTTCTCGCATGCGATTCAGGCGCTCCACCAGTCTTTGCAGCAGCACACCGCAGGCGATGGCATGAAAGCGGTGGTCCGGATCTTCCTCGATAACGCCAAAGACCACCATGACCCCGTCCCCCAGGAATTTGTCGATGTTGCCCCGGTAACAGTGGGCAAGGCGGCTCATGTAGCTGAAATACTCGTTCAGCAACTGGGCCACCTGGTTCGGCTCCAGTTGTTCGGACAACGATGTGAAGCCGACGATATCGGCAAACAGGACGGAAGCCTCGACCTGGTGTCCTCCCAGTTGCAGTTGCCCCAGGTTGTTCATGATCTGTTTTGCCACCCCCGCCGATACATACCGGCTCAAGGCGCCTTCCACCTGGGACTTTTCCTGCAGACCGTGGGCCATCTGATTGAACGCCGCCATGAGCTGGCCGATTTCATCACGCCTTCGGCTTTTCAGCCGGTAGCCATAATCACCGGCGCCGATTGCCTTCGTTGCCTTCATGAGATGGTCTATGGGCCTTGTAAGGTGCTTGCCCATGAAGAAGGCTGAGATGCCGGCGAACAGGCTGACGAATAGCGTTGAGAGGGCAATGGCGGTCATCGCCTGACGCAGGGCGATGTGTTGTTGAGCCAAGGTGAGAGTCACGACGGCGGTGCCCAGATGCAGGTCCTGGAAGTGTATGTTACCGGTGTAAGTGGCGATCTGGGACGATGGTTCCGGTGCCGTCTGTTGCTCCAGATGTTCCGGTAATATGCCCGAATGGGCCAGGGAATGACCATCACGATGATAGACGGCGGCGCCCATGACCCTGGAGCTGCCAGTCAGATTGATGATCAGCGCGTTCAGCGCCAGGCTGTCATCGGCCAGGACCAGTTCCTTGGAGGTGTCTGCCAGTTGTTCCACCATGGCCTGGCCGAAGCTGTCCATGTGCTCCAGCAGCAGCCGGCTTTGCTGGTTGATGATCACCAGTCCCAGCAGGGCCACACACCCGACGATGAGCAGCGAGATGCTCAGGCCGAGCTTGTAGGCGACAGGCAGGTGATTCGGTCGCAGGGCGGCGAAATGGTGCCTCAGCCTGGCAAGGAGGGATGCCATGGAGGTCTCGTTTGCATGCAGTGGTTATGTGCGATGAGTGATGATATCACGGGGTTTGAGCCCCGGTGGGGTGCTTTGTGCAAGCCTTGGGGTACACTCGCAACCTGCGCGGGCGGATTCCCCGGATCAGTGACAGGATGATCTCATGACCCTGACAGAATTACGTTACATCGTGGCCGTGGCCCGGGAACGCCACTTCGGGCGCGCCGCGGAGGCTTGCCACGTGAGCCAGCCCACGTTGAGCGTGGCGGTGAAGAAGCTGGAGGAAGAGCTTGGCGTGATGCTGTTTGAACGCAGCAAAACCGAGGTGAGCATAACTCCGGTCGGGGAGGAGGTCGTGCGGCAGGCTCAGCGCATTCTGGAAGAGGTGGACACCCTGGTGGACCTGGCCCGTCAGGGCAGGGACCAGTTGGCCAGCCCCCTTCGTCTGGGGGCGATTCACACCATAGGGCCCTATCTGCTACCCCATCTTGTGCCCGAAATACACCGTCGTGCGCCGCGGCTTCCATTGATCATCGAGGAGAGTTATACAGCGAGACTGGCCGAAGGGCTCAAGCAGGGAGAACTGGACGCCATTATCGTGGCCTTGCCGTTCGAACAGCCCGGCGTCGTGACGTTGCCGCTGTACTCGGAACCCTTCGTGGCGGTTTTGCCTGCGGATCATCCACTGGCCCGTCGTCAGAAGCTGAATATCGATGAGCTTGCGGATGAAAACCTTCTGCTGCTCGGGGCGGGGCATTGTTTCAGGGAGCAGGTGCTCAAGGCGTGTCCCGCCTGTCATTCCACGGTTTCTTCAGGCAATCGTATCCAGCACTCGGTGGAGGGCAGCTCCCTGGAGACCATCCGCCACATGGTGGTGACCGGCATGGGGGTTACAATTCTGCCGTGTTCTGCCGCCGGAGCCGATCGGTATGCCCAGCACCTGCTTGCGATCCGGCGTTTTCACGATCCCGTGCCTGAGCGTCAGGTGGCGCTGGCATGGCGCAGCAGCTTTCCTCGCCCCCGGGCCATCGAGGTGATTCGACAAGCCATTATGGAGACTCACGTGCCCTGTCTTGAACGTGTCAAGGGGAAGGCGTAGGGTTCAGTCCGTCCACTCCACCCGGTTACGTCCCGCCCGCTTGGCCTGATACATGGCCTGGTCAGCCCGCTGGAACAGGCTGTCGGGGCTGTCCCCCTCCCGGGAAACGGAGAGGCCGATGCTTGCCGTCACGCTCACCTGATTGCCGCACTTCAGGGGGAGCTGGCAGAGCCGAATGGCCTCAAGGACCCTGTTGGCGCCCAGGACGGCCGCCTGGGGATCGGTGCCCGCCATCAGGATGACGAATTCTTCGCCCCCGAAACGGAATACCATGTCACTTTTCCGGGTGACCGCCCGCAGTCGCTGGGCCACTGCAGCCAGCACCTGATCTCCGTAATGATGGCCGTGGTGATCATTGATCCGCTTGAAGTGATCCACATCCAGCATCAGCATTGCCAGGGAGCCCCCCGTCCGCCTTGCCACGGCCAGTTCGCGCTCCACGGCCCTGTTCATGGCGTTTCGGTTCAGCAGACCCGTCAACGGGTCTGTCTGCGCTGCCTGTAGCGCCTCGTGGTAAAGCAGCGCGTTACGCAGCGGATAGACCAGGACGGTCAGGGCTTCTTCCAGGGCCGCCAGTTCCGATTCGCGAAACTTGCGACCCCGCAGCAGTTTGAGTTCCCCCAGTTCCTGCTGCTCCACCATCAGGTTGTAACGGCAGCTGTGGCGTGACAGGCGCCCACGGCTCAGGTGAATGCCGCTGTTTTCCCGGTCAAAGTTCAGACCGTCATGGGGAATGCGCCAGGCGATGGAGCTTGAGAAAATGCCAAGCAGTTCCTCCAGGTCCAGGGTCGTCTGCAGTCGGTGCAGCAATTGCGGTGTGCTGATCAATTGTGAGGGCACATTGCGCTCGGCCGGGAACTGCCGGCCACCGCCGATGGCGCTGTCAGTCTTGAGGCCAGGGTCGTGCGGGGCCTGAATGATTTGACGAATCATGGGTCCTGTCTCGGATCAGTTCCTCTGTGCATTGTATTAAGCGATTTTCATGCCATTTTTTAGAGTCTTTTTAAAACAGTGGGTTGTGAGCTCGCCCGGTCCCAGTGGCGGGATTATGACGCTGTTGTCGGCCATTTCGTGCCGCAGGTGCCGGAAAGTTGGGACTGCGGTCTTCCCGGGCAGACTGATACACTCCGGGCCATGCTCAGACTTGAACACCTTTCCGTAAGACGCGGCACCCGGGTCTTGATCCAGGACGCGGATCTCACCATTCACCCGGGTTGGCGGGTGGGCGTGACCGGCGCCAACGGCACCGGCAAGTCCAGCCTGTTTGCCCTGCTGCAGGGAGAACTGGCCCCCGACCAGGGGGAATGCAACCTGCCCGCGGACTGGGTCATTGCCCATGTGGCCCAGGAGGTGGAGGGCAGCGAACGCAGCGCCCTGGATTATGTGATGGACGGCGATGGCGAATTGCGTCGCTTGCAGGAGGCTCTGGCCGGGGCGGAGGCCGCTGGAGAAGGTACCCGGGTGGGTGAACTGCATGCCCGTCTGGACGCCATCGATGCCTGGACTGCGGAAAGCCGGGCCGGCAGGCTGCTCCATGGCCTGGGTTTTCAGCCGGGGGATGAACGGCGCCCCATGGCTTCCTTCTCCGGCGGCTGGCGCATGCGCCTGAACCTGGGGCGTGCCCTCATGTGCCGGTCTGATCTGCTGTTGCTGGATGAGCCCACCAACCATCTGGACCTGGAGGCGGTGCTGTGGCTGGAACAGTGGCTGTTATCCTATCCGGGCACGTTGCTGCTGATCTCCCATGACCGCGATTTCCTGGATCGGGTGGTGACCCATGTGGCCCATATCGAACAGGGCGGTATCCGGCTCTATACCGGCGATTATTCCGCCTTCGAACTGGCCCGTGCCGAGGCCCTGGCCCGTCAGCAGGCTCTGCATGAGCGCCAGCAGCGTGAAATCGAGCACATGGAGAAATTCGTGGCCCGGTTCCGGGCCAAGGCCAGCAAGGCCCGCCAGGCCCAGAGCCGTCTCAAGGCCCTGGAGCGCATGACCCGGGTGGCTTCGGTCCATGCGGACTCACCGTTTCGTTTTGCCTTTCGCGAACCGTCGCGGTTGCCCGATCCCCTGCTGAAGCTGGATCGGGTATCCGGCGGGTACGGCGGGACGGCGGTGATACATGGGGTGAAATTCTCCTTGCACCCCGGGGCACGACTGGGGCTGCTCGGCCCCAATGGTGCGGGCAAGTCCACCCTTATCCGGATCATGGCCGGTGACCTGGCTCCCCTGAATGGCAACCGGGAGCCGGCGCCCGATCTGGCGGTGGGTTATTTTGCCCAGCACCAACTGGAACAACTGGACCCGGAGGCCAGTCCCCTGCTGCATTTGCAGCGACTGGACAACCGGATACGGGAGCAGGAGCTGCGGAATTTTCTCGGTGGTTTCGGTTTCGTGGGGGATCAGGCCCTGGCGCCGGTGGGGCCTTTCTCGGGAGGAGAGAAGGCCCGGCTGGTGCTGGCCCTGCTGGTCTGGCAGCGGCCCAACCTGCTGTTGCTGGATGAGCCCACCAACCACCTGGACATGGATATGCGCCATGCCCTGGAGCAGGCCCTGCAGGATTTCGAGGGGGCGGTGGTGCTGGTATCCCATGACCGTCACATGTTGCGCAGTGTCTGTGACGAGTTTCTGTTGGTGGCCGATGGCGATGCCAAGGGTTTTGAGGGAGATCTGGACGATTATCGGGACTGGCTGGCAGCTCGGGAACGGACTCGGGGAGGCGGTGATGACCGGGAAATCGGTGGCGAACAGAGCGCGGCGTCCCGCAAGGCGCGCAAGCGGGACGAGGCGGCACTCCGGCAACGGCTCAAGCCCCTGCGGGATCAGGTGAGGCGCCTGGAACGGGAGCACGAAGTCCTGGAACGGGAAAAGCAGTCTCTGGATGAGGCCTTGGCGGACCCGGGGATCTACGATGCGACCGCCAGGGAACGTCTGCAGTCATTGCTGGCCAGCCAGGCGGAAAAATCCCGACGCCTGGCCGAGGTGGAATCCGCATGGCTGGAGGCCTGCGAGGCGCTGGAAATGGCGGAGTCCGATGGGATGAATTGATGGTGTGAAGTTGCGGGGCGGGTCCGTTCCGGGGCACGTAACCCGCCCACGCAGTCTCATGGACAGGACCACGAGATCACTGTCCTGGCAGGCCTGAGTCAGGGCGTCAGCTCAAACCGGCGTTCTTCAAGCACCTCGCCATCCTGGGTCACCACCTCCACGCGCCAGACGCCCGCCCATTCGGGCTTCAGTGTCTTGGTGGACCATACCCGCCAGCGGGGACCTCCGACCTGAAAGCGGATATCCCCCATGGACTGTGACCCGTACCACCAGCGGTGGATGATCTCTCCACCTTCATGATCCATGATTTCGGTGAAGAACTGGATCTGCCGGGTCTGATGATCCAGGCGGCTGAGTTGATCAATGGGCTCGCGTCCCCGCACTTCCGATGTGAACTGGGCGCGGGCCACATGTCCCCTTGGTCCCGGCACGGACGATCTGGCATCCGGCACAGCCGGTGTTGGCCGGGGTTCCATGCTGGGCGTTGTTGCCGGTTCTGGGACATGATCCATGGTCGGTGCCGGGGCTTCCGGCGGGGTGGGTTCGGGGAGGCCGGGCTCCGGATGTGCTTCGGGCGTGTGCACCGGCTCCGCGGGCGTGGGTTCGGGGAAGGCGGGTGGTGTTTGCTCCGGCGGCAGCGAACCGGCCTCTGGCTGGGCAGGCCGGTCAGGTGCCGTGGTATCCATGCCGGGCGGGTCCTGATCTCGAAGTTCATTCCGCGGAGCTTCCATTTCCGGGATGCTCGGAGACAGTTCGTGTTCCGTGCCCGATGCATCGGGCAGACCTGCCTGGGCGAGCAGAAGCGCTGGGTTGAAATGGGAGGGCTGGAATGACTCACCGGCCCATAACGGCATGGATATCAGGGTGAGGCTCAGGGCGGCAGGTTTGAGCAACAGGCCCGGGAGGCCCTTGTCTTCATGGTTCTGGCGTTTCATTGGCTATGTCTCCCTGTTGTCGGTGGCATCCGGCAGCCGCACCGGCGCCAATCGATTACTGCACGATGAAACTTGTGAAATACAGCCCGTTGATGGTCGGTGCGCCGATGTATTCCGTCATGATCTGGCGCAGGGTGTCCAGGGCTTCGCCGCGGAGCTGCTCACGGGCTGCGGAGGTTTGTACAAGATCCGGATCACGACCACCAAAAAACATGATCAGATGGTGACGGATGATCGGCATGTGATGCTCCACCAGCTGGGCATCCCGTGCCGTTTCCACATAGAGCTGGGCATTGAGTTGCAGATACTGGGCGCGTCTGGGATTGTCCAGGTTGACCACGAGGGCCGGCTGCAGGGGGATGTAGCCCGGGAAGGTGGCGCTGCTTCCGGAGGGGGCGGCGAGAGCTGCTTGACCCCATCCCAGCAGGGCGATCAGCATCAGTGCCGGGAGGGGGAGTAGGTCGGTTCTGTTGCGTCGCATGTCTTGAGCCTGTGTTGGTTCATCAATGATCGTTGATCGTTCTCACGATCAGGGCCTGGCCCTGTCGGACCAGGCAGGTCATGGGCCGGGTTCATCAATCTCCGGGGAAGATGACCGTGCGGCTGGGGTCGATGCGTAGGATCTCACGCCCCTGCTCGCTGGGCAGCAGGTTGCGTCGTCCATCCAGAAAGGCGATACAAAGACGGCCATCCGCCAGGGCTTCCTGCTGTTCCGATGTGACATAGAGATGCTTGATGGTGGTGCCCACCTGAAAGTGATAGGGCACGTCGGCTTCCTCCTTGTTCACGCGGTGGGCGGTCACCAGTTCCCGGAGCTGCTGCTTGAGTGCCCGTGCATCGGCGGCTGGCGAGAGTGGCGCTTTTGTAACCACTGAAGACGGTAACTGATTGTGGCTCCTGGCGGAACCTCGTTCCGGGTTTTTGCGCGCCTTACGCCTGGGCCTGGCCTTGACCTTTTCACCCGCCTTGGCGGGTTTGCCGTTTTGCGGCCCGCTTCGCTTGCCTTGACGGGCCTCGGGCGCTCTGGCCTGCTCGACCTTCCTGACCTGCTCTTCGGTGACCAGTCCGGCCTGGAGCAGTTGCTCGCGAAGGCTCTGGGTCATGTCTTACTCCTCAAACGTGCGACGACCAGGACCCTTGGGCAACCGGGCCAAGGGATCCTGGCGGTAGAATTGACGGAATTGCCCATAGACATCGGGGTAGGCCTGAGCCAGGGTCCAGGGTTCGGTAAAGAAATATTCGCTCATTACGGCAAAGAACTCACCCGGATCAGTAGCGGCATAGGGGTCCATTGTCACTGGCTCCTCCCGATCCAGCCGGATAACGAGTGCATCGTAGGCCGTGCTCAGGGCCTGGGTCCAGTCCTGGATGGACATTTCCCGGTGCAGGGGCGGCATGCCGTTGGCAACGCCGTTGCGCAGATCCAGGGTATGGACGAATTCATGAATGGCCAGTGGCTCGCCCGCGGCGATGGCGGCCCAGGACAACAGCACCGGGCCTCGCTCCCATGCTTCGCCGCTGCGTGGGCTGTCATCCAGGTGCAGGATGCCCTCATCGTCCATGAATTCCCGTCGTGGCATGAAGTCATCGGGATAGACGACGACACTTGTCCATTCGTCATACCAGTCGATCCCCAGCTTCAGGATCGGCAGGCACGCCTGCAAGGTGATGTGCATTGCCATGGCGGGGGTAAGGTCCAGCCCATGGGCGCCATAAAGACGTTTTTCATGCAGGAAAAGGGTGGCCAGACGCCGAAGCTCCGCCCGTTCGGTGCCGCTCAGTCCGGTCAGCATGGGCTGGGTCGCCAGGGCCGAGGACCAGAGGGTGTCGGGAATGGGAGCGTGGGCAAGTGCGCGGCGTCTTTGCCAGGCCTTCAGGAGGGGGATCATGGGGCGTAGGGTGACTGATGTTCAGGGGGATTATGGGGCGGGCAAGATGGCCTTTCCAGTCCCGTGCTTAGTATGATCAGGACGTAGAGCACGGCTCCGATGGAGAACTGACGTTGTACACCACCTGTGAAACACGCCTGCGGCAGATCCTTGAACTGGGCGGCGCCCAGTGTCTGCGAGGCACCCGAATCGGCCTGGAAAAGGAAAGTCTGCGCGTCGATAAGGACGGCAGCATCGCCCAGACGCCCCATCCCACGGACCTTGGGGCAGCGCTCACCCACCCCTGGATCACCACCGACTATTCCGAGGCCCTGCTGGAATTCATTACCCCACCCTGTGAAACACCGGGCGAGGCCCTTGATTTTCTGCGGGATTTGCATGTCTTCACCTACCCCCGGATCGGCGAGGAGTTTCTCTGGGCCACCAGCATGCCCTGTGTGCTGGCGGGAGAGGCGGGGATACCCGTGGCCCGTTATGGTCACTCCAACGCGGGTCGCATGAAGACCATCTATCGTCTGGGGCTGGGCCATCGCTATGGACGGCTGATGCAGGTCATCGCCGGGGTGCATTTCAACTTTTCCATGGGTGAGTGTTTCTGGCCCATCTATCAGCAGGTGCTGGGGGCAGGGGGGGAGGACATCCGCCGGTTCCGTGACCAGGGCTACTTCGGCATGATCCGCAATCTCCAGCGCCTGGGATGGCTGATCCCCTACCTTTTCGGGGCCTCGCCGGCGGTGTGCCGATCTTTTCTTGCCGGCAGGCCCACCACGCTGGCGGAATTCGATGAGAGCACCTTTTTTGAGCCCTGGGCCACCAGTCTGCGCATGGGAGACATCGGCTATCAGAACCGCAAGGAGGAAGAAAGCGGCATCAAGGCAAACTATGACAGCCTGGAGGGGTATGTCCGTGGTCTTTCCCACGCCATCACCACGCCGTCGGCGGAATACGCCCGTATTGGCGTGGAGGTGGACGGAGAATATCGTCAGCTCAATGCCAATATCCTCCAGATTGAGAACGAGTACTACAGTACCGTGCGCCCCAAGCCCCTGACCGAGGGTGACGAGCGGCCCACCGTGGCGTTGCAGCGCCGGGGGGTGGCATATGTGGAGTTACGTTCGGTGGATGTGAATGCCTTTGATCCGCTGGGGGTCAATGAGTCGCAGCTGCGTTTTCTGGAGGCGTTCATGATCTTTGCCCTGTTGCTGGACAGCCCGCCCATCAGTGATGTGGAACGCTACGCCATTGATCATAACCAGAGCGCTACGGCTCACCGTGGCAGGGATCCTGCCCTGCGGCTACTGCGTGGCGGCGAGCAGGTCCCGTTGCGAGCCTGGGCGACTGAAGTGCTGGACCGTATGGCGCTCCTGTGCAGGGTGCTGGATGACGGACAGCCGTCACGGCCCTATTCGGCCTCGCTGGCCGAGCAGCAGGCCAAGGTGGCGGATGCCGGACTGACGCCCTCGGCCCGCATGCTGGCCCTCATGTGCGAGGCAGAGCATGGCTTCCACGAATTCGCCCGCCGGATGTCCCTGGCCCACGCCGCCTTTTTCCGTGATGTGGCCCCGGATCCGTCCCGGGAGGCCATGCTGGAGGCCGAGGCCCTGGCTTCCCTGGCGCGCCAGCGACGGATGGAGGCAGAGGATGACATCTCCTTCCCTGAATACCTGCGGCGCTATTTCCGTTAGGGCATCGCTGGAGCAGTTTCCTGCCGCCATTCCCGCGAATGGCGTGCAGAATGTTCAATCCGCGACTGGATTCCCGCTTTCGCGGGAATGCACCGGGGATGAGATGGAGGGGCGCTCCATGCATCCCTGGCTTGAGCGGGGTTCGGGTCCTGGGGATTTTTTGATCCACAAGCCGGTATTCACGGTATGAGCGGACATCGAGATGTGGTCTTCCAGGCCAGCGGGGTTACCAAGACCTACCTGATGGGCGAGGTCCGTATTCAGGCCCTGCGTGGTGTGGATCTGACCCTTTACGCCGGCGAACTGGTGGTGATGCTGGGGGCCTCGGGTTCCGGCAAGTCCACATTGCTCAATATCCTGGGGGGGCTGGATCATGCCGATGGCGGTGTGGTGCGTTACCGTGATCAGGATCTGGCCCATGCCGGTGACAAGGCTCTGACCGCCTACCGCCGTCATCACGTGGGTTTTGTCTTTCAGTTCTACAACCTCATCCCCAGTCTCACCGCGCGAGAGAATGTGGCGATCGTCACCGAGATTGCCCGTGACCCCATGACGCCCGACAGTGCGCTGTCGCTGGTGGGGCTGGAAGACCGCATGGATCATTTTCCCGCCCAGTTGTCCGGTGGTGAGCAGCAGCGGGTGGCCATTGCCAGGGCCATTGCCAAACGCCCCGATGTGCTGCTTTGCGATGAGCCCACGGGCGCCCTGGACTCCCGTACCGGTATCCGGGTGTTGCAGGTCATTCAGCAGATCAACCAGGAACTGGGCACCACCACGGCCGTGATCACCCACAATGCGGTCATCGGGGAGATGGCCGACCGGGTGGTGAGACTGGCCGATGGTCGTGTGCATTCCGTTGTGGAAAACCCGGCGCGTAAGTCTCCGGGACAGCTCCATTGGTGATGGGTCCCCTGAACCGCAAACTGCTGCGGGATCTGTCCCGGCTCAAGGGCCAGGTGGCCGCCATCGCGGTGGTGATTGCCGCCGGCGTCATGGTGCTGATCCTCGCCGTCACCACCCTGGATGCGCTGACCCTGTCCAAGGACCGGTTTTACGACCATTACCATTTCGCCGATGTCTTTGTGGAACTGAAACGGGCACCGGAAGGGCTTGCCCCTCGCCTGGAAGAGATCCCCGGCGTCAACCGGGTGCAGACCCGGATCAGGGCACCGGTACGCCTGGAAGTGCCGGGTTTCAATGAACCGGTACGGGGCATGATCCTTTCCGTGCCCGAGGGCCGCCAGCCGGCACTCAACCGCCTGCATCTGCGGCAGGGCGGCCTGCCCGAGCCGGGTCGGGCGGATCAGGTGGTCATCAGCGAACCGTTTGCCCAGGCCCATGACCTTCATCCCGGGGACATGCTCACCGCCATCATCAATGGCCGCCTGGAACGCCTCACCATCCGCGGTGTTGCCCTGTCCCCGGAGTTCATCTATCAGGTGGGCCCGGCCGATCTGTTGCCGGACTACCAGCGTTATGCGGTCCTGTGGATGAACCGCCGGGGGTTGGCCCAGGCGATGGACCTGGAGGGTGCCTTCAACAGTGTGCTGATCTCCCTGCAGGCCGGTGCGGTGGAGGCGGCGGTGATTGAGTCCCTTGACCGGCTTCTGGCCCCCCATGGCGGCATCGGCGCCGTGGGTCGGGAGGATCAGGTTTCCCATCGCTTCCTGTCGGAAGAGCTGGATCAGCTGCGTGTGATGGCGGTGATGCTGCCCAGCATTTTTCTGGGGGTGGCCGCCTTCCTGCTGAACATACTGATGGGACGCATTGTCCGGACCCAGCGCCAGCAGGTGGCCATTCTCAAGGCCTTTGGTTACGGGAATGGCGAGATTGCCGCCCATTTCGGCCTGCTGACCGGTTTGATCGTAGGGGTGGGCTGCATGCTGGGCATCGTATTGGGTGCTTGGTCCGCCGAGGCCCTGGCCGGAGTGTATGCGGAATATTACCGGTTTCCCGAAATGAGTTTCCGACTCCAGCTCCGGGTGATCCTGCTGGCCCTGGTGGTGGCGGCGGCGGCGGCCTTGGTGGGGACCTGGCGAGCGGTGAATCAGGCGGTCAGACTGCCGCCCGCACAGGCCATGCGTCCACCGTCACCGGTACGGTTCAGGCCTTCCTGGCTGGAGGGCTCGGCCCTGGGTCGCCATCTGTCCCAGCCCACCCGCATCATCGTGCGCAATCTGTCCCGTCACCGTTTCAAGGCCTTCATGTCCATGCTGGGCATCGCCCTCTCCGGTGGACTGCTGTTGCTGGGGAGTTATCAGTTCAACGCCGTGGACCATCTGCTCGACATCCAGTACCGGCTGGTGATGAAAATGGATCTGCACCTGAGTTTCACGGATCCCACTCCGGAGCGGGCCCTGGCCGAACTCAGGACCCTTCCGGGAGTGCGCTATGCGGAAGGGTATCGCAATGTGCCCGTGCGTCTGGTGCATGAGCGCCGGGAGTATCGCACCAGCATCCAGGGCATGGACGCCGAACCCCGGTTGCGCGGGTTGCTGGACCGGGATTTTCAGCCCCTGCGCCTGCCGCCGGAAGGACTGCTCCTGACCGATTATCTGGCGGATTATCTGGGGGTACGTCCCGGTGACGGGATTACCGTGGAAGTGCTGGAAGGTCATCGCCGAAGCCTTCAGGTTATTCTGGCGGGGACGGTGGAAGAACCCATCGGGGTCAGCGCCTACATGGAGCGTCGGGCCTTGAACCGTCTGATGGGGGAGGGCCCGGCCATCTCCGGGGCCTGGCTCATGGTGGACGGGCATGAGCGGGAGTCGTTGTTTGCCCGTCTGTGGGACATCCCCAGGGTGGCGGGGATCGGGATGATCGACGACTCTGAGCGTCAGTTTCGGGCGTATATGGAGGATACGGTGCTGGTCATGATGGGTATTCTGTTGCTGATGGCGGGTTCCATCACGTTTGCCGTGGTCTACAACAGTGCCCGCATTGCCTTCGCGGAGCGTGCGCGGGAACTGGCCACCCTGCGGGTGCTGGGCCTGAGTCGCGGCGAGGTCAGTTGGGTGCTGATCGGGGAAATGGCCCTGTTGACCCTGCTGGCCATCCCGATGGGTTGGCTGGTGGGTACGGGGTTCGCGTGGCTGTTGAATCAGGCCCTGAGCATGGACATGTTCAGGATACCGTTCATCATGACCCCGGCTACCTATGCCTTTTCTGCCGCCGGTGTACTGCTGGCGGCGGTGCTGTCGGTGCTGATGATCGCACGCAGGCTGGCCGGGCTGGATATGGTCAGCGCATTGAAGACCGATGAGTGAACTGTCATGCCTTTGTTCAAGAAGATCCTGATTCTCCTGACCGCCCTGTTCATTCTGGTTCTGCTGGGTCTGGCCTTGCGGCCGGCACCGATTCCGGTCAGTGCCGCCAGGGTGATTCAGGGTCCCTTCGTCGAATACGTGGAGGACGAAGGTCGTACCCGTCTGCGCAATCCCTACACGGTGACGGCCCCCATCAGCGGCCATTTGCGCCGGGTGATTCTGGAACCGGGTGATCCCGTTGACGCCGGTGATCCTCTGTTTCGGCTGGAACCCGCGCCGGCCCCGGGCCTGGATGTTCGCAGCCGGGAGCAGGCCCGGGAGGCTGTGGAGGTGGCCGCTGCCCGCCTGGCGGCGGCGAGGGCGGAACTGGAAGCGCGTCGTGCCGAAACCCGTCTGGCGCAGCAGGCGTATGAACGCAGTGATCGTCTGTTCATGCAATCCCAGATTGCCGCCGAAGAAAGGGACCGGCGCCTGGCGGAGCGGGATGCCGGCCTGGCGGCGGAGCGTGCCGCAAGGCACGGGGTGGAAGTGGCCGGCTTCGAGCTGGCCTCGGCGCGCCTGACCCTGGAGATCGCGGATGGACAGCGTGCCGGGGATGACATGCCGCTGGTGACCGTGCGTTCACCCATCAGCGGTGTGGTGACCCAGCGCCACCGACGGGACGAGGGGCCGGTGCAAACGGGGGAGCCGGTGCTGGAGCTCGGCAATCTGGATGATCTGGAGGTCAAGGTGGATCTGCTCTCCATGGAGGCCGTGCGTCTGCGCCCCGGCATGCGGGTCATTCTGGATCGATGGGGGGGGAGTGATGCCCTGGAAGGCACGGTACGAAGGGTTGAGCCGGCGGGATTTGAAAAGGTTTCGGCACTGGGCGTGGAGGAGCAGCGGGTCTATGTCTGGATCACTCTGGTTTCGCCTCGCGAACAGTGGCGGCACCTGGGGGATGGTTACCGGGTGGAGGCCAGGTTTGTGCTCTGGGAGGGGGACGATGTGATCCAGATTCCCTCGGGTGCCCTGTTCAGGCATCGGGATGCCTGGGCTGTCTTCACGGTGGAGGAGGGGCGGGCCCACCTGCGGCGGGTGGAAATCGGACGTCGCAGTGGTCTGTGGGCCCAGGTCCTGGAGGGGCTGGCTCCCGGAGAGAGCGTCATTGCCCATCCTGGGGACCGCATTCAGGACAATGGCCGGGTCCGGGCGGAATTCAGGGGTGTGCCATAGGGAGCACTCACCGTGCGGTACTCAGTCTCCGCCCAGGTAATTGTCCACAGCCTGATGGGGATTGAACTGCCCCTGCCTGGGAACTCTCCTGATGCTTTCGATACAGTCCCTCAGGGCCCTGGCCATTTGCCCACCGTTCTGGTAACGCAAGTCCGGATTTTTATTCAGCGCCTTTTTCACCATGACCTGAATCACCGGCCCGAGCTCGGGGCGCAGTTCCAGGACGTCCGTTGGCTGTGACTGGACAATCTGCGCTATCAGTTCAGCCAGGGTATTGGCCTTGAAGGGAAGCTCTCCCGTCAACAGCTGGTAAAGGCAGACTCCCAGCGAAAACAGGTCTGAGCGGGCATCCACCGATGCGCCCGTGGCCAGTTCGGGTGACATGAAGGCCGGTGTGCCCAGCAATGCACCACTGCGCGTCTTCGTGCGATCCGTGATGTTGGCGATACCAAAGTCCGTGATCTTGACTGTCTTGCCGTCGCGGTCGTAAATGATGTTGGCGGGTTTGATGTCGCGGTGAATGACCGCCTGTTCGTGGGCGTAGGACAGGCCTTCCGCCACCTGGGCACACACCTCCAGCACCTCGGGGATGGGCAGCAGGGTGTCCGGGCGGGTAAAGGCCTCCAGAGGGTCCCCCTCCAGGAAGTCCATGGCAATGAAGGCGAGATCGTGTTCTTCGCCCACATCATAGACCGTGACAATGTTGCGGTGGGCGAGACGGCCGGAGGCTTCGGCTTCTCGGAAAAAACGTCGTTTGGCCTCTTCCCGGATTTCCGGTTCAAACTCCCGGTTCAGGGCGAGGGTCTTGATGGCGACCTTGCGATTGATGTGAGGGTCTACCCCGAGGTAGACAATGCCCATGGCCCCCTTGCCCAGCTGTTTTTCGATCTGGTAACGGCCGATCATGGTCTTGTCATCCCCATCCTCGGACAACAGGAGTTCCTTACCCCCGCCTATGCGTTTCATGTCCCCCAGGCGTGGCTGTCGGGTGCCGATGAAGGGTTTCAGGCGTTCCAGCCGCTGGAAGGTATCCTGGAACCCCGCGCAGCGTTCATTCAGATGCTGGAAGACTTCCACCGCCCGGCCATACTGGCGTCGTCGCTCAAAGTCGCGACCCAGTTGGTACAGTTCTCCATTCAGTGGTTCCAGTTCCATCCGGCAACGCCGCAGTGCCGCGAATGACTGATCCAGGTGTCCCTGTTTTCGCAGTTGCGTGCCCAGCTGGAGCTGTGCTTCGGATGCCTCATGAAGATTCCTGGCCAGATAGCGAGTCAGCCGGGCATGGGCCAGCAAAAGTCCGGGTGCCAGACCGATGAGCAGGGCCGGGAGAATCAGGGGTAGCCACCAGCGGGCCACGGCCAGGGTCAATACATTGATCACCAGCAGACCCAGGATGGTGCCGAGCACGATCTGATCCCGCCTCGCCGGCGCGGCAACGGAAAGCCAGAGCAGGTAGATGCCCGCAAGCACCAGCAGCAAGCGCTCCAGAAGCAGGAATCCCCCGCCCACGCGAATGTAGCGGCCCTCATGCAAGGCGCCCGTGGTCCACGCCGTCCATGCAGCAGGGGGAAGTGTCAGGCCTTCATGGCTGATGAAGGGGGTTTGGCGGGGGTGATTCATGCCGATGACCACGGCACGCCCCTGGATGCTGGTTGCGGGGATTCTCATCTCCAGCAGGTCGGTCATTGTCCAGGTGTCCAGCGCCTTGCCGCGGGGGTCCCGTCGGGGAGGAATCACCCGCAGGGACAGGTCCGGTCCCAGCCCCACAAATTTATCGCCGATGTAGACACCCCTTCCCGGCTCCACCAGCAATGAGTGCGGGGTGTGCCCATCCAGTGTGGCGGCCAACCCGAGGGCCATGCCCGGGACATGGCCACCACGCACCGGCAGCAGGGCCAGATCCGGGGGGCGGGGGCGGTCCGCGGTGGGTACCACGGCAAGGGTGGCGGCTTCCGACAGGGGGGGTATCGGTATCCGGAGGTGGCTGTCGGCACCCGGCAGCACTGCGGGGCGCAGCAACGGCCGGAATATCGGCCAGTGGTACCAGGTCACGCGACCGGCCTGCATGCGCCCATAGGGGGGCGAGGCCTGGCCCGTGCCCCGATGGAGGGGGGCTGCGACGAGGGCATGGCCGTGCCTGGAAAGGGATTGGGCCAGAAGTCCGTCGGTATCCTGGTCAGGCAGGGGGGCATGAAAAGGGGTTTCGGGATAATCCAGGTCCAGGTGCAGACCGATGCCCGCGGCCCCCATGTCATGGAGCCTGTCCACGGCCTGGGCCAGGGTGGCCCTGGAGAAAGGGGCGTATTCCTGTATATCCTGGTCACGAATCTCGATCAGCGCGACATCCTTCAAATCGTCCGGGCGGGGCAGTAGCTGGGTGGCCATCCGATAAAAGCCGTGCTCGAAAGCGCGCATGGGCATCGAATAAGTCGCCAGCAGCATGATCAGAGTCAAACCGGCTATGAGTATGAGTACCCCGTTGTCGGGGAGGGTCGTTGACCGAAACAAGATTCGATGCGCTCCGCATGGATTGTCCTGTGCAGTATATAGCCCGCGTGGACCGGGAAGTCATCATTCCCCGGCTGACATCGACTGACGGTGCCTGAACGAACCCCGGGCACTCCGGTCACACATGGTGACACACTTTTGCATCAGCCCTTTTCCGGAGACGTCATGAGCCTTCTGATCAAGGGCCAGTTGCGCAGCGACTGGCTTTCCGAAGAAACCGAGGATGGTGAATTCATTCGCAAGGAATCCCGGTTCCGTCACTGGATCACCCCGGATGGCGAGCCTGGCCCCAGTGGCGAGGGCGGCTTTCCCGCGGAGCCCGGTCGCTATCATCTCTACGTTTCCCTGGCCTGTCCCTGGGCCCACCGCACCCTGATCTTCCGCGTCCTGAAGGGTCTGGAGGACGTTATCAGCATCTCGGTGGTGAACCCGTTCATGCTGGAGCAGGGCTGGAGCTTTCATTCCTGGCCGGGGGCGACGGAGGACCATGTCAACGGTTTTGAGTACCTGCATCAGGCCTACACCCTGGCGGACCCGGAGTACACCGGCATCGTCACCGTACCCACCCTCTGGGACCGTCATCGCCGGACCATCGTCAACAACGAGTCATCCGAAATCATCCGCATGTTCAACAGCGCCTTCGAGGCATGCACCGATCAGCATGCGGATTTCTATCCGGAGTCCCTGCGGGGGCAGATCGATGCTGTCAACCAAAGGATCTATGAGACGTTGAACAATGGTGTGTACCGGGCCGGGTTCGCCACCGAGCAGGCCGCCTATGAGCGGGCTTTCGACCGTCTGTTCGAGACTCTGGACTGGCTGGAGGAGCGCCTGTCACGGCAACGTTACCTGGTGGGCGACCGGATGACCGAGGCGGACTGGCGCCTGTTCACCACCCTGGTGCGCTTTGACGCGGTGTACTACGGCCATTTCAAGTGCAACCGGCAGCGCCTGGTGGATTATCCGAACCTGTGGGCGTACACCCGCGAGTTGTATCAGGTTCGGGGGGTGGCGGGGACCGTGAACATGGATCACATCAAGACCCATTACTACGGCAGTCATGAGCATCTCAATCCCGGTGGTATCATCCCCCGCGGCCCGGCGCTGGATTTCATGGCGCCCCACGGCCGTGATCATATTGACCCCCTTTCCCCATAGGGAGAAGGGCGTTTCTTGACTCCCTTCTCCCCTGGGGGGCGAAGGGTTCGATTCTGTCGAGGACTGAACGTGACTGGAAAGAAATTGATCGCCCCGGGCATCCTGAGCCTGGCCATCCTGGCGGGAGCGGCCTATGTGATGCTGGCGGATCATACTGCCGCGCCGCCCCAGGCCGGAGGCTCCCAGGGCTCGGTACCGGTGGTGGTCGCCCCCGTTGCCCAGCGCTACTTCGAAACCAGTCTGGAATCCCTCGGTACCGCCCGCGCCAATGAGTCGGTGGAGATCACCGCACGCATCACTTCGCCGGTGGAGAGCATCGAATTCAGCGACGGTCAGCGGGTAACCCGGGGCCAGGTACTGGTGCGCCTGGCGGCCGCCGAGGAGATGGCCGAGGCCCGCGAACGGCAGGTCAGCGTGGAGGAACAGCGTCGGGAACTGGAGCGCATCCGTGGCCTGGTGGCCGACCGCAACCTGCCCCGGCAGCGCCTGGACGAGCAGCAATCCCGCCTGAGCGAGGCCCAGGCCCGGCTGGAGGCGGCCCAGGTCCGGGTGGCCGACCGGGTGATCCGTGCCCCCTTCGACGGTATGGTGGGTTTTCGTCGCGTCAGCCTCGGTGCCCTGGTGGCGCCGGGTACCGTCATCACCACCCTGGATGACATCAGCGTCATCAAGCTGGACTTCAGCGTGCCGGAAACCTTCCTGCCCGGGGTGGCCTCGGGACAGCGCATCGAGGCTCGCAGCGCCGCCTACCGGGATCGCACCTTCCAGGGTGAGGTCACCAGCGTGGACACCCGGGTCGACCCCGGCACCCGTGCCGCCATGGTGCGCGCCGCCATCCCCAACCCCGACGGCGCCCTGCGCCCCGGCATGCTCCTGACCGTCACCCTGGTCAAGGACCAGATGGAATCCCTGTCCATTCCCGAGTCGGCCCTGATGCAGGTGAGGGATCAGCACTACGTCTTCGTGGTCACCGACGAGGACCGGGTGCGTCGACAGGATGTGGAGGCCGGTCGCCGGGTACCCGGCTATGTGGAGATCCTGAAAGGCCTGGAAGCCGGGACCCGGGTGGTCCAGGAAGGCACGGTCCGCATCCGCCCCGGCAGTGCCGTGGAGGTGGTGCGTGAATATCAGCGCGACGGTGGCCGCTCATGATCCTTTCCGATGTTGCCAACCGCCGGCCGGTCCTGGCCGTGGTGATCAGCCTGTTGCTGGTCACCTTCGGGGTGTTGTCCTTTGATCGTCTGCCCCTGAGGGAGTATCCGGACATCAACCCGCCGGTGGTGACGGTGCAGACCGATTACCGGGGCGCCAACGCCGCCATCATTGAGACCAAGATCACCCAGCTCATCGAGGACCGTGTCAGCGGCATCGAGGGGATCAAGTGGATCTCCTCGGAGAGCATCGACGGCCAGTCCCGCCTCACCATCGAATTCCAGATCAACCGGGACATCGACGCCGCCGCCAACGACGTGCGCGAGGCGGTGGCCCGGGTGTTGCGTCAGTTGCCGGACGAGGCGGACCCGCCCCAAGTGTTCAAGGCGGATACCAACGCCGATCCCATCATGTGGCTCAATCTGGCCAGCGAACACATGGACGGCCTGCAGCTTACTGATTATGCCGAGCGCTACCTGGTGGACCGCCTGTCCACAGTGGACGGGGTGGCCCTGATCCGGATCGGTGGTGCCAAGCGCTATGCCATGCGCATCTGGCTGGACCGGGAGGCCCTGGCCGCCCGCGGCCTGACGGTGGAGGACGTGGAGTCCGCCCTGCGGCGGGAAAACGTGGAACTCCCCGCCGGACGGGTGGACTCCCTGCAGCGGGAGTTCAACGTGCGACTGGCCCGAGGCTATCAGAGCGCCGACGATTTTGCTCGTCTGGTGATCCGGCGCGGGGATGACGGCCACCTGGTGCGCCTGGGGGAGGTGGCCCGGGTGGCGGTGGGGCCGGAGAACGATCGTACCGAACTGCGGGGTAACGGCGAGGACATGGTGGGCCTGGGGATCATCCAGCAATCCACCGCCAACACCCTGGCGGTGTCCCAGGCGGTGCGGGCGGAAGTGGACCTGATCAACCCCACCTTGCCCGAAGGCACCCGCATCGCCATGAGCTATGACACCTCGGTGTTCATCGACGGTGCCATCAAGGAGGTGTTCACCACCCTGTTCATCGCCATGATGGTGGTGATCCTGGTGATCTACCTGTTCCTGGGCAGCGTGCGGGCCATGCTGGTGCCGGCGGTGACCGTGCCGGTCTCCCTCACGGCGGCCTTCATCGCCCTCTACGCCCTGGGCTTTTCCGTCAACCTGCTCACCCTGCTGGCGCTGGTGCTGGCCATCGGCCTGGTGGTGGATGATGCCATCGTGGTGCTGGAGAATATCCATCGGCGCATCGAGGCCGGCGAGCCGCCCCTGCTGGCGGCCTACCGGGGGGCACGGCAGGTGGGCTTTGCGGTGGTGGCCACCACGCTGGTGCTCATCTCCGTGTTTGTGCCCCTGGCCTTCCTGGAGGGCAATATCGGGCGCTTGTTCACCGAGTTCGCCCTGGCCATGGCGGCGGCGGTGGCCTTTTCCAGCATCGTGGCCCTGACCCTGTCGCCGGTGATGTGTGCCCGCCTGATCCGCAAGGATACCGGCAGGACCGGCCTGAATCATGTCATGGCGGTGACCTTTGATCGTCTGTCGGCCCTCTACGGCAAGGCCCTGCGGGGTTCCCTCAAGGTGCCGGTGGTGACCGGGGTGGTCATGGTGGCCATGCTGGTGGCCATCATCAGTCTGGTCGAGCGCATCCCCAACGAATACGCCCCGCCGGAAGACCGGGGGGCCTTCTTCGTCCTGGTGGACGGCCCGGAAGGGGCGGGTTACGAGCACATGCAGTCCCAGATGCGCCAGGTGGAGGCCCGGCTCATGCCCCTGATCGAATCCGGCGAGGCCATCCGGGTGCTGGCCCGCACCCCGCGGGGCTTCGGCGGCGCGGAGGCGGTGAACAATGGTTTCGGCATCGTGGTGCTGTCTCACTGGAATGACCGTGAGCGCTCTGCCTGGGAAATCATGAGCGCCCTGTCCGCCGAACTGGCCCAGATCCCGGACGTGCGCGCCATCACCGTCATGCGTCAGGGGTTGGGCGGGCGTCGGGTGGGTCAGCCGGTCCAGTTCGTCATCGGTGGTCCCAGTTACGACGAACTGGTGCAATGGCGGGATCTGATCATCGAGCGGGCCTCGGAAAACCCCAACCTGAGAAACCTGGATTCCGATTTCAAGGAAACACGGCCCCAGCTGATGGTGACCATCGACAAGGACCGGGCGGCGGATCTGGGGGTGTCCTTCGAGAGCATCGGCCGGACTCTGGAAACGGTGCTGGGCTCGCGGCGGGTGACCACCTACATCGATCGTGGCGAGGAGTATGACGTGATCCTGGAAGGGATCCCCGGTCAGCGCCAGACCCCCGACGACATCCGCAACATCTATGTGCGCTCCACTACCACGGGGGCGCTGATCCCCCTGTCCAACGTGGTGAGTTTCGTGGAACAGGCGGACGCGGCCACCTTGAGCCGCTACAACCGCATGCGCGCCATCACCATCACCGCGGGTATGGCCCCGGGTTACACCCTGGGGGAGGCCCTGGAGTACCTGGAGCGTATCGCCGCGGAGGAACTGCCGGCGGAGGCACGCATCGACTACAAGGGTGAGTCCCTGGAGTTCAAGGAGGCGGGTGGCGCCATCCTGTTCATCTTCGTGCTGGCCCTGGTGGTGGTGTTTCTGGTGCTGGCGGCCCAGTTCGAGAGCTTCGTCCAGCCGGCGGTGATCCTCACCACCGTGCCGCTGGCGGTGGTGGGGGCGCTGGTGGGACTGCTGCTGACCGGCCAGACCCTCAACATCTACAGCCAGATCGGGATCGTCATGCTCATCGGTCTGGCGGCCAAGAACGGCATTCTGATCGTGGAGTTCACCAACCAGTTGCGGGATACCGGACGTGAGTTCCGGGAAGCCCTGGTGGAGGCGGCGCAGATCCGGCTACGGCCGGTGCTGATGACGGCCTTCACCACGGTGATGGGCACCCTGCCGCTGATCCTGGCCAGTGGTCCGGGTGCGGAGAGCCGGTTCGTGATCGGCACCGTGGTGTTTGCCGGCGTGCTGTTCGCCACCCTGTTCACCCTGTTCGTGGTACCGGTGGCCTATCAGACCCTGGCCCGCAACACCACCTCGCCGGGCGAGACCGGGCGGCGCATCGACGAACTGGATCGGCAACATGGGGAAGCCGGGGTGTAGTCGAGGTACCGGGGAGAAGGGGGGTTATTCCGCCCCCTGAAACCGCAACGCCGCCGAGTTGATGCAGTAGCGCAGCCCGGTCGGCGGTGGGCCGTCCTCGAACACATGCCCCAGGTGGGCATCGCAGCCGGCGCAGCGCACCTCCACCCGGGTCATGAACAGGCTGCGGTCCTCATGCCGTTCCAGGGCCGACTCACTCACCGGCTGCCAGTAGCTGGGCCAGCCGCTGCCCGAGTCGTACTTGTGATCACTGCTGAACAGGGGGGCATCACAGCAGATGCAGTGATACACCCCGGCACCCTTGTGGTCATGGAAACAGCCAGTGAAGGCCCGTTCCGTGCCCGCCTCCCGGGTGACGCGGTACTGCTCCGGCGTCAGTTCGGCACGCCACCGGGCCTCGGACTTGCTCACCTTCTCGTTCATGGTGCAGGCACCTCGTCGTTTTTTGATCCCCATCGGGGATCGGTTATGATCATATCGCCACGCTTACCTCCCTCCGTAACAGAGAGGCCCCCGCCCTTCTCTGGGGGGAGAAGGGCGGGGATGAGGGGGAGCCTGTTCACGGTGATCCGTCGGGACCTTTCTCCGGAAGGGAAGGCGCGGTAAGTGTTCATCACGTTACATTGGGACAATCCCGGATGGGAAACGATTCCCTGCAGAGGTGTCTGCCATGACGTGCCAAGATTGCCAGGTCGTCGAGCGTTGTACCCCGGGGCCGGGGCGGCTCTATCTGGCGCCGTTCCTGTCTCACACCCTCAAAAAACTCCTCAGACACTTGCAGACCCGCGGCTATCCGGTTCACAACGGCATCGAGGGGGTATTGGAGGTCCGGCTGGATGACGGTGATCTGCAGCCGCTGGCCTATCTGCTGCGGGATCTCATGAGCGAGACCGAGATAGGGGATTGTCAGGCAGTCCTGTTGCCCCGGGATCAGTCCTTCGGCATCACCCATCTCCCCCGCACCCAGACCCTTCACTCCCTTCTGGCCCGGGCCTGCGGCGGCTGGCTGGTGGACATCATCGAATCGGAAAGCCTGCTGTTCCATTTTCAGCCCATCGTCCACACCCGGTGCCCGGATCAGGTCTTTGCCTACGAATCCCTCATGCGTGGACAGCTCCCCGGTGAGAACCCGCTTATCTATCCGGTCCGCCTCCTGGACCAGGCCCGAGCCGCCCGGCTCATGTTCCAGCTCGACCGGGTGGCGCGTATCAATGCCATCCGTCAGGCGATCGAACATGATATTCGCTGCAACATCTTCATCAATTTCAATCCCTCCGCCATCTACGATCCGGCCTACTGTCTCCAGACCACCCTGAATGAAATCCATCGGCTCGGTGCCGATCCGCAGCGTTTCGTGTTCGAGGTGGTGGAGACCGAGGCCGTGTCCGACACCGCCCACCTGCGCCGGATCGTGGATTTCTATCGCGACGCCGGATTTCGCGTGGCCCTTGATGATCTGGGTGCCGGCTATGCCTCCCTCAACCTGTTGACGGAGTTGCGTCCGGACTTCGTGAAGTTTGATCGTGCTATGGTGAAAGGGATCGACCAGGACCCCTTTCGGCAGAAGGTGCTGGCCAAGCTGATCGAAATGGCTGGCGATCTGGCCATTTCCACCATTGCCGAAGGGGTGGAAAACCGCGCCGAATGGGACTGGCTGCGTGGCCGGCGGGTGGACTATGTACAGGGCTATCTGTTCGCCCGTCCGGCGACACCGCCGCCGGCCCCCGAGGTGCCCGAAGATCCGAGATGACGACGAGGGAGACCCCCGCTTGACCGACCCCATCAGCTCCGCCTACCGCCTCCTTGAGGCCTCCCAGGTGCACTACCAGGGCCGGGTGGTCGGCACCATCGCCAGCCTGGATGCACAAGCCCCCGCCGAGAATTACGCCGACTGCTTCGTCCGGGATTTCGTCCCCTCCGGCCTGGTGTTCCTGCTGGACGGTCGCCACGACATTGTCCGCGACTTTCTGGCCCTGGTGCTCAAGCTGCGGGATCAGCAGGAAGAGGTGGAGGGTCACCGGGCGGTGGCCAAGGTGATGCCCGCCAGTTTCCGGGTGCTGTGCAACGAGGCCGGGGAGGAGGAGATCCACACCGATTTCGGTGACCGGGCCATCGGCCGGGTGGCACCGGTGGATTCCATGATGTGGTGGCTGATCCTGCTGGTGGCCTATGAGCGGGTCAGCGGAGATACCGCCTTCACCCGTTCCCCGGAGTGCCGGCGGGGCGTGCGCATGATCCTCAACATCTGCCTGCAGGATCGGTTCGAGATCTTCCCGACCCTGCTGGTGCCCGACGGCTCGTTCATGATCGACCGGCGCATGGGGGTCTACGGTCACCCCCTGGAAATCCAGTCCCTGTTCTTCGGCGCTTTGCGGGCGGCCCTGGAACTGCTGGACCCGGAAGACGCGGAAAGCCAGGCCATCCATCAGCAGTCGTGCAAGCGTCTGGACCAGCTCACCGAGTACGTGCGCCACTATTACTGGCTGGACGAGGACCGGCTCAACCGGATCCATCGCTACCGTACCGAGATCTTCGGCCATGATTCGGAGAATGCCCTGAACATCCATCCGGAGAGCATCCCCGCCTGGGTCAGCGACTGGTTGCCTCCGCAGACCGGCTACCTGGTGGGCAACCTGGGACCGGGGCGGATGGATTTTCGCTTCTTTTCCCTGGGCAACCTGCTGGCGGTGCTGTTCGATCTGGCGGACCCGGAGCAGGGGCGGCGCATCATGGCCCTGTTCGACCAGCGCTGGAGCGATCTGGCGGGGATGATGCCGGTGAAGATCTGTTTCCCCGCCATGGAAGGGGATGAATGGCGGCTGATGACCGGTTCCGATCCCAAGAATATCCCCTGGTCCTATCACAACGGCGGCAACTGGCCGGCCCTGCTGTGGGCCTTCGTCGCCGCCGCCCTCCACGCCGGGCGGGAAGACCTGGCCCGCCGCGCCCATGACACCGCCGCCCCCCGCCTCTACGCCAACGGCTGGCCCGAATACTACGACGGGCGCAACGGCCGTCTCATCGGCCGCCGCTCCAACTTCAATCAGACCTGGTCGGCCACCGCGCTGATCCTGTCACACAAGTTCATCGAGGACCCGTCCACCCTGGACGTCTTGAGCCTCAAGGGATACGAGAAACGATGAAGAAAACCCAAAGCAAGGCCCGTCAGGGCGAGGGCCTGTACATCGTCCTGATCAGCATCCACGGCCTGGTCCGTGGGGATGAGCTGGAACTGGGGCGGGATGCCGACACCGGCGGACAGATCAAGTACGTGGTGGAACTGGCCCGTGCCCTGGGCGCCCATCCTGAAGTGGGGCGCGTCGATCTGCTCACCCGTCGGGTGGTGGACAACCGGGTTTCCGACGACTACGCCCAGCCGGAGGAAGACCTGGGCAACGGGGTGCGGATCATCCGCCTGGACTGCGGCCCGCGCCGTTACCTGCGCAAGGAAAATCTCTGGCCCTATCTGGACTGCTTTGCCGACAACGCCATCAAGCACATCCGCCAGGTGGGTCTGATGCCGGACGTGGTGCATGGCCACTATGCCGATGCCGGGCACGTGGCGGTGCGGGTGGCCAACCTGATGGGGGTGCCGCTGGTGCAGACCGGTCATTCCCTGGGTCGGGTCAAGCGGGAGCGCCTGCTGGAGAAGGGTGCCACGGCGGATGAGATCGAGCGCCGCTACCACATTGGTCGCCGCATCGAGGCCGAGGAGGAAGTCCTGGGCAACGCCTACATGGTCATTGCCAGCACCCGGCAGGAGGTGGAGGAACAATATGCCCTCTACGACCATTACCGCCCGGAACGCATGGTGGTGATTCCGCCGGGCACGGACCTGAGCCGTTTCCATCCCCCCCGGGCCCGCGCTCCCCGTCCGTCCATTTACCAGACCCTGCGGCGCTTTCTCAAGGATCCGGACAAGCCCATGATCATGACCCTGTCCCGACCCGATGAGCGCAAGAACATTCCCACCCTGGTCAAGGCCTATGCCGAACACCCGGAACTGCGCAAGATCGCCAATCTGGTCATCGTCGCCGGTAACCGGGACAGCATCCGCGAGATGGACAAGGGACCGAGGGATGTCCTCACCGAGGTGATGATGCTCATCGATGACCATGACCTCTACGGCTCCGTGGCCTTCCCCAAGCATCACGCGGCCGACGACGTGCCCGATCTCTACCGTCTGGTGACCCGCACCCGGGGCGTCTTCGTCAATCCGGCCCTGACCGAACCCTTCGGTCTGACCCTGATCGAGGCGTCCGCCAGCGGCGCCCCCATCGTGGCCACGGAAGACGGCGGTCCCCGGGACATCCTGGCCCACTGCAACAACGGGGAACTGGTGCATCCCCTGGACAGCCGGGCCATGGCGGAGGCCATCCACGGCATCCTCGTTGATTCCGACCGCTGGAAGCGCCTGTCCGACAACGGTCTCAAGGGAGTGCGTCGGCACTATGCCTGGGAAGGTCACGCGGACAGCTACACCAAGCGGCTCAAGGGGCTGCGCCGGGAGGCCAGCCGCCATCGCCGGGGGCAGCAGCGTCTCTCCGGCAAGCTGTCCCAGGCGGACCGGGCGCTGATTTCCGACATCGACAACACCCTGCTGGGTGACCGGGCCTCCCTGCGGGTGATGCTGCAACGGCTCAAGGAGCGGGGCAGGGGGGTGGCCTTCGGTATTGCCACCGGTCGTCGCCTGGATTCGGCCATCCAGGTGCTCAAGGAATGGGGCGTGCCCACGCCGGACGTGATGATCACCTCCGTGGGCGCCGAGATCCATTACGGCCCGGAGATGACCGAGGACCAGGGTTGGTCCCGCCACATTGATCACCGCTGGAACCCGGAGACCCTGCGCCGTCTGTTGCTGGACCTGCCGGGCATCACCCTGCAGCCGGCGGAGGATCAGCGCCGCCACAAGCTCAGCTTCTTCGTCGACCCGGCCAAGGCCCCCGGCATGAAGGAGATCGAGCGACTGCTGCATCAGGAAGATCTGCACGCCAACATCATCTATTCCCATGACCATTTCCTGGACCTGCTGCCGGTGCGGGCCTCCAAGGGTTTTGCCGTGCGCTACTTCGCCGACAAGTGGGGCATCCCCCTGGACCATACCCTGGTGGCGGGGGATTCGGGCAATGACGAGGACATGCTGCGGGGCAGTACCCTGGGCGTGGTGGTCGGCAATCACCAGCCCGAACTGGAGCATCTTTACAGTTTCCAGCGGGTGTACTTCGCCGATGCCACCCATGCGGGCGGCATCGCGGAGGCCTTCGATCACTACGACTTCTTCGGTCGCTGCGGGGTGCCCGGGGATGACGATGAGGAGTGATCGGCTGCCATGACCCCGCCGGATGACCCGACACCCCCGGTCACCACCCTGAACCTGATCACCGGCTTTCTGGGCGCCGGCAAGACCACCACGGTGCTGCACCTGCTGGGCCGGCGTCCTGCCCACGAGCGCTGGGCGGTGCTGGTGAACGAGTTCGGGGAAGTGGGTATCGATGGCGCGCTGGTCTCGTCGGCGGGTGATGACAGCGTGGCGGTAAGGGAGGTATCCGGTGGCTGCATCTGCTGTACCGGCGCCATGAGCCTGCGGGTGGCCCTCACCCGTTTGCTGCGGCAGATCCGGCCCGACCGGCTGTTGCTGGAACCCACGGGCCTCGGCCATCCCGCCGGCATCATCGACACCCTGCGGGATCCCTGGCTGGCCCGGGCGGTCACCCTGGGCAACAGCCTGTGCGTGGTCGATCCCGGCGGTTTTTCCGCGGATCGTCTGTCCCGTTCAGCCATCTACCGGGACCAGATCAGTCTGGCGGACGTGGTGATCATCAACAAGACGGACGTCGCCACCCCGCAACGGATCCAGGCCGTGGAGGATTACCTCAAGGGCCTGTACCCACCCAAGCGGGCCATCATTCATGCCCGGCGGGGCGAGGTGGACGCGGCGGTGCTGGATCTGCCGGTTGCGGGGGTGTCCGGGCCGGTCCTGCGTCCGCTGGGCCGTGCCGTCCAGGCCCCGCAAGCAGACACCGCCCGGGGCTGGCACTTCGACCACGCACAGCGCTTCGACCTGTCGCGGGTGCAGGCGCTGTTCGCGACCTCCCCCTGGCGGGACCTGCTCCGGGCCAAGGGGGTGTTGCGCACCGGCCGGGAATGGCAGCGTTTCGACTGGGCGGAAGGACGTTTCAGCGCCGAGCCGGTGGCCTGGCGCCGTGACAGCCGGGTGGAGTGCATCGCGTCGACAGCCGCCATGGACTGGGCCGCCATCGAGGCCGGATTCCTGAGGGCGGTCAGCGCCGCTTCCCCCCACCCCGGCACGAGGGAGACTCGGCCACCCGGCCTTCCCGGGCAGTCCACTCCTCCGGCGTCAGGGTATGCAGCGCCAGGGCGTGGATGCCCCCGGACAACTCCCGCGCCAACAGACCATGGACCTGACGATGCCGTGCCAGCAGGCGCAGGCCCTCGAATCGGGGTGAGGCGACGGTGATCCGGAAATGGGATTCGGAACCCGGCGGCACGTTGTGCTTGCCGCTCTCGTTCACCACTTCCAGATGAACCGGGTCCAGCCCCTCGAACAGTTTCTGCTCAATGCTTGCCTGCATGCTCATGGTTATATCCTGGCGCAATGGTCGGATAAGGGGCTATGATCAACAAGAGCCTTCCTTTTGGCAAGTTTGGACGCCCCCCTTCGCGAAACGCTATAGTGCACCATGGAAGTCAAGCACACGCCTAACCCGGTTGCCGCCATGAAAGAGACCGCTCCCGCCGCCATTCATCTCAAGGACTACGCGCCGCCGCAGTGGCGTATTATTTCCGTGGACCTGTGCTTTGTGCTGGACCCCGAGGATACCCGGGTGCGGTCCCGCCTGAGCCTGGTGCGCAATGGCCTGGGGGATGCCCCGCTACGGCTCAACGGTCAGGATCTGGTGCTCCACGACATCCGTCTGGATGACCGCCCCCTGCAGCCGGGTGACTATCACCTGGAGGGAGAAACCCTCACCCTGCACGATCTGCCCGGGCACTGTGAACTCAGCCTGGAGACGGGCATCGCGCCGGCGGCCAACACGGCGCTGGAGGGGCTGTATGTCTCCGGCGGCAATTTCTGCACCCAGTGCGAGGCGGAAGGGTTCCGGCGCATCACCTGGTTCCTGGACCGGCCCGACGTGATGGCCGTCTACACGGTGCGCATCGAGGCCGACAAGGCCAGCTATCCCGTGCTGCTCTCCAACGGCAATCTCACCGACAGCGGCGACCTGCCCGAGGGGCGCCATTTTGCCGTCTGGCACGATCCCTTCCCCAAGCCCAGCTATCTGTTTGCCCTGGTGGCGGGGGATCTGGTCTGCCGGCAGGACCATTTCACCACCCGCTCGGGACGGAAGGTGGACCTGCGCATCTACGTGCAGCGTCACAATCTGGACAAGTGCGACCACGCCATGCGCTCCCTGCAGGCATCCATGGGTTGGGACGAGGACACCTTCGGCCGGGAATACGATCTGGACATCTACATGATCGTGGCGGTGGACGACTTCAACATGGGGGCGATGGAGAACAAGGGGCTCAACGTCTTCAATTCCAAGTACGTGCTGGCCCGTCCGGATACCGCCACCGACGACGACTTCGTGGCCATCGAGAGCGTCATCGCCCACGAATATTTCCATAACTGGTCCGGCAACCGGGTCACCTGCCGCGACTGGTTCCAGCTCTCCCTCAAGGAAGGCCTTACCGTCTTTCGCGACCAGGAATTCACCGCCGACCAGAGTCTGCGGGCGGTCAAGCGGATCCAGGATGTCCAGCGTCTGCGCACCCTGCAGTTCCCCGAGGACGCCGGTCCCATGGCCCACCCGGTGCGGCCCCAGTCCTACATCGAGATCAACAACTTCTACACCATGACGGTGTATGAAAAGGGTGCCGAGGTGGTGCGCATGATCCAGACCCTGCTGGGTCGTGAAGGATTCCGCCGCGGACTGGACCTCTATTTCGACCGCCATGACGGTCAGGCGGTGACCACGGACGACTTCGTCAGGGCCATGGAGGATGCCAATGCCCGTGACCTGTCCCGGTTCCGCCGCTGGTATGACCAGGCAGGAACGCCGTTGCTGGAGGTGAACGGGGAGCATGACTCGCGGACCGCCACCTACCGTCTCACGGTGCGCCAGTCCTGCCCTCCCACCAAGGGCCAGCCGGAGAAGCTGCCCCTGCACATTCCCCTGGTCATGGCCCTGCTGGATGCCCGGGGGCAGCAGATCCCCCTGCGCCTGGAGGGGGAGGACAGTGCCGTTGCCGGTGAGCGCACCCTGGAGTTGACCGCTCCCACCCACGTCTTCGTGTTCCAGGACGTGCCGGAGTTGCCGGTCCCCTCGCTGTTGCGGGGATTCTCGGCGCCGGTGAATCTGCGCTTCCCCTACACCGATGAGCAGCTGGCCTTCCTCATGGCCCATGACACGGACGACTTCAACCGCTGGGAGGCGGGCCAGCAGTTTGCCCTCAAGGTATTGCAGGGACTGATCGAGGCCGTCCAGACGGAACAACCCCTGATGCTGGATGCCCGTTTTGCGCAGGCCTTCGGCCAGGTGCTGGCCAACGGGGCGTTGGATGCCGCCCTGGTGGCCGAGGCCCTGACCCTGCCGGGAGAAGGCTATCTGGCGGAGCAGATGGCGGTGGTGGACGTGGATGCGATCCATCAGGCCCGACAGTTCCTGCGTCAGGCCCTGGGCGCCGCCCTGGGGGATCGATTCCGTGCTGTCTACGAGGCCACGGCGGGGGCGCAAGGCATGGACGCGACGGCCATGGGACGCCGCCGTCTGTGCAACCTGTGCCTAGCCTATCTGTGCGCCTCCGGTGAGGCCGAGGCGGTGGCCCTGGCCCGGACCCATTATGCGTCCGCCAACAACATGACCGATGCCATGGGTGCCCTGCGGGCTTTGCTGGACTGCCACGGGGAGGCCCGTGACCAGGCCCTGGCCCATTTCGAGGCCCGCTGGCGCGACGATCCCCTGGTGCTGGACAAGTGGTTCGGCCTGCAGGCCGCGGCCACGGCCCCGGGCGCGCTGGAACGGGTGCGGGGACTGATGTCCCATCCCGGTTTCAGCATCCGCAATCCCAACCGGGTGAGGGCAGTGCTGGGCACCTTTGCCATGGCCAACCCGGTGCATTTCCACGCCCTGGACGGGTCCGGTCACGGGCTGATCACCGACAGCGTCCTGGAGCTGGACGCCCTCAACCCGCAGATCGCGGCTCGGTTGGTGAGCAGTCTGAGCCGCTGGCGGCGTTTTGATGAGGTGCGCCAGGGGTCGATGCGGCGCTGCCTGGAGCGGATCGTGGCCCATCCCGGACTGTCCCGGGACGTGTACGAGATCGCCTCGCGGAGTCTTGATTGAAGCTGTTATTCGGTACTTCTATCAGGGATATTGCAAGAATCAATTTCAATAATCATTCGCATTTGGCTAGTCTCCCAATCAAGGACACACCAGATTCGGGAGACGCCGCCATGATCAAGACCGCCAGCTTCGCCGTTGTACATTTCACTGTCGCTTTCGCCGTGGTCTATGCCCTGACCGGCAGTCTCGTGATCGGAGGACTCGCCGCCTTGATCGAGCCCATGATCAACACCGTGGCCTATCACTTCCATGAAAAGGTCTGGGATCGTATTCGTGCCCGCCGCGCCGCCCGCGATCAGGCCACCGGTGTTGCCCGGGTTCCTGTCTGAGGTCCGGGCGTCGGTGCCCGCGGGGCGGTTGCCCTGATCGGTGGCCGGGGCTATCCTGAGCCACACGGTGGCATCCCCAGGGAATCGGGATGTCACCTCACCCGCACAGCTCCGATGGCAACCCATGCAGATTTCAACCGCACCGATCATGGACGATCAGCCCCTGGACATCCTCCGGCACACCTTCGGCTACGACCGCTTCCGTTCCCCCCAGGACGAGGTCATTCAGACCCTGCTGCAAGGCATGGACGCCCTGGTGCTGATGCCCACCGGCGGCGGCAAGTCCCTCTGCTACCAGATCCCGGCCATGGCCCTGCCTGGCACCGGTGTCGTGGTCTCCCCCCTCATCGCCCTCATGCAGGACCAGGTGGCTGCCCTGCGGCAGGCCGGGGTGCGCGCCGCCTATCTCAATTCCACTCTTGCGTCGGATGAAGCCAGGGCGGTGGAAACCCAGTTGCTGGATGGGCGGCTGGATCTGCTGTACGTCGCTCCGGAGCGTCTTCTGACCGAACGTACCCTGAACCTTCTTGACCGGGTCCGCGTCAACCTCTTTGCCATCGACGAGGCCCATTGCGTCTCCCAGTGGGGCCATGACTTTCGCCCCGAATACATCAAGCTTTCCCTGCTGGCCGAGCGCTGGCCCCGGGTACCGCGCATCGCCCTCACCGCCACCGCCGATGCCCGTACCCGCGAGGAGATCCGTGGCCGCCTGTGTCTGGATCAGGCCCGGGTGTTCATCAGCGGTTTCGATCGCCCCAACATCCGCTATCGCATCAACCAGTCCGCCGGCAATGCCCGGCGGGAGTTGCTGCGCTTCATCCGCGACACCCATCCGGACGAGGCGGGCATTGTCTATTGCCTGTCCCGCAAACGGGTGGAGGATGTGGCCGAGTGGCTCACCGGACAGGGACTCACCGCCTTGCCCTACCATGCCGGTCTGCCCGCGGAGATGCGCGAGGCCCATCAGCGGCGCTTTCTCAATGAGGAAGGCATCATCATCGTCGCCACCATCGCTTTCGGCATGGGTATCGACAAGCCCAATGTCCGTTTCGTGGCCCACCTGAATCTGCCCAAAAGTATCGAGGCCTACTATCAGGAGACCGGCCGTGCCGGGCGAGACGGGCTGGCGGCGGATGCCTGGATGAGCTACGGCCTGCAGGACGTGATCACCCTGCGGCAGATGGTGGACGCCTCCGACGCCGATGAATCCCACAAGCGGGTCGAGCGTCACAAGCTGGATGCCATGCTCGGGCTGTGCGAGACCGTTACCTGTCGTCGCCAGACCTTGTTGCCTTATTTCGGGGAACCACTCACCGAACCCTGCGGCAACTGCGATAACTGCCTTGAGCCGCCGCAAACCTGGGATGCGACGGTGCCCGCCCAGATGGCCCTGTCCTGCGTTCATCGCACCGGGCAGCGTTTCGGCGTGAATTATCTGGTGGACGTGCTCAGGGGCAAGGAAGATGAGCGAATCCGGGGGTTCGGTCATGACCGGCTCAGTGTCTTCGGCATCGGCCGCGATCTGACCGTGAATGAATGGCGGGGGATCTTTCGCCAGCTCATTGCCCGCGGCCTGCTCACGGTGGATCTGGAAGGGCACGGCGGGCTGCACCTGAACCCGTCCTGCCGCCCTGTGCTGCGAGGGGAGGTTCCCCTGATGCTGCGCAAGGAGACTGTCCCCACCCGGATCAGCCGGGAGCCACGTCGCTCAAGGGCGCTGCAACTGGACAGCCCCGAGGACCAGCGTCTGTTCGAGGCATTGCGTGGTTGTCGGCGCCGGCTGGCGGACGAGCAGGGGGTGCCGCCCTATGTGGTGTTTCATGACGCCACCTTGCAGGAAATGGCCCAGCTCCGCCCCCACAGTCTGGCGGCGATGGCGGGGATTTCCGGGGTGGGAGAAAAGAAACTGGAGTCCTATGGTGCGGAGTTTCTGGAGGTCATCCGGGAATTCGAAGTGTAGCCGAATGCAACAGCTATCCCGGCCCGGGTGATTTTGCCCTGGGAAGGGGGCGGTCTGTGCCCCTCACCTGACGAAGAACACCACGATGGTCTTGCCGTGGGCCGTGATCAGTCCTTTTTCCTCCAGCTCCTTGAGTACCCTGCCGGCCATTTCCCGGGAGCATCCCACGATCTTGGCCAGTTCCTGGCGGGTGATCCGGATCTGCATCCCGTCGGGATGAGTCATGGCGTCGGGTTGCTGGGCCAGTTCCATCAGGGTGCGGGCGATACGCCCGGTGACATCCAGAAAGGCCAGGTCGATCACCTTGCGGCTGGTTTCCCGAAGCCGGGCGGCGAGCTGGGTGGCCAGCAGGAACATGATCTGGGGGTCCTGCATGGCCAGATCCAGAAACTTGGGGTAGTGGATCTCGGCGGTTTCAGTGGCGGTGCGGGATATGACCACGGCGCTGCGGGCCTGGGAGGCGAAAATCCCCATCTCACCGAAGAACTGACCCGGATTGAGATAGGCAAGGACGATTTCATGTCCCTGCTCGTCTTCCATCGTCACGCTGACCGATCCCTGAATGATATAGTAAAGCGTTTCCGGCTGGTCGCCGGCATGGATGATCGTGGAGCGCGCAGGGTATTGCCGCCGATGGCAATGAGCCAGCAGTTTATCCAGTGCCGGGTCCGGCATCTGCTTTTGCCTTGGCAACATACTCATTGTCCACCTCATAGAGAAGGACGGGTGGGGTGCCGTCGAGAACGACGGGTGATCTGGTTGGGGGTGATTATTCTTCTTTTGCCCGGATACAGTTTATGGTAAAGCCTCCACCTTGTCGAATGAGCCGGTAGCGGCTTCACCAAGAGAAACGAAGATGGCAATGAAATCAAGAGTAAAATGGGTTGACCACATGACGTTCATGGCCGAGTCGGGCAGTGGCCATGCCTTGGTCATGGATGGTCCTCCCGAGTATGGCGGCCGAAATCTGGGGCCGCGTCCCATGGAGATGCTGCTCATGGGGATGGGGGGATGCTCCGCCTTTGATGTGGTTCAGATCCTGCAAAAATCCCGCCAGGCCGTCAGCGACTGTGAAGTTCTCCTGGAGGCCGAGCGTGCCGAATCTGACCCCAAGGTTTTCACCCGTATCCATGTCCAATTTGTTGTTACCGGGCGGGGACTGTCCGAAAAGCATGTGGCCAGGGCGGTGGAGCTTTCCGCAGAGAAATACTGTTCTGCCGCGATCATGCTTGGCAAGACCGCCGCGATCACCCATGACTTCGAGATTCGCGAGCCTGACTGATCTATCGAGCCCTGCCGCCGCGATGATAGACTGAATAAATAGACTCCATAAACCGAGCAAGTTTTTACCTGGATAGGTATTCAAGTCTGGCGATTGGCTGTTGATTTGTGATGGATCTCTCATTTATTGTCCCTGTTCAAGGGGCATTTTTGATTTGAATCCGGTTGCATCCCGGGCCGGATCAGGGCGGGTGGAATCAATGGGTCCTGGATCAAACCCCCTCTCTGTGACTGCCGAACTGCTTGATCAACCTGGGTCCGTGAAAAGGAGGTGTACGTGAACACGCATCGTCTGCCAGGCTTTGTGAGTTTTCTCGTCGTTTCGTTGCTGATCCTGGTGCTGAGCGGTTGCGCTACCAGACACCCGCCTCTGGCCGCCGTGGAGTTCACCGGCAGTCCCGATTACATCATCGGTCCGGGAGATAACGTCAACATCTTCGTCTGGCGCCAGCCAGAGCTGTCCATGTCGGTGCCGGTTCGCCCCGACGGCAAGATCACCACCCCCCTCATCGAAGATGTCCCCGCCGCCAACAAGACCCCGACCCAGCTGGCCCGGGACATGGAGGAAGTGCTCTCCGTCTATGTGCGCGATCCGGTGGTCACCGTGATCGTCACCGGGTTTCGCGGGCCCTATGACCAGCAGATCCGGGTGGTGGGGCAGGCGACCAACCCCCAGGCCATTCCCTATAACGAGAACATGACCCTGCTGGATGTCATGATCGCCGTGGGTGGCGTGACCGAGTTTGCCGCCGGCAACCGGGCCTCCATCGTGCGCAGCATCAACGGCGAGGAAAGGCAGTTCGGGGTCCGCATCAATGATCTGATCAATAAAGGGGATATCGGGGCCAACGTGGCCGTGCTGCCCGGCGACATTCTCATTATTCCCGAGTCCTGGTTCTAGGCAGGACCCGCCCCGCACTTGAGCAAGATGGACGCTGGTTCGGCGTCCTGCGGTATTCGAAGGCGAGGAGACCGCCATGCAGGAAATCATCTCTCAGATCCTGGGCTACTTGCGTGACATCTGGCGCTATCGCTGGGTGGTCCTTGTGGTTGCGTGGGTGGTGAGCATGGCTGGCTGGCTCTATGTTTCCCAGTTGCCCAACCAGTACCGTGCCTCCGCCCAGGTACATGTGGATACGGATTCCATGCTGCGCCCCCTGCTCAGGGGGCTGGCGGTAGACACCAATGTTTCCCAGCGGGTGGCCTTCATGACCCGCACCATGCTCACCGGCCCCAATCTTGAAGAGGTGGCCCGGGCCACGGATCTGCATCTCCAGGCACATACCGACGCCGACATGCAGCGCATCATCGGCCAGTTGCGCAACGGCATCAGTATCTCCGCGGGACGTCAGGACAATGTCTATACGATCGCCTACACCCACGGCAATCCGAGGCATGCCTATGACGTGGTCCAGGCCTTGTTGAACCGGTTTGTGGAAGGGGCACTGGGGGATAGCCGTACGGATACCGATGTGGCCCGACGTTTTCTGGATCAGCAGATTCGGGAGTACGAGCAGCGGCTGGCGGCCGCAGAACGGCGTCTGGCGGACTTTCGCCGTGATAACGTGGGTCTGCTGCCTGGGGACAGGGGTGGCTACTATTCCCGTCTTCAGCAGGCCCAAAATCTTCTCGAAGAAACCCAGTTGCGTCTGAGGGAAGCGGAAAATCGCCGTGAGGAAATACGGCGGCAGTTGATAGGCGAAGAGCCCACGTTCGGCATCATGGGCGGCACCCGGAGCACCCAGGCCACGGCGGCCATTGATAACCGCATTCAAAATCTTCAGGCCCGCCTGGATGAATTGTTGCTGAGCTTTACGGAACGGCATCCTGACATCCAGAGCATCCGCCGCACCATCGAAGACCTCCAGGCCCAGCGGGAAGAGGAGGTCCGGCTGGCCCGCCAGAGCGGTCCCAGCATGGAGCAACTGGATACCAATCCGGTGTATCAACAGATGCGCATGACCCTGTCCAATGCGGATGTGGAGATCGCCAGCCTGCGAGTCCGCCTGCAGCAGCATCAGGGTCAGGTGACGGAGCTGCAGCGTCTGGTGGACATCATCCCCGACATTGAGGCGGAGATGACGCGGCTGGACCGGGATTACAGCGTCAACCGTGAACAGTACGAACAGCTCCTGCGTCGCCGGGAGTCAGCCGCCCTGAGTCGTAGTGTCGAAGAACGTGGCGAGCAGGTTCAGTTCCGGGTCATCGAGCCAGCGCGAGTCCCCTCATCGCCGTCCGCCCCCAACCGTCCCGGCATGTTCTCCATGGCCCTGTTGGCGGGCCTGGGCATCGGTGGTGGTCTTGCCTTTCTGATTGGTCAGCTCCGGCCGGTCTTCGATAATCGCCGTTCCCTGAACAAGATCACCGGCTTCCCGGTGCTGGGCACGGTGGGTCTGCTCACCAGCTCGAAGCGGCGCCTGCGGGAGCGGGTCGAGCTGATCTCCTTCGCCAGCATGGGGGGGCTGCTGCTGGTGGCGTACTTCACTGTGGTGGCTGTCGGCGGCATTCACCTGTCCATTGTTGAGAGGCTGCTGGGATGAGCGACAAACAGAGCGATCTGAGCCTCATTGAAAAGGCGGTGCGTCGGCTGGAGGCTGGGTCGGATACCCGGGGCCAGGCTCGTGCGGATGCCGGTTCACAGCCGCCGAAGGCGGCCGCCGGGGGCAGTCACAAGGCACCAGCGGACGATCAACGGGAGATGTCGCCTGTATCGGCCCCCATGCCGCCCTTTGACATCCTGCCGGATATCCCCCCTCCGCCGCCGGATGTGGACCCGGCCTCGGACCGGTACGTGGAGCTGAATCTGGCCCATCTGAGGGAACAGGGCTTCATCACCGCCAACTCCGAACGTAATCATGTTTCGGAGGAATTTCGCATGATCAAGCGTCCCTTGCTGGCCAATGCCTTCGGGCGTGGTGCCGAACTGGTCGAGCACGGTAATCTCATCATGGTGACCAGTGCCAAGTCGGGGGAGGGAAAGACCTTTACCGCCATCAACCTGGCCATGAGCATCGCCATGGAAATGGACAAGACGGTGCTGCTGGTGGATGCCGACGTGGGACGTGCCCGCGTCCACCACGTCCTGGGCACCCCCCAGGGACCCGGGCTCATCGACCTGCTGCTGGACAAGGATCTGGACGTGGGGGACGTGATCATCAAGACCAACATCCCCAAGCTGCGGGTCATCCCCATGGGGCGCTACCATCCCCATTCCAATGAACTGCTGGCCAGCGAGGAGATGTTCCGGCTTACCCGGGAACTGGCGGAGCGCTATCCGGATCGGGTGGTCATCTTTGATTCACCGCCGCTGTTGCTGACCAGTGAGTCGGTGGTGGTGGCCGGTCTGGTGGGGCAGATCGTGTTCGTGGTCGAATCCAGCCGCACCCTGCAAAGTTCGGTCAAGGATGCGCTGGCCATGCTGGATACTTCCAAGCCCATCGGTCTGGTGCTGAACAAGGTCCGCCGCGGTCTGGGCAACTACGGGTACGGTTATGGGTATGGTTACGGCTACGGTTACCATGGCAAGCCCGATACCGCCAAGGAAACGCCTGCATGAGAATCATCACTCTCGGTACCCTGCTGGGCTCTTTGGCGCTGGTCCATGCTGGTGCCACCCAGGCCGGGAGCTGGGATTTCACGCCCCGTGTATCCGTTTCCCAGACCTATACGGATAACGTGAACCTGGCGCCTCGGAGCGAGGACAAGGAGAGTGATTCGGTCTCCCAGCTCAATACCGGTTTTTCCCTGCAGCGCTCCGGTGGGCGTACCGATCTTTCCCTGGGTTACAACCTGCAGAGCCTGGCCTACTGGCAGGATGACGGCCGCAATACTGTCTACCACCAGTTTGCAGGCGACAGCACCACCACTTTGATTCGTGAAACCCTGTTCCTGGACGCCTCGGCCACTTACGGGCAGCGATTGCTGGATGGGCGGGACGGATTTGCCGGTGACAATATTGTCACCAGTGAGCGTGCCGATGTGGCCCGTTATTCCGTGTCCCCCTACTGGCGCCAGGGCTTTGGAAGTTTTGCCACGGGGGAGGTGCGCTACACCTGGGATAAGGTGGACTACCAGTCCGGAGACATCACCAGAAACAACAGTGAGAACCAGCGGATTCAGGCCACTCTGAATAGCGGCCCCCGGTTCACCACGGTTGGTTGGGGTCTGTCCTATTCCTGGGACGAGTCTACCTATGACGACGGTACCGATGTGACTCTGGAATCCCTGGAGGCCCTGGTACGCCTGAATCTGAGCTCCCAGTTCAGTGTTTATGCCGCAGGCGGTCAGGAGCGCAATGATTACAACCGCGCCGTGGGGAACGCTGAGCCGGACGATACCTTCTGGCGCGCCGGATTCACCTGGTTACCGGGCCCCCGCACCAGTCTGGATGCTTTCTATGGCGAAAGATTCTTTGGTGATACCTACGGCCTGACGTTCAGCCATCGCTTCCGGCACGCCACCTGGCGAGTGGGTTATTCCGAGTCCATCACTTCCCTGAGTCGAATCGAGTTCGTGCCCATTGGATTCATCGTGGTGGGCGACGAGCTTCTGCTGGTGCTGGATCCGCAACTGGTGCCCGATGCCTATATTGCCAAGCGCCTGGACGTTTCGGTATCGGGACAGCGCTCCAGACTTTCCTGGGGGCTTGCGGCTACCCGTGAAGAGCGCTTCTACCAGACCGATCGGGGCGATCAGGAAATACACAGTTTCAACGCCAATCTGGGCTGGCAGGTTGCTCCGCGTACCCAGGCCACCCTGTCATCCCGATGGCAGCGTTCCGATTACGACCTGGACAGCCGTAAGGACGACCTGTGGAACCTGGGTATCGGCCTGAACCGTACCCTCGGTCCTTCCACTTCCGCGTCACTTCAGTACCGCTACCAGGAACGTGACTCCAATCAGGACGGTTTCGATTACCAGGAGAACCGCGTCACCGCCACCCTGAGCAAGACCTTCTAGGGCCCCTCATGTACGAAGCCTACTTCAAACTGGACCGAAAGCCCTTCCAGCTCAGCCCCGATCCCCGGTGTTTTTTCGGCAGTCGCATCCACAAGCGGGCGCTGGCCTATCTGCAGTATGGCCTGAGTCAGGGGGAGGGGTTCATCGCCATCACGGGGGATGTGGGCACGGGCAAGACCACCCTGGTGCGCATGCTGTTCAACGACATCTCCGAGCGGGATTATTTCGCCGCCCAGATCGTCACCACCCAGCTCCACGCCGATGATCTGTTGCGCATGGTGGCGATGGCCTTCGGCATGCAGGTGGGCAGCGACAGCAAGGCCAACCTGCTCACCCGCATCGAGCGGTTTCTGGTGGACAAGTCCCGGGAAGGCAAGCGGGTCCTGCTGGTGATCGACGAGGCCCAGAACCTGCCGCCCCATGCCCTGGAAGAGTTGCGCATGCTGTCCAACTTCCAGCTTGCCGGTCGGCCGCTGTTGCAGAGCTTTTTGCTGGGGCAAAACCAGTTTCGCCGTACCCTGCAGATGGCGGAACTGGAACAGTTTCGCCAGCGTTTCATCGCTGCCTGCCATCTTACGCCGCTGTCACAGGAAGAAACCGAGGAATACATCCGTTACCGGCTGGAACATGCGGGGTGGAAGAACGATCCGGCCTTCGAGGCCGGGGCCTTTGCGGAAATATACCGGCAGACCCAGGGCATCCCTCGCCGGATCAACAGCCTGGCGGATCGGCTGTTGTTGTATGCCTTTCTGGAGGAGCGCCACGAGATCGATGCCGAGGTGGTCCAGACGGTGGCCAGGGAGTTGTCTGAAGAAATCAATGCCATCCCTGAGGATGCCGGGGTCGGGCCATTGGAAGACAGCGTGAGCCGCGGTATCTACGATGGACAGGGTCTGCCCGCCCATTATTCCTGGGGCAATATCGAATTAAGGGTATCTGCGCTTGAAAGCCGGATTCAGACTCTGGAGAAATCATTTTACCGGGAGCTCTCCCTGTTGCGGCGGGCAGTGAAGCACTTGATGAAAGAGTGATCTTTTTGCATACAACCAGGGGGAGGCAGTACCTCATGAACACAGCCGGACCCGTCCCCAACCACGGCATTCGTAATGCGATGACCGTGGATGTGGAAGACTACTTCCACGTTTCCGCCTTTGAAAACCACATCTGTCGCGGCACCTGGGACGAACTCCCCTGCCGGGTGGAACGCAACGTGGATCGCATCCTCCAGCTCTTTGCGGAACACGACACCAAGGCCACCTTCTTCTATTTGGGCTGGGTGGCAAAACGCTATCCCGAACTGGTCCGGCGCACCCAGGCCGAAGGCCACGAGATTGCCAGCCACGGCTGGTCCCACATCCGGGCCACGGAGCAGACTCCCGAGGCCTTCCGCCAGGATGTGAGCCGGACCCGGGCATTGCTGGAAGACACCGTGGGTGCCCCGGTACTGGGCTACCGGGCCGCCAGCTACTCCATCGGTCGCGACAATCTCTGGGCCCTGGACACCCTGCAGGAGACCGGCCACCGCTACAGTTCCAGCATCTATCCCGTCCACCACGATCTCTACGGCATGCCCGAGGCCCCGCGCTTCTCCTTCCGGCCGGGGCAGGGCGATCTGGTGGAAATCCCCGTCACCACCGTGGAAGTCCTGGGCAAAAAGCTTCCCTGTGGCGGCGGCGGTTATTTCCGCCTGCTGCCCTATGAAATCTCCCGCTGGGCCATTCGTCAGGTCAACCAGCGGGACCGGCAGGCCGCCGTGTTCTATTTCCACCCCTGGGAGATCGACCCCGATCAGCCCCGTCAGAACGGGCTCGGGCTCAAGACCCGGGTGCGTCATTATCTCAATCTGTCCCGCACCGAAGGCAGGCTCAAACGGCTGTTGTCGGATTTTCAATGGGGACGCATGGACCGGATCTTTCTTGAACAGGCAGTGAATCCCGCATGAATGCAGTCCTGGAGACCAGGGGTAGTGACGCCCGGGCAGCACTGACCATCCGTCATCTTGAGGATGGCGACGAGGCCCGCTGGGATGCCTATGTCATGGCATGCCCGGAAGCCAGCTTCTTTCACCGCAGCGGCTGGCGCCAGGTACTGCGGGAGGCCTTCGGACATCCCGCGCACTTTTTGTACGCGGAACAGGACGGCCGGATACGGGGTATCCTGCCCCTGGGCCATGTGAAGACCCTGCTGTTCGGCAATGCTCTCATCTCCATGCCCTTTTGTGTCTACGGCGGCGTGGCCGCCGACGACGAAGCCACGGCCCAGGCCCTGATCGACGCGGCCCGGGATCTGGCGGAGGCACTTCGGGTGGATTATCTGGAGTTGCGTCACCTGCGTCGTCATTGCCCCCAGTGGCCCTGCAAGGATGATCTCTACGTCACCTTTCGCAGGCCCATCGAGCCGGAGGAAGAAGCCAACCTGCTGGCGATCCCCCGCAAGCAGCGGGCCATGGTGCGCAAGGGCATCAAGCACGGGCTTGCATCCCGGTTCGAGGATGATGTGGCTACCTTTTTCGGCATCTATGCCGACAGCGTGCGTCGCCTGGGCACCCCCGTGTTCTCCCTCCGCTATTTCCAGTGCCTGCTGGACACCTTCGGCCAGGATGCCCGGATCCTTACCGTCACTCACCGGGACCAGCCGGTGAGCAGCGTGCTCAGCTTCTGCTTCCGCGACGAGGTACTGCCCTATTACGGCGGCGGCATGCCCGCGGCCCGGGAACTGGCCGGATTTGATTTCCTCTACTGGGAGGTCATGCGCCACGCCTGCGCCGCCGGCTACCGGTGCTTCGACTACGGTCGCAGCAAGCGGGGCACCGGCTCCTTCAGCTTCAAGAAGAACTGGGGCTTCCAGCCCCAGCCGCTCTACTACGAGTACCATCTGGTGAAGGCGGATGCCATCCCCGAGATCAACCCCCTGAACCCCAAGTACCGTCTCTTCATCGAGGCCTGGAAGCGTCTGCCCACCCCGGTGGCCAACCTGATCGGTCCCCATCTCTCCCGGGGGCTGGGATGAACGACACCACACGCCCGGCGCTGCTCTACCTGGTCCACCGGATCCCGTATCCGCCCAACAAGGGGGACAAGATCCGGTCATTCAACCTGCTCAAGCACCTGGCGGGGCGCTACCGCATTCACCTGGGGGCGTTCGTGGACGACCCCCACGACTGGCGTTACCGGGAAGACGTGACCCGCCTGTGCGAGAGCACCTGCCTGCTGCCGTTGCGACCGCCGCTGGCCAAGCTGGCGAGTCTGCGGGGGTTCATGGACGGCCGCTCCCTGTCGGAGCCTTACTACGACAACAGATCCATGCGGCAATGGGTGCGCCGGATACTGGAACAGGGCGTGGAACGGGTTCTGATTTTCTCGTCCGCCATGGCCCAGTACCTGCGGCCGGAAGACCATGCCGGTCGCAGGGTGGTGGTGGATTTCGTCGATGTGGACTCGGACAAGTGGCGCCAGTATGCCGCTTCCCATCGCTTTCCCATGAACCGGATCTATGCCCGGGAATCCCGTCGTCTGCTGGCCTTCGAGCGACGCGTCGCGTCCCTGACGGATGCGGGTGCCTTCGTCAGTGAGCAGGAGGCGGCCCTGTTCCGGACGCTGGCGCCGGAGTCGGCCGGTCGCATCCATGCCATCGACAACGGCGTGGACGTGGATTATTTCAGCCCGGAACGAGAGTATCCCCGCCCGTACGGGGTGGGTGAGCAGCATCTGGTCTTCACCGGCGCCATGGACTACTGGGCCAACGTGGATGCGGTGCGCTGGTTTGCCCGGGAGGTCTTTCCCCTGGTGCGACTGGAACACGTCGATGCCCGTTTCACCATTGTCGGCGCCCGGCCGGCCAGGGAAGTGAAACAACTGGAGCAGATCGACGGCGTCCAGGTCACGGGCGCGGTGAAGGATGTGCGCCCCTACCTGGCCCATACCGAGGCGGCGGTGGCGCCGCTGCGGATCGCCCGGGGGATCCAGAACAAGGTGCTGGAGGCCATGGCCATGGGCAAGCCGGTGCTGGTGACCCCCCAGGCCCTGGATGGACTGCGTGCCTGCGAGGGTCTGGAATGGCCGGTGAGCGAAGACCCGGTCACCCTGGCCCGGCTGGCCTGCGATGTCCTGTCCGGTAATCTGTCTCCGGGGTTGGGGCGGCTGGGGCGGGCCTGTGTCTGTGAACATTACAGCTGGGCCGAGCACATGGAGCGGTTCGTGACCTTGTTGGAGTCGCCATGAACACCACCATTGCAACATCGGCTGAAAACCGATCAGCAGCCCCAGCAGCTCTCCGGATTCCGGGCCTGTCATGGCCCCTGGCCCTGGGGCTCCTGGCCGCGGGCATGGGAGCCATGGTGCTCCTCTACTGGCCCAGCGTGCAGAAGCTGGTGCATATCTGGCTCAACTCGGACACCTATGCCCACGGCATGGTCATCCTCCCCATCAGCCTGTTTCTGGCCTGGCGCATGCGCCGCCGACTGGCGGAACTCACCCCGCAGCCCAGCTACCTGGGCATCCTGCTGATCGCCGCCCTCGGTTTCGGCTGGATCCTTGCCCGGGCCGCCGATGTCACCGTGGTCCAGACCTTCGTCGTGGTGGCCATGGTGCCTGCCCTGGTCATCACCATTTTGGGGCTCGGCATCTCCAGGGCGCTGACTTTCCCCCTGGCCTATCTCTTCTTCGCCTGGCCGGTGGGGAGCTTCCTGGTCCCCATCCTGCAGGACTATACCGCCTGGTTCACCGTGCTCATGCTGCGTCTGACGGGGCTGCCGGTATTTGCCGAGGGCTACTACATCAGCATTCCCGCCGGGGATTTCGTGGTGGCCGAGGTCTGCAGCGGCATCCGCTATCTGATTGCCTCGGTGGCCCTGGGGCTGGTGTACGCCTATCTGATTTACCGCAGCCTCTGGCGACGACTGGTGTTCACGGCTTTTGCCATCATCGTGCCCATCGTGGCCAACGGCCTGCGGGCCTACGGCATCATCATGATCGCTCACTGGACCGACATGGAACACGCCGTCGGGGTGGACCATCTGATCTACGGCTGGCTGTTCTTCGGCGTGGTGATGTTCCTGCTGTTCTGGGTGGGCAGCCTGTTCCGGGAAGACGACCATCCGGAAGAGGAGAGCCGGCAACAGCCGACTACACAGGCCGGGAACCCGTCCCCCACGGCGGTCTCCCCGGTGGTCATGCCCCTGGTCCTGGCAGCCGTGGTTCTGTCCATGGCCCCCCTGACCGAGATGGGCCTCAATCAGCGCATGGCCGCCCTGGCCGGTGACCGTTATCCGGTGCCCCCCCAGGTCACGGGCTGGGCCCTGCCCCAGCGGGACGAATCACCGCCCTGGCAGCCCCGGTTTGCCGAGCCGGATTACCAGTCCCAGCATGCCTACCGGTCTGAAAACGGACGTGAGCTGGCGCTGCACGTCCTGCACTATCACCATGATCAGCCGGGTACGGATCTGATCACTTACGGTAATCGGATCTACGACGGTCAGACCTGGCGCCGGATTTCCGAGTCCGGGCGCGGCGTGACCCTTGCCGGCGGCGAGCCCCACATGGTCCGCGAAACGGTCATGCGCGGTCCCGGAGATCGCGGCCGCATCGTCTGGCACTGGTACCAGGTGGCGGATCGTGCCACCGCCCGACCCATTGAGGTCAAGCTCCTGGAGGCCTGGGCCCGGCTCAGTGGTCATCGGGACGGCTCGCTGCTGGTGGCCGTGACCACGGAGTTCCAGATCACCGCCGACGAGGGGCGGGCCGTCCTGCAGGATTTTCTGACCCGCATGCCCGGGCTGATCGAGGTGGAATACCGGCCGCCGGAGTCAGGCTCATGACCGACAGCACGCGGGGTACACCGCCGCTGGTGGCCCACATCATTCATCGTCTGGACGTGGGCGGCATGGAGAACGGTCTGGTCAACCTGATCAACCACATGCCGGCGGACCGCTATCGTCATGCCATCGTGTGCATGACGGACTACACCGATTTCAGTCGCCGCATTCGCCGCGACGACGTGACGCTGCATGCCCTGCACAAGCAGGAGGGCAAGGACCTCAAGGTCCACGGCCGGCTCTGGCGGCTGCTGCGCCGACTGCGACCGGACATTGTCCATACCCGCAACATGGCCACCCTGGAGACCCAGGCCATTGCCGCCCTGGCGGGGGTGAGGCGGCGTGTCCATGGCGAGCATGGCTGGGATATCGGTGATCTGGACGGTTCCCGGGCCAAAACCCGGCACCTGCGTCGTGTGTTCCGACCCCTGGTGGGCCAGTACATTGCCCTGTCCCGGCACCAGCTGGATTACCTGTCAAGACAGATCAGCGTGGCACCGGTCCGCCTGAACCATATCTGCAACGGGGTGGATGTTGTCCGTTTTTCACCCCGGGACAAGGCCCGGGCCCGCTCCATCCTGCCGGAGGGATTCGCACCCCCGGAGACTGTTGTCATCGGTGCGGTCATGCGGATGCAGGCGGTCAAGGCCCCGGACATCCTGGTGGAGGCCGTGCTTGCCCTGCTGAGGCGGGATGAAGGGCTGAAGCGCAGGCTGCGTCTGGTGATGATCGGAGACGGCCCCCTGCGGGAGGGGTTGCAGGCCCGTCTGCGGGAAGCCGGTGTCGCCGACCTGGCCTGGCTGCCCGGCAACCGTGACGACATTCCCGACCTGATGGCGGCGATGGACCTGTGCGTGGTGCCTTCCCTGGCGGAAGGCATTTGCAACACCATATTGGAGGCCATGGCCACCGGTCTGCCGGTGATCGGCACCGCGGTGGGGGGCAATCCCGACCTGATCGAGCCGGGCCAGACCGGCACCCTGATCCCCGCCGGCGATCCCGAGGCCCTGGCCGGTGCCCTGGGTGGTTATCTGGACGACATGGCCCTGGCCCGGACCCACGGCGGCACTGCCCGGGAGCGGGCACGGCAGCGCTACAGCCTGGAAGCCATGGTGCAGGGCTACCTGAACGTCTATGACCGACTCTCCAAGAGATAAAAAAACATGTGCGGCATCACAGGGATCTTCGACATCCAGGGCCAGGCCCCCATCGACCGGGGCCTGCTGGAACGCATGAACCAGACCCAGTTCCACCGTGGCCCCGATGAAGGCGGCGTCCACCTGGAACCCGGTATCGGGCTGGCCCACCGCCGCCTGTCCATCATCGATCTCTCCAGCGGCCAGCAGCCCCTGTTCAACGAAGACCACACCGTGGCCGTCACCTACAACGGCGAGATCTACAACTTCCCGGCACTGACCGACACCCTCAAGGCCGCCGGACACACCTTCCGCACCCATTGCGACACCGAAGTCATCGTCCATGCCTGGGAAGAATGGGGCGAAGACTGCGTGCGTCACTTTCGCGGCATGTTCGCCTTCGCCGTCTGGGACCGCAACCGCCAAAGCCTGTTCCTGGCCCGGGACCGCCTGGGCATCAAGCCCGTCTACTATGCCCATTTGCCCAATGGCCAGTGCATCTTCGCCTCCGAACTCAAGGCTCTGATGGCCCACCCGGATCTGCCCCGGTCGCTGGACCCCCGGGCGGTGGACGAATATTTCGCCTACGGCTACGTGCCCGAGCCGCGCACCATCTACCAGGGCGTACACAAGCTGCCCCCCGGCCACACCCTGCTGTTGCAGCGGGGCCGCGCACCGGGGGAGCCACGGGAATACTGGGACGTACCCTTCCAGCCCCATGCCCCCATGGACGAGGCCCAGGCCATGGAGGCACTGGTGGAGCGCCTGCGCGAAGCGGTACGCATCCGTCTGGTGGCCGAGGTGCCCCTGGGGGCCTTCCTGTCCGGCGGCGTGGACTCCAGCGCCGTGGTGGCCATGATGGCGGGCCTGATGGACGACCCGGTCAAGACCTGCTCCATCGGCTTCAGCGATCCCCGCTACGACGAGTCCGCCCATGCCGCCCAGGTTGCCGAGCGCTACCACACCAGCCATCGGCAGCGGCAGGTAGACCCGGATGACTTCAGCCTGCTGGACCGGTTGGCGGATCTCTACGACGAACCCTTTGCCGACAGCTCGGCCCTGCCCACCTACCGGGTCTGCGAACTGGCCCGGCAGGACGTCACCGTGGCCCTGTCGGGGGATGGCGGGGATGAGACCCTGGCCGGATACCGGCGTTATCGATTCCATCTACAGGAGGAACGGGTGCGCAATCATCTGCCCCTGGGGTTACGGCGTCCCCTCTTCGGCACCCTGGGACGGATATATCCCAAGCTGGACCGGGCTCCCCGGATGTTCCGCGCCCGCGCCACCTTCCAGGCCCTGGCCAGGGACGCAGTGGAAGGGTATTTCAACAATATCGCGGTCATCCGCGACGAACAGCGCCTGAACCTCTACAGCCCCGCCTTTCGGCGGCAGCTGGAGGGACACACGGCGGTGGACGTGCTGCGCCGCCACGCCGCCCGCGCGCCGGTGGAAGACCCCTTGTCCCTGGTCCAGTACCTGGACATGAAGACCTATCTGCCCGGCGACATCCTCACCAAGGTGGATCGGGCCAGCATGGCCCATGCCCTGGAGGTTCGGGTACCGATCCTGGATCATCCCCTGGTGGAGTGGATCTCGGGCCTGCCGCCGTCGCTCAAGCTCCGGGGTGGGGAAGGGAAGTACCTGCTGAAGAAGGCCATGGAGCCGCACCTGCCCAACGACATCCTGTACCGACGCAAGCAGGGTTTTGCCGTGCCCCTGGACCAGTGGTTCCGCGGCCCCCTGAAACAGCGTCTGCAGGACACCATCCTCGGCGACCGGCTACAGGATGCCGGTCTTTTCGAGATGAACACCCTCCGGCATCTGGTGGATGCCCATGCGAGCGGGCGTAGGGATTACAGCGCCCCCCTGTGGTCCCTGTTCATGTTCGAGGCATTTTTGCGGCGTAGCGAGGGGTGAGGGAAAGTGGAAGTAGATGCTGAGTAAACTTTCCGAAGCAGATTGGAGCTACTCAGCGCTACCGTATCTGCCCTGTAGTGCAGGGGTGTTCGCGGCCTGATCTTCCGGAACGATTTTATCCTTGGAATGCGTGTATATGACCGCTTTCGAAACTGTAGGGATGACGACATTTTCATCAGAGTGCTGGAGCGGTTGTATTGATGTCTTCACCAAGATGGCCCGATGGACCTGGAGACTCGATGTCAATCTGCACCACTGAAAAAGGAATATTGTGGGATATCTTTGGAGTTGGTTGAAGGATGCTTGGTATATAGATATCCGATACGGTAAGCTTGTCAAGAGTTTCCGGGCCATGACTGGTCTCGCATGCATTGTAAGTTGGTTTCCATATTAACCATTCAGAGCTTGAGGGGTCTTGAATTCATGTTGACTCACTTGAAGCAGGCGTTGGCATGGAGAGCGAGGTATTGGCGGAAAATCATTATCCTGGCGAGTGCTGGTCTCAAAAGGAAAATGCTTCGAACTACGACTTTTGTTGGTATCACGGGGTCAGTAGGGAAGACGACGACTAAAGATCTGGTGGTCGCTGTATTAAGTAAAAAAGGAAAGACACAAGGAAATCGGAAGGGTCTTAATTACCTGGAAGATATCGGGTCGGCGATACTTTTCCTGCCCAATGCTTGCCGGTATGCAGTTTTTGAGGTTGCTACAAGCGGTCCGGGAACCATTGATAAAAGAATTGATCTCGTTCGTCCGTCGATTGCAGTGATGACCGTGGTGGGACGTGATCACATAAAAAGGTTTGGTTCGATGGGTGCGATTGCAGCTGAAAAAGGTAAGCTGATTTCAGCTCTACCTGCTGATGGGGTCGCGGTGCTAAATATTGATGATCCTTTGGTGCGAGCCGTCGGCGAGAAAGCGGCAGCCCGCTGTGTCTGGTTTGGTTCCTCGCCGCAAGCGGATTTGCGTCTATTGTCGGCATCGTCTGGATTCCCACAGTCGCTGACCCTGAAAGTTGAGCATCAGGGTGAATCTTATACTGTCAACACCAGTCTGCATGGTGTTCACCTGGCTACTTCGGTTTTGGCCGCCTTGGGGGTTGGTCTTGCCGCTGGCATGCGTATTGACGAATGCATAGTAGCGATTAAGGAGCCAATGACCACGCCGGGAAGAATGCAGGTGGTCGAATGTGCGGATGGCGTAACTTTCATTCGTGACGACTTTAAGTCTCCCCATTGGTCTTTGCCTGTCATTTATGATTATCTTATTGATGCTAGGGCGGGCCGAAAGGTGGCTGTGATTGGTACTTTGTCGGACTATTCACTATCTGCATCAAAGTTGTATCCGAAAGTTGCACGTCGTGCTTTGGAGGTTGCGGATTTGGTTGTGTTTGTTGGGCCTCACGCACTGAGGGCGTTAAAGGCCAAGACGGAGGCAAGTCAGCATAAGCTTTTTGGCTTTACGGAAATAAAAAAAGCCCACGAATTTCTTCGTTCCGAGTTAAGGTCAGGCGATCTTGTCTTGCTAAAAGGTACAAACCGGGTCGATCATTTGGTTCGCTTGGTTCTTGCGCGCGAGCAACCTGTGTCTTGCTGGAGAAGTGATTGTGGTTGGAATTTTTTTTGTGATGATTGTATCTATCTTGATCGCCCTGTGCACATGGTGGAGGATGCCTTTTTCCCAGTGGTAAGTACCTTTCATGGTTCTGATGGTGAGTTGGGAAATATTAAAGGATTTGCAGGGTTATCTGAGAATGCCGATGGGGTAATAAAAGATATTTGGCTGGTAATTGGTTTAGGGAACCCTGGGGATGAGTATGTGGGTACTCCCCACAATATGGGTTTTGAAGTGCTTGATTATGTGGCAAAAAATTTAATACTTGAATGGGTTGAAGGTGTCGATGGCATGATGGCTCGCGCGGAGATTTCAACGCACCAAGTGATCCTCTTTAAGCCGTCCGTAGCCATCAATCGCGCGGGTTTTGCCGTAGAGAAATTTCGTGGGAAATTAAATATTCCGATTGATCGGGTTGTTGTTATCCATGACGATGCGGATCTTGAAATGCCCGATGTACGCCTGAAATATAAGGGTAGTGACGGCGGGCACAGAGGAGTAAGGTCATTGATATCTGCTCTTCGCAATGATGGATTCATGCCGCGAATACGCGTTGGTATTCGGACCCCAGGGGGTACGGAATCGTTGGCAAAATCTGTGGTGCTCAAACGTTTTTCATCGGAAGATTTTTCGGAAGTACAGAAAAGCGTGGCAAATGCGGGTGTATTGCTGTTGGAGTTCCTGGGTGCTAATGCCGAGATTCGGAATAAACTCGTGGAGTCGATGCGCAGCGCGGGAAAGTGATGAATGATGTTTTTGAGGTGGCTTGAGTAGACTCTGCCAAGTGGGTTGCGAGATGAGGGCGATCTACATATTATGATTGGAATGACTGTGTTTTTCGAAGCCCCCTAAAACTTGTGGGATGCTCGCTATTCAGTAATGAAAGAATTTCTTAGACGTTTAAGTAGAATTTCGGCCAGTGGGCTTATGCCCAAGGGAAAGCCGCCGGGCATCTGGGCAATGTCGTCGCCTGGTAAGTGATTTGCTTCCAATAAAATAGGGCCATTATCCAGTATGGCGACATCCCATCCGATGACGGGGATTTGGGCTTCTAGCAGATTATGCGCCCGGCAGGTCAGCGCAAGGCATTCGGACCAATATGGAAGTGTGAACCCCGAGATGGCGGATCCTGTGTCGGGGTGCACCTGTATGGCGTCAGGAGGAAGCGATCCCTTCTTCTGAAGGCCCGGTCCGCAAAGCCCTGTTTCCAGGTTGATCGGACTAGCGATGCTGCCGGAGTCGAAGTTGTCTACCACGGCGTCACCTGTTGGCATTCGCAGGGCCGCTATCAGGGGGTGTGCCTGCTGTTTCAAATCGCGAATCGTCATCAAGCGCACGGTAGCCAGGGCGCCATTGGTCAAGTTGCGTAATCTGCGGTGGTTCACGAGGGCTTCTTGAACAATGTAAGGGCGGTCCTGGTCCAGTGACGTTCGGCAAACAAGCTCTTCAAGTTCAACTGGTGTCAGCACTGCCCCGGAATGGTCGGTGTAGTAGTGGCCGGTCGATTGATTCTTGCACCACCAGCGAGAGGCTCCTCGACCTTGCCTCCAGTTTGTAGGTTTGATGAAAAGGTCTGAAGCCGGCAAATGATCGGATGTGCGGGATACGATTTTTCCTCGGTCAATCTCCAGGAGATTTTCGACGGTTGGTATATCGTTATGCGCGCACCAATCCTTGAACTGTTTTTTATTTAAGAAAATCACTCCATCGTGTTTTTTAGGGCTGTGACGATGGATGACCTGTAGTATAGGTCCGATGCTAATGATGAAGTGCTGTGCGAACGCCGCGCGCTCCGGTTTGAATAGTTGGAGTCTATAATAGTGCTCCGGTCGTATGCCGTATCGCCAACGTAGTATTAGGGCGTGATGGTATTGAGTAAAAAGAGGGATGTGATGTATGCGTCTTGTCTTGTGGCCGAATCGGCGAAGGCCCGCCCAAGTTTCATATGGCGCTTCGATAAATCCTCGTATCGATAGAATGAAGGCGCTGATCTTTTTCCGTGGATCATGAAGTCCTTTCCACCAAATCCAGGTTTGCCATCGCCTAAGGCCTGGACCATCGGATTTTGCCCTGGACAGCCAGTATGACCACACTAATCCCGGTTTTTCCCGTTGCCATTCGATGGAGGCGAGGTCTCCAGCTTCGTTGCCATCTTGAGCCATGGTACTTGTTACCCCGCACGGATTGATTTTATCGCAGATGAATCTTTTCAGCCTGATTCTTGGTGGTTGCGCAGAGTTTCTGGTTGTTATTAACCAGGCAATCAAATGGGTTGGCTTGTAAGTGGTTTATTCTAATTAAAATTAATTGCCTATGCTTACCCATGAGGATAGGTTTGATTGCCGGGTTATCAATCCAGCGGCAAATTATCGACACTCCCGCGAAAGCGGGAGCCCAGGTCTTAAGCCGAGATACGATCGTCGATCAGCTCTCTCAGCATCTGCGCGCCGTTGCGGATCATCTCCTCCGTGGTCGCCCAGTTTACGCAGGCATCGGTGATGGAACAGCCGTAGCGCAGCTTGGAACGATCCGCGGTCAGCGGCTGATTGCCCGCCTCCAGGAAACTCTCGACCATCAGCCCCACGATGGAACGGTTCCCCTCCCGGATCTGGTGCATCACATCCTTCATCACCAGCGGCTGCAGCTCCGGGTTCTTGGAGGAATTGGCGTGGGAACAGTCCACCACGATGTTCCGGGGGATGCCGGCCTTGTCCAGGGCCTGCTCGGCCAAGGCCACGGAGACGGTGTCATAGTTGGGCTGCCCGTTGCCGCCGCGCAGCACCAGATGGCCGTAACGGTTGCCCCGGGTGCGCAGGATCACCGACTGCCCGTCATTGCCGATGCCCAGGAAACTGTGGGGGCTGCCGGCCGACAGGATGGCGTTGATCGCCACGCTCAGGTCGCCGTCGGTGCCGTTCTTGAAGCCCACGGGTGTGGACAGGCCCGAGGACATCTCCCGATGGGTCTGGGATTCCGCCGTGCGGGCGCCGATGGCGGTCCAGGCGATCAGATCGCCGTAGTACTGGGGCGCGATGGGGTCCAGGGCCTCGGTGGCCGCCGGCAGTCCCAGGTCATTGATGTCCATCAGGAAGCGCCGAGCCTTGGCCATGCCCTCGTCGATGCGGAAGGTGTCGTCCAGATGGGGGTCGTTGATGAATCCCTTCCAGCCCACCGAGGTGCGGGGCTTTTCGAAATAGACCCGCATCACCAGCAGCATGACATCCGCTACTTCGTCCGCCAGTGTCTTCAGGCGTCGGGCATAGTCCATGCCGGCCTCGGGGTCGTGGATGGAGCAGGGGCCTACCACCACGAACAGGCGCGGATCCCGGTGATCCAGGATATCGCACAGGGCCTTGCGCCCGGTGAGGACGGTGCGGGCCGCGGCGTCGGACAGGGGGAACTGCGCCTTGATCTCCCGGGGGGAAGGCATGTAGTCCATGGCGGCGATGTTGAGGTTTTCGGTCTGAGCTGTGGTCATGCGGGGGATCCGGCGTAAAAGGGTGACAATCTTGACAGTCTAGCGCGAAAATGCATCGCATTGTGCAATGCGGTTCCAAGCCTCAAACTATCAGCCCGCCCAGAATTTTCCCCAAGACTTCATGCCCCGCCCAAAATTCGAAGAACAATGGCGTCAGCGTTTTATCCAGCGTGGCACGGTCTGTCAGGATGATGCCGATATTGCCGGCTGGACGCGGTCCGGCCTGGAGGCCCGGCTGAGAAACTTTCAGCGCCTCTGGCCGGGGGATGTACCGGGGGCCCTGTGGCTGGATGTGGGTTGCGGGGCCGGCAGTTATACCCGTTATCTGGCGGAGCAGGGCGTCACCCCCATCGGCATGGACTATTCCCTGCCTTCGGTACAGAAGGCCCGGGAACGCAGTTCGGCGGCGATGACTTGGGCCGTGGGGGATGTGACGCAGCTGGCAATCCGCCCTGCTTCCCTGGACGGTGTCCTGTGCTTTGGTGTGATGCAGGCCCTGTCACGGCCGGAGCAGGCGGTAGCAGAGATGGTGGGAAGTGTCAGAGATGGTGGCGAGGTGTGGGTCGATGCCCTCAATCGTGACTGCCTGTTCACGCGGATCAAGCGGGTCGTTGCCCGATTGCGCCGGCGCCCCTTGGGCTTGCGTTATGACACCCCAGGCGAACTGTCATCCTGGATGAGGCGCCATGGCGCCAGGGAAGTGGAGATTCACTGGATCCCGATTCTTCCCGCGCGTTTGCAAAGGCTCCAGCCCTGGGTGGAAAGCGGGTCGTTTCGGGCCCTGCTTTCCCGCGTGCCCGTATTGGGTTCTTTGCTGAGCCATGCCGTACTCATTCGGGCACGGTTGTAAGCCCGGCCCTGGCTTCTTGCATTGGGGCGCTGTGGTCTAAGGTGTTTCCGGATTGCCTGTCGGAACTGTTTACAGCTTATCAAGCGCCTGGGTCCGGTCTGTTGGCGAGGCCTGTCTCTGCCCGCTCGGTGAAGATTTCTGTGGTTATCGGCTTTTGAGGGCGGCAGATGCTTGAGGTGGGTGTAGGTTTTTTTTACAGGTGGTTTCAGAGTTTGAAACCGGTTAGCACATTGGCGCCTTAATTTATTTGAAATGCATCACATTTTTTATTTTGGCTCATTTTTTGCATATATTTTGTAAATTATTTATCCCCATCCAAGGACCATTATCATGCGCTCCAAAAAACGCGCTCTTCAGGCAATCCTGCTGGTATCAGTCATGTTGTGCTCGGCGGCTGTTTCCGCTGCACCAGTGCTTCTGGGGACTCTGGAAAAGGATTATGGCATGGGGGCGGGCAAGGTGGCTGCTGCCAGCATGGGCGCGGGAAGCTGCGATGACCGCGGCGGCAATTCCATCACCATACGCAATTCTTCCGAGTGTCAGCGCTTCTACGACGCTTTCGATTTTTCCAATTTCTCCTTTGGTGAGATCGACCATCTGGCGCTGACGATCAGCTACAGCAATACCAATGCCTCTTTTTTATTGGTGCCGACGGAGTTCTGGAATGTACGCCCGGCCGCATCCCCTGTTCTGGCCAGTGACTCGCTGTATTCCATGACTCGGGTGGGTGGCAGGGGTGCCAGCAGCACCTTCGTGTTTGACAGCACGCTGGACATCTTCGACGAGATCGTTGCCAGCCAGAGCCTCTTTCTGTGGTTTGCTCATACGGGAATAGGTTCGCAGAACTTCAATCTCTTTTCCGCCCAGCTGGAAGTGTGGGGGACGGCTTCCCTTCAGGAACAGCCTTCCGCCGTGCCGGAACCGAAAGTCATTGGACTGCTGCTGATGGGGTTGTTGGTGATGGTAGCGGGGTTGCGTCGGAATACCCGTAGGGCTGGCCATGATGTCATCGGTCACCAGCCCTGCCTGGAGCAGGGTAAGGTGCTTCGCGGTTGAAAGATGAAACCTGCCGGTGGCATGGGCGTCGGCAGGTTCTTAAAGAGGCGAATGCCGGCGTCCGGCCAGCCACAGCTCCAGCGCCATCAGCACCCACACCAGTTCTCCGTAATAGGCGGCGTGCTTGTCCTGGTGCAGGCGGATCAGCTTGTCGATGAACTCGGGCCGGATGATGTCCCGCCCCTTGAGACGGGTCAGTGCATCCAGGGCCAGATCCCGCAGGGGCGGATGGTCCCGCAGCCAGATGCCGAAGGGCAGGCCGAAACCATGTTTTTTCTTGTGGATGATGGTCTCCGGCAGAAAATCCCGGCAGGCCTGCTTGTAGAACCACCGCAACTGGTTGCCCTTGAGCTTCCGCGCCGACGGAATCCGGTTGGAGAGCATCATCAGGTCTTCGGCCAGCATCGGATAGGCTACTTCCACCCCGGCCAGCCGACAGGCCGTGTTCACCTTCACCAGATCGTTGTCGTGCAGGGTGAAATGCCAGTCCAGATACAGCATGCGGTTGAGCAGGGAGGCCCCTTCCGGTGCCGCGAACAGGCCTCGCTTCAGATCCCTGGGGGCGTGCAGGTCCACCATGCCGACGAACCCCGCCGTGAAGACCTCCCGGGGATCGTGGCGCTCCAGGAAGGCATAGGTATCCATCCGGTCCGGCAGCGGAATCCGCGCCTGAGTGACATAACTGTGGGCCTTGCGCAGCAGCGGCAGATTCGCCAGCGGGGCCGTGCCCGCGATCAGCCCCTGTTTGGCCCAGGCGGGCAGGCGGTTGAAATGCTCGAATACCCCCTGCTTGGCATAGCGTTCGTTGCCGGCAAACAGCTCATCCCCGCCATCCCCGGCCAGCATCAGTTCCACCCCCTCCTCGCGGGCCTTGCGGGCACACAGAAACGCCGGCAGCACGGAGGAATTACCGAACGGCTCATCGCAAGCAGCCGCCACATGCGGCAGCCAGGTGGTGATGTCGTCCGGCGTGACGTAATACTCATGGCCGACGGCCCCGAAATGGCCGCGGGCAAGCCGGGCATATTCCATCTCGTCGTAACCGGGCACATCAAAACCGATGGAGTAGGCGTGGGCCTCGTCGCTCACCCTGGCCAGCATCCCGGTGACGGTGGAGCTGTCCAGTCCGCCGCTCAGAAACGCGGCGGTGCGCGGCGCTTCCGGCGATGCGGCAACATCGCGCACCGCCTGCTCGATGATCGCCAGCATCTCCTTGCCTGCCCCGGCCACATCCACGGGAGTTTCCTCAAAGCGGGGCAGCCAGTAGGGGCGTACCCGGAGCGTCCCTCGCTCCCACTCCAGCACGTGTCCGCCGGGCAGCTTGCGGATACCCTGGTAGATGCTGCGGGGGCTGGGGATGAAATGACAGTACACATAGTCATGGATCGCCTGGGCATCCAGATCACCGCCCAGCCCCGCTTCCACCAGTGGGGTCAGGGCGGTGCAGAATCTCAGCCCGGTGCCGTCCTGGGCGTAGTAGAGTTGCCGGATGCCGATCTTGTCCACCGCCAGCAGGCCGCGCCCGCGTTCCGGTTCCAGGATCGCCAGCGCAAAAGGCCCCTTGAGAGCGGTCAGTGCCGCCGTGCCCTGACGGCGGTAATCCCGGGCCAGTGCTTGCAGGACGGCATCCACGCTGGTAGCGTCGCCATGATGCGCCCGGCCTGTCAGGGCCAGGATCAGTCCATCGGTTTGCAGCACACCACCACCGGCAGCGGCACAGAAGGCCGGCCCTTGACTGACCAGGGCACCGCCCTCCAGGCCTCCGGCAAGTGTGGAACGGATCACGGTGTCGAAGTCGTCGGCCGTGGTCAGCGCGCCTGCAATGCCCTGGGTTGGCTGCACGTCGTGCAAGTTGGGGGAGTCGGTCATGGCGGGTGCATCATGGAACATGAATAATCATGGTAATCCGAACCATCGGGATGGACCAGCATGAGAATCGCGATCTTTGGGATGGGGTACGTGGGGGCGGTCTCGGCCGCGTGTCTGGCACGGGATGGTCATGAGGTCGTCGGGGTCGACATCGACCCGCACAAGCTGGATCTGTTGCGTCGGGGGCACTCCCCCATCGTGGAGGAAGGCATCCAGGAACTCACTGCCCAGGTGGTACAGGCGGGACGCCTGACGGTCACCGATGATGTGAGCGAAGCCATCCGCCGTTCGGAGGTGTCCTTCATCTGCGTCGGCACCCCCTCCAGCCGCAACGGCAGCCAGGATCTTGCCGCCGTGCGCAACGTGGCCCGGCAGGTCGGCGAGGCCCTGGCCTTGACGGACCACTATCACACCGTGGTGCTGCGCTCCACCGTCAAGCCCGGCACCACCCTGGAGCTGGTGGGACCGACGCTGGAATCCGCATCCGGCAAGCGGGTGGGGGAGGGCTTCGGCCTGGCCTTCCAGCCGGAGTTTCTGCGGGAAGGCTCGTCCATCAAGGACTATGATCATCCCCCCTTCACCGTGGTGGGTGCCGATTCCGAACGCACCCTGGACCAGGTGAAGCCCATCTTCGAACATCTGCCCTGCGAGTTCGTGGGTACCGGGATCGGCACGGCGGAAATGGTCAAGTACGCTTGCAATGCCTTCCACGCCCTCAAGATCGTCTTTGCCAACGAGGTGGGACGCCTGTCCCAGTCCCTGGGCCTGGACTCCCGCGAGGTGATGGAACTGGTCACCCGGGACCGCCAGCTCAACATTTCCCCGGCCTACCTGCGTCCCGGTTTTGCCTTCGGCGGCTCCTGCCTGCCCAAGGATTTGCGGGCCGTTCTCTACATGGCCAAGGAGCAGGACACCGAGCTACCCATGCTCGGCAGCCTCATTCCCAGCAACCAGCAGCAGATCGACCATGCGGTGGATTTTGTCCTGGACAGCGGCAAGCGGCGCGTGGGCCTGATCGGCCTGAGTTTCAAGAGCGGCACCGACGACATGCGCGAAAGCCCCCTGGTGGAACTGGCGGAGCGTCTGATCGGCAAGGGCATGGACCTGAAGATCCACGACCCCAACGTACAGCTGTCCCGGGTCATCGGCGCCAACCGGCGCTACATCGAGGAGACATTGCCTCATATCGCCTCCCTGCTGATGGAAGATTGCCGTGCCCTCATCGAACACTCGGAAGTGATCGTCCTGGGGCTGAGTGATGCTCCGCTGGTGGCACAGCTGCTGGCCCACGCCGGTCCGGAACAGCAGGTGCTGGACCTGGTGGGACTCAAGGACCGCGGCGCCCTCAAGGCCGCCTATCAGGGGATCTGCTGGTGAGCGAGTGCCCGTCCCTGGTCTTTGTGTCACCCCGGTTTCTGTTTCCCACCGACGAAGGCGGCAAGATCCGCACCACCCAGATCCTGCGGGGCATGAAGGGCGGGCGGTTTCACATCACCCTCATGTCGCCGGCTACGCCCGAACAGACGGCCCTTTATCGGGAAGAGATCGAATCGGTCTGCGATTGCTTCATCGCCTGGCCGGCCCGTAGTGTCGGGCCGTTGCACAGGATCACCCGGCTGCGCCATTTATTGTCCCTCAAGCCCGTCTCCGTGGCCGCCGGCGTGAACCCCGTTGCCCGCCGTCGGGTTCGTGAACAGCTTCAGCAGGGCGCCCAGGTGGCTGTGTTCGATTTCATCCACGCCGCCACCCTGGCCCCCCTCCACAGTCTGTGCCCCACCGTGATGTTCACCCACAACGTGGAGGCGGAAATTTTTCGCCGGCATGCCGAGGTGGTCGGCCACCCCCTGAAACGCTACGTCTGGCGGGGCCAGCATCGCAAGATGGCTCGTTTCGAAGCCCGGGAACTGCCCCGCTTCGATACCGTGGTGGCAGTCTCGGAACGGGATGCCGAGGCATTCCGGGCCATGCCCCGGAACCGTCGGGTGGAGGCCATCCCCACCGGCGTGGATCTGGATTTCTTTGCCTACCAGCCGCCCGGTGACGGGGACCATCTGATCTTCACCGGTGCCATGGACTGGCAGGCCAACATCGATGGCATCCGCTTTTTCATGGACGAGGTCTGGCCCTTGCTGGTGCAGCGTCGCCCCGGTGCGCGCATGACCGTGGTGGGACGCAGGCCCCATCCGGAACTGGTGGAGCAGGCGGCCCGGCGCAACCTGCCCTGGACCTTCACCGGCTTTGTGGATGACATCCGCCCCCATGTATACGGTGGCACGGCCTATGTGATCCCCCTGCGGGTGGGGGGCGGCACCCGCATCAAGGCCTACGAGGCCATGGCCATGGGCCTGCCGGTGGTTTCCACAGGGCTGGGGGTGGAAGGCCTGCCGCTCACCGATGGCGAGCAGTTTTTGCAGGCGGATACCCCGGAGGCCATGGCCCAGGCCCTGGACCGGCTCCTGTCGGATTCGGCCCTGCGGTTGCGGCTGTCACAGGCCGCCCGCCGCCATGTGGAAGATCACTGCTCCTCCTTGGCGGTAGCCCGGTGTTTTGAGGATATCTGCCTAAGGACCATGGCCGGGCAAGGGTAGGGGGGGTGTTTCATGCATGAAGGGTTCGTTCGCTCGGTGGTGTTCCCCCTCCATGAGCGCCTGCGGGGACGCAGCACTGCCGCCTGTTATGCCTCGCTGAGGGGCAGTGAGCGCCTGTCTCCGGACGCCCTTAAAGCCCTGCAGGATCGCAAGCTGCAAAGGCTCATGACCCATTGCTGGAACCATGTGCCCTTCTACCGCCGGCGCTTCGAGGCGCTGGGGGTGTCCCATCCGGAAGAACTGGGTCCCGGCGTTCTTGCCCGGCTGCCCCTGTTGGAAAGGGCCGATGTCCGCGAGCATCTGGATGACCTACTGGCCGATGACCACCGGGACCGGTTGATTCGTCATGCCACCAGCGGATCCACAGGCCAGCCCCTGGTGTTTTACACCGATCCCCTCAAGGAGTCTTGGCACAACGCCGCCAAGCTGCGGGGGCGGGCCTGGTTCGGTATCGAACCGGGCAGCCGTCAGGTGGATTTCTGGGGATCACCGGTGGAGTTGAGCAAGCAGGACGCCTTGCGTCGCTTCAAGGACCGCTGGTTTCTGAACCAGGTGGTGATCTCCGGCCTGGACCTCCGTGACGCGGCCCTGGCCCGGGGAGCGGAGCAACTGCGCCGTTTCCGTCCCCGACTGGTCTACGGTTATCCCACCGTCCTTTACCATGTGGCCCTCTACATGGAACGTCACCCCGGGGCCTTCGACGGCTGGCGTCCCGAGCTGGTGACCTGCACCTCCGAAGTTCTTTACCCCAACCAGCGGGACAAGATGTTGGAGATTTTCCAGTGTCCGGTGGGCAACGAATACGGCTCCCGTGACGGCGGACACCTGGCCCACGAATGCCCCGCCGGACGCCTGCACATCGCCGCCGAGCATGTACTGCTGGAGGTGGATGAGCCCGATGCCCAGGGTGTGGGCGATCTGGTGGTGACCAATCTGGACGGCTACGGCATGCCCCTGCTGCGCTATCGGCTTGGCGACCAGGTGGCATTGGAGCGGGAACCCTGCTCCTGTGGGGTCACGCTGCCCACCCTGGGACACATCATGGGGCGCATGACGGACTTTATCGTGAGTCGGGACGGCAGCTTGATTCATCGCACCGCCTTGGTCGGCGTCCTGCGCGATGTGCCGGATCTCAAACAGTTCCGCATTATCCAGCGTCGGGACCTGTCCATCGAGATTCTGCTGGTGCGCGATGCCTTGTTTCCTCAGGCCCTGCTGGATGACGTGCGCCGCAAGATGCAGGGCATGATGGGCACGGATCTTCCCATCAGGTTCTCATTTCCCGACCATATCCCGGCGGAGAAGTCCGGCAAGTATGCCACCCTGATTTCGGAGGCCTATGCCGCGAGGCAGTGAGTGACGGTGAGATACGCTCATATCATGCTTTGCCTTGTTCATGCAAAAGCCGTAAAGACTCGTTGGAGACGGTTTTGACATCCGATTCCCGCCCCAATCTGGTGGTTTATACCCGAGTGTATCCCAATACCATGCAGCCCAACTTCGGACTGTTCGTGCGCGAGCGCATGCGGCGGGTGGCAAAGGATCTGAACGTGACGGTGGTGGCGCCCGCGCCCTGGTTCCCGTTCCAGAAACTCCTGGGCCGGTTTCGCCCTCATGCCCGGCCGCCCATCCCCTATCGGGAAGAACAGGAAGGGATCACGGTTTACCATCCCAGATTCTTCTGTATTCCGGCGGTATTCAAATGGACCGATGGCTGGTTTCAGGCCCTGGGTTCCTACAGGCTCATGGGGCGATTGCGGCGGGAAGGGGCGTGCGACATCATCGACTCGCACTTCATCTATCCCGATGGCGTGGCTGGGCGCCTGCTGGCCAGATGGCTGGGTTGCCCCTATACCATTACCCTGCGAGGCAGCCTTAACCGGTTCTATCCCAGTAGCCCACACCGGCATCAGATCTCCCGTGCCTTGACCGATGCCGCGCGGGTATTTTCGGTGGCGGACTCCCTGCGGCAGGAGGCGATTGCCTGGGGGCAGCATCCCGATCATGTGCAGGTAATGGCCAATGGCGTGGATCTGGAAAAGTTCAGGCCGGAAGACCGGGCAGAATCAAGACGACGGTTCGGTCTGCCCCAGGAGGGACGTATCCTGGTTTCCGTCGGTGGGTTGATGGAACGCAAGGGTTTTCATCATGTGATTGCCGTTTTACCGTCATTGATGAAGACTTGGCCAGATCTGCATTTCGTGATCGCGGGCGGCCCCACCCCGGAGGGCAACAACGAACAGGCCCTGCGTGACCAGATCCGACACCTGTCTCTGGAAGACCGGGTGCATCTGCTGGGGCCGGTGTCTCCGGATCAGCTGAGGTACGCCTACTCGGCGGGGGACATGTTCGTGCTGGCCACCCGTTTTGAAGGTTGGGCCAACGTATTGCTGGAGGCCTCGGCCTGTGGTCTGCCGATTGTGACCACGGATGTGGGCGGCAATGCAGAAGTGGTCAATTCAGACGCAGTGGGCATCATCGTGCCCTATGGAGACAACGACGCCCTCCTGACCGGTTTGCACGAGGGCCTGTCCAGAGTCTGGGATCGGTCCGCGATACTTGAGCATGCACGGCGCAATGCCTGGCAGACCCGTATCCCGCTGCTGGTCGACGCCTTTCTGGAGATTCATGCAGCCCGGGGAGGTGTTGATCCGCTGGCTATCGAGGAGGGGAGTGACTGATGCCGGATATGTCTCTGCTGACCCGTCCTGTCCTGAACCGGCTGTCCCCCGCCGGACCCCGCGGCCGTTTGTCCATCCTGATCTTTCACCGTGTGCTGCCCGAGGCTGATCCGTTATTGCCGGGTGATCCGGATGCCCGGCGGTTTCAATGGGTGGTGGCGCTGCTGGCCCGTCATTTCACGGTTTTGCCCCTGGACGAGGCCGTGGATCGCCTGCGTAAGGGCTCGCTGCCTGCCCGCTCTGCCTGTATTACCTTTGACGATGGCTACGCGGATAACGCCCAGGTAGCCCTGCCCATACTCCAGGCTGCCGGTTTGCCTGCCACGTTTTTTGTCACCACGGGTTTTCTTGGTGGTGGGCGGATGTTCAATGACACCGTGATCGAGACCTTTCGCAGACTGGATGACGGTCTTCATGATTTCACCGGGCTGGGGCTGGGCCAGTACCCCATTCACGATCCGCAAAGCCGCATCCAGGGTTACACGGATGTCATCCGGCGGATCAAGCATCTGCCACAGTCGGAGCGGGATGCCATTGCGGGCAGACTGTCCGAGCATGCCTTGGAAGCACTGCCCGATGATCTGATGATGTCCGAGGGTCAGGTGCGGTCACTGCGGACGGCCGGGATGCTGGTGGGTGGGCATACCGTCACCCACCCCATTCTGCGCTGTCTGGACGATGTCGCGTCGCAGCGGGAGATCCGCCAGGGGAGATCGGATCTGGAGGATGTGTTGGGAGAGCCGGTGACCCTGTTTGCCTACCCTAATGGACGGCCTGGCGAAGACTACGAGGCGCGGCATGTGGAGATGGTCAGGCGTGCCGGTTTCCGGGTTGCCGTGAGCACCGCGCCCGGCGCATCCGGGATGGACTCGGACCCGTACCAGTTGGCCCGCTTCACTCCATGGGACAAGACACCGCTACAGTATCTGGTGCGGTTGGGGCGAAATCTTCTCTCCCCGCCGCCGGTGCAATGCAAGGCGTAAGCGCAGGCATCCCGCCATATATCCGGTATCCGAACGGAGCATGTAGCGTTAAGAATGGACATGATCACTGCTGTATACTTCGCTTTTCACCAAGTACCTGATATTTCATTCTTGAGAAAAAACACATGTCGAGTTCCACCATTGATCAGATTAAAAACCTGCTGGACAGCCTGCTGGGGCTGAATGGGCGCGCCGCCTCATTTGATGAATCCACCGCCTTGCTGGGAAATGTGCCTGAACTCGACTCCATGGCCGTGGTGACCATCATCACCTCTTTGGAAGAACAATTCGGCATCATGGTGGATGATGACGAAATCAGCGCGGAAACCTTTGAGACGCTGGGTTCCCTTACCGAATTCGTGGATCGTAAACTGGCCGAGGCCTGAGTCTTCTGAGTGCACAAGCCACCCAACTGGACGTGGACTTTTTCGCCGGCACGCTCGGGCGATTGTTCCGTGTGACTCACACCCCTGCCCAGGGTGCCGCGCGGGGGAAGGTGCTTTACTGTCAGGCTCTTTTTGAAGAGCAGAACAAATCGCGCCGCATGGTTGCACTGCAGGCTTGCCAGCTGGCATCCCGGGGCTGGGCTGTGGTGCAGCTGGATCTCCACGGTTGCGGGGATAGCGAGGGCGATTTCGAGGAAGCCCGCTGGTCCACATGGATCGAAGATTTGAAGTGTTGTGTGGATGATCTGGAGGCTCGTTACCCCGGACCTCTGGTGCTGTGGGGGCTGAGAGCCGGATGCCTTCTGCTGTCTGACCTGACCCATATCCACGGACTCAATCCCGCGCTCAACATCCTTTGGCAGCCGGTCAGCAATGGTGATCAATACCTGAATCAGTTGCTGCGTTTGCGGGTGGCCGCAGCGATGATGGGGCAGGGCAGGGAATCCACCAAGGATCTGCGGGCGCAACTGGATTCGGGTCATTCCCTGGAAGTGGCGGGTTACACCCTGCACCCCGAGTGGGCGCGTGCCCTTGCCCAAACTGACCTGCGACCTCCTCAGGGTGAAGCCATCAGCTGGTTCGACGTGTCGGCCAATGAGCAGCAGCCCCTCTCCCCGGTCAGTGATCGGTTGGTTCAGGCATGGAAGCAATCCCACGTTAATGTGGATATCCTGCGAGTGACCGGCGAGGCCTTCTGGAGTACCCAGGAGATCTACGAGTTGCCGGAATTGCTGGAGCGGACCACCGAACGACTGGTGGAGATCACGGGGCCATGACCACCGAGGCCTTCATCTTTCACGTGGGTGAGACCCCCTTGGTGGGCATCATGCACCCGGGCAATCCCGAGGCCCGGCGGGGTGTGCTCATCGTGGTCGGCGGCCCTCAATATCGGGTGGGCAGCCACCGTCAGTTCCTGCTCTTGGCGCGTCACCTTGCCGAGGCCGGCATACCAGTAATGCGCTTTGATTATCGGGGTATGGGGGATTCCGGAGGTCCCCAGCGCAGCTTCGAGGACATATCCCAGGACCTTCTGGCTGCGACAGACACCTTCATGAATCGTAGCCCCGGCCTGGAAAGTGTGGTCATCTGGGGGCTGTGCGATGCGGCCTCCGCCGCCCTGCTCAATGCCTGGCGAGACCCTCGCATTACCGGGCTGGTTCTCCTCAACCCCTGGGTACGTACTGAGGAGGGGTTGGCCCGCGCCTATCTCCGGCAGTATTACCTCAAACGCTTGCTGGGCCGGGAGTTCTGGTCCGAACTGATGGGGGGGCGCATCAATCCCCTGTCCTCCGTGCGCTCCCTGGTGGGCATGGCCCGCCGCGCCCTGCGGCGACAATGTGTTCAATCCGGGGAGGAGGGCACAGACATGCCCAATGCCCAGTGGGAAATTGACCCGGGAAAACCGTTGCCTGAACGCATGGCGGAAGGCTGGCGGCGCTTCTCCGGGCCCATTCTACTTATTCTGAGCGGTGATGATCTGACGGCGGAGGAATTCCGGGGCTGTATCCGGCAATCGATCTCATGGCGGAAATTGCTTGACGAGACACGGGTAACCGTGAGGGAATTATGTGATGCGAATCACACTTTCTCTCGTCGGGTATGGCGGGATCAGGTGACCCAATGGTCGCTGGACTGGTTGCAGGCTATTGAGTAAGGGTATCTCCATGCATCAGGCGGAGCGCGGACGATCATGATCCTGGAGCCTTTGTTCAGCCGACTCAAGGAGCGGATCCGGTTACTGGGCTGGGCCGATGGGCTGCTGAGCTTGCTGGCATCGGCCTGCGGCAAGTTGACGGGATCATGGCTGCGTATCGTCAAATATCATCTGATGGTTCAGCCTGTGACTGATAAGCCACTGTTGCCTTGTCGTCGTGGCGGCAAGATCCAGGTGCGCGAGGTTCTGCCAAGCGATCTTCCGTTGTTTCAGTTGTCCGCCCGTGATCCGGCTGTTATTGCTTGTCGCTTTGAGCGAGGAGGGCGTTGCCTTGTCGCCACCATCAATGAACGGTTTGCCGGATTTTTGTGGTTTCAGAAAGGAGATTATCTGGAAGACGAGGTGCGTTGCCGGTTTCGGCCATTGCCTGTGCAAAGCGCGGTGTGGGACTATGATGTTTATGTGGAACCGGCATGTCGGCTGTCACCGGTATTTCTCAAGCTCTGGCAGAGTGCCGGACAGATTCTGACCAGTGAGGGCGTGAAATATTCCTGCAGCAGGATTTCCGCCTTCAATCCGGTCTCCATCACATCTCATCAGAGAATGGGGGCGCGTGCGGTTGGAAGCTGTCTATTCATTTGTCTGGGGCAATGGCAGTGCATGATATCGAGTCATTCATCCCGTATACATTTCAATTTTGGTCGTGACTCGGTGCCTTTGGTAGCCGTGGAATGTTCCGTCTAGTTCGATATCTCCAGGGATGTTCTGAGTAAGGCATTTCCGCTCAGGCGGGAGTCTGGCCATAGACTGGAAATTCTGGGCTCCCGCCTTTGCGAGGGGGCGGCAGAGGGCCTGTTCAGTGTTTCCCTGGCCTTGCTAAAGTTATGGTAAGGGAGGTGTCATGATTTCAAAGACTTTTCCAGTGCTCAGACCAAGAAAGGATTTGTGCATTTTTGCGCTGCTCTTGGCGTCATTGATCATGCCGGCGACGTCGGTGGCGCAGTCGGCGGGTTTGTGTGGATCACTGGAGCGGCAGGAAGGGTATGGCCCCTTTGATTATCGCAGCGGCGAACGCTCTGCAGTGCATCATTTGGGTATCGTGGAGAGGCATCATTTTAACGCTGATGTTCAAAATCTGCGGCGGGGTCAGACAAGCAACCTGATCGGCCATGACCTGAATTATGTGTTGATGTGGTTCCCCAATCATCACACCGCTCTGGATGCCATGTCACGGTTGGCCGTGCGGGAAGGGATGCCGCAGCCCAGAGGGGCGCGTTATACCTTGGAATGCTACTTTGATCGAGCCATCCGTTTTGCTCCGGAGGATCCGGCCGTCAGGCTGATTCAGGGTTTGCATTTTCAGCGCCTTGGCAGAAATCAGCAGGCCCGCGCAGCCTTGATGGAGGCCGTGATCATGGAGCCTGAACATGCGGAGGTCAGTTATAACCTGGGCTTGGCGCTGTTCCGGTTGGGAGACTATGAAGCGGCCAGAGAGCAGGCTGAAAAGGCCTATGCCGCCGGGTATCCGTTACCGGGTCTTAGAGACATGCTCAGACGAGCGGGTCATCCTCTGCGTCAAAGTACGCCCTGAATGCGCGATCTTGCCCTCCTTGCGATATTGGCGGGGTTGATCCCCATCATCCTTATGCGTCCCTGGACAGGCATCGTGGCCTGGTTCTGGGTGGGCCTGATGGCGCCCCATGCCCTGACCTGGGGGTTCATGCGATCTTTTCCGATCGCGACTGTCATTGGCTTGACCACCCTGGTGGCCCTGTTTCTCGCCCGTGATCGCCGTCCCATGCCCATGACACGGGAAATGATCATGATGTTCGTGCTGGCTGGTTACTTTGCCATGACCAGCGCGCTGGGCGTCGTGCCGCACGAAGCCTGGGATTTCTGGTTGCACTTCATGAAAATCCTGCTGATCACTTTTGTCACGCCCATGCTGATTCATGGTCCGCAACGTATCCTCGCGGTGCTGTTGGTGATCACTTTTTCCATAGGATTCTACGGTATCAAGGGTGGCCTGTTTGCCGTCATGACCGGTGGAGCTCACATGGTGCTGGGTCCGCCGCGTTCCTTTCTTTCGGGCAACAACTACATTGGTCTGGCCATGATCATGGTGTTGCCACTGATCCTGGCTACCGCACGCATGTTTCATCAAGGCTGGGTGCAGTGGCCTTGGCCTTCTCTCAATCGATTTGCCCGGCCCATTGGTTGGGGTGCTTATGGCGCATTCTGGCTGACGGTCATTGCCATTCTTGCAACGTACTCCAGAGGGGCATTGGTAGGGCTGCTGGCTGTTGCCCCATTCATTTTCTTGCGTATGAGGCACAAGTGGTTTTTGGTGGCCATGGCGTTTATTTTGATATCCGTGGTGGGTATCACGGCGCCCGATCGCTTGGTGGAGCGCTGGCAGACCATTCAAACCTATGAAGAGGATCAGTCTGCGATGCAACGCATCCAGGCTTGGGGGGTCAACTGGAACATGGCAATGGAGCGCCCGTTGACAGGCATGGGTTTCAGAAATACCTGGATGGACTATGACTGGTGGGTTAGCTATGCCAATTTCGAGGGGACATGGGGACATGTTCTGTCACCACACAGTATCTATTTCGGGTTGATGGGAGCTCACGGATTCGGGGGGGTGGCGGTCTTTCTGCTGCTGGTGGGCTTTACTTTCATGACTCTGAACCGTATCCGACGGCGTGCGGTCCAAGATGCAGGCAACCTCTGGCTGGCTGAATATGCTTGGGCTATCCAGGTGGGGCTGGTCGGGTACCTGGTGGCCGGTGCATTCCTGGATGTAGCTTATTTCAACCTTCTTTATGCTTTTGTGGCATTGGCGATCATCATGCGCAGGGAGCTGGATGAGTCACTCGGTGCCACTGGCGGGGTGGCGCGTGTTATTGCTGATCCGTCCTCTGGTTCACGAATAAGGTTCCCTGATTTTGTTGCCGCTCCGGTCAGGGATGATGGGCATGCACACCGGCGCTAATCTACGTTCCCCGATATCCCCACTGACGATGGACAACAAGGCAGTGCTGGATGATTGCCTGGTCGGGTTCCGCAAGGCTTTAGCCGCGCAACTGGACGCTGATCTGGGCTTGATGGACCCATTGATCGGGCAGGCGACACCGCCGGATCACTACGGGCAGACGGCAACGGCGCTGGCGTTGAAACTGTTGCGTAACCCTTGCGACGCTCTATGGAAAATTCCTTTCCAGGCCCGTTGCGCCACACCCGCCGAATTGCTGGATCACGCTCCGTTCAATCGTCTCGTGCTGCTCTTGTTGTCCAGAACCCTGGATGCGACGGATCCTGTTTTTGAGCTTGTCATGAAGGAGATTACCCGTTGCAAACTGCAGAGCCATTATCCTTCCAACAACTGGACCCTGCTGGCGCAAGTATGTGAATTACTGGAAACCGATCCCGGCAGCGTCACGGCACGCCGCCTTTCAGAGCGCAGCCTTCTCCAACTGGACCAGTGGCTCACGTCAGGGGGAGGATTTATTGATTATCCCCGGCATCCCGAAAGAGCCGGCCAATTGGCCACGCCTGTCGCCTATCATTCCAAGGCGCTCCTGCTCACGACTTTGGCCAGCCTGCATACTGGTGAACCGGCATGGGCGCAACGGATGGAGCGGATGCTGACATGGACCATGATGTGTTGGGACGGTGGCGGGCATGTGGGGGGGCTTGGCCGCAGTACCCATGCCCTGTTTGGCGATGCCTGCCTGGTTGCCTGTCTGGTGCTGATGGGATACGCCGACCCAGAAGAAAAGGTGAATCAGGAGACGGTGGGGTATCGCATGTTGAGAGGCATGTTGCATCGCTGGCGTCACCAGCGGCGCAGCGATGGTTTTCTCCGGCTTAACCCGGCGGCTGAAGATCGAAGCGGTTGGGATAGTTACATGCATCTGTCCGTCTATAACGCCTGGACAGCGGGACTGCTGGCCTGGGCTCGCTGGCGGCGAACGGAAATGCCCGACCCGTGGCTTCCTTGCGAGATCCTGAATCAGACATCGTTGCCTATGGTGATGCATGACTCACGGGCGGGCATCATGCGAGTAGGAACGAATGACGGTTTCCTGGTCATGGTCTCTACCACCGGGCAGGCGCCTCAAGCTTTTGCGCGAGAGGAAGTCGAATTGCGCTATGCTGGTGCCCTGCCATTTTATGCAGCCTGGCTGGGGCATCCGATATGCCCTCCACCCGTCAGATTGTCACTGGAGTCACTGCTGAAAAATCCAGCACTGGCAGGCTGGGTGACGGTGCTGGCAACAGACCGGGGAATCTGGGGGTTGACGGATTGGCAGTGCGAGTTGCAAGAACAGGGGGAGGATCAAATCACTCTGGTGTTCACCGGATGGCCACGACCCCTGCTGAAGCATTCCTCCTCGAAATTTGGTGTACGACTGATCGAGGCGCTGGATTGGCGTGTGCTGGGTGGTGCCTGGGGAAGAAGGGCCGCCCTGCGCCGAGAGCCGATGAAGCCAATCAGATCCACCATGACACTGACGATTGATCTGTATCGGCCCCGAATCACCACTGCTCTGAAACTGGAGCTTGATGAGGGTGTGAAGTCGGTTCGCCTTTTGAACCCATGTGGTCATGCCTTGGTGAGCAATTCCCTGCCGATACACCGGCGCTGGCATCTTGCCGGGGGGGGGCGGCCTCATCTACAAGGTCAGGGATATGAGTCGACTGACTGGCTTACAGGGCAGCAGGACGGTGCTTTGGCCGATGCGAGTGGATATTGCCTGCCTTCGTTTGAGTTGGCTTCAGGGCAATGTTTTACTCAATGTCTCCAGCTTGACTGGCCACGCGTTCCAGTTCAAGCATGAAAAGGCTGGGCTGCAAATACCAGGCCTGTTCGCAGTGAGGCTTGAAAAGATCCCTTGCCAACATCAGCATGATACGTTCTGACCGAATCATCCTTGAGCGCGCCTTTGCTGGATGGCGGAGGAAATACCTCATGAACTCAAGGACGGACCGCCGGTAATATCCACTGTAATCTTTACCTTTGTCTAGCGGGGCTTCGTGGTCTTCGAAGGGCAGGTGGGCGTACTCGGGGTAGGTTCTGCGAATGGTTTCGTCATGCAGGGCGTTGCCCAAGGAGTGTTCGGCATCAAGATTCATCAGGAAGTTGAACACGTCGTGATCCAGGTAGGGGCAGAATACCTGTTCCACATGGCCGAGTATTGAAAATGGAATGAGGCTGATACACCGTCGGGTTCGGTTCCAGAAGATGTAGGAAACCAGTGGATGGTGGGCATCCATGTGGGTTTCCAGCTCCTCCGCAAGTTGTTCAATGGCCAGACCCTCATCCATGCGTTTGGCCATTATGGGGCTCAGGGTGGCAGTCAGGAACGGTTCGATTCGATTCTCGCGCAGCAGGTAAGTGGCCAGATCACGCGTATTTCCTGACCTGACCAAGTCGAGCTTTGCCTGATTTACCTGGAATCCGCCGGAGATGACGCTGCCGGCTAATCCATCGTAAAGGGTGTGTGTCCTACCTTTTAGATAGGCCGACACCGGTAGCAGCCAAGTATGGCCGCTGCCGCAGAAGTGGGTGAGTTCGATGTCCTTAAGATTGGCCTTAAAATATGATGGTGGTCGATCGATCTCCTCGTGACGCAGATCCAGTTCCCGCGCCAGTATGCGTGCGATTCGGATGTCTTCGTTGGCTGACGGTGGCCGGGATCGAACCGTCACGGTCAGGCTCGGTTTATGGCCTTGCCGGAGGAGTTCGAAGAGGATATGTCTGGAATCCCGGCCCCCGCTGATGGGTACCGTGAAATCGGAACCGGTGGGTGCCCGGCGTTCGATGGCTTTGCGAAACAGCGCCGCATACGCCTCTACCGCCTCATCGAATGAATTTGCCGGGGTGGCGGGTAGCGGTGCGGCCCTGGACCCTCTTTGCAGGCTCAGTAATCCGTTTTGCCAACGTAGCTCGCTGCCAGGTGGCAGAACCTGGATATGTTCGAAGGGGGTGTCTTCCCGTATGAAAAACCCCAGGCGTAAAAAGATGGCCAGTCCTGGCTCATTAATTGTCTTGGGAAAGTCCCCTTGTAGTACGTGCAGTATGCAGGGAGAGATGCGGATCTCCCCCCCGTAACAAGCGTAGAACAGGGGATAGATGCCATATCGGTCATTTCGTACCGCCAAGGTTTCGCCATCCCAGTGCCAATCCACGAACAGGCCATCAGGCAAGGCGCCGTTGGTGTTTTGCAGGCGGTGGCCGAGTTGGCAGGAATGGGTACCCGCTACACTGACTTTCCCTTTGAGCAGGCGAGCGGAAAACCAGGGTCGTTCATGGGCGGATAGGGTTTCCAGCGAAACGCTGTGCATGGGAGGCTTCCCCTGTCGATGTTCCATAGGGTCGGATGGGTCAGTTCCGGCGTTGCTTTAGCAGGATGCGCCACAGCTGTGTCGGAAGAAGAAGTGCAGACATGGGATCTTCTCTAAAGACCGCAATCACGCGGTTCCAGTCTACCGGCAACCGGCGTCTGACCAAGTGCAGCACATTGGCGACTAGTGCATGCCGCGCATCTGCTAATTGCCCCTCTACGAAGGCATGCTGCTCTGTGTCAAGACGAATGTTGTTGAGTATAGTGCGGGCCAGTCGGATATAGCTGGCCGAAAGCCTTACCGAGCCCTCGGATCCCCATTGGGAGTTGTCGAAAATGTTTAGCCCTTCCCCCTCGAAGGCGTACACTTTGGGTGAAAAGGCAATATTTTGCAGATTCCGCCCCAGCATGAGCTTAAATAGTCGGTCCTGCCCATTATAGATGGTTGGGTCAAACCGCACATGCGGGAAAGCCTCGAAACGGTAGGCGAAGGTGGTGGTGCTGATCAGGCTGGAGCGGCGTACCAGAACGTCAAAGAAGTCACCCCGGAACCGATAAAGCTGCCGATCCGCATCAAGCAGATCGTGCTCCTCCGATGCCAGATTGAGATAGGGGTCTGCGTCCCACTGAAAGCGGGTTCCCGTCTTGCCTGCACGAGCGCTGTTGCCCACAAACAAGTCATATCCTTGCCGCAAGATGTGGATGGCGTCGGCCAAAAAGGGGCCAGTCCATTGGTCGTCAGAGTCCAGGAAAGTCACGAAAGGCGTGCCTTCGGGCACGTGATCAAGGCCTGTGTTACGTGCCGCACCTGGCCCGGCATTCGGTTGCCTGATCAGATTGATTCGGCCCTCCACATGATCGATCAGGCCGGCAAGCTCACCGTCAGCAGGTATGGGCGAGCCGTCATCGACAATAATGATATGGAAATCCAGATCCCCAGCCTGAGACAGAATTGATTCCACGCACTGTCGCAGTAATCCCTTTTTCTTTTGGAAAAAGGGAATCACGATGGCAATGTCAGGGGGCTTTGATAGCATGGGTATGCTCATGGTCCGGTTAATAGCTTGTGGTGTTGTGTCTGCATATTTGGATGCCGATGCACCAGTTGCTAGATGTGGTTTTTGTAGAAGCCTGTACCTGATGTTGCATTCTGCGCTACATGAATGCATGACATTTGCCGGGCTGGTTTGCCCCTAAATCACTTTTTTGCTATTGGCCAGGCAGTCAGGTAGATTGGCTTATGTGGGTTTTTCTAATTATGATGGATTGCTTATATTTGCTCCCACGTACAGGCTTGATTTCCGGGTTATTAACCCGGCAATCAAATAGCTACACTACTGCATATTGAATGGATCCAGCCCGGAAATAGCTCGCAACCCGCTTGGGCAGTTTTTGCAGTTTGCGAAGATGAGACAGTGCTTTCTGTTTCAATTGATCCTTGTTTCGCGCTGGCGGACC